>NC_016887.1:1238929-1858393 GCF_000284035.1 Nocardia cyriacigeorgica GUH-2 | reverse complement strand
GCGGGGCGCCCCGCCACCCGATCACCGCTTCCATACCGGCCAGTGCCTCGACCGCGCTGGCGTGCGCGGCGCCCAGGGTGCGGGTGGTCGGGCCGATCACCACCGGGCCGTCCGAGAACACCTCGTTGAGCAGGTCCGACAGAAACGACGACACCTGGGCGGTCTCGTCGAGATGGCCGCTGACCACCATCACCAGCCGCGAGCCCTGCACCACCGCCAGCGCCGCACGTCCGTGCCGGGCGGCGATGGTGTGCACCCCGCCGACCACCGAGACGCCCTGATCCCTGGGCGGGGTGCCGACCAGCACGGTGGCCGGCGCGGTGGCGTCCCAGTTGAGGGTGGCGGCCCGGGAGAGCATGTCCGGGCCGGTATCCCCGCGCACCACGGCGTCGACGACCAGCGCCTCGAGCCGGGTATCCCAGGCGCCCCGGGATTCGGCCGCGCTGGCATACACCGAGGCGGCCGCGAACCCGAGCTCACGCCCGTATCGCAGCACCGCCTCGGTGAGCGCCACCAGCTGCCGGTCGTTGCGCGCCAGCGCGGGCAGCCACTGTTCGAAGAACTCCATGGCCACCCGGACCATGTCCACGGTCTGGCGCAGCGTCAGCCGCCGCGCCAGATCCTGCGGAATCACCTGGAAGGCGTCCAGGCTGAACCGGATATCGCTGTCGGGATCCTGCAACCACTCCAGGAAGTTCACCACCGCGGTCTGCACCAGCATCTGGACGCCGGCGCGTTGCGCGGCGTCCAGATCGGCGAAGAACGGCAACCTGTCCTGCATCGACCCGACGGCCTCGGTGGACAGTCGCCCCGAGAACTGCTTCACGCGTTTGAGCAGCGTGTCCGGGAGCGGGTCGCGGGTCTGCCGGTTCGGTGAGAGCGCGCCGGTCGGCAGATACACCTCGTGCTCGGAGGAGCCGTCGGAGATCCGGCGCGGCCGCGGCGGTTTTCGATCCACCCTCTAATGGTGCGCTATTCGGTTTCCCCGTCCGCGCCCGCCACCGGCTTCGGCGCGGCGTCCACGTCGTCGATGCGGTAGCGCTGGGCGGCCTGGGTGAGCACGGACTGTTCGACCTTGCCCGCCCGCACCAGCGCCTCCAGCGCCGCCACGGCGATGGATTCGGCGTCGACATTGAACACCCGGCGCGCGGCCGGACGGGTGTCGGAGAAGCCGAAACCGTCGGTGCCGAGGGTGACGAACTCACCGGGCACCCACTGCCGCACCTGATCGGGCACCGCCCGCATCCAGTCGGTCGCGGCGATGTAGGGACCCTGGACCCGCGAGAGCGCCTCGGTGACATACGGCACCGCCGGCTCGCTGCCAGGCGCCCGCAGCGCAGCGATCTCCTTGGCCAGCGCCTCCTTGCGCAGCTCACCCCACGAGGTCACCGACCACACATCGGCCGCCACACCCCATTCGGCGAGCAGCTCCTGGGCGCGCACACCGTCGGGCACGGTAACACCCGAAACCAGGATCTGGGCGCGCACATCGCCTTCGGCACCCGGCTTGTACAGGTAGATGCCCTTGAGCAGACCCGCCACATCCAGGTTGTCCGGCTCGGCCGGCTGCTGGTACGGCTCGTTGTACAGGGTGATGTAGTAGAAGACGTTCTCGCCGCCGAACACATCGGCCTCATCGCGCAGGTGCGACTCGGTACCCGGCATCGCGTACGGACCCGTTTCCGGCTTCCCGCCGCCGTACATCCGGCGCAAGCCGTCGCGCACGATATGAGCGATCTCGAAGGCGAACGCCGGATCGTAGGTGACCACCGCGGGATTCGTGGAAGCCAGCAGCAGCGAGTGGCCGTCGTTGTGTTGCAGACCCTCGCCGGTGAGCGTGGTGCGACCGGCGGTGGCGCCGAGCACGAATCCACGCGCCAGCTGATCGGCCGCGGCCCACAAGCCGTCACCGGTGCGCTGGAACCCGAACATCGAATAGAAGATGTAGAGCGGGATCATCGGCTCGCCGTGGGTGGCGTAGGAGGTGCCCGCCGCGGTGAACGACGCGGTCGAACCGGCCTCGTTGATGCCCTCGTGCAGGATCTGGCCGACCGTGCTCTCCTTGTAGGCGAGCATCAGTTCCGCGTCGACCGAGGTGTAGAGCTGGCCGTTGCGGTTGTAGATCTTCAGCGACGGGAACCACGAGTCCATGCCGAAGGTGCGGGCCTCGTCCGGGATGATCGGCACGATCCGCTTGCCGATCTCCTTGTCCCGCAACAGTTCCTTCATCAGCCGCACCAACGCCATCGTGGTGGCCACGTTCTGCTTGCCGGAACCCTTGCGCACCGAACGGTAGGCCTCATCACCGGGCAGCTTCAGCGGCTGCGCCGAGGTACGCCGCTCCGGCAGGAACCCACCGAGCGCCTTGCGCCGGTCGAGCATGTACTGGATCTCGCGCGCCTCCATACCCGGGTGGTAGTACGGCGGCAGGTACGGATCCTTCTCCAGCTCGGCATCGCTGATCGGGATGCGCTGCAGGTCGCGGAAGTCCTTGAGGTCCTGCAACGTCAGCTTCTTCATCTGATGGGTGGCGTTGCGGCCCTCGAAGTGCTTGCCGAGGGTGTAGCCCTTGATGGTCTTGGCCAGGATCACCGTCGGCTGACCCTTGTGCGCCATCGCCGCGGCGTAAGCGGCATAGACCTTGCGGTAGTCGTGACCGCCGCGCTTGAGGTTCCAGATCTCCTGATCGGACAGATCCGCCACCAGTGCCTTGGTGCGCGGGTCGCGGCCGAAGAAGTGATCGCGCACGTAGGCGCCGTCGTTGGCCTTGTAGGTCTGGTAGTCGCCGTCGGGGGTGGTGTTCATCAAGTTCACCAGCGCGCCGTCGCGGTCGGCGCCCAGCAGCGCATCCCACTCCCGGCCCCAGATCACCTTGATGACGTTCCAGCCCGCACCGCGGAAGAACGACTCCAGCTCCTGGATGATCTTGCCGTTGCCGCGCACCGGGCCGTCCAGGCGCTGCAGGTTGCAGTTGATGACGAAGGTCAGATTGTCCAGGCCCTCGTTGGCCGCCACCTGGATCAGCCCACGCGACTCCGGCTCGTCCATCTCACCGTCGCCGAGGAAGGCCCACACGTGCTGATCGGAGGTGTCCTTGATCCCGCGATCGTGCAGGTAGTGGTTGAACCGCGCCTGATAGATGGCATTCATCGGGCCCAGGCCCATCGACACCGTGGGGAACTCCCAGAAGTTGTCGAGCAGGCGCGGATGCGGGTAGGACGGCAGGCCCTTGCCGGGACCGCCGTGGCTGTATTCCTGGCGGAATCCGTCCATCTGATCGGTCGACAGCCGGCCCTCGAGGAAGGCGCGGGCATAGATACCGGGCGAGGCATGGCCCTGGATGAAGATCGAATCGCCGCCGCCGGGATGGTCCTTGCCGCGGAAGAAGTGGTTGAAGCCGACCTCGTACAACGCCGCCGAGGACGCGTAGGTCGAGATGTGGCCGCCCACGCCGATACCGGGACGCTGCGCGCGATGCACCATGATCGCGGCGTTCCAGCGGATCCAGGCGCGGTAGCGGCGCTCCACTTCCTCGTCGCCGGGGAACCACGGCTCGTTCTCGGTGGGGATGGTGTTGACGTAATCGGTGGAGGTCAGCGCGGGAATCGAGACCCGGCGCTCACCGGCACGCTCGAGCAGGCGCAGCATCAGATAGCGCGCGCGTCCCGGGCCTTCCCGGTCGAGCATGTCGTCGAAGGATTCCAGCCATTCGCTGGTCTCCTCGGGATCGATATCGGGCAGGTAGGACGCCACGCCTTCGCGGATCACCCGGACCCGTTCGCCGGTCTGACGGCCGGCAGACGATCCGTTCGCGTCGCGGGCACCGGGCGGCGTGGAATCGGGTACAGCGGGTTGCGCTGGAGCGGAAGAGTGGATCAGGTCGGTCAAATCTGCTCCTCGTACATGGGGCGGACAAGCTGATGGCGTCTGTTTCCCCGGGCGGCCACTCTGGTGGGCGGACCACCCGTTTACGAAAGTCCGGGCGCACCCTCCATCCTTGCCGAGGATGCGTCCCAGGTCATCATGTCAGCCACAAATCCAGTACGGTTTCTCCTCGACGGGTTACTCGGCAGTTTCCGGTGTGGACCGGTGTTCGGGGGCTGCCCGGATATCGATCGGACACGAGAAATGAGAGCGGGGAGGACGATGAAACTGCTGGACCCACGCGGGGTCGGGCTGGTGTGCGCGGCCGCAGCGCTGATCGCGGGAGCGACGATCGCGGGCTGCTCGAACAGCGTGGACGGCACCGCCGCGCCCAATGCCGCCGACCTGTCGGCCTACAAAACCTACGCGGCGTCGTCCTCGGCGGCGGCGACCTCCTCACGCAAGGCCGCGGCGCAGGCCAAGGCCATCGCCGACAACTGCGGGCAGTTCCCCGTCATCACCGGTGTCGGGGTCAGTAAGTACAACGAGTTCGTCGACGCGCACGACTCGAACGCCCCCGATTACGACGCCAAACGCGATACCGCCGCGAACACCCTGGAAGATGCCGCCAACAAGGTCGAGGCCGGCGTCAACGCGGCCAAGGACGACCTGCCTGCGGACCTGAAGACCAAGCTCACCGAGTACGTCAACGCGGCACGGGCGTTGGCGCAGGCCACCAGGGGTATGCACTACACCGCGCCGGTGGGCCCGCTCAACGACGCCAGCCGCCGCGTCAACGACGCGCGCAACGCGGTACGCGACGACTGCTCGGCACGCTGATCGAGCTCGAATTCCCGCGACATCCGATGGCCAATTCATCGGATCGGCTTGCGTTGCGGCCGATAACCATGTTCGCTTGCACCTACCTGTAGTCGGCATATTGAGGAGGACACCACCGTGGTCGCCGCGGCGGACGCGCAGAATTTCGCTCAGAAGCTTGGCATCACCCACGGCTTGGTCGTCCAGGAGCTGGGCTGGGACGAGGACACCAACGACGACCTTCGGGCCGACGTCGAGGAAACCATCGGAACGGAACTGCTGGACGAGGATTCCGACGAGGTCATCGACGTCGTGCTGCTGTGGTGGCGCGACGGTGACGGCGACCTGGTCGACGAGCTGATGGAGGCGATCGGACCGCTCGCCGACGACGGTTTCATCTGGGTGCTCACCCCCAAGACCGGCCAGCCCGGACATGTCGATCCCAGCGAGATCGCCGAGGCAGCCCCCACCGCGGGACTGACCCAGACCTCGGCGATCAGCCTCGGCGATTGGGCGGGCAGCCGCCTTGTCCAGCCGAAGGCCCCCTCCAAACAGCGCTGACCGGCGTTTCACCTAAGGTTGCGGCCGGGCGATGTGTACGCGCCGCCCGGCCGGGCCCGACATGATGGAGGATCAGCGATGCCACTCGAGGTAGGCACCCTCGCGCCGGACTTCACGCTGAAGGATCAGAACAACCAGGAAGTCAGCCTGTCGGACTTCCGGGGCAAGAAGAACGTGCTCGTGGTCTTCTTCCCGCTGGCGTTCACCGGCATCTGCCAGGGCGAGCTGTGCAAGGTGCGCGACGAGCTGCCCAAGTTCCAAAACGACGACGCCGAGATCATCGCGATCTCCGTCGGCCCGCCGCCCACCCACAAGATCTGGGCCGCCGAACAGGGCTACACCTTCCCCCTGCTGTCCGATTTCTGGCCGCACGGCGCCGTCGCCCAAACCTACGGCGTGTTCAACGAGAAATCCGGCTACCCCAACCGCGGCACCTTCGTCGTCGACAAGGACGGCTACATCCGTTTCGCGGAAATGAACGCCCCCGGCGAGCCCCGTGACCAGGCAGCTTGGGAGAAAGCGCTCGCCGCGCTAGATTCATAACCCGTCGCCGCCGGTTTGATCGCCGGCAGCGCCCGGGCGTATAGCTCAGCGGTAGAGCTCTGGTTTTACACACCAGCGGTCGGCGGTTCGAACCCGTCTGCGCCCACAACTTGTTTAACAATCTTTTTGTTAAGATGTGGACATGACCGTTCCGGCTCCCGGCGAAGGCCCGGTCCGTCCCGTCTCCGTCTCCCTGCACGAGGGCACCATTGCGGCCCTCAAGGCCCGCACGGGTAAGCGGGGCATGTCCGGTTACGTCGAAGCACTGATCCAGCGCCAATTGGAACGGGACCGGTTGCGCGAACTCATCGAAGACGCCGAGGCATCACACGGACCAGTCGACAGCACAGCGGTCGAAGCCAAACGCGCACTCCTGCGCAACCCATCTGCCGATTCCGAAGATGCCGCGTGAGCGGCACTCTCGTCCTCGACTGTGAAGGCTTGTCCAAGCTCATACTTCGTACGCCCGAGCTGACCGAGTGGCTGACAGCCGCAGAAGCCGAGGACTTCCGCGTCATCATCAGTTCGGTAACCCTCGTCGAGGCGCGACACCCGAAAACCAACCAGGCACGTTTCGATTACGCCGTTTCCCGAGTCAACGTGGTGCCGCCGGACGAAGTGATCGCCCGCCGTGCGAGCAAGCTTCTCGCCGCCGCCGGCTTACACGGCCACAAGTACGCCTTGGACGCGATCGTGGCAGCCACCGCGCTCACCGCGCCTGCTCCGGCTACCATTCTGACCTCGGATCCGGATGACCTCCAGACACTCTGCGGTTCAGGCGTCCGTGTCATCAAGATCTGAGCGTGCAGCAGCTTCAGCGACTGAAAACCCTGATGCCCCTTGCAAGTAGCCGGCGAGCCGTGATCGATCGTGAGCCGGTCGTGCTGCCGGGCCGAACCGGCGTGTGGAAGTCATTGCACCGGAAGGGGATTGCGGAAAGGATGGCAGCATGAGCAAGGTAGCGGTGAGCACCGAACTGCCCATCTCCGCCGAGGCGGCCTGGCGGCTCGCGCAGAAACCGGAGATGTTCGAATACGTTCTCGCGCCGATCATTCGGATGACGGGGCTGGATCTGCCGGAGCGGCTCGAAGCGGGGGCGTCGGGGACGGCGCGGATGTGGATGTTCGGGGTGATCCCGGCGTGGAAACACCACATGACGGTGGTGCGGCTCGAGCCGACCGAGATCTACACCAACGAACACGGGGGCCTAGTGCGGGTCTGGAATCACCGGCTCACCTTCACCCCGCTCGGCGACAACCGCTGCCGCTACACCGACGAGATCGAGATCGAAGACGGTTGGCGCGCGCTCGGGCTGCGCCAGTTCGTCACGTTCCTGTTCCGGCACCGTCAACGCCGCTGGCGCACGTTCGCCGGCATCATCGCCGACTGAGCGCCACCGGGCAGCTCCACTCGCCGAGTGCTTACCTGGGCGTCGGTCCCGGCGCCGGCGAACGCACGACAGGAAGCGCCGAATGCTTACCTTGGCATCGGTGCCGACTCCGGCGAACGCACGACCTTCGCCACCCACTCGGCATTCGGTTCGATCGCGTACGCCTTGGTCGATCCACGATCGGTCCAGCTCGGTTCGAGGAAGGTTTCGGCGGAGCTGCAGGTGAAGCGGTAGAACCAGCAGTGGTCGGCGGTGGTCTGGACGTCGGCCTTGCGGACGATGATCCAGCCGCTGCCGTCGGCGCGCAGGCACTGGCTGCGGCCATCGTCGGGGCACTCCTGCGGGGTGAAACCGGCGGCCTTGTTCAGGACCTCGGGTTTGCCGTTGTTCTCGTTCTCACCGGCCAGCACCCGCAGGCGGTTGACCGGCAGCACCGAGGGCATGTCGCCGCCGTAGCCGGTGGTCCACACCGCGCGGACCCGCGGGTCGTGATTGGGGGCCAGGTGGGCGACGGCACCGCCCTGGCTGTGCCCCCATGTCGCGATTCCGAGATCGCAGTCGACGGTCTCCAGCGCGCAGGCCACCCTCAGCAGGCTGCGCGGTTCGTGCGGGGCGAACAGGCAGCGGGTCTGGTTGCGGTGGTCGCTGAGCAGGGCGAGCACGGTGTTGTCGTAGTCGACCATGAGCGCGACGAAGCCGCGGCGCGCCATCGCCTCGGTCACGGCGTTCGCGGCGGGAATGTTGTCCCGGATGTCGGCTTCGGGGTCCTTGCCGAAGTTGGTGCCGACGAAGTACAGGAACAACGGATGACGCCGCCCGTCCGCCGGTTCGAAGCCCCGCGTCCGGTACTCCCGCCGGCAATCGGCACTGTTGTCCACGGTCCCGGTGTAGCTGGGCGGAGCTGCGATCTGCTGCACCGCTTCCGGGTTCTGCGCCGAGGACACCCCGGCCTGCCCGGTGCCGCCGAGAAGCAGCGCGGCCAGCCCCACGAGGATCACCCGCCACCACCGGTGCGTTCGATCTCGCGAAGGGCCGTCCGACCTCAGTTCGATCGCCACGCGCCGAGCGTAGTTGCGCCCGGCCAGGACTTTCGGACCCACGCCGAAGAGCCGGCCCCGGCGGCGGTTCGGACGATCGGCACGCTCCGCACCGACTCGGTGCAGGCCATAGAGACCTGTGCCAGGGCCATACGACGTGGCGGGACCCGGCCCACCACCGCTGCCGAGATGCGCTACGGGAACTCACCGCAGCGTCGGCGCGACCACCACCTCGTCGGCCTCGGCGACCGCCTCCGGCTCCGGCGTCGCACCCCGCGCCCGGCTGGCCAGCGCGATCCACCCCAGCAGCAGCAATGCCGCCCACACGTAGGCATCGCCGACGAGGTGCTGGCCGATGGACCAGCCGAGTTCGCGATCGTCGCCCTGCGGGACTCGCTCGTGCGGAGCGATGTAGAACACCCAGGCCGCCGCGGCCGCCACCAGATAGCAGGCGATCGACACCCGGCGCGGCAACATGCCCGCGTACCCCACCAGGATCAGCATGCCGGGCGCAACCCACACCCAGTGATGCGACCACGAGATCGGCGACACCAGCACGGCCAGCAGCGCGTTGGCGAACAGCGCCAGCGGCGCGATATCGGCGACCTTGCGCATGATCGCGTACACCACCGCCAACGCCAGCGCGGCCAGCACCAGCCACAGTGCGGTGAAGGCGATACCGGAGATGCCGAAGCGGGCCAGCACACCCTGGATGGACTGGTTGGTGTGGAACACCGAACCGGACAGTCCGGACATATTGCCGCCGCCGAACCAGTACTCGAACGATTCGCGCGGCAGCACCGCGAAGGCCAGCGCGGTGACCGTCGCGCCGGTGGCGGCGGCGGTGATCGCGGCCTTGTAGTCGCGGCGCACCAGGAAGTAGAGCACGAACGCGGCCGGGGTCAGTTTGATCGCCGCGGCGAGACCGACGAGCACGCCGCGCGGCCATTTGGTCTTCTCCGGCAGGCAGTCGGCGGCGACCAGGCCCATCAGGATCAGGTTCACCTGGCCGAAGTCCAGCGTGGAGACGGTCGGCTCGAGCAGCAGCGTCAGCGGCAGCGCGGTCGCGGCCGCCCACCAGCTCAGACCACGCTGCTGCGGCCACATCCGCCGGGCCACCAGGAACAGCGTCAGCGCGAGCGCGGCAACCGACACCGTGAAGTAGCTGATCACGGCCACATTCCAGGGCAGCAGCGCGAACGGCGACAGCGCCAGCGCCGCGAATGGCGGATAGATGAACGGCAGGCCGATGCCGAACGAGGTTTCCGGCAGGTCGCCGTACAGATCGCCGCCGTCGCGCAGGGTGTCGATCCCGATCCGGTACACCTCGAGGTCGATGAAGCCACGGGAGATCTGGTCCGACAGCCAGAAAGCGACGGCGATCGACAGCAGCACCGGGATGACCCACGGCACTATCCGGGACCAGCGGGTGGGCAACGTGCGCAGACTCTGTGTCATAAGGAGGGGTGTGTGTTGACTGGCCATGGACTCGGCTGGGCGTCGACCCCGGCCGGTCCGGCTTCACGGCGTGCTCGGATTCCGACCACCTCCCCACTGCTCGACGACCTGGGCAACCTTACACAAACGCGGACGGTAGTTGGGAAACGAGGGCGCCCGGCGACACCGGATGAGGGGGCGATGGCAGGCCGAGTTCAGGCGAGGTCGTGCTCGTAGGCGAAGGCGGCCGCGGCGGTGCGCGAGGTGACGTCGAGCTTGGCGAAGATATTGGACAGGTGCCGCGCCACCGTCTTCTCGCTCAGCACGAGCGCCGCCGCGATCTCGGGGTTGCTGCGGCCGATCGCCACCAGGCGCAGCACCTCGATTTCGCGGGCCGACAGCCCGCCGGGCGCGCTGGGCCGCAGCAGCGCCGCGACGTCACGCTCGGCGGGCCCGGCGCCGAGTTCGGCGAAGACGCGGCGGGCCGCGGCGAACTCCGAGCGCGCCGAGTCCTCATCCCCCAGCCCGCGCAGCCCCCGCCCGAGGTCGACCCGGCACCGTGCGGTCTCATAGGGCGCCCCGAGTTCAGTCCACCCACGCACGGCACGACGCAGCTGGGTCACCGCCTCGGCGCAGTCGCCCTGTGCGATCGCGACACACCCCGCGGCCCGCGCCGCCATCGCACGCAACGAGGCGCATCCGGAGCTCGCGGCGATCTCGGTCAGCTCGGCGCAGAGCGCGGCGGCGTCGTCGGTCTCCCGCGCCGCCAGCAGCACCTCGATCGCGGCAGGCAACACCCGGCAGCGATGCACCGGGTCCGGTGTGCGCGCGAGCAGCCCGCGCATCGCGCGCACCGCCGCCGAACCGCGGCCCCGAACCAGCCACAGCAGGGCCGGGCCGGGCTGCGGATCGTGGCCGAAGCCGATCGCCTCGGCGTAGGCGGCCTCGGCGCCGGCGAATTCGCCCCGGATGCGCAACACGTCACCGCGCTCGGCCAGCGCCAACCCGGCAGCCGAGGTGGTCTCGGCGGCGAGGTAGCGGTGCACGGCCAGCTCGAATTCCTCCAGTGCGGCGTCGTAGGCGCCGTGCAGGCGCATCAGCTGGCCACGATGCACCGCGCACTGGCCGGTGAACAGCACCAGGCCGGGCTGGTCGGCGCACCAGGACGTCAGCGCCATCGTCCATTGCTCGGCGCGGCCGAAGTCGGCGATCTCCTGGCAGGCCTCGATCATCGAGCAGTAGATGTGGCCGGCGAACATCGTCGACACGCCCCCGGCGGCGATGCAGGCCATGGCCTCGTCCATCAGCGCGAGCCCCGCGCGCACGTCGCCGCGATAGAGCGTCAGCCTGCCCTGGACCGACAGTCCCATGGCGGTCAGGTCCGGGTCGCCGAAGCGGTGCCCGTAGCCGGTGATCCGGTCGGCGCATTCGGCCGCGGCGGGAAACTCACCGGCGAAGACGTGGCGGAGCATGACCGAGACCAGGACGTAGCCGCGTTCGACCACATCGCCGGGCACCTCGTCGAGCAACCGCTGCGCCCGGCCCACCCAGCCGCCCGCCACCGCGGATTCGCCCGTCATCAGCAGGGTCTGGGCCAGCCAGAAGGCGCACCGGACGGCGGCGAGCCGATTGCCGTCGTCCAGATGCATCCGGTAGGCGCGCTGCATGGCCTGGATGCTGTCGTTGGTGTGGCCGGTCAGGTAGCCGGCGGCGGCCAGGCGCGCGAAATCATCGCCGCGCAGGGCATCGGCGTCCGACTCGGACAGCGCCTGGAAGGCCGCCACCCATTCGCGTCGCTCGTAGGCCTCACGCGCCTGCCGCAAACTGTCGATCACGCCCATCGCGCATCACCTGTTATCGGACGATACGCGCTGGTCGAGGGTGTCGGGAGCGCGTCGGTGGCCTCATGCGGCGGCCGCGGGCACGGCGAGTTCCTCCGCCCGCGCGGCGATCCGCCGTGCCACGTACTCCGCGTCCCGGCCGACCCCGGGAAATACCATCGAGGAAAACGCGTACTGGAAACTCAACCCGCAGAAGAACAGGCCCGGCGCGTCGGCGACCACGCCACGGTATTCCTTCGGCCAGCCGTCCGCGTCGAAAATGGGCAGGTCGATCCAGTCGAACACCTGACGGAACCCCGTCGCCCACACGATGTTCCGCACGTCGAGCACCGTGCCGTCGTCGAGTTCCGGACGCCCGTTGCGAACTCCCCGCATCCGCGCGGTGATTCGGCGGACCCCGCGCTCGTCCAGATCGGACCGCTTCACCCGCAACATCGGACCGCCGTGGAAGCGGATCTCCCGCATCATCTTCCGGCCGATCGGAGTACGGCGGGTGAGCACATGCCGCCACATGAACACCAGCACCGGCAACGCGAGCTTGATGGCGCTGGTGTCCCAGCGCACCGGAATCTGCCCGCAATCGCGGCCGCAGAGGATGGTTCGGTGGGTGCGCGCCAGTTCGTAGGCGATGTCGGTGCCGGAATGGGACGCACCGACCACCAGCACGGGGCCGGGTGCCAGTTGATCCGGCCTGCGGTACCGGCTCGAATGCAGTTGGGTGATCGCCGGATCCAACTCGGTGGCGAAATCGGGGATGGCGGGCGTGCGGCCGAAGGTGCCCGTCGCGATGACGACGTTGTCGCAGGTGATGGTGTCGGTACCGAGCCGTGCCACGAATCCGCCGCCCGGGCGGGCGGTGAGCCGGTCGACGCCGGTGCGCAGGCGTACCGGCAGATCCCAGTGCACCGCGTAGCGCTCCAGGTAGTCGGCGACCTCGTCCTTACCCGGGTAGCTCCACGGGTCGGCCGACGGGAACGGTAGGCCCGATAGCCCGTCGTATTTCGCCGGCGAGTACAGCCGCAGCGAATCGTAATGGCAGCGCCAGTTGTCGCCGATGCGGTCATTGCGGTCGACGATCAGGAACGGTCGCTGTCGCCGCCGCAGCGCGCTGCCCGTCGACAGTCCGGCCTGTCCGGCCCCGATGATGAGAGTCTCGATGTGCTGGGTGGTCATGGTCGCCTCCTGAACCGATGGTTACGAGGCTTCCGACGCTATGGTTCGAACCCGAGCCCCCACCTCGGGCGAAATACCCATTCGTGTGCCGAGTGACATGCGCGTATTCGCCCATCTCTGGAGCACATCACCAGCCGGGCGAGCGGTTTCCGACCCGGGATCGTCAGGGTGGCTCCGACCGCCGCAGCGGCTCTGCGCCAGGGCCTACCCCACGTCGCGGCGCAACCAGGTGACCTCGGCGCCTTCGCTGCCACCGCGGTAGACCTCGAGGTCTTCGTCCCAGGCGGTGCCGAGGGCGCGGTCGAGTTCGGCGGCGAGGTCGTAGCCGGAGTACTTGTCGAGTTCGCGTGCGGTTTGCAGCATCACGCGCAGGCGCATCTCGCCGATGGTGACATCGCCGTTGGCGCTGGTGGATCCGTGCCAGAGGCCGAGGGTGGGGACGAAGCTGTAGCGCTCACCGTCGACGCCTTCGCTGGGGTCCTCGGTGACCTCGAAGCGCAGCACGGGCCAGGAGCGGAGGGCTTGGGCGATGCGCGCGGCGGTGCCGACGGGGCCGACCCAGTCGCTGGTTGCCCGCAGTTGGCCGGCGGCGGCCGGCTGGGCGGTCCAGCGCAGTGTGGCGGGGGCTCCGAGAGCAGAGGCGAGGGCCCACTCGATGTGCGGGCACAGCGCGGCAGGCGACGAGTGGATGTAGACCACACCCGCCGTCGCATCCGCGAACTGACTCGATGCGCGCACCACAGACACCTCCAGCTTCGACGAGGAACGTCTTCCCCAACGGCCTGTCGAACTGGCGTTGCCCGAGTGTACTCGAGTGTCCGGTGTTACACCTGTTACTTAGCGGACGAGTTGCTTCGGCGTGTCGCCTCCGCGATCACCGCATCGCTGAACGGCGGCCACACCGCTCGTGCCCAATCGCCGAAATTCTCGTCGCTCAAGGCGAGACACGCCAAGCCGACTTCCGGGTCGACCCACAAAAATGTGCCGGATTGCCCGAAATGGCCGTAGGTTCGCGGCGAATTCGCCGAACCGGTCCAATGCGGGGACTTCCCATCGCGGATTTCGAATCCGAGTCCCCAGTCGTTGGGGCGCTGAGATCCGAAGCCGGGCAGCACACCATTGCGGCCGGGAAACTGGACGGTCGTCGCCTCGGCGTGGGTCTCGGCCGAGATCAGCTGCGGATGCAGCAGTTCCGCGGCGAAGCGCAGCAGATCGTCCACGCTGGAACGGCAGGCGTGACCGGCGGATCCGTCCAGCACCGACGACGTCATGCCGAGCGGGGTGAAGACGGCGTCGCGCAGGTAGTCGTCGAAGGCGATGCCGGTCTGCTCCGCCACGAAATCGGCCAGCACTTCGAAGCCGGAACTGGAGTAGATGCGCCGTTGCCCGGGTTCGGCCATCACATCGGTGGTGTCGAAGGCCAGCCCGGAGGTGTGCGCGAGCAGGTGCCGCACCGTCGAGCCCGGCGGACCGGCGGGTTGATCGAGTTCGATCGCGCCTTCCTCGATCGCGATCAGCACCGCGTAGGCGGCCAGGGGTTTGGTCACCGACGCCAAGCGGAAGACCCGGCCGGTATCGCCCGCGACGGCGGTCTGCCCGTCGTCGAATACCACGGCGGCCGCCGCATGCCGTACCGGCCAATCGCTGATCTGCTCGAGTGCACGCACGCAGCCGAGCCTACGAGACCGGCGCCGATACCATCGAGTAACCATGAGTGAGCAGCCCACGATCCACGGCGACGTGGCGGCCGGTTTCGGCCCCGTCGCCGACGCTTTCCGCCGCAACTTCGCCCAGCACGGCGAGATCGGCGCCGCCGTCGCGATCTACGACGGCGATCGCCCGGTGGTGGATCTGTGGGCCGGCTTCCGCGACCGCGAACGGGTGCTGCCGTGGGAGCGCGACACCATCGTGCCGGTGTTCTCCTCGACCAAGGGCATGGCGGCGTTCGCGCTGGCGGTGGCGGTGTCGCGGGGTCTGCTCGATTACGAACAGCCGGTGGCGAAGTACTGGCCCGAATTCGCGGCCAACGGCAAGGACGCGATCACGGTGCGTCAGCTGATCGACCATCAGGCCGGCCTGTCGGGACTCGATCGCCCCGTGAAGGCCGCCCAGGTGGCCGATCTCGAGGGGCTCGCCGAGATCCTGGCCGCGCAGAAACCCGCGTGGCGGCCCGGCACCCGGCACGGTTATCACGCGCTGACTCTCGGCCTCTACCAAGGCGAACTGCTGCGCCGCGTGGACCCTCGAGGCCGCACCATCGGCCGGTTCTTCGCCGACGAACTCGCGACCCCGCTGGGCCTGGACTTCTTCATCGGCCTGCCCGCCGAACAGAGCCTCGACCGGGTCGCCATCCTTTCCTCGACCAAAGGCCTCGACATCCTGCGCTACGAACGCGATATCCCGCTGCGCATCGGCGCCGAGGTCTACACCAAGCGCGGCCTGTCCTATGCGGCGCTGACCAATCCGCGCTTCGGCGCCCCGGCCCGCGCCACCCGGCGGGAATTCCTCGACCTCGGCGTGGCCAGTCACGGCGGTGTCGGTTCGGCCCGCGCCCTGGCCTCGATCTACGGCGCCGCCGCGGGCCGCACCGGCGCACTGCCCATCGACGACGCGGTGCTGGACCGGCTGGCCGCCGCCGACACCGCCGACGATGTCCCCGCCGATGATCTGGTGCTGCACACCAAGAGCCGCTACCATCTGGGCTTCCGCAAATCGCGCGGCGCCTTCCGCTTCGGCTCCGACAAGCGCGCCTACGGCACCACCGGCCTCGGCGGCTCCTTCGGATTCGCCGACCCCAGCACCGGATTCGGCTTCGGCTACGTCATGAACCGCCTCGGCATGGCGGTGCTGGACGACGTCCGCAGCCGGAATCTACGCGAGGCACTTCTGCGCTGCGTCGGCTGAATCGGGCCGCTCGGCGAGCCGATACCAGAGGACTGGTCGTCATCCGGATCGCTACCCGCCGAGCGGTAACCCTCAGCGATCAGCGTCGGTGTATTTGATGATGCCGCGGATGTTCTTGCCGTCCAGCATGTCCTGGTAGCCCTGGTTGATCTCTTCCAGGGAGTAGGTGCGGGTCACCATGTCGTCCAGGTTGAGCTGGCCGGACTTGTACAGCGCGAGCAGGCGCGGGGCGTCCTGGCGGGCGTTGCCGCCGCCGAAGATGCAGCCCTTCACCGTCTTCTGCAGCATCGACAGCAGGAAGCTGTTCATCTTCACCTCGCCCGCGTCCATCCGGCCCATCGAGGTGACGACCAGCGTGCCGGCCTTGGCGGTGAGGATCAGGCCCTCTTCGATGTAGTCGCCGTGCATTTCGCCCATGGTGAGGATGACCTTCTCGGCCATCCGGCCTTCGGTGGCGTCCATCAGCGGCATGATGGCCTCGGCCATGCTGGCATAGGTGTGGGTGGCGCCGAACTTCTGCGCCTGCTCCCGCTTCCACGGGTTGGGGTCGATGGCAACGACTTTGGAGGCGCCCGAGAGCACCGCGCCCTGCAGGGCGCTCATGCCGACGCCGCCGATGCCCGCGATGACGACCGTTTCACCAGGCATGACATTGGCGACGTGGGTGGAGGAGCCGAAGCCGGTGGGCACACCACAGCCGACCAGGCAGGCGACCTCGAACGGAATCGACGGGTCGATCTTGACGACCGAGGTGTGGTGCACGGTCATGTACGGCGAGAAGGTGCCGAGCAGGCACATCGGGATGACGTTCTCGCCCCGGGCCTGGATGCGGTAGGTGCCGTCGCTGATGGCCTGGCCGAGCAGCAGGCCCGCGCCGAGGTCGCACAGCGCCATATTGCCCGCGACGCAGGCCGGACAGCGACCACAGGCCGGGATGAACGACAGGATGACGTGGTCGCCGACCTGGAGGTCGCTCGGCACGCCGGGGCCGAGTTTGGTGATCACGCCCGCGCCTTCGTGGCCGCCCATGACGGGGAAGCTCGGCATCGGCGTCGCGCCGGTGACGATGTGGTGGTCCGAATGGCACATGCCCGCGGTCTCCATGCGGATCTGCACCTCGCCGGCGACCGGGTCGCCGATCTCGATCTCTTCCACCGACCACGGCTCATCGATCCCCCACAGGATCGCGCCCTTCGTCTTCATTCCTGTCGACCTCTCGCGTGCTTCAATGTGACTGCACCCACAGTACGAGAAAATTGGAACGCGTTCTAGTGGGTGCTGGAAAATTCATCTATGAGGACACGCGAGCTGCGCGAACACGTTCTAGTATTGGAATCCGTTTTCAGCAGCCGACGTCGTGGACGTGGTGCACGAGGTCGTGCAGGAAGTACTGCGCCAGCGTTTCCACGGTGAAGGTCGAGCCGCCGCCGCGCCGCACCCGGCGATCGCGATCACCGGCCGGCACCGCCGCGATCACCTCGGCCACGGCATCGGCGGCCACCGCCAGCTCCGCGCCGAGCACCGCGGGATCCAGGTCGCGGTAGTTCCCGGCGAGTGCGGCCGCGTCCTGATCCCAGTTGGCGAACTGCGGCAGCCCGTCCACCATCGTGACGGCCGGATTGAAGGCGGCCACACCCGGATCCATGGCGGGCGCCGCGGCGGCCACGGCCACCCGATACGCGAAGACCCGGCAGACGTCGCGCACGTGCGCGGCGTATTCGAGTGCGGACCAGGTGTGCTCATCCGGCCGGACGGCGACGTCGGCGCGCCCCAAGGCGTCCCGCAGCCGAGCCGCGCACTCGCGAGCCCGATCAGGGATGTCCGCATAGGACACCGCCGTGGCGTCGAATCCACATTCCGGACAGGGCCGCTCCAGCACCCAGGTCCAGTCCTTCACATCGGGCTCGATAGGCATGCGACCACCCTAGAGTGGCGGAATATCCCTATCCACCAAAATCCGGCCGAGGTTCCGGCAAGATCCAGTCACTCCATCAGGCCCTGCGCGCGCTCGAACAGTTCCAGGGTGATGGCGTGCAGGAAATCACCGACCTGCTTGGGCGCCTTGCCCGCGAAGGCCCGCGCGTGCGTGCCCTCGAGGACGATGCCGAGCTTGAAGCAGGCCAGCACGGTGTACCAGGTGACCGCGCTCAGATCGCGTTCGGAGAACTTCGCGTAGTGGGCGACCATCTCCTCCGGGGTGGGCAGCCCGCCGACCGCGCCGAGCTTGCCGACCAGCGCCGCACCGGTGGTGCCCGGCATCGGCCGGGTGGCGATCTGCCAGCCCAGATCCAGCAGCGGATCGCCGATGGTCGACATCTCCCAGTCGACCATGGCGGCGACCTCGGGCCCGTCGTAGGAGAACATCATGTTGGCCAGGTGGCAGTCGCCGTGCAGAATGCCCGGGGCCCACTGGGCCGGACGATTGCGGTCCAGCCACTCCCCCACCCGCTCGACGCCGGGGATGTCGGGGCCGGGGTAGCCCTCGTTGGTGGAGTAGGACTCGAGTTCGCCCATCCACCGCGGAACCTGGCGTTCCAGGAAGCCTTCCGGCTTGCCGTAGTCGGCGAGGCCGAGCGCCTGGTAGTCGAGCGAGCCGAGGCGAGCGATCGCTTCGACGGCCGACAGCCCCATCTGCCGCCGGACCTCCGGATCGCCGGCATGCAGCTCGGGCAGTTCGTTCTGCGGGTTGAAGCCGGTGATCGGCTCCATCAGGTAGAAGACCGCGCCGAGCACCGATTCGTCGGTGCAGGCCGCGATCATCCGGGGTGCCTTCACCTCGGTGTCGCCCAGCGCGCCGAGCAGCCGGGCCTCACGCCGGATGACCTCGTTGCTTTTGGCGCGCAGATGCTTCGGCCCCCGCCGCAGCACGTAGTCACGCCCACCGCGGGTGAACCGCAGCATGATGTTCTGGGTGCCGCCGCCGAGTTCGGTGACTCCCTCGAATTCACCGTCGGGCAGACCCTGTTCGGTCATCCACTTGCCGACCACACCGAAATCGACGACCTCGCGGTCCACACCTACCGGTTGCGCAACAGACATGTCCCACATTCTGCACCACCGCGCACGCAAATCTGAAGGCAGCTGACCGCAGTTATCCGATCGGGCCGCAGCGTAGGGTTCGGAACACCATGCGCACGCTGTTGATCGACAACTACGACTCGTTCACCTACAACCTGTATCAGCTGATCAGCAAGGTATATGGGACCGAGCCGACGGTCGTGCGCAATGACGAGGCGCGGACGGTGCGCCGGCTGCGACTGGACCGGTTCGACAACATCGTCATCTCTCCCGGCCCCGGCCGCCCCGACGTCGCCCGCGATATCGGGATCTCGGCCGCGGTGATCGGCGAGACCGGCCTGCCGCTGCTCGGCGTGTGCCTGGGCCATCAGGCGATCGTGCTGGCCGAGGGCGGCGTGGTGGACGCGGCGCCGGCCGCCCGGCACGGCTATCTCGACCGGATCGACCACGACGGCAGCGGGCTGTTCGCGGGGCTGCCGCAGCAGTTCACCGCGGTGCGGTATCACTCGCTGTGCGCGGCCGACCCGCTGCCCGATGCGCTGGAGGTAACGGCGCGCTCGTCGGACGGCGTGGTGATGGGTGTGCGTCATCGCGGCCGGCCGCAGTGGGGAGTGCAGTTCCATCCGGAGTCGATCGCGAGCGAGTACGGGGCGGCGATTCTCGCCAACTTCGCCAGGTTGACAGCCGAACATCGAGGCCGCACGGAGCGTTCGGCGCCGGTTGCCGTCGGAGCGTCCGCCTCGCACACGGAAGGTTCTGCGGCGGTCGTCGGTGGCTCGATCCCGTCGCCTACCGCTCGTCCGGCGACGACTATCACCTCCGCACCGGCCGATCGCCACGAGGCCCCCGCTGCGCTTGCGGATGCCATTGCGGCAGCGGGCACTACGCAGGCCGCTGTCGCCGCTTCGACAACAGGCACCACGCCAGGCGACGACTCCCCGACAGCTGCGGCACCTCCCTCACCGGTCGCCTCTTCCTCGACGATGGCGACCACCCAACGATCGCCGGGCGCCAACAGCGAATCCGGCTCAACGCCCCTGCGAATCGAGCACCTGGTGATCGACCGGGCGGTAGATACCGAGGCGATATTCCTGCAGCTTTACGCCCACTCCCCGACGGCGTTCTGGCTCGACAGCGAACACGTCGAGCCCGGACTGGATCGGTTCTCATTCCTCGGCGATGCGAGCGGACCGCTGGCGGAGGTGGTCCGGTACCGGGTCGGCACCGGAATCGTGCACGTGACCCGCGCCGACGGTGAGCACACGGTGCCGGGCCGGATTCTCGACTACCTGGATGCCAGGCTGCGCGAGCGGCGGATCGAATTGCCCGATCTGCCTTTCGATTTCACCGGCGGGTATGTGGGCTATCTGGGCTACGAGGTGAAGGCGGAGTGCGGGGCCGCCGCGGCGCATCGAGCGGAAACGCCGGACGCGCAGTGGATTTTCGCCGACCGGCTCGTGGTGGTCGATCACGAGGCCGGTCGCACGTACCTGCTCGCCGTGACCGATGCCCCGGACAGCGCCGCCGAGTGGTTGCGGACCACTGCCGAGGCGCTGGAATCCCTGCCGACCTGGGCCAATCCGCCGGCCCTCGCGATCGACGCCGATACCGAGGCGGTCGCGGCGGCCCTCGAACGCGGCCGGGAGCGCTACCTGATCGATATCGCCGTCTGCCAGGACGCGCTGCGGGCGGGCGAGTCCTACGAGATCTGCCTGACCGACACCGCCACCGTGCCCGCGACGGCCCAAGGGCTCGACGTCTACCGCACGCTGCGCCGCTGCAACCCCGCCCCGTACGCCGCCTACCTGCGCTTCGGCGACCTCGAGATCGCCTGCTCCTCCCCCGAGCGTTTCCTGAAGATCGACCGCCATCGCACCGTGGAGAGCAAACCGATCAAGGGCACCGCCCCGCGCGGCGCCACCCCCGCCGAGGACGAGCGACTGTGCCGCGAGCTCGCCGCCAGCCCCAAGACCAGGGCCGAGAACCTGATGATCGTCGATCTCCTACGCAACGATCTGGGCCGCGTCTGCGAGATCGGCAGCGTGCACGTGCCGAAACTGATGGCCACCGAAACGTATTCGACGCTGCACCAGCTGGTGTCGACCGTGCGCGGCACGCTGCGTCCCGAGGCGGGCGTGATCGACTGTGTGCGCGCGTGTTTCCCCGGCGGTTCGATGACGGGTGCACCCAAGCTGCGCACCATGGAGATCATCGACCAGCTGGAAACCCGGGCGCGCGGGGTCTATTCGGGCACCATCGGCTTCCTGGGCCTCGGTGGGACCGCCGACCTCAATATCGTCATCCGCACCGCCGTCCGGCACGAGGGCCGGTGGCACATCGGCGCGGGCGGCGCCATCGTGCTCGACTCGGTGCCGGACGAGGAGCACGCGGAGATGGTGCTGAAGGCCGCGGCCACCCACCGCGCCATCGCCGGGCGCTAACGACGCTTGGATCGGCCCGACTGGCTCTTCGTTTCCGGTACCGGAGGCTCCTCACCGCGGCCCGCCAGCCGTCCGAGCATGCTCACGCCCGGTAGCTTCGACAGCGCGCCGAACAGGTCCTCTCCCAGCGAGATCATCGCCTCCAGGCGCGGCAGCAACCGGTCGTAGGCGGCGAACGCGGGATCGGCCAGGGCCAGGGTGCGGTCGAGGCGGTCGATGGTGGAGTTGAGCCGGTCGATGGCGGTGGACAGGTTGTCCAGCAGATCGGGCAGTTGGGCGGCTAGCTGGGCCGAGGCCGGTGGCAGCCGCACCGCCGCGTCGAAGGAGTAGCCGGCGGTCAGCCGCGCGGCATCGAGCGCCTGCCCGGCCGCTGTCTGCGCCGCCTCCACCGCCGACTGGGCCGCGGCCAGGACGTCGCCCGGGTTGGGCACCTTCCGCGATCCGGGCGCCCGCCCCGGCGGCTGCTTGCCCGCATCCTTCGGATTCGTCATAGCACCACTGTGCCCCAACCAGCGCGGATGCGACAGGATTGCGGGGCGTCACGTTCGACGGTGTCGGTTGTCCAGGTTCACCGCCGGCCACCGGCCGGAACTGTCGTCCTGGCCTGTCGGAGGGCCGTGGCATAGTTCGACAACGATGAAACTCAGCAAGGGCGCGAACGCGCCGGTACCGACTTCGCTTCTAGCCGTGGTTGTTTCATGGCGTTCGGAGCATGCGGTGGACGCGCACGCGTTGCTGCTCACCGATTCGGGCACCGTGCGCAACGATCGTGATCTGGTCTTCTACAACGCGCCCCGGCACGTCTCGCAGGCCGTCACGCTCGATCAGGCGCCCGCGGCGGGCACGGCCAGGCTGAGTGTGTCGCTGCCACGCACCGAGGCCGAGGTCGCGCGCATCATCGTCTCCGGATCGGTCGACGACGGCAGTTTCGCCGACGTCGCGGGCCTCACCGTGACGGTGCACGCCGCCGACGGCGCGGTCGCGGTGTTCGAGATCGAGGGCTGTGAGCCGGTGACGGCGATGATGTTCGGCGAGTTCTACCGGCGCGAGGGCCAGTGGCGGTTCCGCGCGGTGGCGCAGGGCTGGGAGTCCGGGATGGCCGGGCTGGTCACCGAGTTCGGCGTCGTCGTCGACGAACCGGGCGGGCCGCCGGCAGCACGCGAGGACGACCGCGCCCGGCGTGCGTCCGGCAACGTCCTGACCCAGGAACCCACCCGTACCGCGCCCACGCTGACGTTGCGTCGCGAGGTCGTCGCGGAACTGCCCGCCGAACCCGCACCCCCACCGCACCCCGAACGCGCCGACTGGCATCCCGACCCGCACGACGGCACCCGACTGCGCTGGTGGGACGGCTCGCACTGGACCGCCGACACCCGCCCCCGCCTGCCCGCGCACCCGCACAGCTGCGACCGATGCGGTAACCGCAGGCGCCGCAAGATCTTCGGCGGCCATCACCCGTGCCGCGGCTGCGCCGAGGAGATCGAGGAGTACCTGACCCACTGGCACACCCAGGTCTGGCGGGTGCTGTCCGGTCCCGGGCCACAGGGCCCGGAGTGGAATCAGTTGTGGGCGTCGCTGCGGTATCAGCGCATCGACGAAAGCGCCGGGCGCGCCTCGCTGCATCCACTCGCACTCGACTACCTGGAACGGATGGTGGCCTTCGCGATGGCCGACGGCCAGATCGAGGGCCCGGAGTTCGAGCGCTTCAAAGAGACCGTCGCCGAACTCGGGCTGAGCGGGCCGAAGATCGATGACCTGTATCGCCGGATGCATCGCGGCCGCACCATCACCCGATTGCGCTCCGGTGATCTGCCGACGGTGCGCACCCCGGGCCTGCATCTGGATCCCGAGGAGCGGGTGCATTTCGATGCCGGCGCCACCCAGATCCGGATCCTGGCGAAGGGACCCAAGTACACCGAGGGGCGGCTGATCGTCAGCAACAAGAAGCTGCGGTTCGTCGGCTCCGACTCCGGGATCGAGATGCCGTGGTCCCGGATCGTCTCGGTCGCCATCGAACCCGAGGACACCACCGGCGCCGATACCGTCGTGATCGCCGCGACCTCCGCGCGCGGTGGCGCCCGCTTCGCCGTCGACGATCCGCACTACCTCGCCGCGACCGTGGAGGGCGCGCTGCGGGTCGCCAAACGCCTGGCCCTCACGCCCGGGCAGCGCGATACCCGCAGCATCCCGCAGGAGGTGAAGGCCGAGGTGTGGCAACGCGACGGCGGCCGCTGCGTCGAATGCGGCGACGGCCACTACCTCGAGTTCGACCACATCATTCCGCTCAGCCGCGGCGGCGCCACCAGCGCCACCAACTTGCAGATCCTGTGCCGGGCCTGCAACCGCGCCAAGGGCGCTCGGATCTGACGCGTTCAGCCCGGGATCAGGCCGGCGGAGCGGCCGAGGTCGGCCAGCATGGTGTCGAACAGGATCTCCGGATTCGACAGCGGCACCGGGTAGTTGCCGAACACCTCCAGGGTGACGTGCCCGTACAGGCGCGCCCAGATCTGGATCATCAGATAGGTGACGCCGAGGTCGATGCGGTCGGCGGCGGCGGGCTGGCCGGCCTCGTCGAGCGCGGCCAGCAGTTCGGTCTGGAAGCGTTGCAGGTCGGCGCGCAGTTCGTCGGGAATGTCGTCGGCCGGCGGGGTGATGACGTCGTAGGTGGCCAGCAGCCGGCCCGCGGCGGCCAGGAAGATCCGGCCGAACGGTTCGTCGAAGCCGCGCACCCCGCGGCCGGCTCCGGGCGAGGCGAAGACCAGGGTGAATTCCCTGGTGTGGGCCAGCGCCCAGTGCCGGAAGCCCTGGCAGATGGCGAAGAACTGGACCGCGCCGTCGTCGGGGAGTTCGGCGATCCGGTCCGACAGTTCCGCGGCCAGGTCGGCGCAGATCTCCAGGCGCAGGCTCTCCATCAGGTCGTCGAGCGACTTGTAGTACCGGTACAGCGCCGGTGCGGTGACCCCGAGCGAGCGGGCGATGGCGCGCAGGGTGACCGCGTCCGCGCCGTGCTCGACCAGCAGCGTCCGGGCCGCGTGCCGGATGTCGGCGTCGGTGATCACCGGCGCGCGTCCACGCGCCGGGGGGTGGCTGATGCGCAGGTTCAAGCCGGACTCACTTCCCGGCGCATGCCGTCGGCGGTCGGTGGGGTCACGGCTGTCTCCTGCGGGTCCCGGGCGTGCGCCCTCGAATACGTGGGTCCAGTAGGAGATGTAACCACATCCCACCGACGAGTGAACGCTGTTTAGTAACGTGCGTTAACCCACGGACCACGCTGCCGCCCGACCGCTTCCGACCTGGTCAGGTGACCGGTTCGAGCGGTGGCGGCACCCAGGCGCCGGTCCGGGCGGCCTCGCGCGGCGCATACATCCGCAGTACCAGCGAGAACTGCCCGGCGGGCGGGATCGGCAGCCAGTTACCGGCCGGCACCCGGCCGCCGGGGTCGGCGTACTGGACCGCCAGCTCGAGCGATCCATCGGGCTGGAACACCACCGGAACCTGGTGGCCGATGGAGTAGATGCCGGCCGGGTTGGCGACCAGATGCCCCTCGGGACCGTAGGCGGTCAGCGACCAGAAGGCGTCCACCGGCGGCGTCTGCCCGGGCGCGAAGCGCAGCCGGAACGGGACCGGCAGGCCTTGATCGCCGGCGTCGCCGAACAGTGTCGGGTACATGACGTCCTCGGCGAGGTTCGCGCCGAGACCGCGGTCGGCGGTGGAAGCCCGCAGTAGGTAGTTGGTGCCGTAGCGGCCGATATCGGTACTGATTACCCAGCCGTTGACGGCCCTGGTCTCGGGACCCAGATACACCGCGATCTGGCGCCGGGCGGTCTCGGCACCGGCAGTCAGTTCCTCGGCACTGATGCCGCGGGGGCTGCCGCCCGGGGTGATGCCGATGGTCGCGAATCGGTCCAGCGCGGGCGCGTCCTCGGGCGCGGGTGGGTTGTCTTCCATCAAATCGCACATCCGCTGGAAGAACTCGCGGGCCGGCATCTTCGCCACCGTGTCGACGGGCGGTTCCGGCAGTTCGACCGGGCCGTCGGGGGCGGGCGCCGGTTCGCCGTCGGGCGGCCAGGAACTCAACGGCAGCAGCCGCAGCTGCGCTTGGATCTCTCGGACGGCGGGCACATCGTCGGGGCCGTTGACCTGGATGCGGCCCAGCAGCCACACCATCCGGGTCGGCATGGGCAGTTGCCGCATCCCGTCCGGCACCTCGCCGGACCAGCCCGGACCGGTGATCAGGTAGGTGTAGGGCGCGGCGGTGGTCTCGGCCTGCGGGCGGACGCTGCTCGGGTTGTGCACGGTATTGGTCCAGGCATCCAGCAGCGGCATGATCCAGTAGCGGAGCGGATCGATCGCGGGCACCTGCAACACCATCGGCTCCTCGCGCAGATCCAGCCACGCCGCCGAATACAGCGAATCCAGGCCCACGCGCCGCGCCCCGCGACTGCTCGGCACCGGCAGCGCGGTGCCGTGCAGGAACCGGTTGTTGCCGATATCGGCGGTCATGGCTTCGCGGTTGGCATCCATGAGCACGAGCGGGTAGCCGAAGACATAGGCGTCGGTGGCCACTTCCGTGCGGTCGGCGGCGGTGCCGGAGGGCGTGGCCGAACCGTCCTCGGCGGATTCACCGCAGGCCGCCAGCCCGGCGGCGGCGACCACCGCGCCGAGCACGACGCGACGGGAAATCGCCGGTCGCTCATCGGATGCCGTATCCGGTGCCGCCGGTCCGGCGTGCTTCGGTGCGGTGCGACTCATCGCCGAACTCCCTGCTTTCCGCTATCGCCGGAGGTGGAGAGATACGCGAGGAAGTATAGCCATCGGTTTGCCGGACCAGGCCGGCATCGCGAACGGCCGGACTCAGGCGCCGAGCACAGCGTTCATGATCGTGCCCGCGCTGGTGGCGACGGTGCCGCCGATCATCGCGCCGGCGACCATCTTCGGCGATTGCAGCGCGCCGCCGCTCCACTTCTCCCAGGCGAAACGGCCGCCCGCGTAGACGATGCTGATGATGCCGGAGAGCATGGCCAGCCAGGTGGCGTACCGGACGAATTGCTGGGCCTTGTCGGCCAGCGGCGGCGGCTCGGGAGTGGGGTTACCCATCTGCGCGAGCGTCGTGACCGTGTCCACCAGCGACGTCGAGAAACTCACGTGCCTACCCTCTCCCGTGCAACCGAACCGATGTCTTACCAGCGCAGGGGCGTAAAACGTTCCGCACCAAGCGAATCGACGCGTCCGGTGGTGTCCCCCGCGCCTCCATCATCCCGGACCCCGGTCCGATACCGCAAGTGTTGTCACACAGCGCTTTTGACCGCCGTGCCGGTGCGGAAACGCCACGTCGGGGCCACGTGACTGCGATCGGCCCGATCACCGGATACGATTTGGTCGAAGAGTTCCCGCCCACCCCGAACCAGAGTGAGCAGCGAGATGATCCTGGCCGCCGTTTACGACACCGTTGCGCAAATCGGCAACCCCACCCCCGAAGCGCCGCCGATGTCAGACAAGATTCTCCAACTCGTCCGCTACCTGACCTGGTTCGTGCTGCTGTCCGGGGTCTGCGGCATCATCTACGCGGGCGGCAAGTTCGCCTGGGAGAAGTGGACCGGCGGCGGCCTGGAATCGCCGAAAATGGTCGCCGGCGCGATGATCGGTGGTGTGGTCGCCACCAGCGCGGGCACCATCATGAACGCCGTCATCGGCTGAGCCGCCCGCACCCGGCGGGCCCTCGTCCCCGGTGAGCTTGACCTTCGAGTTTGTTGAAGGCCGATGATGGCCGGGTGACTGCCGACAGACAACTGATCACCATCGGGGTGCTGGCACGCGCATGCGGGTTGACGCCGAGCGCGTTGCGGTTCTACGACGACTGCGGACTCCTGGTGCCCGCCGAAGTCGACGCCGCCACCGGCTACCGGTACTACACCGACGACCAGCGCACACGCGCCGTACTCATTCGCCGGCTCCGCGATATCGGCATCGGACTCGACACCGTCGCCGCGATCCTGTCCGCCGAACCGGACGAGGCGGCGCGGCTGCTCGACGAGCACGTGGACGCGATGGCGCGCCGCGCCGAGGACGCGGCGGCGACAGCGGCGTCGATCAAATCCGAACTCGCGGCCGCGTCGCGGGTGTCCCTGCCTGGTGCGTTGCTGGCCGAGGCGATCCGGCAGGTCGGCTCGGCGCTCGCCCGCGACGCCGAGTTCCCGGTGCTCACCGGGATTTTCGTGGAGGCCGCGCGGGAGGCCGTCGTCCTCACCGCGACCGACCGATATCGGCTGACCACCCGCACGCTGGTACCGCGTTCCTGGACCGGCGAGCCCTGGTCGCGGGTCGTGGACGGCGCCGAGCTCGAGCGCGCCGTGCCGTGGCTGACCGCGCACGACGACATCACGTTGAGTCCACTGGCCGATGCCGTGCAGGTGAGCGACGGTGGGATCCAACGCCGGTACGCGACGATCGACGCGCAGTTCCCGGATTATCGGGCGATGCTGGCGGACCTGGCGCCCGTGCGGACTCGGGTGGTCGTCGAGCGCCGTGCGCTGGTCGACATCGTCGAAGCCGGTGCGGATCTGCTGTGTTTGTCGGTCCGCGCGGGCGCCGTCACCGTCGGCGACAGCGTCATTCGCGCCGCCGACCACCCGTCCGCGACGAGCCGGGCAACGGTCGACACAACCAGCAGTGCTCCGAGCCCAGGCACCGATTCCGGCGATATGACGTCCGTGCGCGCCGACGGCATGACGCCCGTGCACGCCGACATGACCGCAACCGGCAACAGTGACAGCGGAACCCAGCCGGTCTCCCCTGCGACCATCCCCGCAACCGTGATCGGCACCGATATCGCACTGGCGTTCGCCCGTTCCACCCTCCGCCCCGCCCTCACCACCGCCGTCGGCCCGGACGTGATGCTCGACATCGCCGCACCCGACCTGCCTGTCGTCATCCGCTCGGCCACCGACGGCGATCTCACGACCCTCGCCATGCCGACCCGGCTGCCCACCACCTCCGAGGAGAATCCCGCATGACCCACACCGACCCGACCATGGCCGCCATCACCGAAGCCGTTACGCGCGGCCGGGCCGGCGACGGCGACGGTGCCCGCACGACGCTCACCGACATGTGGGCCGACCTCGGACCGCACGGCGATCCATTCCACCGCTGCACCCTCGCCCACTACCTCGCCGACCTGCACGACGATCCCGCACAGGCGCTCACCTGGGATATCCGCGCCCTCGACGCCGCCGAAGCACTCACCGACGCGCGGGCCCAGGAATACGACGCCACTCTCGAGGTCCGCGGCTTCTTCCCGTCGCTGCACCTCAACCTCGCCGACAACTTCCGCCGCCTCGCCTCCTTCGACGCCGCCCGCTCTCAGATCGAGGCCGCCCGCAGGCACCTCGACGCCCTGCGCGACGACGAATACGGCGCCATCATCCGCACGGCGCTCGCCGAGGTCGAGGCGGCCGTCGACGCCGGTAACACCGCCCGCCGCGAATCCGCGCCGACGGGCCGGCCCAGCGACCGCGAATGAGCGGGCACGCCGACCGTCCTCGGCGCGCCGTTGCGGCCTCACGCCGACGGTTCGACACCTGTGAGTTCCCGGCTTGAACGAACCGTCGGCGCACTGTGATGTCGCCGCCCACGCCCGTGAGGTGAGCATGCCGATGGGCGATCACCAGCACGAGCTGCACCGGTGATCGCCCACCGAAGTGTTGTCGATCAGCGCCGTTGTAGCGTCACCCCGGCCAGCGGGTACGGCGCGGCGAGCGGTGTGCCGGCGATATTGATGGTCCCGATCCAATGCCCCTGACGCGGGTCGATATCGCGCAGATCCAGTCCGATCGGCACGAAATCGAAGGTCACATACGTTTCGTCGGTCCCGACCGGCCGCTGATGCCCGGCCCGGCTGAACGTCGGGCACGCCAGTTCGACATTCGCACCGTCCACGAATACCCGGAGGTCGCAGTTCTCCAGCGGAGATCCGACGACGTTGGAGGGGTGCCGGATGATGTGGTAGGTCCCCGGCGGGATGACTCCGTTGCGCGGGAATTCCGGATCGTCGGCGGACGCGACGGCGGGCGCGAGGCCGACGGCCGCCGCGGCGAGCGCGGCACCGGCCACGAGATGACGAGGTTTCACGGTGGCTCCTTCGGGTTTTCGTCCACGGTAGGCGGCCCCGATCGCCCAACCCGGCCGATCGCGACGCGTGTCGTCCTCCATGGTTCGACTACCCATCCGTGCCTGTCAGCAACGCCCGGCGGCCGGTTCATCGACGATCCCGCGCCGGGCGGTGCGCGGTCACGACGTCATGGTTGTCCTCGTAGGTGGTGCGACCGGCCGAGTCGTTCCTCGAGCACGGCCTGTTCGGCCGGGTTGCGGGTGAGTGTGAGGGCGCGCTGGTCGGCGGCGACGGCGTCGTCGGTGCGGCCGAGTTCGCGCAGGAGTTCGGCGCGGGTGGCGTGCAGCAGGTGGTATTTGGCCAGCGGGTCGGCCAGTTCGTCCAGTTCTGCCAACGCTGCCTGCGGGCCCGCGACGCGGGCGAGGGCGATCGCGCGGTGCAGCCGGATCACTGGTGACGGCGTGAGCCGCAGCAGCATGTCGTAGAGCACGACGATCTGCGGCCAATCGGTGTCGTCCCAGCTCGGAGCCTCCGCATGGCAGGCGACGATCGCCGCCTGCAGCTGGTACGGGCCCGGGCGTTTCAGCCGGCCGGCCTCGGTGAGCAGCCGGATCGCACGATCGATGGTCGCGTGATCCCACGCCGTGCGATCCTGATCGCGCAGCAGCACGATCCGCCCGTCGTCATCGAAACGGGCGGCGGCCCGGGCGCGGTGCAGCCGGATCAGCGCGAGCAGCCCCATGACCTCCGGTTCGCCCGGCAGCAGCCGGTCGGTGAGGGTGGCCAGCCATTCGGCGTCGGCGGCCAGATCCCGTCCGCCGGTGTGGTCGGTGGCCAGATAGCCCTCGTTGAACAGCAGATAGATGACTGCCAGCACCTCGCTCAATCGCTCGCCCAGCTCCTCGTCGGCCGGGATGCGGTAGGGAATGCCGGCCTGGCTGATCTTGCGTTTGGCGCGGGTGATGCGCTGGGACACCGTCGATTCCGAGACCAGGAACGCCTTCGCCAACTGCGCGGTACTCAGCCCGCACACCATGCGCAACGTCAACGCCACTTGGGCTTCGCGGGAAAGGGCCGGATGGCAGCAGGTGAACATCAGCCGCAGCCGGTCGTCGGGTTCGTCGTACACCGGCCACTGCAATTGCCGCAGCTTGTCGCGATAGTTCGCCTCGCGCCGCAGCACATCGAGCCCGCGCCGCCGGGCCACCGTGAACAGCCACGCCTGCGGTTGCTCCGGCACCCCATCGACCGGCCAGGTGCGCAACGCCTTCTCCACCGCATCCGACACCAGATCCTCGGCGGCGGAGAAATCACCGAGCAGCGACACCAGCGCCGACGCCAGCCTGCTGCCGTGCTCGCGAACCACCGCCGCGAGCACGTCAGCCGCCGCCGGCTCGGTCACATCAAGACCGGCCGGATCTCGACCAGCGGGCACCCGGGCCAGGTCCGCGCCATCGCCAGCGCCTCGTCCAGGTCGGCCACGTCGACCTCGACATACCCGCTCACCACCTCCTTGCCCTCCACAAACGGCCCGTCGGTGATCAACGGCTCCCCCTCGACGTCGAGCCGCACAGTGGTAGCCGTATCGGCCTCGGCCAGCTTCCGGTTATGCAGAATCTTGTCCGAATACCGCGCCAACCACTCCTGCACCTGCCCGAACCCCCGATCCCGTTCCTCTTGATCCATCGCCTCCCAGGTTTTCTCCCACTGCTCGGTCTCGCAGAACATCAGCACGTATTTCATGCCGGTTCACCTCCTTCATCCATTAGACGATCGGGAGGGCCCGGAATCCGACAGGCGGTGGAAAATCGATGCGGGTCTCAGCGATACCGACCTCACCGGCTGCACTCGAGGGCAGAGCCGACCGGCCCGATTCCGGTCGCCGCCCTTCCTCAGAATCCGGTCGCCTTCGGGCAGGACGGGATACCGTGACCCCATGGAGGATGGGGAGCCGATCGTCGAGATGTTCACTGACGGTGCATGTTCGGGCAATCCCGGCCCGGGCGGATGGGGTGTGGTGCTGCGGTACGGGAAACACGAGCGGGAGATCTACGGGTCCGAACCGTCCACGACCAACAATCGCATGGAGCTGACCGCCGCGATCCGAGGGTTGGAAGCCTTGAGGCGACCGTCCGTGGTCCGGGTGTCATCGGACAGCCGATATGTGGTGGATGTGCTCGCTCGCGGCTACCGGACCCGGGGCGGGCGCGCGTATCACAACGACGCTCGATGCACGTGGCTCCTCGAAGGGCAGCGGCAATCCGCGCGCCAAGGCAAGAACACCCACGACATCGTCGCGGTTTCCTGGCACGCGGTCGACCCGGGCGAGCTGCAACCGTGCGAATCGTGCTGCACACCGCAGTGGATCGCTCGGCACCGACGGTAGCGCGGCGCCAGGCGTTCTGCGCCGCTATCGTGGCCTGACTCGGCTCGCTACACTCCTTACCAGCTCGATACGGCCTGTTCTGGCCGGGACCGATGGGGTGCGGTGAGCAGATGCCGGCCGCTCGGTGAATCGAGCACCACGCCGATCGAGCTCGTCTAGGGTGTGGGTGCGGCGAGGCCGCACAGTCAGTGATGCGTGACCAGCGGGATGTTCGTGGTGTGTTCCATCGAATTGAAAGGCGCTGCATGGCAAGGGACTTGACGCAACTCGAGCTGCTGACCGAGCTGGAACCGGTGGTAGCGACCAATATCGACCGGCACCTGGCCACGGCCAAGGACTGGAATCCGCACGATTACGTGCCGTGGGATGAGGGCCGCAACTTCGCGGCCATGGGTGGTGAGGACTGGCATCCGGAGCAGTCGCGGCTGTCCGAAGTCGCCAAGGTCGCGATGGTGACCAACCTGCTCACCGAGGACAATCTCCCCTCCTACCACCGGGTGATCTCGGAGAACTTCTCCCAGGACGGCGCCTGGGGCACCTGGGTCGGCCGGTGGACGGCCGAGGAGAACCGGCACGCGATCGCCATGCGCGACTACCTGATCTGCACCCGCGCGGTCGATCCCGTCGCGCTGGAAAACGACCGGATGGTGCACATGACCCGTGGTGTGCACGCACCGGAAGGTTTCGGCGGCGTGCTCGACCAGGTCGCGTACGTGACCATTCAGGAGCTGGCCACCCGGATCAGCCACCGCAGCACCGGACGGGTCTGCGAGGATCCGATCGCGGATCGGATGCTGCAACGCATCGCCGCCGATGAGAACCTGCACATGATGTTCTACCGCAACGTCACTGCGGCGGCCTTCGACATCGCCCCGGATCAGACGATGGAATCGGTGACCCACATCGTGAAGACGTTCTCCATGCCGGGCACCGGTATGCCGAACTGGCGGCGCAACGGCGTGCTGATGGTCAAGCATGGGATCTACGATCTGCGCCAGCATCTCGACGAGGTGGTGCTGCCCGTGCTGCGGATCTGGAATGTATTCAAGCGCAACGATTTCACCGCGCGCGGCGAACGCAGCCGGGAAGAACTGGGCGAGTACATGGAGAAGCTGACCCGCGACGTGATCAAGTTCGAGGAGCAGCGCGAACGCATCCTCGCCCGCGAGGCCGCACGCGAAGCGGCACGCGTGGGCTAGCCGGACATCACCGAATCGGAAGTTCGACGATGAAGCGGGCGCCACCCTGCGGCGCCCCTTCGACCCGGATGACGCCGCCGTGGCGTTGCACGACATCGCGGACGATGGCGAGGCCGAGACCGGCGCCGCCATCGTCGCGGCTGCGGGCCTCGTCGAGGCGGACGAAACGCTGGAAGATCCGTTCCCGATCGGCCTCCGGCACACCTGAACCGTCGTCCACGACCTCCATGATCGCGGTGCCCGCGCGGCACCCGAGCCCAACACGCACCGTCGAGGCCGCATGCCGCTGGGCATTGTCGACCAGGTTGCCCAGCACGCGCGCGAGCTGCGTGCGGCTCCCGGTCACCTCGACCGCCGCCTCCGGCAGCGCGGACTCGACCGGGATACGGTCACCGATCCGATGGGCGAGTTCCTCCTCGATCAATGCCGTGAGATCCACCCGGTCGGCGCGCGGCTGTTCCCCGGCGTCGAGCCTGGCCAGCAGCAACAGGTCGGTGGCGAGCTGCTGGATCCGGACGGTGTCGCCGAGCACCCCGTCCATTTCGAGCAGATCCGGATGCGCTTGCGCCACTTCGAGTTGGGTGCGCAGGCTGGCGATCGGGCTGCGCAGTTCATGGGCGGCGTCGGCGATGAAACGGCGCTGGCGTTCCGAGGATTTCTCCAGCGCGGCCAGGGTCTCGTTGGTCGTGACGGCCAGCCTGCCGATCTCGTCGCGCGAGCGCGGTTCCGGGACCCGGCGGGAGAGGTCGCCGTGCATGATCTCGGCGAGTTCGCTGCGGATCGCTTCGACCGGCCGCAAAGCGCGGCGGGTGACCAGCCACGTCACGGCTGCGACCACAGCCAGCAGCAGTGGCAGTCCGATCAGCATGGCGCGGCGTGCGTCGGCGACGGCGCTTTCAGCGGTATCCAGGGACGCGGCGGCATAAATGATGACCGGTTGCCCGGTTGTGGTGGCGGCTGGTAGCGCGGCGACGCGGAAGTTCTCCGGGGCCTCGGAGTCGGCCATGGTGAGCGAGACTTCGCTGAAGGTGGCCCCCTCGGTCGCGGTGGTTCCTGCGTCGGCCGCGCCCTGGTCAGTGGTGCGAGCGGAACTCCCCACGCTCTGCTGGCTCACTCCGCCCGCGCCGCCGATTTCCTCGCGCGCACCGGCGGGCCCTGTGCTCCCCGAATCCTCCTCGCCGTCGTCGGCCTCTTCTTCCTCGTCGTCGTCTTCTTCTTCGTCGCTCTCCTCGTCGTCACCCTCGCCGCCAGAACCGCCCTGGTCGCCACCACCACCGGACTGCGGTGTGAAATCCGCGATGGGCCCGCTGATCGCCAGCTCCTCGTCGGCGGCGAGCACTATGCCGTCGGGTGAAACAACCTGGGCCGGTTCGTCATCGGGATCGGGAAACCGTAGTCGCGCGAATTCGGTGCCCGTCTCGAGCTGGGCGAGGAGATCGCGAGCGTTTCCTTCGGCCTGCACGCCGGCACTTTCGACGAGGTTGTGGTGCAGCGTCTCGAGCACCGCCATCCCGGTGGCCGTCAGCGCCAGGGCCACCACGACGGTCGCGGCGGTGGTGGTGCGTGCTCGCACCGAACTCCACGGCGAGCTGAAGCGACGCACCGGTTCACCCACGTTCGGCCGTCAATCGGTAGCCGGCGCCGCGGACGGTGAGGATGGTGCGGCAGGCGAACGGGGTGTCGATCTTGCGGCGCAGGGCGCTGATGTACACCTCGACAATGTTGGGGTCGCCGTCGTAGGCGAAGTCCCAGACATGTTCGAGGATATCGGCTTTCGACACCACCTCACCGGCGCGCACGGCCAGGTGTTCCAGCACCGCGAACTCTTTGGCGGTGAGCGAGACTTCCTGGTCACCACGGCGGCACAGCCGGGTGGCGGGGTCCAGGACGAGCTCGCCGACGCGCAGCAGCTGGGCGCCGGCGCGGGTCCGTCTGCGCAGCAGCGCCCGGATCCGCGCGACCAGCACCACATAGGAAAACGGCTTGCTGAGATAGTCGTCGGCGCCGGTGTCCAGGCCCTCGGCCTCGTCGTACTCGCCGTCTTTGGCGGTGAGCATCAGCACCGGTGTCTCGTGACCGGCGGCCCGCAGCGCGGCGCACACCTGGTAACCGTTCATCCCGGGCAGCATGATATCGAGGATGATCAGGTCGTAGTCGGCGGTGGTGGCCCGGTGCAGCCCTTCGGCACCGTCGTGCACCACGTCGACGGCGAACCCCTCGGCGGACAAGCCCTTTGCCAGTGCGAGGGCGAGACGTTTCTCGTCCTCCACGATCAGCAGACGCATGCGCCAAGAGTGTCAGATTCCGGCTGAAACGTCCTTCAGGTTGGTTCAGCTCGGCTTCAGCTTCGTCCTGCCACAGTGGTCACCACATTCGCACAGCACACTCCCACAGGAGGTTTCACCATGGTCAGCATCCTGCGCCGGGCCACCGCCGGACTTCGCTGGGTCTTCGTCGGCGCCGTGGTCCTCGCGGCCGCCGGTATCGGCCTCGCCGCGTTGACCTTCGGCAACGGTTCGCACAACACCATCTCCTTGGACCGCCCGATCACCGAGTGGTCGCTGATGGCGAATCCCAGCATCGAGCGGCAGGAGGCCATGGACACGGCTGCGGCGCAGGTCCCCGAGGGTGTGGCGACCTCTGCCGAATTCGATACCGAACACGGCACGCCGGTGTGGGAGGTCGACGTCCGCACGCCTGCGGGCGTCGAGTACGACGTGACCATCGACGCCAACACCGGCAAGGTGCTCGGCACCGTCGACCAGGACTGACGGTGCCGTAGCGATCGGCCCGGAGGCGGCGCCGGGCCGATCGTCATGGTTGAAGGAACTCAGGCGAAGGCGGGCAACTGCACGACCTGGCCCGCGTACGCCAGGCCCGCACCGAACCCGACCAGCAAAGCCGTATCGCCCGGCTTGGACGCTCCGGACCGCAGCAACTGGTGCATGGCCATGGGAATCGATGCGGCGCTGGTGTTCCCGGTGTCGACGATGTCGCGCGCGATGGCGACCGACTCGGGCATGTGCAGCGCGCGGGTGAGCGCGTCGGTGATGCGCATATTGGCCTGATGCGGCACGAAGGCGTCGAGGTCGTCGACGGTGACCCCGGCCCGTTCGAGCGCATCGCGGCACGCCTTCTCCAGAAAGGTCACGGCCCAGCGGAAGACCGCCTGGCCGTTCATCCGGATATAGGGGCGCTCGGTGGTCCCGCCGCTCGCTTCCGCTGCCGCGACCTCGGCGAAGTACTGCTGGAAATCCTTGTCCTGCTTGATCGCCGCGGTCTGGCTGCCGTCCGAACCCCACGCAACGGGACCGATGCCTTCCGCGTCCGACGGACCCACCACCACAGCGCCTGCACCGTCGGCGAAGATGAACGCGCAGCTGCGATCCGTGGGGTCGAGCAGGTCGGACAGCCGCTCGACACCGATCACCAGCACGTGCCGGGCCTGGCCCGCGCGCACCAGGTTCGCGGCATTGGCCAGCGCGTAGCAGAAGCCGGCGCATCCGGCCGACACGTCGAACGCGGCGGTGTCGTGCATGCCGAGTTCGGTGGCCACCACCGCACCGGCCGAGGGGCCGAGCACCATCTGTGAGGACGTCGCCAGGATGACGGTGTCGATCTCCTCGGCAGCCAGGTCCGCGGCCTTCAGCGCGTCGCGGGCGGCGGCCGTGCTCATGCCGACGATGGTTTCGTCGGCCTCGGCCCAATGCCGGGCGGCAATGCCGGAGCGGGTGCGAATCCACTCGTCCGAGGAATCGATGCGGTCGACGATCTCGGCATTGGGGACGACGCGGCGGGGCCGGTAGATCCCGAGGCCGAGGAGGGCGGCGTGGGCGACCGGGGTCGCGGTGGCGATATGCGCGGGCACGGGGTTCCTCTCGTGTGAACCGATCGGTTCACGTCCGACGAAGTTCTAACATGGACCGATCGGTTCAATCAAGGCTTGGAGGAATTCAGTGACGGCCGGACCCCGCGCCCGACTGATCGCCGCGACCATCGGCACCGTGCAGGAGCACGGCGTGCATGCCGCCGGGCTGAGTGAACTGCTCAAGCGCGGCAATGCCTCGCGCAACTCGCTGTACCAGCATTTCCCGGCCGGTAAGACCGAGCTGGTGGAGACGGCCGCCCGGATCGTCTCGCGTCTGGTGTATTCGCACGTCAGCGCCATGGCCGACGCGCTGGTGAAGGCGCCGACGGTGGAAGGCTGGCTCGACGAACTCTTCGGGTTCTGGCGCGAAGCCCTCGAAACCAGCGATTACCGGGCCGGCTCGTTCATGATGGCGGCCGCGCTGGACGAACTGAACCCCCCGGTCCAGTCCGCGGCCGGCCAGGCCTTCGCGGAGTGGACCGCCCGCCTGGCCGACGGTCTCGTTGCCGCGGGCATCGAACGCGCCACGGCCTGTGCGCTGGCCGGGCTGCTGCTGTCGGTGATCGAAGGCGCCATCGTGCAGAGCCGGGCCTTGAAATCCGCGCATCCGTTCGACGACGCGCGCAATCAGCTCACCATCCTGCTGGCCCAGCACCTGCCCCCGAGATAGCGCGGGGTGTTTGCCGCGACCGTAGCCGGGCATTCGGCCGATGTCGGGGCCGCGCGGCAAGCAACGCGTGCGCGGCCGGTGCGACGAAAGGACGAGACCCGTGCCGAACAGCAGCTCCACAGTCACAGCGCGCACGCCGGTCCAGCTCGCGGCCATGGTCGTGGGCGCGGCATTTCTCCTGGTGGGGGTCCTCGGATTCATCCCGGGCATCACCACGAACTACGACACACTCGAATGGGCAGGCCATCATTCCGAAGCTCAGCTACTCGGACTGTTCAACGTGTCGATTCTGCATAACCTCGTGCATCTGGCCTTCGGCGTCGTCGGCTTGATCGCAGGCGCGAATCCGCCCGCTGCCCGCAGCTTCCTCATCGGCGGCGGCGTGATCTATCTCGTGCTGTGGATCTACGGCCTCGTCATCGACCAGAACAGCGACGCGAATTTCGTTCCCCTCGACACCGCCGACAACTGGCTGCACTTCGGGCTCGGCCTGGCCATGATCGCGCTGGGTGTGATCCTGCCGCGCAAGACCAGCACCGGCCAGCACCTGTCGGGGCGGCAACCGGGAATCATCGAGTAGCGCGGCAGACGAAAGGCGAGGAGGGATACACCATGGCCGAGACCTATCACGCGCCGTCGTCGCAGACGCGCTCGATCAGTGAACTCGTCGACGACGCCACCACCCAGCTGTCCCGGCTGGTCCGTGATGAGATCCGGCTGGCCCGCATCGAAATGCAGGACCGCACCAAGGGAATCGCCACCGGAGTCGGCTTGGCCGGCGCCGCCGGGGTGCTCGCCTTCTACGGTGGCGGCGCCTTGATCGCGGCGGCCGTGCTGGCGTTGGCGCTGGTGCTGCCCGGGTGGGCGGCAGCCCTGATCGTGGGCGGCGCGCTGCTCGTCGTCGCGGCGGTGCTGGGGCTACTCGGCAAGAAGAACGTTTCCGAGGCCACCCCGCCCATCCCGCGCGAAGCGGTCGAGGGCGTGCGCGAGGACCTCGACGTCGTCAAGGAATGGAGGCGAGAATGAGCGACCGCGAACCCGACGAAGCCGAACTGCTACGCGTCGACCGCGACCTGACCCGGCGCGAACTCGGGGAAACCGTCGCCGAGCTGAGCGGGAAGTTCGATGTCCGCGCCCGCGCCGAGGACAAGATGCACGATGTGGCCGAGGCCGGGCGACACCGGGTGAGCGAGGCGAAGCACGCCGTGCTCGAAACGACCGATCACGCCCGCAGCAAGGCCAAACACCTCGCGCCCGAACCGGTCGTCGACCGCACCGAGCGCGTCGTCGAGGGCGTGCGCCGCCGGCCCGCCTACCTAGCGGCCGGCGCGATAGGCGCGGTGGCGGTGATCTGGCTGATCGTGCGCTGGAGGCGGGCATGACAGTGCTCTACAAGCCGCTCGGCGCCCTCGTCGGCGTGCTCGGCGGGCTGGCCGCCAGCGCCGTCTTCGCCCAGGTCTGGCGCCGTTTGAGCGGTGAGGACGAAGCTCCCAACGCCACCTCCCGCGACTACGGCTGGCGCGAAGTCCTGCTGGCCGCCGCCCTGCACGGCGCGATCTTCGGCGTGGTGAAGGCCGCGGTCGATCGTGCCGGTGCGACCGGATATCAGCGGGTCACGGGGACGTGGCCGGGGAAGTGAGCTGCCGGACTGGCTACTTCACTCTGTGAAGGGCGCCCGCTGCGGGCAGCGGGCGGGCTTCTCCGTCATTGCTGGGATTTCCTGCACACGAGCATCTGATTCCCGCCGGCCTGGAACTCATACGAACTCTCGACGACGCTGCCCGCAATCCCGTGGGTTCCTAACTCGCCGATCAACTCGTTCAGCCGCGCGTAGGGCTGCGACGACCCCACCGCCACCAGCGGGAAGATTCGTACCTCGTCGCGGGTGACCCGCAACAGTTCGCGGATTGCCGCTACATGGAAGGCGTAGTCGAGATCCTCTGCGTAGCTGAACAATAGATGCGAGCTGAGCGTCAGATCGAAAGAACCGTTGTCGAACGGAAGCTTCGGGAGAGCGCCCGCGACGTAGCGGTGCGGGTGCTGCCGGATATCGGCAGCGAATCGCTCGGCCGACGCGGACCTGCTGCGGCGATGATCGTCGGGATCGGCGAAGAACGTCCACCGATACTGCTCGGGATGCGCGCGAACGAAGTCACTTCCGCGCTCGGCCTCGGCCACCGCCAACGCACCGAGCTCGTTCGGAGTCCGATCGAAATAGGCGATATCGCAAGCGGTTACGTCACCGCCCTCGTCACAAACCTCGGCCGTGAATGACGCCGCCCCACCCGGGCAGTCGAGGATGCGGCGAGCGAGATCGGCCTCGGTGAGATCGAACATCGCCCGATACTCCGCCGCCGACCGCGAGCTGAGCAGAATAGCGCCGAATCCCGCGGAATGATTGGTGGTCATGGGGTCCTCACTTTCGGGCCGCCCGCCACCGATGATGCTCGACCGCGCAAGCGCTTTCGACCGCCGGGACAGACGGCCGAAACGCACAGTTCACGGCCGCTGGAGCAGCGGCCACCAAGGCTGCGCGAACAACATCACGGGGTGATTAGAGCACAGTGCAGCGGCCGGCGCCTCTTCGTTTCTCGCGACCAGTCGATCCGCCGCGGGCGGGCACTACCGGTACTCGCTGAGTGCGAGGCGCGTTCCCCTCGGGACAAACCGTTTCGGATACACAATCAGCAAGTCGCACCGGGTGAGCACATCGTTGGCCCGGTGTTGAATGTGCTGCATCGTCGGCGTGACGATGACGTCGACGTTCAACGCCTTTGCTTTCACCAGTAGCCAACTCAGCGTGTCGGTTTCGCATTCGACAACTGTTCGCGCCACCGAGTAGCCATACCTGGCCGCCAAGGCTCGCGCCTCCATCTCGATCCCGGACAGGTGTCGGTCGCAGAACGACTCCTGGAGATACACAACGGCTTTCATGGCGCGCGCTCCGCTCGGGGTTGATGAGGGCAGTCGACAGCCGGGCGATGGAGGGGCTTCCTGCCTCCCACAGGGGACGGCTCCGGCGATCCTGTGGGAGTCCCACCGAGCGGGGGCGGCGATTTCGGGTCCGCTGGTGGGGCTTCCGGCTATCGACTGCTGAAGCCAGTAGACAGGGTTAGCGCCCAGACAGACACGCTCACATTGGATCTTCCAGACGTTTACTGCCACACTGCGTCTACGGATGCTGTCCAGTAGGACGGTTCCAGTTCGGGCACGTCCAAACTGGAAGGGGATCAGGTGGGGTCAACACTGCCCAGGAGGGCACTCGGTAGGGAATTGCGCAGGCTCCGAGAGCGGGCGAACGTGTCGCGAGCGGCCGCCGCTCGCGTGATCGAAGTGTCGCCGCAAAGCATCGGCCGGATAGAGGGCGGACAAGGCACCCGGATCTTGGCCTTACAGATCAACGCGCTGTGCGACCAGTACAACGCCAACGATGACGAGCGGCGCACCCTGCTAGAACTGCTGTCGGAGTTCCGATCTGCCCAGAAGACGGGTGGCGCCTGGTGGCGTGGATACGCCGACCAGCTATCGGCCGGGTTCGATCACTACCTGAGCCTCGAGGACGCTGCGTCGAAGGCGACCCTGTGGCGAACCATGATCGTCCCAGGCCTGCTCCAGACACCGGAGTATCGGCGCGCTATCGCCTGGGCGGAAACCCCGGAGGCCGACACCGACACGATCGAACGGCAAGTGGATGTCGCCACCCGGCGCCAATCCCGCATTCGGGATGACGAGTCGTTCAGTGTCGTGCTGCTGTTGTCCGAGGCTGCGCTGCACGAGCAGATCGGAGGTCCCGCCGTGATGGCCGGCCAGCTCGAGCATCTGGCCGCCATGTCCGACCGGCCCAACGTGACGGTCCGAATCGTGCCGTTCGACGCTCCGAGCCATTCCGGCGCGTTGATAGGAGGGTTCACGCTGCTCGAGTTCCCGCCCCTGCCCGAAGGCAAGCAACCAGAACCTCCGGTGGTGTACGTCGAAGGGTTCTCCGGCGACCTGTATGTGGAGGACGAGCCAGAGATCCGCCGGTACCAGCGCGTGTTGGAGCGGCTGACGCATGTAGCGTTGGACCAGCACAAGAGTCGTGACCGGCTCGTTGAGGTAGCGAAGGAGTACAAGCGGTGAGCGTCGACCTGGCCGGAGCGCAGTGGTTCAAGAGCACCTTCAGCGCCAGCAAGGACAACTGTGTCGAGGTAGCGCACCTCGATGGCGGCGCAGTGGGTGTCCGGGACTCGAAGAATCCGGCCGCAGCGGCCCTGGTCTTCTCCCCGTCCGAATGGGATGCGTTCCTGTCCGGCGCCCGCGCCGGTGAGTTCAACCGCCCCTAGCCTCAACCCAATCCGGTGCCCCGCGACACTGCCTGGTGCGCGGGGCACACTTATATCGAGGTGCGGGTCGCGGCGCATCGAGCTCGCGCGCTAAGGGAGATGTATCCGGCTCGGATCGGGCAGCGAGCGAGGTCGCTCATCGGTGTACCAGGCGTACTCGATCCCGCTCAGCCATCCGCCCTCGACCCACAGCAGGACCTCCCCGACGGGAGTACCGTCTCGGTCGCTCACCGCACCACTGGCGAAGATCCCATCCATCGATGCCGCCGGGGCCGCACCGGGCTCCACCGCCAGGTCGACGCTGGGCGATCCCACGCCCCAGGTGGCGACAACCCGCGCATAGGGCAGTTGCGCCAGGTATTCCCTCGCGCCCGGTGCGCCGGATGACAGCAACTTTCTGACGGCGCCGACCTCCAGGTCGGTCAGCGCCCGCGGCTGGACGGGTGTATTGATCGTCTATCTCCTCGATTCGCGCGCCGCCATGGAAGCATGCGGCGCCGGAGTTGAACGCACCGTGGGCCATTGCGCCGCGAACATCGACATTGCGTACATCGTTCGTGCGTACAAGGCCGCTGACGCCACGGCCATTGCCGGAAAACGGAGGAATACATTGCTCTGGCCCGGCCCGGCCCAGGCCCCCGGACCGCCGATCAGCACGTTTACCCTGGTAGAGAGATTTTGTGGGGCGGGCGGGGCTCGAACCCGCGACCAATGGATTATGAGTCCACGGCTCTAACCGACTGAGCTACCGCCCCCGGATGCGGTGGGTCCGCAGGTGCTGGGAATGCTACCGGGTCGGGCGCGGCGTGGGCCAATCGGGATGGGGCGTGGTTAGGGTGGGGCCGTTGGCGCTACTGCTGAGGGGTTGGTATGGCCGGGGTGTTCACGAAAGTGTTGCAGGCACACCAGTGGATCTATGAGCACAGCGGTGGATGGGTGGGGCATCGGCTGTTGTTCGGAAATCCGACATTGTTGTTGCGGACGGTGGGACGCAAATCCGGGAAACCGCGGGTTTCGGCGCTCACTTACGCGAAGGATGGGCGCGATTTTCTGGTGACGGCGTCGAATGGCGGTTCGCCGCGGCCGCCGGGGTGGCTGGCGAACCTGAAGGCGCGCCCGGAATGCGAGATCCAGATCGGGCGCCGCACGATGCGGGTGTCGGCCCGGCCCACGCTACCGGACGATCCGGAGTACGCGCGGCGCTGGGAGCTGGTGGATCGGGTGAATCAGGGCCGCTACAGCGAGTATCAGGCGCGCACGCGGCGTCCGATCGCGGTGGTGGTGCTCACCCCGGTCAGGTGAGCACCACCGGCTCGGCGGAGGTGGACGGTCAATACTGGCGTTCCCTTTCTCGTTCCGCACCAGAACCGGCACTTCGCCCGCGATTCGACACCGCCGCGCCGCGTGGCGGACGGCTGGCGATATGCACTACGGACGCAACGAGAATCAGGATCATGACAACTATGGCTGCGGTAAGCACGCAGGCACCATAGCCCCAGATTCCGCTACCCGCAGGTATTCAATTCGGTCGGTTTGTGTTACTCAACAGTGTGCGTCCGATGGCACTGCGCGAACCGATGGCCGCATGCGCCGAATTCGCCGCTTCCAGTGGAAAAGTCTGTCCGATCACCACTTCCAGCCGCCCGGCCGCGACCTCGCGCAGCGAACGCTCGGCGAGCGCGGACCAATCGGTTGCTTCGGAAGTGATGTCGAACAGGCCGAGCACCGTGATCGACCGGCGGCGCGCGGATTCGGTGTCGACACCCGCGAAATCTCCCGCCGCCGAGCCGTACCCGAGGAACCGGCCGCCATCGGCGAGCGCTTCGGCCGCCGCACCGCCCGGTTCCCCGCCCGCGCCGTCCAGAACGACGTGCACACCCGAGCCACCGGTCGCCGCCCGGACCTGGTCGACCCAGCCGGGTTCGGAGTAGTTGATCAGCACCGCCGCACCGAGGCGTTCGGCCAGTTCCAGCTTGGCCTGCCCGCGGGCCGCCGCGATGACCTTCGCGCCGGCGTTGCGGGCGAGTTGGGTCAGCAAGGTGCCGAGCCCGCCCGACGCGGCGGTGATCAGCACCCATTCTCCGGATTCGATCGCGGCCCGGTCGAACACCGCCAGTGCGGTCTTGCCGTCGTGGGTGAGGGCGACCGACTGCTCCAGCGTGACGTCGTCGGGCACCGGGGTCAGGGTGTCGGCCCTGGCCAGCGACTTCTCCGCATATCCGCCGATCGGCAGCCCGCCGCCGATCCCGCTGCGCACGGTCTGGGTGGCGACCCGACGGCCGATCCAGGAGGGGTCGACTTCGGGGCCGACAGCGGCGACCACACCGGCGACGGCCCCGCCCGGCACGTAGGGCGGCTCGACGGGGAAGTAATCGGTCCCCCACCCGGAGCGCAGCTTGGTATCGAGGAACATGACGTCGGCCGCGGCCACGTCGACCAGGACCTCTCCGGCGCCCGGGACGGGGTCGGGCACCTCCCGCACCTCGAGGACCTCGGGACCGCCGAATGTCGTGGCGTACACCGCTCGCATGACCAACCTCCATCGTTTCCGGTTACTCGGACACGACAAGCCTCGACCCTGAAGTAAGGTTCAGGTCAAGCGCTGGGTGCGCACGCTCACGAATACGGCTCAGCCGCCACCGCCACCGCAGCCGCCACCGCCGCCTCCTCCCCCGCCGCAGCCACCGCCACCGCCGCATCCGCTGCCGTGGCCCCCGTCGCCGCCGCCTCCGAATCCCCACCATCCCGCGCCGCCGGCCGCGCCGGCCGCGCCACCGGCACGACGTCGCTGCGACCGCCGCGTGGACCGGGACGTGGGCGTGCGGCCCAATCGCACTTTCCCGATCGCCCAGACCAGGATGACGACCAATCCCGCGAACGCCAGCAGAAGGAAGAGAACTCCCAAGAAAGTATCCGACATCACCCCTGAGTACCCGCGGGTACGACTCGGGAACCGTCTCTACCGCACCAGGTTCGGCCTCACGCGCCCGTCCGGTCGTACAGTGAAGTGTGTTCGGATTCAGCAGACGCGATCACCGGACGATCGAACTCTCGCAGGTCGATCGTGCGGTTCGCGACCTCGAACTCCCCGGCGCCATCTACAAAACCTGCCCGTGGCAGCCGCGCGACCTCGTGGAAACCGGCCTGCGGCAGTGGCTTCGGTGCTGCGGCGCGGCCATGCGGGACGAGCAGGTGATCGGGATGCCCTCGCGCGCGGTGGACGAGGCCTGGCACGGGTTCATTCTGTGCACCGAGCTCTACGCGGGTTTCTGCGAACAGGCCTACGGGCGGTTCCTGCACCACTATCCGGAGGGGGTCGCGGCCAAGGCCGGCTCGCACGATTCGATGGGCTCGCAGCTCGGCCGAACCGTGGTCGCCTGGGCCATCGTCGCCGCACCGCAGGAGCGATGCGTGCTGTGGGATCTCGATGCGGCGGTGGGCGTCGACGACCCGTGGGGCATCGACGCCGCGCGCGTGGCCGCGATCGAGGAGCAGCTGCGGCGAGCCGAACTCAGGTGAGCTTCACCCGCGCCGCGACGAACCGCCCGATCGCGGGCGCCAACCGGCTCAGGTGATAGTTCACCCGCGCCTCCGGCGTCACCGGGACGATGCTGCGCCCGCGCGCGACCGCCCGCACGATCTGTTCGGCGACCTTCTCCGGTCCGTAGTGGCGCATCCGGTAGAGGTTGTCGTAATGCTGCTGCTTACGCTTCTCTTCCTCGGCGTCAACGCCCGAAAACGTCGTTGTGGCAACAATATTGGTGTGTACGATGCCGGGGCAGATGGTGTGCACGCCGATCCCGCGACCGGCCAGCTCGGCGCGCAGGCAATCGGAGAACATGAACACCGCCGACTTGCTGGTGGCGTAGGCGCTGAACCCCTGCTGCGGTGAATACGCGGCCATGCTCGACAGGTTGACGATGTGGCCGGCACCGCGTTCGGCCATGGCGGGTCCGAAAGCCCGGCATCCGTTGACCACTCCGCCGAGATTGACCCGCAGCACCCGGTCGAACTCCGCCGACGGGGTATCGAAGAAATCGCCCGCCTGCCCGATGCCCGCATTGTTGACCAGGATGTCGGGCACACCGTGGGCTTCCAGCACGGCCCGGGCATGATCGGCCACCGCGGCCTCGTCGGAGACATCGAGTTGATATGCGTGGGCGATACCACCGGCGGCGGCCACCAGTTCCACGGTCTCCTTGGCGGCGGCCAGGTTGACGTCCGACAGCACGATCTCGGCCCCGCGGCGCGCGAACGCCAGCGCCGTCTCGCGGCCGATGCCGCTGCCGCCGCCGGTGATCACCACCAGTTGATCGCCGAATTCGCCTCGGCTGCGGCTGATCTCGGCACGCCGCAACCCGCGCGGCATCGGCCCGCCGGCGAGGGTGTCGATGAGTTCGGTCGTCGCGGTGGCCAGCAGTTCCGGATGCGAGAACGGCATCCAGTGCCCGGCGGGCACATCACGGCGCCACAGCCGCGACGTCCATTTGCGCTCGTCGTCATAGCCGGCGGGGCGGACCGCGACGTCACGTCCGGCGACGATCAACTGCACCGGCACATCGGTGTGCCGGTCCCGCGGCGCCAGCATGCGCGGCAGGATATTCGCGCGATAGATCAACAGCCCGTCGACGATGTCCTGGCGGAACGTGCTGCCCAGCGACACATTCGACGCCGAGGTCTCGTTCATCAATCCCACCAGCTGCCGCCAGCGCCCCTCGGTGGCCAGCTGCCCGAACACCACGCGCGGCAGGACCGGTGTCATGAAGAAGAATGTGTACGCCGAGGACGCCAGCTGGGTGAGCGGCTGCCACACATTGCGCGGCGTCGGACGCGACAACCGGGCACGCACCCATTTGCCGAGATGATCGAGATTGGGCCCGGATACCGAGGTGAACGAGGCGATGCGCCGGTCCGCACCCGGTTCGCAAACCGCTTCCCACATGTGCACCGAACCCCAGTCGTGGGCCAGCACGTGCACCGGCCGATCGGGACTGACCGCATCCGCGACCGCGAAGAAATCCGAGGCCAGCTCCTCGAGCCGGAAGTCGGCGGTGCGCTGGGTGCGGGTGGACTCGCCGTGTCCGCGAGTGTCGTAGCTGACGACGTGGAACCGGCGCGCCAGCAGCGGCACCACCTTGTCCCACAGGTGGTGGGTGTCGGGCCAGCCGTGCACCAGCACGACGGTCTCGGCGTTCGGGTCACCGTATTCGTGCACCGCGAGCGCAAACTCGCCGTTGTGCACGGTGCGGCGGATGTGCTCGGGTTCGGGGGATCGGGTGGTCACTGGTGGGCTCCTCTACAGGTCCAAGGTCAAACGTCCACCCGCCGAACGGGATACGCAGATCAGCATCTGGCCCGCGGCGCGGTCGGCGTCGGTGAGTACGGTGTCGCGGTGCTCGGGCTGCCCGGCCAGGACCCGCACCGCGCAGGTACGGCAGAACCCCTGACGGCACGAGTACGGACGGTCCGGGCGGGCGTCGAGCACCGTGTCCAGGGCAGTCCGGTCGGCGGGTACCTCGAGCACTTCGCCGGTCGAGGCGAGCTCGATCTCGAACGGCACGCCGTCGACGATCGGCGGCGGCGAGAACCGCTCGGAATGCAGTTCCACCCCGCGCAGCGGGCGGACCGCGTCGGCGATCATCTCGGTCATCGGCACCGGACCGCAGCAGTAGACGGCGGTTCCGGCGCTGAGCGCGGGTAGCAGCGCGGCCGCGTCGGGTAGGCCGTGCTCGTCGTCGGTGCGGACGGTGACCCGGCTGCCGAACTGCTCCACCTCGTCCAGGAACGGGATGGTGTCGCGGTTGCGGCCGGTGTAGACCATGGACCAGTCCAGGCCGAGCCGGTCGGCCAGCCGCATCATCGGCAGGATCGGGGTGATGCCGATGCCGCCGGCCACGAAGTGCAGCCGGGTGGCGGGCGAGCCGTATCCCGGCACCGCGAACGGGAAGGCATTGCGCGGCCCGCGCACGGTGATCGGGGTGCCGACGACGAGGTCACGGTGCACCTCGACCGAGCCGCCACCGCCGTCGGGGATGCGCCGCACGGCGACCCGATAAACGTGCGAGTCGGCCGGGTCGCCGCACAGCGAGTACTGCCGCAGCCGGCCCGATGGCAGTTCCAGATCCAGGTGCGCGCCTGGACGCCAGGCCGGCAGTTCACCGCCGTCGGGTGCGCGCAACACCAGGCTGATCACCTCGGTGTCGTGGGCCTCGATCCGGCGCTCGGTGACGACCAGCGGTATCCGGCCGTCGTCGGCATGCGGTTCGCGCGGCCGGCGATTCACCAGAGCCGCCCACCGCAACCGCGCCTCGACGACCGCGTCGAGCAACCGCATGGTCCGGTCCCGGGAGCGTTTGCCGTAGAGATCGGCCGGCGGAACCACCGGCGGCCGCGTCGCCGTCACGACGCCGCCGCCCGCGCCGCCGGTGACGCGGCCAGATACGCGATGGCCTGTGCGGTGGAGCCGACGGTTTCCGGGTTGTAGCCCGGCTTGAAGGTGGACAACGCGCTGCGCAGCAGCGATGGCACGCCCGGCAGGGCCCCGCGCCACATGGCGGCGAACACCGCGCGCACCAATCGCGGATAGCCGTAATCGGGCAGCGCCGGGTCCTGCTGCACCAGAAACTTGGTGCCGCGCAAGACAAGTCCGATGAAGACCGGGAAAACCAGGGTCATGATCGCCGCTCGCCGCACATATCCCGCACCGAAATACACCGCGACATCGTGGGCGACGTGCCGGTGCTCGACCTCTTCGGCGCCGTGCCACCGGAACAGGTCGGCCACACGCGGGTCGGCGTCGAACTTCTCCAGATCGGCATTGAGCACCCAGTCGCCGAGGTAGGCGAAGAAGTGTTCCAGGCACGCGATGACGGTCAGCCGCTCCACGAGTTGCTGATGACGTGCGTTGCCGGCGTTCTCGCGGGGTCCGAGAGAAATGCGGAACAGGTATTCGGCCTGACGCAGGTACGGCTCCGGGTCGATGCCGTGCGCGGCCAGCACCTCGTGCAGCACCTTGTCGTGGGTCTGGGCGTGCATGGCCTCCTGGCCGATGAACCCGAGCATGGCCTCGCGCAGCTTCTCCTCGCGCACCCACGGCAGGGCCTCGGTGTAGGTGGCGCAGAACATGCGCTCACCTTCGGGGAGTAGCAGGTTCAGCGAATTGATCAGATGCGAGGCGATCGGCTCGGCCGCCATCCAGTGCAGCGGCGTCTCGGACCAGTCGAAACGCACATTGCGGGCATGCAGCGCCACCGGCCCAGGATCGATATCCGGGCGTGGCCGGCTCCGGCGAAGTAGCTTCATCGATACTCCTCAGCGTGTCACGGCGTGTTCAGTGGTGTTCACCGCCGACGTTCCTTCACGACCGTAGCAACAGCATACACATAACTAGGACTCCGAGTTACATGCAGATTCCGGACCGATACCCGTCGATCACGATCTGGCAATATCCCCCGCTACTGTGATCGACTTCGCCGCCAACGAGCCCGTTTTTAGAACACGTTCTAGTAGTCTTTTGCTATGGAACAACTCACCGGACTGGACGCCAGTTTCCTCTATCTGGAGACCGGAACCCAGCATCTTCACGTCTGTGCCCTGTTGATCCTCGACCCCGTCGAGGGCAGCTATTCCTTCGACGCGCTGAAGGCCGAACTCGGCCGCAGGCTGCCGCTCATTCCGCATATGCGGCGCAAGATCCACGAGGTGCCGTTCAATCTCGATCACCCGGTCTGGGTCGACGACCCGAATTTCGATCTGGACTATCACGTCCGCCGGGTCGGACTGCCCTCCCCCGCCGGGCGCGCCGAGCTGGCCGAACTCATCGGCGATATCGCCAGCCGGCCGATGGACCGGGACCGTCCGCTGTGGGAGATGTCGGTGGTGGAGGGCCTCGAGAACGGCAAGATCGCGGTGATCTGCAAGTACCACCACGCCGCCGTCGACGGCATCACCGGCACGAACATGATGATGCACCTGTGCGATCTGGAGCCGGGCGCCTCGCGGCCCGATCCGCAACCGTGGCAGCCCGAACCAGAGCCGAACGACATCGTCCTGGCGGCCCGCGCGCTGACGCGGATCCCGGGCAAGGTGGGCGTGCTCGGCATGGTGCCCAAGACCGTCGGGATGGTCGCGGGCTTCGCGCAGCGGCGCCGGAAGAACGAGGCGGGCATGGCATTACCGTTCTCGGCCCCGCGCACTCCGTTCAACAAGGCCATCACCGCACACCGCGCGGTCGCGTTCACCAAGGCGGATCTGGGCGCGATCAAGGAGATCAAGGCGGCCTTCGGCGTCAAGGTCAACGATGTGGTGCTGACGATCGTCGGCGGGGTGCTGCGCAACTACCTCGACACCCACGGCGAGCTGCCCGATCGCTCGCTGATCGCCTCGGTGCCGGTCTCGGTCCACGAATCCACCCGGCACACCGAGGGCATCAACAAGGTCTCCACGCTGTTCTGCCGGCTCGGCACCGATATCGCCGATCCCGTCGAGCGACTCACCATGCTCGCCGCCGCCAACGAGGAGGCGAAGAAGGAGCATGACCTGATCGGCGCCGATTTCTTGCAGGACTGGTCGAAGTACGCTCCGCCCAACACCTTTCAGCTCGCCTCGCGGATCTACTCGTCGCTGAAGCTGGCCGAGGCGCATCCGGTGGTGCACAACCTGGTGGTGTCGAATGTGCCGGGGCCGCCGATGCCGCTGTATTTCCTCGGCGTGCGCGTGGACGGCATGTATCCGTTCGGCCCGATCTTCCACGGCGCCGGGCTCACCGTCACCGTGCTGTCCAATTGCGGCGATCTGGATTTCGGCTTCATCGCCTGCCGTGAACTGGTACCCGATATCGGCGAGCTGGCCGATGCGGTGCCCGCCGTGATCGCCGATCTGCTGGCCGCGGCACGCGCTCGGGGCTGATCAGCGCTCCGACCGACCGCCCTGTTCGCCACCGGCGTCGAACAGGGTCGTCATCTCACAACCGCGCCGCGACCGCCGCGCAGGCTTCGTCGAGCACCGGAACGAACCGGTCCGCCGCGAACGCGCAGGCCGTATGTCCCGCAGGCACCGGATGGATGCTCGTCCCCGGTATCGCGGCCGCCAATTCGATTTGCCGGTACACCGGAATCGCCTTGTCTTTCGTGGTGATCACCACCGCCGTCGGCATCGTCAGACTCGACAGCCACTCGGTCGCGTCGAACCGTCCGATCTCGGCCAGTATCGGGGTCAATGCCCAGCCGCTGGTGCTGCGGAACTCCCCCATCGCCCAGCGCCGCAGCTGCCCGGGGACCAGCGCCACCGGCAGTTCCGGTAGCGCATCGGCCAGCCGCTCGGCGCGCCGGTAGGGATAGTCACCCAACGCACCGGCCATGGCCGCGAAGCCGCGATGAAAGGCCCGCTCGCGCCATTTGTCCTGGAAGCGATACGGCGTCGCACACAGCACGAGCCCGGCCACCCGCTCCGGATGACGGTGCGCGGTCAGTAGCGAGACCACGCCGCCCAGCGAATAGCCCACACAGACAAAGCGTTCCACGCCCAGCGCGTCGGCCACCGCGACCACGTCATCGGCGCAGTCGTCGAGCCGGAATCGCTGCGAGCGGATGCCGCGGCCGTGCCAGCGCTGATCGAACAGCACGATCCGGTAGCGCCGCGACAACGTCTCCAGTGCGGGAAACCAGTTCAGCATCGCCGTGCACGCGGTGCCGTGCAGCAGGATCAGCGTCGGCGCGTCAGGCGGGCCCGGCATATCGACGACGTAGGTGCGCCCGCGGCCGGGCAGTTCCAGCAGCCGCCCGCCGGGGATCTCATCGATCTCAGGTACCACGAACGGACCGGTTCGCACCGATCGGCCGGTTCCCATCGCGAACCTCCCGAGCCTTTCGCCGACATTTTTAGAACTCGTTCTACTCGATGATGCCATACCGAATCCGCCCGCTCACCGCGACGCTCCCGCGGAATCCTCCGCTAGCTCACCCAGACCGCCCGCAACCCCACACATTCCCGGCAGATTCACCCACCAACTCTGTAACGTGTTTCACCAGTAGTCAGGGATGACCGAGAAGGAGATTCGCAATGGCACGGTTGACCGGCAAAGTGGCGTTGATCAGCGGCGGTTCACGCGGTATGGGCGCCGCGCACGCGCGAGCGATGCTGGCCGAAGGCGCCAAGGTGGTGATCGGTGACGTGCTCGACGAGGAGGGTAAGGCGCTGGCCGAGGAGCTGGGCCCCGATATCGCCTACGTCCACCTCGATGTGCGCGAACCCGAGGACTGGCGCGCCGCCGTCGCCGCCGCGGTCGACCGGTTCGGCTCGCTGAACGTGCTGGTCAACAATGCCGGCATCGTCAACGGCAATCTGATCGCCGACTTCGACCACGCCGAATGGCAGCGGATCATCGATATCAATCTGACCGGCACCTTCCTCGGCATGCAGGCCGCCACCCCGGCCATGATCGCGGCGGGCGGCGGTTCGATGATCAACGTCTCCTCGGTCGAGGGCCTGCGCGGCAGCCCGGGCCTGCACGGTTACGTCGCCAGCAAGTTCGCCGTGCGCGGACTCACCAAGTCGGTGGCGCTGGAGCTGGCACCGCACGGCATCCGGGTGAACTCCATCCACCCGGGCCTGATCCGAACGCCGATGACCGCGGGCATCCCGGAGGACTTCCTGCAGATCCCGCTCGGGCGCGGCGCCGACCCGGAAGAGGTCTCGGCGCTGGTCACCTATCTCGCCAGCGACGAGTCCTCGTATTCGACCGGTGCGGAGTTCGTGGTGGACGGCGGGCTGACGATCGGCGTGCCGCACAAATCGTCCTGAACCCGCCGGCCGCTCACGACATGAGCTTGCGGGCGATGGAACTGCCGAACGCCAGATCGATCATCCGCTCCAGCGTCCGCACGGTCTTGTCGGAGTAGGGGTACCAGATGTTCTCCTTCTTCAACCCCCACCGATCCAGCAGCACCGGCTGGGCATGAGTGAAGCCGCGCAACGCATCCCGGCCGTTGACGTGGCCGAGCCCGCTGTCCTTGCGGCCGCCGAACGGCGCCTCGGGCACCCCGTAGATCACCGAGGCGTCGTTGTGCACCACCGATCCGGTGCGCAGTTGTTTGGCGAGCCGGACCACGGTGTCGGGATTCTTGCTGAACACGCTGCCGCTGAGGCCGTAGGCGCAGTCGTTGGCCTTGCGCACGGCCTCGTCCTCGTCGGCGACCCGCATGATCGCCACCACCGGGCCGAAGGTCTCCTCGCGCATCAGGTCCATGTCATGGGTGACGTCGACGATCAGCGTGGGCTGGAAGAACACGCCGTCGGCGGTGTCGCTCTTGCCGCCGACCAGCACCGTGGCGCCCTTGGCCACGGCATCGTCGACGTGCCTGGTGACGATGTCGAGCTGACGATCCCAGAACAGCGGCCCGACATCCTTGCCCGTCCCCGGACCGTAGGTGACCGCCTCGGCCTTCTCCTGCACCTTGGCGATGAATTCGTCGGCGACGGAATCCACCACGTAGATCCGCTCCACCCCGACGCAGACCTGCCCGGTGTTGAACATCGACAGATACACCGCACCCGCCGCGGCCCGCTCCAGATCGGCGTCGGCGCACACGATCATCGCGTCCTTGCCGCCGAGCTCCATGGTGCAGGGGATCAGCCGGGCCGCGCAGGCGGCGGCGATCTTCTTGCCGGTGGGCACGCTGCCGGTGAAGGAGATCTTGTCGATATCGCTGTTCACCAGGGCGGCGCCGGTCTCGCCGTCGCCGTGGATCACCTGCACGACGTCGTCGGGGACGCCGGCCTCGCGCAGGATCTTCACCGCCCACTCGCCCGAATGCGGTGTCACCTCGGACGGTTTGAGCACCACGGCGTTACCCGCCAGCAGCGCCTGCGCGACCGGGTTGAGCGAGAGCACGAACGGCCCGTTCCACGGTGTGATCACACCGACCACGCCGAGCGGCTGATAGTTGACGACCAGCTTCTTCAGCGGTGCGATGTAGCCGTGCAGCCTGCGCTTCTCATCGGCCAGATCTTTCGGCGCGCGCCCGCTCCAGTAGTTGAGGAAATCGCAGGAGGGCACGATCTCGACCGCGAGCGCCTCCACCCGCGGCTTGCCGGTTTCTTCCTGCACGGTGGCCACGATCTCGTCGCGGCGTTTGACCAGCACCTCGACGGCGCGGCGGATGATGTCGGCGCGTTCGGCGACCGGGCGCGCCGCCCATCCCGGCTGGGCCGCCCGCGCGCGAGCCACGGCCGCGGCCACGTCCTCGGGGGTGCTCACCACGATCTCGCCGACGTGGTCGCGGGTGGCCGGGTTGCTCAGCCCGAGCCTGCGGTGGCCGTCGGCCGTGGCCGGCAGCGATTGAACGATGGCCATGGAAATCTCCTCACCCGAGGACACGCTGAAACAGGTTCTACTTTCGGCGCCAGACTACGACATCACCGACCCGCTGTACATGCCCGTCAATCACCCGATTGAAACGACTGATTGACAGGTGGCGCGGGGGTGGTCCACGATCGAGTCGCGGCCCGCTCCCCCGCCGGGGCCCGCCCGCCATTTCCCGGTACCAGTCGGCAGGAGCCTCATGACAGCCGAAACACCGCACGACAGCCTGACCGCGCCCTACAGCCTGGAATTTCCGTTCAACCGGACGGTCGGCCCGACCATCGGGGTCTTCCTCGGCGGCCTGCGCGAGGGCAGGCTGTTCGGGTCCACCACCGATCGCGGCACCGTGCTGTGCCCGGCCGCGGAATTCGATCCGGTCACCGCCCGGGCGACCGGCGAGCTGGTCGAGCTGCCCGCGACGGGAACGGTGCGGCACTGGACCTGGGTGCCGCACCGCGCCGGCGACGACCTCCCGCACGCCTACGCCTGGGCTTTCATCAGCATCGACGGCACCGAGGGTTGCCTGTTCCATGCCGTCGACACCGGCGGCGACCCCGCGCGCATGACCTCGGGCCTGCGGGTCGTCCCGCGCTGGCGCGCCGAGCGGGTGGGCAGTATCCGCGACATCGTCTGTTTCGAGCCGGTGGATTCATGAGCACCCTGCCCGAGCCCGTCACCGAGTTCACCAATCCGTTCCGGATGGACTACACCTACGTCGCGGGCGTGGGCCGTTCGGTGTTCCTGCGTGGACTGTCGCAGCGCCGGCTGCTCGCGCGGCGCTGCCCGGGCTGCGCGCAGGTGTATCTGCCGCCGCCGGAGTTCTGCTCGCGCTGCCTGACCGAGCTGTCCGAACCGTTCGAACTGCCCGGCGACGGGACCATCTCGACCTTCTGCGTGGTGAATTTCCCGTTCCCGGGCCAGGTCTTCACCCCGCCCTACGTGGTGGCTTATATCCAGGTGCGCGGCGCGGACACCCGGTTGATGCATCTGATCCAGGAGATCGAGCCGAGCCGGGTGCACATCGGGATGGCCGTCGAACCGGTCTGGTCTGCCGACGACGAACTCGACACGTCGATGAATGCGATTCGGTACTACCGGCCCATTCCATCCAGCCAAACCCGCACCGAGGCAGGAGTTTCCGATGCGTGAGGTGGGTATCGTCGCCTTCGCTCAGTCGCCGTGCGCGGCCGCCGATCGGCGTCACGATATGGCCGAGATCCTGCTGCCGGTGATCCGCCGCGCGCTCGACTCCGCAGGCATCACCCGCGACGAGGTGGATTTCTTCGCCTCGGGCAGCCACGACTTCTTCGAAGGCCGCACCTTCGCCTATATCGAATCGCTCGACGCGGTGGGTGCGTGGCCACCGATCTCGGAATCGCATGTCGAGATGGACGCGGCCTGGGCCTGCTACGAGGCGTGGAGCTGGTTGCAGCTCGGCGAAGGCGATATCGCGGTGGTCTACGGCATCGGTCGCGGGTCCTTGCCACAGGACCTCGATCAGGTGATGGCCGCGCAGCTGGATCCGTATTTCCTCGCACCCCTGCGGCCGCACCGCGACGCCCTCGCCGCGCTCCAGGCGGCCGCGCTCATCGAGGCCGGTGCGGTGAGTGAACATCAACTGGCCGAAGTGGTTTCGCGCAGTCTCGCCGCGGCTACCGGCAACCCCGCCGCGCAGAAATCCGGCGCCTATCCGGTGGAGGAGCTGCTCGCGGCGCCCTACATCGCGTCGCCGTTGCGCGCCCACGATGTGGGACCGGCGGGCGATGCGGCGGCGGTGGTGGTGCTCGCCGCCGGTGATACCGCGCGCAGGCTGGCCGAGCGTCCCGCGTGGGTGCGCGGCGCCGATCACCGGATGGACAGCCACTATCCGGGCACCCGTGATCTCACCCGAGCCGACACCGTCGGCGCCGCCGCAGCACGAGCCGCAGAGCTCGCCGGATTCTGCGCGACCCAGGTCGATATCGCCGAATTGCACTGTGAATACAGCTATCAGGAGCCACTGCTGGCGAGCACGCTCGGCCTCGACGGCGCCCGGATCAATCCCGGCGGCGGACCATTGGCCGGACGGCCGGCGACCGCGACCGGGCTGATCCGCATCGGTGAGGCCGCCCAGCACATCCTCGACGGCCACGCCGACCGCACCCTCGCCCACGCCACCAACGGCCCTGCGCTCCAGCAGAACCTGATCTGCCTGATGGAGGGAGATCGATGAGAACCGCGGTCATCGGCATCGGACAGAGCAAACAGGCCAAGAAGCGTGAGGTCAGCATCGGCGGGCTGGTGCGCGAATCGGTCGACGCCGCCCTCACCGACGCGGGGCTGGACCACCGCGATATCGACGCCATCGTGCTGTCGAAGACGCCGGACCTGTTCGACGGCGTGATGAATCCCGAGCTGTATCTCGCCGACGCCATGGGCGCGCGTGGCCTACCGGTCACCCGGGTGTTCACCGGCGGCAGCGTCGGCGGGCACGCCGCGATCTACGGTGCGCATCTAGTGCAGGCCGGGCTGGCGCGACGGGTGCTGGTGGTGGCCTATTCCAAGGAATCCGAGGGCGATTTCACCTGGGCGCTCTCGCGCGGACTGCCGTTCAGCGCCAATCTCGGCGCCGGCGCGGGCGGGCATTTCGCCCCGGTCATCCGCGAGTACATCCGCCGCTCCGGTGCGCCCGAACACATCGGCTGGCAGGTCGCGGTCAACCATCGGCTCAATGCGACGCGCAATCCGTACGCCCATATCCAGCGCCCGGATATCACCGTGGAGCAGGTGCGGGAATCGCCGATGCTGTGGGATCCGATCCGGTATCTGGAATCGTGCCCGTCCTCGGACGGTTCGTGCGCGGTGGTGATCGCGGGCGAAGCCGACGCCGAGCACAATCCGCAGCCGCCGGCCTGGATCCACGGCATGGCCTGGCGCACCGAGACCGGCCATTTCGCCGGACGCGACGAGGTGAACCCGGAAGCGGGCAGGCAGTGCGCGGCCGAGGCGTACCGGCAGGCCGGCATCACCGATCCGGCCCGCGAGATCGACGTCGCCGAGCTCTACATCCCCTACAGCTGGTATGAGCCGATGTGGCTGGAGAACATCGGGCTGGCCGAGGCCGGAAACGGCTGGAAGATGGTCGATTCCGGGCGCACGGCCTTCGACGGTGAACTGCCGGTCAATCCGTCGGGCGGGGTGCTGTCGGGCAATCCCACCGGCGCCACCGGTCTGCTGCGGTTCGCCGAGGCCGCGCTCCAGGTCCGCGGTACCGCGGGCGCCCATCAGGTGCCGGACGCAAGGCGCGCTATCGGGCACGCGATGGGCGGCGCCTCGCAATTCCATGCCCTCTGGGTCGTCGGCAGTGACCGGCCCGAGCCCTGATTTCCCCCACACAGCAACGCGCACAGCGCATTCGAGGAGTGACAGCGTGAGTCAGCGAGCCTTCGTCATCGGCGTCGGGATGACGAAATTCGAGAAGATCGCCAGCCGGGACTGGCAGTACCCCGACATGGTCGCCGAGGCGGTGAACGCGGCGCTGGCCGACGCGGGCATCGACTACGGCCAGGTGCAGCGCGCCGCGGTCGGCTACGTCTTCCAGCCGTCCACCGCGGGACAGCGCGCGCTTTACGACGTGGGGCTCACCGGGATTCCGATGGTGAACGTCAACAACAACTGCGCCACCGGGTCCACCGCGTTGATGCTGGCGCGCGAATGGGTGCAGGCCGGGCTGGTGGACGTGGCGCTGGCCGTCGGCTTCGAGCAGATGACCAAGGAGGCCATGGCCGGTTCGGGCAAGCCCGCGGTCAGCACCATCGACCGCCATATCGCGGTCCTGAAGTCCACCAACGGTTTCGGCACCGCCCCGTTGACCGCCCAGTTCTTCGGCGCGGCGGCGGCCGAGCACATGCGCCGCTACGGCACCACCCGCGAACAGCTCGCCGGCGTCGCGGTGAAGAACCACGAGCACTCAACCCGCAACCCGTACGCCCAGTTCCAGGACGCCTACACCCTCGAGCAGGTGCTCGGCGACAAACCGGTGCACGACCCGCTCACCCGCTCGCAGTGCTCACCGATGTCGGACGGTTCGGCCGCCGCGATCGTCGTCAGCGAGGCGTTCGTGCGCGAACACGGTCTCGCCGATCGCGCCGTGGAGATCCTGGGCCAGGCGCTGGCCACCGACGACACCTCGTCGTTCGCGACCGAATCCATGATCGACGTGGTCGGTGCCCCGATGACGCGCAAAGCCGCCACCGAGGTCTTCGACTCCACCGGCACCACCATCGACGAGGTCGATGTGATCGAACTGCACGACTGCTTCTCGATCAACGAGCTCATCACCTACGAAGCCCTCGGCATGTGCGCGCCCGGCGAATCGGGGTCGCTGATCGATGCCGGTGCGACGACCTACGGCGGACGCTGGGTGGTCAACCCGTCCGGCGGGCTGATCTCCAAGGGTCATCCGCTCGGGGCCACCGGCCTGGCCCAGTGCGCGGAGTTGACCTGGCAGTTGCGTGGCGAGGCCGGGCCGCGTCAGGTCGAGGGCGCCCGCCGGGCGCTGGCCCACAATCTCGGGCTCGGTGGCGCGGTGGTCGTCACGCTCTACGGTGCTCCCACCCCGCTCGATTAGGGTGCGCACGTGAGCCGAGGACTTTCGACGGAAACCGCGCCGGCCGGGCAACCCGAGACCGCGCTGCCCACCGACCAGCGCCTGATCCTCGCCGCCGAACGGCTGTTCGCCGAGCGCGGGATCGACGCGGTGTCGTTGCGGGCGGTGATGTCGGCGGCCGGCGCGAACGTCGCCTCGGTGCACTACCACTTCGGGTCCAAGGACGCGCTGGTCGAGGCCCTGCTCGAGCAGCGCGGCGGGCAGGTCTCCCAGCGGCGCGCCGAATTGCTCGACAGCATCGAGGCTTCCGGCGATCCGAGCGCGCGCACGCTGGCCGAGGCGTTCGTGCGTCCGGTGGCCGAGCAGATCGCCGCGGGCGGCACCGCCTGGGTCACCATCGTCGCGGGCATCATCGGCAGCCGTCATCCCGCGCTGTCGCGGATCACCGAGGGTTTCGCACCGCAGGCGCGCCGGTTCACCTCGCTGCTGGGGGCGATCTATCCCGGCGTGCCCGCCCGGACCATTCGATTCCGGCTGACCCAGGCGATGAGCCTGACCTTCCAGGCCCTCGGCGATCTCGACGCACTGCGCGACATGCTCGCGCTCAGCGGCACGCGGCTCTCGCCCGACGAGGTGATGGAAGAGCTGATCGATATGGTCACCGCGATCCTCGCCGGGCCGCCGGATCGCTGACTCACCTGACGGATCTCCCTGCCACACAACAACAGAGCCGGCCGAACTTGTCGGCCGGCTCTGCTGCGTCGAGGGTTCAGTTCACCTGGCGGGCGCCGTCGGTCCAGTACTGCGCGCGCAGGGCTTTCTTGTCGGGCTTGCCCAGCGGGCTGAGCGGAATGCTGTCGGCGAAGTCGATCGACTTGGGCGTGTAGACCGCGCCCTTGCGTTCCTTCACCAGCGCCTGCAACTCCTCCACCGCCACCTCGCGGCCCGAACGCAGCACCACCACCGCCTTCACGGCCTCGCCCCACTTGTCGTCGGGCACACCGATGACGGCCGCCGCGCTGACGGCCGGGTGCGCCGACAGCACGTCCTCCACTTCGCGCGGAAAGACATTGAAGCCGCCGGTGACGATCATGTCCTTCTTGCGGTCGACGATGTAGAGGTAGCCGTCGGCGTCGCGGCGGGCGATGTCACCGGTGTGCAGCCAGTCGTGTTCGGTGGCCTCGGCTGTCTGTTCGGGCTTGTTCAGATAGCCCTTCATCACCAGCGGTCCGCGCACACAGATCTCGCCGGGCTCCCCGGCCGGGACCTCGTTGCCCGCGTCGTCGAGCAGCGCGACATGCAGCCACGGCACCGGCCGGCCACAGCTGGCCAGCCGTTCCGGCACGGCGAGGTCGTGGTCTTCCTTGCGCAGCACCGAGATCGTCATCGGGCATTCGGCCTGGCCGTAGAACTGGAAGAAGATCGGGCCGAACTTCTCGATCGCCTCGGCCAGCCGGGTCGGCGAGATGGCCGAGGCGCCGTAGAAGACCGTCTCCAGGCTCGACAGATCGTATTTGTCCAGGTCGGGGTAGTCGAGCAGGGCGTACAGCATGGTCGGCACCAGCATCGTCGAGGTGATGCGGTACTTCTCGATGGTGGCCAGCACGGTCGCCGGATCGAAACCGGGCAGCACCACGATGGAACCGCCTTGCAGGCTGGTCGGGTTCCAGAACGCTCCGCCGGCGTGGCTGAGCGGCGTGCAGACCAGGAACCGCACCTCCTGCGGCCACTGCCATTCGGTCATCTGGATCCGCAGCAGCGTCGCGCCACCGCGGAAGCTGAGCATCACGCCCTTGGATTTGCCGGTGGTGCCGCCGGTGTAGGCGAGGCTGACGGTGTCGCCGGGCGCGACGTCGGGGGCCACCAGCGGACCCGGCTCGAAGGCGTCGGCGGCGGCCAGCAGATCGGTGCCCGCCTCGGTCGGACCGAAGGCCAGCAGGTTCTTCAACTCCGGAACCCGCTCGGCCAGCGCGGCGGCGCGTTCCTCGTACTTGTCCGGGTCGTAGATGAGGGTCTCGATGCCGGCGTCTTGCAGCACGTAGGCGTGATCGTCGAGCGAACCCATCGGGTGCAGCGCGGCGAAGCGGACACCGGTCACCGCATTGGCGCCCTGGGTGAACAGCACCTCGGGACGATTGGCCGACAGAATGGCCACCGGGCTGCCGATACCCAGCCCCAGCGAGGCGTAGGCCTGCGCGAACTTGCTGATCTGCTCGCGCACCTGCCGATAGGTCAGCTGCTCGTCCCCGATATGCACCGCGGTCCGATCGGCGTACAGCTCGAGCGAGCGGATGAGCATATCGACCGCCAACGGCTCCCGATGGAGGAGATCGACCTCGGTGATCTGCGGATCAGTGTTCATTCATGCGCCTTCCGGGCCCGCGTCGTCGACAGATGCACCCTCAAAGTTAGAACGCGTTCTAGTTTGCTGCAAGGGGTTCGCGCAGATCCGTTGGCGTCATCTGCCTCGCCGGGCCGTGTTCAGCCGAGCGCTGCCATCGGCCGCACCGTCGCACCGGCGTCCGTCAGCACGCACCTATCGCATGGGCCGACACTCCGGACGACACTCCGAGGGCCATGAGGCCTCGGCGAATCCGCAGATAGTCTCCCCGGCGCGCTGATAACCTCTGCGGCACAAGCGTTTCACGTTCTCCAGGGGGCTCGGATGAGCAGAACGGCACACCGTCGGCACGCGGTACCGAGACCACGATGACGGCATCGACCGACGAGCCCACCCGCTACCTGGCGGCCGCGGTGCACCTCGACGACGAGCTGGCCGACGCGTTGGTCGAGGAATATCTGGCGGAGCCGAAACGGGCGGTCCCGCCATCGCCGGGCGTCGACGCGGTCACCGTGCTGCGCGAAGCCACGGCAGCGCAGTGGCGCCGGCGCACCCTCAACCTCGTGCTGGTCGGCCTGCTGATCCTGACCCTCGTGTTCTCGCCACTGCTGGTACTCGCCTGGCTGGTCTCCGGGCTCAGCTGGCGGCTGTGCGCGGCGATCGTGACCCGGTTGGCCCAGAGCCGAGTCGAGGCCAACTGGTTCCTCGCCGATCGGCGCCGGCAGTGGAGCGTAACCGCGCTGGCCTGGGCGGTGATCACCACGCTGTCGACCGCGCTGCCGTCCCTGGCGCTGGAGTCGATCGGCGAGCCGATCCTCACCCCACCCGACTCCGCCCTCGCCACCGTCTTCATGCTGATCACCCTGGCCCTACTGACGGTGATGCTCTGCCTGCTGATCGCGCGGCACTATCTGCCCTGGCAGGTCGCCTCTACCTGGTACGGCTACGGACGGTTCCAACCCGATGCCCCGCCGCGCGAAGCCGCCATCACCGCGAGCGCGCCCTATGCCGACAGGCTGCGCCGCATCAGTCAGGATCAGCTGCGGCGGGCACAGGACAGTTCGGGCGAAATCGTGGTCTATCGCGGCCACCGGCCGTTCGTCGGCGCCGGCGCCCGAGTCCGTTCCTGGTCGTCGGCACTCGAGCTGTACGCGAGCTCAGCGACAACCGATTCGGCTGAGAGCGCGCGGGCCACCCCGGTACCGACCTTCGAACCCCGCGAACTCCAGGATTTCGTCACCGCGGATCTGACGACGTTGCGCCGGGCGCCGACGCTGACCCCCGGCTGGCGTTTCGCCGACCTCGGGGTGACCAGCTGGGCGCTCCTGTCACCGGCCGATCTGCTGCACAATCCGTCCGCGCGGGCGTTGCTGAGCCGGCTCGATGCCGGCGCCGAACCGGAGCTGAACGCCGAGGACTGGACGGCGCTGACCAACGAATCCCCGGAATGGCTGCGCTATTACCGCTGCTTCCGGTTGGACGGCTGGGCCCGCCAACTCGCGGTGTCGGGCTTTCTGCACGTCGGCTGCGAGGAGCGGATGCTGGTGCTGGAGTGGCACGGATTCGTGCTCGCGCCCATCGCGCCCGAGTTCCGCCGCGTCGATTCCCCGCCCAGCATGCTGGAACTACGCACCCTGTGGACCGCAGCCGGGGATCTGGCGCTGCTACCGACCACCGTGCCCGGCCGCGTCGTCGATGTGGTCCGCGGTCTGATCGCCCGCCGCCGCGGCGGCGGCACCTGGACCACTCCGGCCGAGGCGGAGCAGGTATTCGGCTCCGCGGCCAGCATTCGCGAACTGGCGGCGGGCAGCGAACTCGCCAACCTGTTCCAGGAGACCGACTGCGACCGTTACCTGAAGATCCTGGAGCAGCGCGTCCTCGACTCCGTGCACCGGTTCCTGCGGGAAAAGGGCATCGCCGCCAAGGGATTCAGCGACATGGTCAAGCAGATCAACAACTCGACCGTCATCAACAACTCGAACGTCATCGCCGGAAACATCGGCGGTATGGGCAATTCCGGGTCGGTGCAGGCCGGCACCCCGGCAACGAACTAGGAGGCAGCCGTGCCGGATTCGAACTCCGCCCCCTCGGTCCACATCACCGGCGGCCGGGTCGCCGCGGGCAATATCGGCGGTTCCGGGAACAACGGGCAGATCAACGGCCCGGTCGATCTGTCGGGCGGGGCCGACACCGACCAGCTCGCGGCGCTGCTCGCCAATCTGCGCGTTGAGCTCGGCCGGCTTCGCTCGCAGCTCGACTCGGCGCCGGATTCGGCGGCCGATGTGGACGATGTCCTCAGCGACCTGGCCGACCCGGAGCCGGATATCCCGGCCGCCACCACCCGCTGGGAGCGGTTGCGGCGGCGCATTCCGGAGCCGTTGCAGAACCTCGACACCATTCAGCAGGTCGTCGGGTTGCTGGAGCAGTTGCGCGGGTTGGCGTCCTGACGCGGTGCCGGGAGGTGGCTATTCACCAACCGGCCGCGAATTGCATCCATATCAGCATCACCACAACGCTCAGCAGGCACAGCGGGCCGAGGGAGCGTTGTACTTTGACGCGGGTGGATCCGGGTGCCGCCCAGACCACCCAGAGCGAGGTGGTGCCGAGGGCGACGAAGGTCAGCCAGGTCACGAATATGCTCGCGAGATACATCCGGGATCGACCTCCTGACCGATTCCTACGGGGATGATTACCGTATCCACAGCGACATCCGGAAAACATCACTGCGGATACGCAATTGGACAGCTCACAGCCGCGCCCGAGCGAGAATTGGTCCGGCACACATTGATTACCGAGCCCGGCCTCCGGCCGGGTACCGCGCCGCCGCGTAACCTGTGATCACAACCAGAAGTGCTGGTAGCACGACATTCTCACGCCCGGAAAGCGAGAACCGGCCGCATCGACTGTCCATCGTGCCGAATACCCGTGACCGTTTTTCGTGAAGTTTCCAGACACCGACGTTCCGCCTGAGACCGCACCGTTTCCGCAAATACCGTTGGCGCAGTTTTGGTGCCGCCGAATTCGCGGTGGCGTCATCACTGGAACGTTTGTAGCTCAGGAAGGCACGTTATGAGACGAAGTACCTCTCGCCGGTTGTTGCGTTCGGTGGTGGTGGCGAGTGCGGCGGTGCTCGCGTTGTCCACGGTGGGTGGGCAGGCCGCGGCCGCGCCGACGGAGCAGGATCTGGCCGACTATATTGCGGCGGGGCGGTCGGTGGCGGGGCCGGTGGCCGATTCGGGGTCGAGTTCGGGGTCGGCGTGTGATTCCGGTAGCGGCGCCGGCTCGGGTAACGGGTCCGGTGATTGCTACGGGGGTTCGGGTAGTAGTTCGGGGTCGTCGGGTGGGTATGCCTCCGACACCATCGGTTACGGGCCTTCGCAGACGTCGTGGTTGGCGGCGTTCGCCTACGGCCTGGCCAATGGTGATGCGGCCCCGCCGGGCGCCAATGACTGGAATTGCAAGCCGACGGCGGAGCATCCGCGGCCGGTGTTGTTGATCCACGGCACCTGGATGAACGCCTACAACGGGTTCGCCTATATGGGTCAGCCGATCAAGGATGCCGGGTTCTGCACCTTCACCTTCAACTACGGGCGCTCGAATCTGCTCGAGGGTGGCGGGTTGGGGTCGGTGCTGCCCGGGGTGATGGGCACCGGCTACATCCAGGACTCGGCCAAACAACTGGCGGTGTTCGTCGACCGGGTGTTGGCGGCGACCGGCGCCAGTGAGGTCGATATCGTGGCGCATTCGCAGGGTGGGTCGATGTCGAACTGGTACACCAAGTTCGAAGGGGGTGCGGCGAAGGTGAAGAACCTGATCACTTACGGCGCCACCCATCACGGCACCAGCCTCGACGGCATCGGCGCCCTGGGTCGCGCGATCAACAACCTGGGCATCGATATTCTCGGGTTCATCGAGATCTTCGTCGGGCATGCCGGGATCCAGCAGACCATCGGCTCGGACTTCGTCAACCAACTCAACGCCAATGGCGACACCGTCCCGGGGGTGGATTACACGATCGTCGGCACCCGCTATGACGAGATCACCAATCCCTATGATCTGACGTTCCTGAAGCCGGGACCGGGGGCCACGGTCCGCAATATCACCCTGCAAGACGGCTGCGAACAAGACATCTCCGACCACTTGACGATGATGTACTCGCCGCGGGCACTGTCCATCGCGTTGAACGCGTTGGATCCGGTGCAGTTCCCGCAACTGCAATGCACCTTCAACCCCTGGCTCATCGGCGGCGGCGGACAACTCTGACCCGCCACTAGACCGGCACCCACCGGACCGGATCGACACCGACTCCGCCGGTCCGGTGGGTGCCCGGCCGCCGCGCCCGCGCACCTAACCGGTGACCCGCGCCGGTTCGTGCGACGGCCCGGCGGATGCCCATCGAGCGGCTCAGGCCCTGCCCGCTCGGTGGGCATACCCATGTCCGGGGGCGTTCGGCAAGGGGAAGCGTCGGCAAGGTCGGGCAGGTGAATGTGCTGGTTGACGATGTCGCCACGGTGCAGGAGAAGGCCGAGCGGGCGGCTCATCGGGTCTCTCGCGGAAGATCGCAGGGGCCGGCTCCGGCAGCAACGACTTGCCGATGATCGAATTATCGGCGGTAAGCGACGAGACGTCCGCTGACGGTGACGGCGGTACGCAGTCGACGAAACCCACTGGCGTCCACAAGGTCCCGGCGCCCCGGAACCTGCCGCTACAACACAATCACGGCAGGCTGTGGCGCCGTGAGGGAACCTCATCGACCGGCAAACGTATCTGAGCGCCGGTCTTGTAATGACTAGACCCGGTCCATTGCCCACAGGTCCCACCGGAGCCGTCCGCGCTGCCCGTGCACAACACCGCAATCGGATCGAGCGGAACGGCCGCGGCTGTCGAAGGACCCACGGCCACAACGCATATCACCGCCGCGCCGACCGTAACCGAATATCGCCGGAAACCAGCCATGGGTGACCGTCCTGAACTGCCGTGAACCGGCCGGGCTCACATGGGATACAAGCTGTGCTTGCGCGGATTGAATTCCACCGTGGCGCCCTTGTCGCGCAGCAGGCGCAGGGCGTGCCGCAGTTCGAGGCGGGTGGTGGACGGTTCGATGACGGCGTCGATGTAGCCGCGTTCGGCCGCCACCCACGGTGTCGCGACGGTGGCGTTGTACTGCTCGATCATGAACTCGCGCACCGCGGCCCGCTGTTCGGGCGGCACCTGCTGCAATTGACGGCGGCCGGCGATATCGACGGCGCCCTCGGCACCGATCACCGCGATGCGGGCAGTCGGCCAGGCGAAGCTGATATCGGCACCGAGCTGCTTGCAGGCCATGAACCCGTAGGCGCCGCCGTAGACCTTGCGCACCACCAGATTGATGATCGGCACCGTCGCCTCGATGATCGCGCGCGGCACCCGCCCACCCCGGATGATGACGCCGTTGCGTTCCTCCTCCGCACCCGGCAGGATGCCCGGGGTATCCACCACGAAGATCAGCGGCAGCCCAAAGGCATCACAGAGCCGGATGAAGTAGGTGGCCTTGTCCGAACAGTTCGCGTCCAAGGCGCCGCCGAGCACCAGCGGCTGATTGGCCAGCACACCGACCGGGCGGCCGTCGATGCGGGCGAAGCCGGTGATCAGGTTCGGGGCGTGCGCCGCGCGGATCTCGTGGAAATCGCCGTCGTCGAAGATCCGCAGCAAGATCTCGTGCATGTCGTAGCCCTCGCGATCGGAGTCGGGAATGATCGACTCCAATTCGAGGTCGTAGGCGGTGATCTCGGGTTCGAGCCCGGGATTGACGACCGGCGGCTGCTCCACACAGCTCGACGGCAGATAGCTCAGATACTTCCGCGCCCAGTCGAAGGCGTCCTGCTCGGTCTCACACACCTGGTGGATCACGCCGTTGCGGGCCTGCACCTCGGCGCCACCGAGTTCCTCGGCCGTGACGTCCTCACCGGTCACGGCCTTGATCACCTCGGGACCGGTGACGAACATATGCGCCTTCCCGGTCGCCACCAGCACATCGGTATTGATCGGCCCGTACACCGCGCCGGCCGCGCATTTGCCCAGCATGATCGACACCTGCGGCACGAAACCGGACAGCCGCTCCTGGCAGCGGCTCATATGCGCGAACCAGGCCAGCGACGCGACGGCGTCCTGGATGCGGGCGCCACCGGAGTCGTTGATGGTGACCACCGGGCAGGCCTTCTCGTAGGCGAAACGCAGGATGTGGGTGAGCTTGCGCCCGAACATCTCACCGACCGAACCGCCGTACACGGTCTGGTCGTGGGCGATCACCACCACGGGCCTGCCGTCGATGCGTCCGTGGCCGGTCACCACGCCGTCGCCGTACATGGCGTCGGGGTCGCGCGGATTGCGCACCAGCCCGCCGATCTCGGTGAAGGTCCCCGGATCGAGCAGCGACTGCACCCGTTCCCGGGCGCTGGGGATGCCCTTCTGCGCACGTTTGGCGATCCCCGCCGCACCCGCCGGTTCCGCCGCGGTGGCCAGCACCTCGCGCAGTCGGTCCAGCTTGGTTTCGGTGCCAGTCGTCATCCGGATACGCCTCTCGCCGTGCAGTCTTCCGGCCGAAGATAACCGGGCACGCACGGGAGTTCGGGGCGCTGCGACGCAGTCTGGACACACTCACAGCGTCAGCGGATCAACCGCTGGCGATCTAACCAAAAAATTGGGTGTGCCGGATCAGGCTCCGCTGTCATCACGGCGCAGCCGCTGGGCCGCCGCGACCGCTTCCTGCTGGGAGAACCCGTCCGCCATCCACTCCGAGTCCACGTACCAGGCTCGCCAGGTGCCGTCACCACGCTGTTCGGTCCGCAAACTCTGGTCCATGGCAATCACCCGGGACTCCCCTGTCTGGTCGTCGGTCATCGACCTCGCGGTCGATCTGAGGCGGACCAGACCCTACCGCCCGAGGCCGCCGAGGGCACGCATTCGGCGCCGGGCCCGCCCGGTCGTAATAGAACTGGCATCCGGACGTCACCGCCCCGCCCCGCCCGCGTGCTGCACCACCGGCGAGGCGGCCAGTATCGTGGATGGGTACCGGTCCGCACGCGGGCTGTGTGCACCGGTACGACACGGAGGATCACGACCATGCTCGAACCCATTCGACCCACCTCCGGTGGTGCCACGATCCACGGCGGGGCCGCTCCCGGTTACCGCAGGGCAGTCAGTGCTTTCGCGCGGTTCTTCGCCGGCGGGCGCGGTGGCGGTGCGCTCGCGGTGTACCACCGTGGAATTCCGGTGGTGGACATCTGGACCGGCACCGCCGACGCCGATGGCACCGAATGGCAGAAGAACACCGGTGCGGTGTCGTGGTCCACCAGCAAGGGCGTCACCGCGACGGTCATGCACCGGCTGGCCGCACGGGGCCTGATCGACTATCACGCCCCGGTCGCCGAGTACTGGCCCGAATTCGCGGCCAAGGGAAAGAAATCCATCACCGTCGCCGAGGTGCTCAGCCATCGCGCCGGGCTGTCCCGCATCGCGCCGCTGGCCCGCCACACCACCGAGATGCTCGACTATCTCGCGATGGAGGACCGGCTCGCCGCCGCGGCGCCGGACCGCTTCCGTGGCGTGCCCGCCTACCACGCGATCACCTACGGCTGGCTGGCCGCGGGCATCGCGCGCGCGGTGACCGGCAAGGGCATGGCCGAGCTGTACCGATCCGAGCTGGCCGAACCGCTCGGTATCGACGGCCTCTACCTGGGCACACCGCCGGCCGGCAGCGACGTCACCGTGGCGACGCTGTCGGGATCCTCGCTTCCGCTGGGGATCTGGTACGCCGAGCAGGTCTTGCGTACCACGACCCGGCTGATCGGGCCGGGCACCGGGTTCATCCGGTCGATCTACGCCGCCGGGATCGCCAACCTCGCGGCCGGTCCGCAGGCGCCCATTCTGCGCACCGAGATGCCCGCCGCGAACGGCGTGTTCACCGCACGCGCGCTGGCGGCCGTCTACAACATCCTCGCCACCGACAACGCGCTGCTGTCGCGGCGACGGGTGCGCGCAGCGGCCCGGGTCCAGACCTATCTGCCCGACCGCAACCTGCTGCTGCCGATGGGCTGGCGCCTCGGCTACCACTCACTGCCGATCCCCGGTGCGCCGCGCGGATTCGGGCATGTCGGGCTGGCCGGTTCCGGTGGCTGGGTGGACCCCGACAACGAACTGGCGGTGGGTTTCGTGCACAACTGGCTGCCCGAGGCCGCCAAGCTCCCGCGCGACCAGCTGATTCTGGCGCGGCTGCTCACCCCCATCGTGCGGGCGGCGGCCACGCCGGCCGAGGACCGGGCCCGGCAGGCGAAAGCGGGCTGATCCGGGCATCCGCGCCGGCCAGGACGCACCGAGGAGACCATGATCGACCTGATTTCACCGACCGACGCGATCTTCCTGCTGAACGAATCGCGCGAGCATCCCATGCACGTGGGATCGCTGCAGCTGTTCGAACCGCCCGAGGGCGCCGGACCGGAGTTCGCGCGGTCGGTCCATCAGCAGCTGCTCGAATCGGCGGTGACCGAACCGACCTTCCGTAAGCGGCCCGGTCGAATCCTCGGCGGCATCTCGAATCTCACCTGGACCTACGACGACGAGGTCGACCTCGACTACCACGTGCAACGGGCCGCGCTCGCCACGCCGGGCCGGGTCCGGGAACTGCTGGCGATGACCTCACGCCTGCACAGCGGACTGCTCGACCGGCACCGTCCGCTGTGGGAACAGCACCTCATCGAAGGGCTCGACGACGGCCGATTCGCCGTCTACACCAAGGTGCACCACGCCTTGATCGACGGTGTCGCGGCCCAGCGCCTGTTGCGGCGCACCCTGACCACCGACCCCTTCGACACCGACCTGCGGGCACCCTGGAATCTGCCCAAGCGCACTCGATCCGGTGCGGGCGGCGAGCGTTCCCGCACCGCCGATTTCGCGCGGTCCCTCGGCAAGCTGGCGCCGTCGACGGTGTCGCTGATCCGTTCGGCACTGGCCGAACAGCAGCTCACGCTCCCGTTCAGCGCGCCGGACACCATTTTCAATGTGCGCATCGGCGGAGCCCGGCGCTGCGCGGCGCAATCCTGGCCGCTGGAGCGCATCCGCGCGGTCAAGGGCGCGACCGGCGCCACCGTCAATGATGTTGTGCTGGCGATGTGTTCGGCCGCGCTGCGCTCATATCTGCTGGAACACAACGCACTTCCCGATACCCCGCTGATCGCCATGGTTCCGGTGTCGCTGCGGACCGAGAGCGAGGCCGACAGCGGCGGCAACATCGTCGGCACGATCCTTTGCAACCTGGCGACTCACGTGTCCGACGCGGCCGAGCGCCTGGAGATCATCAGTGCGTCGATGCGCGAAGGCAAACGGCTGTTCGCGGAGATGCCGAGAATTCAGGCCTTGGCGGTGTCGGCGGTGATGGTGTCGCCGCTCGGGCTGGCGAGCCTGCCGGGTTTCGTCTCGATGACCCGTCCGCCGTTCAACATCGTCATCTCCAATGTGCCCGGCCCGCAGCAGCCGATGTACTACTGCGGGGCGCGGATGGACGGCAGCTACCCGATGTCGATTGTGCTGGACGGACAGGCGCTCAACATCACGCTGTCCTCCAATGCCGACAACCTCGACTTCGGCATCGTCGGCTGCCGCCGCAGCGTGCCCCATCTGCAACGGCTGCTGGCTCATCTCGAGGCCGGACTCGCCGAGCTCGAGCACGTCACGTCCTGACGCGGGACCCGGCGTCCTCGGCCGCCGTCGCACCGGTGAGCACGCTCGGCCACCAGATGCGATCGCCGATGGTGGCGAAGGCGGCCGGAACGATGACGGTGCGCACGACGAAGGTGTCGAGCAGGATGCCGAGGCCCACCACAATTCCCAGCTGGGTGAGGGTGATCAGGGGCAGCACACCGAGCACGCAGAACACCGCCGCCAGCACCAAACCCGCGCTGGTGATGACGGTGCCGGTCGTGGCGACCGCCCGCACGATCCCCTGCGTGGTGCCGTGGCCCGGTGTCTCCTCGCGCGCACGGACCACCAGAAAGATCGAATAGTCCACGCCGAGCGCCACCAGGAACAGGAAGGCGAACAGCGGAATATTGGTGTCGATGGCCGGGAACCCGAACAGGTGCACGCTGACCCAGCTGCCGAGCCCCAGCGCCGCGAGCGCGCTCAGCACCGTCACCGTGACCAGCACCAGCGCTGCCGGGATCGCCCGCAGCAGCCCGATCAGGATGATCAGCACGACCAGCAAGATCAGCGGAATGATCACCGCGCGGTCCCGGCTCGCCGCGTTGCGGGTGTCGAGGGCCTCCGCGTCGCTGCCGCCGACCAGGGCGTCCGCGTCCGGGATGGCGGCCAGCCGGTCGCGCATCGACTCGATCTGGGCGAAGGCGCGTTCGGATTCCGGCGGCGCGTCGATCACCACCGCCCAGCGCGTCAGCCCGGAATCCGCAGTGCCGGTGCGGGTGACGCGCTGAACGCCGGGCGTGTCGGTCAGCGCTTGCTCCACCTGCGGGGCCGCTACCGAACGCGCGACCACGACCGCGGGATCGCCGGTGCCCGCCGGGAAATGCGCGGCCAAGGTCTCGAATCCGGCCACCGATTCGGCCTGCACCCGGAACTGTTCGGTTTGCGAGAGCCCGACGTCGACGGTGAACAACCCGGCCGCGCACACCACCAGTGCGGCCGTCGCGCTGGTTGCCACCAGGGCGCGTCGTTCGACCACTCGCGTCGCGATCGCATGCCAGACGCCGGTCTCGGTCACATCGGGTCCGCCCGCCTCGGGCACGAAGGGCCAGAACACCTTCCGGCCGCACAGCGCCAGCGCGGCAGGCAAGCCGAACAGCACGAACACCACCACGACCAGCAACCCGGCGGCAGCCGATGCGCCCAGGCTGCGGGTGCTCGGTACCGACGCCAGCAGCAGGATCAGCAGCGCGGAGACGACGGTGAGGTTGCTGGCGAGGATGGCGGGCCCGGCTCGGCGGCAGGCGCGGTGCAGCGCGCTGCGGTGGTCGGATTCGCGCCGTAATTCGTCGCGATACCGCGACACCAGCAGCAGCGCGTAGTTGGTGCCCGCACCGAAGACCAGCACGCTGGTGATGCCCGAGGTGGAGCCGTCGAAGCTGAGCTCGGTCAGCGCGGCCAGTCCGGTGCCGACGCTGGTGGCGACCCGGTCGGCGAGACCGACGATGAACAGCGGGATCAGCCACAGCACCGGCGACCGGTACGTGACGATCAGCAAGATCGCCACGACGGCGGCGGTGACCGCCAGCAGAGTGGCATTCGCGCCGGAGAACGAGTCGGCGATATCGGCGCCGAAGGCCGGCCCGCCGGTCACCTGGAGTTGTAGCTCCTCGGGCAGGCCGGTCGTGGAAACCGTGCGGAGCCGGTCGATCTCGTCGGTGAGTGCGAACCCGCTGAGCTCAGTGGAGACCGGGACCTGGCCGATGGCCGCGGCACCGTCCGGCGCGGTGACCAGGTGGATCTCGCCGGGTTCGCCCGCGCCGGCCCGGGCCACTGCGTCGCGAGCCGCCGCCAGATCGGCGTCGGTCAGCGCGGCGCCGTCGTCACGGGAGACCACGATGACCGCCGCGGCCGAGCCGGCATCGGGGAACTGCGCCAGCGCCTGTTCGATCTGTGCGGACTGATTACCGTCGGGCAGCGAGTTCGGCGCCTCGCCCGCGGACTCGTTCTCCCCGACCGCGCCGATGACGCCGATCGCGGCGATGGCGAGCACGATCAGCACCCACCACGACCGGCGAGAACTCACCACCGAGGCATACCGGTTCCAGATGTCCACCCGACCACCTTCTCAGAATCGGCGCCGGCACAGCGCCGGACGGCGATCTGCGGCTCAACCGCAGGTGCGCTCCACGCTAGCGCATTTCGAGGCACAAACGATGCGAACGGCGGTCAGTCGCCAGCGCCGATCACCCGGTCCACCGCATCGGCGAGCCCGGTCAGGCTGATGGTCGAGGCCGGCAGGATCACCGATTCCCAGCCCGGCCCGCCCACCAGCACCCGGGCACCCGCGGCCTGTCCGGCGCGGATCGCCGAGATCAGCGCGGTGGATTCCTGCTGAGACCACAGCACCACCACCGGGGTGCGATCGGTACGCGCGAGCGTGTCGGAGAGCGCGGCGGTGGGGACATTGGCGCCGAGCATCCAGACGCTCACTCCCCGTTCGGCGAGCGCGGCCCGCAAGGCTTCCAGTGCGAGCACGTGGGTTTCCCCGCTGGTGCATGCCAGCACCGCCGACCGCGAGTTGGCTGGCGCCGTCGGCGGCCGGTAGCTGTGCAACGCGGCGGTGATCGACCAGGACAGCAGATGTTCGACATCGACGCAGCCCTCACCGCCCAGTTGCCGCTCGACGATCCGCGCGAATGCCGGGCGGCACAGCGACTCCCAGGTATCGATGACGCCATAGGTGTGCAGGTGCGCGCCCAGCTGTTCGGCCATGGTCTGGGTGTCCAGCTCGAACGCCGCCGCCAGCAGCGTCACCCAGTCGCCGTGCGCGGGCGCGGCCGGCCGGCTGGTGACCGCGGCGGCCGCGCTCGCCGGGCTGGCACCGGCACGCACCAGCTCCAGCATCCGCCGCACGACGGCGATATCGGCCTCGGTGTAGAGGCGATGACGTCCGGGTTCGCGGGCCGGGCCGATGCCGTAGCGCTGATTCCAGCTGCGCAGGGTCGCGGTGGGGATGCCGAGGCGCTCGGCGACGACACGCACCGGGTATCCCGACGCGTCGGGCGGAGAGGAGGACCCGGCGAGCATGGTGTCATTCTGCCTGGTTCACCGGGGCGCCTCCGGAACGCGACCCAATATTGCATCGTTTCTGCATCGTTTTATGCTACCGTTGGTGCGGTCACCGAGACCTGAGGAGCGTCCGATGAGATCACTCAGCACGTCCAGGCGAGCCGCGATTGCAGCAGGTATCGCCGCCGTGGCGGTCCTGATGGCGCCGCCGGCCGGGGCCGATCCGCAGCCCGGCCCGCTCGCGCCACCGCGTCCGGTCGCCGAACTCGACGTCCAGCGCTATCTCGGCACTTGGCGCCAATTGGCCGCGGTACCACAGATTTTCAACCTCTCTTGCGCCCGCGATACGACAGCCGAATACGCTCTGACCGAGCGAGGCGACATCGCCGTCCGCAACTCATGCGTGACGTGGACCGGCGAGCTGAACCAGATCCAGGGCACCGCGACGGTGAACGACCCGCGGACCCGCGCCCAGTTGCACGTCAGCTTCCCAGGTGCGCCCGGTCAGGACCAGCCGAGCGGGCCGACCAACTACATCGTCACGGCCTTGGGGCCGGACTATTCGTGGGCCCTGGTGACCGACCCGACCCGGCTGTCGGGCTTCGTCCTGGCCCGCGCACCACAGCTGGACCCCGCGACCTGGGACGATGTGCGCGCCGCCATCACGGCCGTCGGCCAGAGCCCCTGCGTCTACCTGACCTCACCCACCACCGGCGGCATCGGCGATATCGCGCCGCTGTGTACACGATGACCGCATCCTCGGCTCCCTCGATCGCGCTGTTCACCCGCGATCTGCGGATCCACGACAATCCGGTCTTGGCCGCTGCGTCCGATCACGGGTCACCGGTGATTCCGCTGTTCGTCGCCGACGACGCCATCCTCACCCGTTTCGGCGCCCCCAACCGGATTCGTTTCCTGCTTGCCGCGCTGGCCGAACTCGATGACGAATTGCACCGTCGCGGTAGTCATTTGGTGCTCCGCAGGGGCGACACCGTGACGGAGACCGCGCGGCTGGCTCGCGAGGCCGGCGCTACCGATGTGCATCTGGCAGCCGATGTGAGCGCCTACAGCGCGCGCCGGGCACGTCGCCTGCGCGCGGAACTCACCGAATGCAGGCTGCATCTGCATGGGGAAACCATTACGGCGGTCGATCCCGCCGCGCTGCGACCATCCGGCGGCGGTGATCATTTCGCGGTCTTCACCCCGTATTTCCGGCGGTGGACCGAGACTCATCGACGCGACCCTATCCCCGCCCCCAGAAAACTCGGCACTTTCCCGGTGCCGACCGATCCGCTACCTGACGCGGCCGATCTGTGTGATGGTCCCGGATCGCCACACCTATCCGTGGGCGGCGAATCCACTGGGCGAAAGCTGCTGCGCCAGTGGGTTTCCCACGGCATACACGACTACGACCGGCTCAGCGACGCCCTCGACGCCGACGCCACCTCACATCTGTCGCCCTACCTGCATTTCGGCTGCCTGTCGCCGGCACAGGTGCTCGCCGCGGTGGATCCGGATTCCGGCGGCGGGCACGCGTTCGCCCGGCAACTGGCCTGGCGCGACTTCCACCATCAGGTGCTCGCCGCTCGCCCCGACGCCGCCTGGTCCGACTACCGGCCGCGGCGGATCACCTGGCGCACCGACCCGCACGCCGTCGAGGCCTGGCAGCAGGGACGCACCGGACTGCCGATCGTCGATGCCGGGATGCGTCAGTTACGCGCCGAAGGCTGGATGCCGGGCCGTGCGCGGCTGATCGCCGCCAGTTTCCTCACCAAGTCCTTGCGCATCGATTGGCGGATCGGCGCCCGCCATTTCCTGCACTGGCTCGTCGACGGGGACTTGGCCAACAATCAGCTCAACTGGCAGTGGGCCGCGGGTACGGGCACCGACACCCGCCCCAATCGCGTCCTCAATCCGCTGCGCCAGGCCGCCCGCTTCGATCCCGGCGGCGACTACGTGCGGCGCTGGATTCCCGAACTGGCCGAGCTGCCCGGCGCCGCGATCCATCGACCCTGGCGGCACGGCATCGACCCCGCGCGTTATCCCGCGCCGATCGCGGAGTGCGCGGGCATGTGAGACATCGGCAAGTGCGACGGTCACCCGCCGCCCGAGGAAAGTTGGTGAACGACATGAGAACAACCAGAGCCGCAGTGGCGACCGTTCTGCTCGCCTTCGCCGTCACGGCCGCCGGATGCACCGATGACGAATCGGACTCCTCGTCACCGGCCGCGACGACGGAAGCGATGGCCACGACCATGGCACCGGAGACGTCGATGCCGGCCGGCGGTCCCGCCGCCGATCTGGTGGGGCCGGGCTGTGCGGCCTACGCCGAGCAGGTGCCGAGCGGGCCGGGCTCGGTCGAGGGCATGGCGGCCGAACCGGTCGGCGTGGCCGCCGCGAACAACCCGCTGCTCACCCAGCTCACGGCGGCAGTGTCCGGCCAACTGAATCCGCAGGTCAACCTGGTCGACACGCTCAACTCCGGGGAGTTCACCATCTTCGCCCCAGTCGACGAGGCGTTCGCGGCAGTCGATCCGGCCACGCTCGAGGCGTTGAAGACCGACGCCCAACTGCTGGCCACGGTGCTCACCTACCATGCGGTGCCGGGACGCCTGGGCCCCGACGAGATCGCCGGAACCCATAAGACCGTGCAGGGAGCCGAGGTCACCGTGACCCGATCCGGTGAGGGCATCGAGGTCGGCGAGGCCGCGGTGATCTGCGGCGGCGTACAGACCCGCAACGCGACGGTCTACCTGATCGACGCGGTGCTCATGCCGCCGACGAACTGAATCCATCGAGACCACGGAGCGCGTGGGCGCCGCGGGTGCCGCACCGGCCGCGGTCCCAGCGGAACTGCATCTCGGTCCAGCAGCCGTCGCCGGCGCTGCTGGGCCGAGTGCGCACGGTCGCCGACGGCGCGAGCGCATAGACGACCTGCCAATCGAGATCGTGGGCATCGCCCGGCGGTGCGGTGCGGGTGGCGGCGCCGAGCTGCACATGCACAACTCTTGCACTGGAAGTGATTTCGCAACGCACCACGGCGTCCTCATCCGCATTGTCGATAAGCCCCGTAGTCATCTCGTTGACAACGAGCCCGATGGCGTCGACGTCGTCATGCTCGAAAGCCTCTGTGACCGCGACGGTTTCGGCGATCGTCTGCAATGTCGCTGCCGCGTCCGGACCGGCCGGCAACCCCAGGCTGACCGCCGCGGCGGCTATCGGTGTGGATTCGGAACCAGGATCCATGCTGCGCACCTTTCGCTGTAGCGGCCGGTTCCGGCGCTGGGCGATACCGGCCCGAGAGGGACTATCTCGCGTCGAAATGACGCATGGTCAACGCCACGATGATGAGCAGAACGCTGGGCACCACCAGCACCACGATCGCGCTCGTTATATCCACCGGAAGCTCCCCACCCTCGGGGACACCACCACACCCCGGCGCTCGCGGAGGATCCGCCGATCCCGAAGACCGGCAGCTGAACCACAACTCTGCCTCGCCATCATCACAATTTGTTACCCGCCGAATTGCGAACACAAACATTCACCAGGTCATCCCATGGCCGCGTAGACGCCGAGCCCGACGCGCGCCGATCTTCTAAGCTGAAGCGGACCGACGGTTGCGGTGTCGATGTGTGGGGAGTGAAAGTCTTGCGGGTGCTCGTATTTCGAATCGTGTCGATCCTTGTTCTCTTGGGATTGAGCACGGTCGACGTCGTCGCACACGCCGAACCTGAAACGCGCCGACCGGTGCTCGTCACGCTGCCGGAACCCTCTGGCACCGAATCCATCGGCGTGGTGGACCTGCACCTGGTGGATACCGCGCGGCGCGATCCGTATGAACCGGCTGTGCCGCGCGAGTTGATGGTCAGCATCTGGTATCCCGCCGCCGACGTCGCCGGAGCTGCTGCGCGGTCATGGATGTCCCCCGCTCTGGTCGACATTTATGCTCACAGCCTTGCGCGGATCGCGCCGGGGACGGCTGGCCGGCTGAGGCTGGAACCCAGCCATGGTCATATCGGCGCGCCCGCGGCGACTTCTCGTGGGGCCCGGCCGATCATCGTGTTCTCCCCAGGCATGGGCATGCCACGTGAGCTGAGTACCGCTCACGTCGAAGACCTCGCTAGTCACGGATTCGTCGTGGTGACCATGAGCCACACGTACGAAGCCTCGGCGACGGAATTTCCGGGCGGACGTGTCGAGCGCAGTGTCCTGCCGCAGGCGCCCGGTCCCGGTGAAGTCGAGGCCCAGGGGACGCTCGCGATGACGACGCGGGTTTCCGATACGCGGTTCGTGCTCGACCGGCTCGCCGACATCGCCGCAGGCAGGAACCCGGACGCGCGTCGGCAACCGCTGCCCGCGAATCTCGCCGAGGCACTCGACCTGTCGAAGATCGGGATGTTCGGGCATTCCTTGGGTGGCGCCACCGCGGCCCAGGCGATGCACGACGACCGGCGGATCGCGGCGGCGGCGAACCTGGACGGCCGGCTGTGGGGTTCGGTGGTGACCGAGGGCCTGGACCGGCCGTTCCTGCTCATCAGCCGCGAGCGTTCCGGCCGTGCCGAAGTCCCGAGCTGGCAACAGTTCTGGGCCACCGCCCCCGGGCCGAGGCTCAACTTCATGCTCGACAACGCACAACACATGTCGTTCTGCGACACCGCGTTGATCGCCGCACCTCTCGTCACCGCCGGCCTCATCCCCTCCGCCGCCGCGTCGCAGGCCGTCGGCACCATCGATCCGCACAGGTCGCTCGCGGTGCAACGTGATTATCTGCGCAGCTTCTTCGATACGACGCTCGGTCGGCACCACGATCTCGCCCGGCTGCCGTCCAGCTTGCTGCACCCGGAGATGGTCCTGATCCCGTAACGACGTACTCGCGGAGTGTGCCGACCCGGCCGCCCTGGGCGGAAATCCACTGGCGTGCACTCGACACCCCGGCCTACAGTGCTCGATCGACCCGTTGAACAGGAACTTCCGACCGAAGGATGGTGCATGTTTACTCCCCGGATGGCGCCGAGGGCGCCTCACCGAATGACCGTCGCGCATATCGGCCAGGCCCGGCCTGCTCGGTAACGCGCCATCGTCGAGGCGCACTCGGCCGGCTCTCGCTGTTACTTTTCTCGTCTCAGTCAGGAGCTTCCGGGTGTCCGACACCACCTCGCCCACGCCGAGTCCAGCACAACGGACCGGCACCTTCACCTGCCTCGCCTGCGGGCTAGTCGTCGCCGAACTCGCGCCCGACGACAGCAGGCGCAACCACTGCCCGAGTTGCCTGTGCTCCAGGCACACCGTCGATCAGCGCGAACGCGGTCACTCCGAATGTGGCGGCCGCATGACTCCGCTGTCGATCGCGGCGCTGCGCACCGGACGGTGGGCCCTCGTGCACCGATGCGTCCGCTGCGGCGAACTGTCACTGCACCAGGTTTCCACCGATGACAATCAGTTGATCCTGATGCGCCTGGCAGTGCGGCCCCTCGCCGAACCACCCTTCCCGCTCGAAGTGTTCAGCGAGCTGTGAGGACCTCGATGATGCCGCGAAGAAACGCCACCCCACGCCGTCGGCAACGCACCAAGGACGTCCTGCACGCGACCGCCACCGGATCCCCGACCGGCACTTTCCGCTGCCTGCACTGCAGGTTCGACGTACCCCTACTGGCCCCCGGCACCGCCCACCGCAACCACTGCCCGCAATGCCTGACCAGCAGGCACGTCGACAGCCGCCGACCGGGCGACCGAGCGGAGTCGTGCCGAGGACGAATGCTCGCGATCAGCGTCTCGGTCCGCGACAGCGGCGAATGGGCACTCATCCACCACTGCCTCGCCTGCGGAGCCGTGCGCTCCAACCGCATCGCCGGCGACGACAACGCCGTGGCCCTGATGCGCATAGCCGTTCGCCCACTGGCTGATTCGCACGTCGGGAGGAGGGCTCTGCTGGCGCTGTAGAGATTCCGACGAAGGCCCCACCGCTTGGCGCTGGTGGCGCCTTCGTTCCCGTCTGGGCTCTCAGCCGAGGTAGGGGCCCGGTCGCCCCTCCAGGTAGTGGGACAGTCTGAGTCGCTGCGTGTGATGCATGTCCAGGTTGTCCAGCTCCGTCGGATCGACGAACCGAAGTTCGGTGGACTCGTCGGATATGGCTAGCTCGCCGCCGACTACTCGCGCGAGGAAGCACACATTGAACTGGCGCCGCACCTCGCCGTCGCTATAGGCGATGATGTGGCGCGGATCGGTGTAAGTGCCGACGAGCCCGGTGATTTCGATATCGAGCCCCGTCTCCTCCTTGACCTCTCGTACAGCACAGCCAGGAAGGCTGTCGGTCATCTCCATCGCACCACCGGGCAATGCCCAGAGTCCGCTGTCGGCGCGGCGCTGCAGCAGGATGCGCCCCTTTTCGTCGCACACGACAGCGGAAGCGGCGACGACGAGACTGTTCGGCTCGGGTGCGGATGGGTCGTCGTAGTATTCGGTGCGCGTCATCGGCTCACCCTTCCACCGGTCGGCCGGTTTGCCAGACCGCCTCGAAACTGTCGGTATACGTGTCGAATAGACCACCATCCGTGGTGCGGCGCAGATGCCAGACCGGCGCACGGTAAGCGTTCATTCCCCATATGTGGGCATTGACGAGCATTTCCTCATCGGCACGAAAAATGCTGTTGTAGAGCGTGGTGGCATGAGTCCGTAGCTCGATGCCGGGTGTGGCTTGCAGCGGTCGGTAGTGCAGCAAGGCCAGGCGGCAACGCGATTCGATGCCGTGCCCGAATTTCTCCTCGTCGCCTCGTTGCCGGACGTTGGCACTGTCCGCGTCACCTACGGCTATCCGTATCGAACAGCCCGCGCCCGCCCGTTCTATCAACAGGTCATTGAGCCGGGGATACGCCTCGTGCAAGAAGACCGCCGCGTAGACCAAGACGTCGATATGGTGGCGCGCAGCCGCGAACACGTCGACGAAAACCGACGGCGGAACGTCGGGCCGCTGATCGTAGAGGGCAACTAGTTCGGGGCTGACGGCCCGTGCTGTACGTGCCTGCCGGAGCGCGGGCCACAGGGCATTGACGTCCTCACCAAGACACTCCGCAGCATGAATTGCGGTACGCCGCCGGGGGACTCGACCTAGATTTACCCAGCGCTCCACCGATTTTGGGTCCACACCGGTCGCTTCAGCCAAACGTCCGTGAGTCCATCCCCGCGCGGCCATCGCGGCGCGCAACCGCTCATTCGCCATAGGGACGTTGTACACCCATCAGGACGTCCTGAAGTGGGAAACGTACGAGGTTCCGCCGTCCCCGTGATCAACGCGAGGCTCACTCCAGGCCGCGCCGCCCGGTCGACCATGAATCCCGGGCGGCGGGGCACCGCCAAAACTCGATCAAGGGGTGGTTCACGAGTGAAGCCGATAGCTCTGGGATGGATCGACTACGAGCGCAGCAGCGCGCCGGACTGGCATGCAGCACAAATGCAGCGGCTGGCCCGAAAGCTGGGGTATCGGCTGGTCTGGCCTGCCGATGTATCGGTCCTTCCATTGACGGACCAGGCGCGAAATACCAGCGCCGAGGCGGTCATCCTGCCTGCACCAGACCACATCGGTGTCCTCGAGCTGGACGCGCTCATGCACATCGCGGACGTGGAAACGGTATGCCCGCGCTTGTCATTCGCCCGCTGGTCCATCACGGCGACACCGGTGTGAGCGAATGGACCGTCCCCACCGGATACGCCATCGCGATCGGCCTGCCGCTACTGGTGATCGCCGCCACGATCTGGTGGCCACACGACTAGAGCGAAGAACAGCCCGCGGCGGGGCCCCATGGCGCTCGATCGCCGACCGGGCAACGTGCTCGGGTGCGACACTGGACTCGGTGACAGTTCTCAGCGCCGGTAAGGAAGTGTCGATGCCATGACCTCGAATCCCGATCCCGCCGATGATCTGCTCCTCAGCGAAGACGAACGGACGCACGCCCTCGACGCGCTCGGCAAGCACTACGCCGATGGGCGATTGGACACCGCCGAGTTCTACGACCGTTCGGGCGCCGCCGCGACCGCTCGCACCTTCGGCGCCCTGGCCGACGTGTTCGCCGGCCTTCCCGGCGGCGCGCCGCTGAGCCGCGTCGACGGTCAGGTGGTGAAGGTTCCTTTCTCCGATGACCATGCCGTACCCGGAGGCGACAAGGTCGCTGCTTCTACCGCTGCGGCCGAACTGTCCGCCCTCCGTGCCCGCGGCAACACCATCGAATCGCTCGACTGGATCATCGTCGGCATCACGCTGATCAGCTTCCTCGTCCTGCAGGTAATTGTGGGCTGGGACTACGCCTGGATCGTCTGGCCGTCGCTGATCGTCACCCTGAGCATCCCGAGGATGATCCTGCGGTTCAGCGATACCGACGAGAAGGTCTACGAGGACCTGAAGAAGTCCGATGCCGAGTCCAGGAAGCAGCGGCTCGCCGAGGCCGCGAAACGGATCCGGGAACTCGAAGGCGGCAACGGACGCTGACAGTGCGAACGCCCACCGGCGCGCCGCAGGCGTTCGGCCACACGTGGGGCATTGTGCCGTCTGCCACGTCAGCGAGGCTGTCAGGACGGCGTCAGGTCCGTGTCAGCGCGACCGGAGAAAGTGTGTTCATCGAACGAAACGGCCCCGAAACCCCAGGGCCCCTACCGAAACGAGGAACACGACATGACCACCACCATCGCCCTGTCCGACCAGGACAAGGCCACCATCCGCACCGCCGCCTACGGCGCCGTCTCGCTCCTCGCTGCCGCCGGCGCCCCGCACAAGGCCGTCTCGCAGGGCACCACCGCCCTCAGCTCCGCGACCGGACTCACCGGACATATTCTCGCCGCCAAATCCCGCGACATCCGGCTCCCGGGCAAGACCGCCGCCGAGCTCGCCGATCACGTCCTGCCCGCGCTCACCGCAGCCATGACGTGCTTGGCCGCCCAGCCCGGTGAGGCGGCCAACTTCCGCGACACCGTCCTGGTCGCCATCGAGGCCGCCACGCGTTCCGGCAAGGCGGCGCCGACTCCCGCCGTCACGGCGATGGCGGGGAAGATCGCTGCCGCCCTTGACTCCTGACGGCAAAGGAGCGGATTCCCCCGAGGATTCGGGAAAACCGAAAAGCCCTCCACGAGCTTGCGCTGGTGGAGGGCTTTTCCAGCCCACTCGACGTCCGACCTGACCACCGCAGTAGGTGACGGCGCTCACTCCTGTCCGTCCTCCGCGAGCATCCGCAGATAGCGGTCGAGGAACTCGCCATCGGCTATCGAGCCGGTGCAGTCGTGGCAGTAGTCGACAATGACCGACGGGACAAGCGTGTCGATGCTGATGAACGCCCGCCTGAGCCGGTCGAGATGCCCTGGGTCCGCGGTATCGGCCTCGTACCAGACCCGTTGAACCAGCGGCGAACTCGTCGGTCACGCGGCCCACACTAAGCGGGCGTTCCAGTACGTCCGTGAGTTTCGGCTGCCTCACACGCAGCTTTCTGCTGTTTGGACGCTCGACTGTACGGCTTCCTGCGTGGTCCGCGAGGGCCACCGCTTACGTCCTGCAGCACGCCGATCCGGCCATGACTCAGAGCAAGTACATGGCTCGAGGGCGGGTGTATCGCACGGGTCGTCCACGGAGCGGTGATGGCCGGGCTCGGCAAGCCGGCTCAGGATGACGCCGCGATCGGACGTGACGCGGCTTTCTCGAGACTTAGTTGCGAGTTCGGGGGTGGTGGTACGAAAAGGGCCCCTGACCGTGCAGCGTGAACTGCTGGTCAGGGGCCTTTTCCTGCTCCCCCATCTGGACTCGAACCAGAAACCTGCCGAGGATCTGGCCGCACGACAACTGGGCACAACCGTCAGCCACGATCGACTACTCGAAATGGGCTCCGACCTCGTGTTATCGAGAAACGCGGCGCAACTCTCCGCAACTAATCGGGGCGCTGTACGACCCGACGACGAACAACTTTGTTGAGAGTTTCCTGCGAGTGGTTCGGGTTCGGATCCGGGTGCATTGCCGCATGCGTCGCACCTCTGAGACGTTCCGATTGGCCGCATGGCGGCGCGCCGCCACGACCCTGGCCCTCAACGATCAGGCTCCTCACCTTCCAAGTCGACGAACCATCGTACACGGTGGGGCCTTTGAGGTCTCGCAAAGACGACACGCCCGGGATGCACAACACGCCGACAACTTCGCCCCTCAGCAACCTACCGGCAATCTAAGTCTCGACAGTGGATTCGAAGCCATGTTGGATATACCCACGCGTTCAGGAGGGCGGGCGCAGAGTCTCCCGTGCGGCACATAAGCGAAGGAGGTAACTATGGACATCACCTGTCCGACGTGCAGGCGGGTTGATTTCGTCCAGAGCGTGCCCGCTCTTTGTTCACAAGGCGTATCAACCGACTATTCCACCGCTATATACAGCGGGACGGGTTTAGCCGCGAGCGGGCTGGTCCCCGTGATCGGAACTGCCACGGTTGAACGCACGCAAACCTCGGCGTTGGCCGCCAGCCTGGCCCGCGAGCCAGAGACTCGTCCGACTGGTCGGCTATTTCTCATCGCATCAGTGTTGCTGCTTATGGCACTGCTTATGGTGGTGCCAGCCGTCGACGCCTACAGGACCTACCAGCCCACCGAGCCCGGTGCGGCGCACTCCGTCAGTACCCTGGTTGGCGCTGCACTGGTGCCCGGCATCTGGGCTATCCCTGCTTCACTACTTGCCGGTGCCGCAGTGCGGCGAAGCCTGCACAACTGGCGAGTCCTGCGGGTGCGGCCGCGCGCCAATGAAATCTGGCGAGCGGGTTTCTACTGCCACCGATTCCTTATTAACTCCGTGTGTTGCAGCTGATCATGTTGCAGTACATAGAGGAGGGTGATGTCCAGGTTGTGGACGGTGCATTGGGTTTCCGCGGAGCTGGCTGCTCCGTCCGGTCAGCATCCGCTGCTGGATGAGTGGCGGGATCTTGTCGAGCGGGAGGAGTCCTTCGGGCTGGATCCGGGTGACCCGTTCATGGTGGATCCGGACTTCCGGGTGGATGCGCGGTTGACGCGCTACTTCGGCCGGTCGTCGTTTGCGAACCTTCGCAAGGCGACGAAGCGCTCGTACACCACGGATTATCGGGTGTTCTTCAATTTCTTGTGGAGCCGCGGGAAGTACTGGGATGCAGCAGATTACGATGATTTGCTCGACTTCGAGGATTGGCGGCGGCGGTCGCCGCGGAACATGCGGCGGATCAGCGGCTCGAAGTGGAACCGGGAGTTGGCGGCGCTGAGTCGGCTCTATGGGTGGGCGGTCAAGCAGGGGTTTGTGGCCGAGAGCCCGGTCGGGGTCAAGACGGTCCGCAACCGCTACGGGGACCTGGTGGAGGTGGCCGAGGCGCGAGCGAAGGACGTCCGTTCCTCGAACGTGAAATGGTTGACGCCCAGGGCGTTTCGGTTGTGGCGCGATGTCGGGCTGCGTGGCTACACCGCCGAAGGCCGCATGGACCCGTCCTGGCGCGGCCGTCACGACGACCGCAATGCCGCGTTCGCCGACCTGCTGTTGAGCAGCGGATTGCGGCTCGGGGAGGGCGGGTCGCTGTTGACGATCGAGCTGCCTGCCTCGGCGAATACGCCGCAGCGGTACGTCGAGGCGCGGCTGGCAGCGGCGGTGGCCAAGAGCAAGCGGGCCCGCACGTTCTACATCTCCGCGACCGTGCTGCGGGAGGTCGAGGCGTATTGCGCTACGACCCGCAGGGGGGCGATCCGGCGGGCGCAAACCGCAGGCCGTTACGACGCGTTGGACGATATCTGGCTGGTCGTCAAGCAGTCCGGGTGGCAGCAACGGGTGCTGCATTGGCGCGACCGGCACGGCCGGACCGGGGAACGCCGGATCGATGCGCTGGAGCCGGACGAGCGGCGGCGGCTGTTCGTCCAGAGTGATAGCGGGTTGGAGCCGCTGTGGTTGTGGCTTGCCGAGGACGGGACCCCGTTCGGTGCCCATTCCTGGGAGGCTGTGTTCCGGGCGGCATCGCGGCGTTGCGCGGTGACGCTGGCGGGGGTGGTGCCGGATCCGCCGTTCGCGACGCCGCATATGGCGCGGCATTCGTTCGCGCTTTACATGCTGGTGGCGTTGCATCGGGCGCTGGACATGCGGCTGGATCTGACGCCCGAGGAACGCCGCGACTACATGCTGCTCTACATGTCGCCCTGGCGGATGGTCAAAGACCTGCTCGGGCACGCGAGCGAACAGGTTACCCGCGATATTTACCTGGCCCCGGTCTCGGACCTGGAGGTGCGGTCCCTGTTGATCGAGGACGACGATCCGGATGTCGCCGAACTGCTGGCGAAGCTGGCGGCGGCGTCGGAGCGGATCCTCGATGCCGAGGTGGCCGGCTGATGGCGCGAGGAGTGCACGCCGGGCTGCCGGCCGAAGGGCACCGGCGGCCATCGGTGCTCGACGATGCCGCTGCGGTGGTCACGCACATCAGCGAGAAGGGTGATCAGCGGGCGATCTTCGACTTCGGTGCGTTGCCGGTGTCGGCTGCGTTGCAGCGATCTCTCGCTGCGGCGTTTGCGAGCCGGATCTACCCACCGGGGGAATGGCGATCGACGGCCACGAGCACGGAGGTGTGGTTCCTGGTCCGCACGTTCACCCGGTGGCTCGCGCAACTGGACCCCGCACCACAGTCCATCGCCGACATCACGCCGGCGGTCTGGAACCAGTGGAGGGTCAGTCGCGCGAATAAGACGTTGGGACAAAGACAGATTCGCAAGATCGCAGCACTGCTGAAGCGCGATGATCAGCTTCCCGAGGCGACTCGCGAGGCGGTGCTGCGACGGGTTGCTTACTCGGGTGCCACGGAATCGGCGTATTCGCCGGAGGAATTCGAGGAGATCAGACAGGCTGCGGCCGGCCACTTCCGGCGGGCCTGGCAGCGGATCGCCGAGAATCGGGCGCATCTGGATGCCTGGCGGTCGGGCGCGTTCGACGACGGCAGCCGCGAGTGGGTGCTGGGTGAAGCGCTCGACCATTTGGCGCGGACCGGGGATGTTCCTGTTGATGTCGGCGCGGACGGACGTCGTCGGGTCGTCGAGCCCTACCTGGATGCGCTGGGCGGGACCAGCTCGGAATGGACCTGGCGGCGGCTGTTTCTCGACCGAGTCGAGATGGTCTCGCTGGTGACGCTGATCGTGAGTGCTCACGGCTGGAATCTCACGGCCGTCTCGGAGATGGTGGTTCCGCAAGTGCTGTCCGCGTCAGCGCCGGGTGAGCCGATCGTCTATCGGGCCGAGCTGGAGAAACGGCGGCGTCACACGGCTCATCGTTACGAGACCCGCAATCTGACCGACTGGGGCCCGAACTCGCCAGGACGGCTGTTCACCCGCGCGATCGAGGCCACCGCCCCAGCCCGTGACCTGTTGCGTGCTCACGGCGCTGCGACCGATCTGCTCATCGTCTGGCACGTTCATCTTCCTCTGCTGGTCAACGATCGCGCTGCGCTGCTGCGCACCGGCATCGGCATCGTCAACCCGGTCTTCCGTCGATGGAGCCAGGTGACCGGGGCCGGGGAGCTGAATCTGCGTCGTTTGCGGCGCACGGTGACCGTCCTGCATCGGCGCACTCCCACTCAGCACAGCCTCGACGTTCACGACCGCGTCTACGTTCTGCGTGATCCGGCCACGCACCGGCGCGCCGAAGCGGTGATCGCCGAGGGGATCGCCGATGCCGTCGACCACGCTAAAGCTGTTGTCGCGGCGAGAGTTACCGATGATTCCTGCGCAGGTGACGTCGGCACCGACACTGCCACGGCGAACTGCGGCGACTACACTCACAGCCCGTTCAGCCCGCACGGATCGCCTTGCCGGGCATCGTTTCTGCTCTGCCTGGCCTGCGCCAACGCGGTGGTCACACCGCGGCATTTGCCGCGCCTGGCCTACTTGCACCAGGCACTGGAAAGCCTGCGCACCGTTCTACCCACCCGGACCTGGGAGCACGATTGGCGCGAGCACCACAGCCGGCTGACCCAGCTCAAGGAGAGTTCGTTCACCGCAGCAGAATGGGCCGACGCGCTGAAGGCGGTCAACGCCAGCGACCGCACGTCCATCGAATTGTTGCTGCGCAAGGGGTTCGACTCGTGACCGCACCATGGCGGCAACCAGCTCTGCCCGCTCCCGCCGATCCGGTGGTCGATCCGGCAACGGTCACCGAACAACGCCGCGAGCTCATCCCCCGATTCGGTGATCCGGTCTGGTCGCTGACATTCATCAGTGACAATCCGTCGACTACCAGCGACCGGATTCAGTGGCAGACTTTCCCTGCGGAGTTGCGTGAGCAGTTCCGTCACGCGGTCTGGGCGCTGCTGAACTTCCCGGTCCCGGACACGGTGCTCACTCGTGGAGGCTCGACAATGCGGGCGCGGCTGAGCCCTCAACGGATGTTCGGCACCGCCATGACCTGGCGGGTATTCGCAACTTGGCTCAGCGAGCGCGGCATCACCGAACTGGCCCAAGCAACCACCGATGTCCTTGCCGACTACGGAAACTACGTGGTCAAGACCCGTAAAGTCGCGCGCAACACCGCCACGAGCCACCTCATCGCGCTGACCCGGCTCCGCGCGTTCGCGCCTTACCTGCCGACCCGCTCGCGCATCGGCGTCCCGCCCTGGGAGACCGAAGGTTTCGACGACTATCTGCCCGCGGCCACTGCCGCCGGTGAGAACTCGACCGAGCCGATCAGCCCGGCCACCATGGGTCCGCTGCTGATCTGGGCATTGAAGTTCACTGAAGAGTTCGCCGACGACATCCTCGCGGCCCGAGCCGAGGAACAACGACTGCGGCGAGTCGTCGCCCAGACACCCGACACCGACCTGCCCCGCGGAACGCCGCCGGCACTGATCGCCTACCTCGCAGATCTGGAGGCAACCGGGAAACCCTTGCCCACGCATACCACCCTCCGATCGGGCGCCGCGGCCACCTATGTCGCCGCGATCACCGGCACCCCGCACAAGAAGGTCCACCGCGTTCTGAAGACTCCACGCTGGCAGCGCTATCGCAAGACCAACCCCGGACGTTGTCCGCTCGACATCCCGATCACCGGCTTGATCGAGGGCGATCCCTGGGTCAGCGCCATCGACTTCGACCAGGTCGAGCCATTCGTCCGGCTGCTGACCACCGCGTGCTTCGTGGTCATCGCCTACCTGACTGGGATGCGCCCGAGCGAAGTACTCGCCCTCGAAGTCGGCTGCTGCCCCGAACCACGGCCAGGCCGCGACGACAGCTCCGGCGGCCGTCGCCATCTCATCCATGCACGGCATTTCAAGACCGCCCGCGACGCCGACGGCAATCATCGCTCCGCTGGTGAGTTGCGCGAAGTCCCCTGGGTTGCAGTTCCACCCGTGGTCACCGCCATCAGGGTCCTGGAACGCCTCAACGGCCCTGCCGGACTACTGTTTCCCGCCCAGCGCGGTGAAAGGCAGGGCCGGTCGCCGGTTCGCGGCACCGTCGTCCAGTGGGTCGAGGGTTTCGTCGACTGGGTCAACGAGCACACCGCCAAGCACGGCCGCGGGGTCGCTATCCCTGCCGACCCGCACGGCAACATCGGCACCGCCCGGTTCCGGCGGAGCCTGGCCTGGCACATCGCCCGCCGACCCGGCGGCCTGGTCGCCCTCGCGGTCCAATACGGGCACATGCGCACGGTGATCAGCGAGGGCTACGCCACCCGCCAACGCGACGGCATCCACGAGCTGCTGGACCTGGAAACCGCTCGCGCGGTCGCCGAACAACTCAGCGAGGTCCACGACGCCCTCGACCACGGAGAGGGCGTCTCCGGGCCCGCCGCCCGGCGGCTGATCCGCGCCGCGCACGAGCAGCACGACCGCTTCGGCGGTCTGGTCACCACACCCCGGCAGGCCAAAGCCCTGCTGGCGGATCCGGCGCTGACCGTGTTCGACAACGCCGACGCCTACCTCGCCTGCAACTACGACCCCGGCAAGGCCCTCTGCAACCCCGCCAACGCCAGCGGGCCCACCCCAACACCGAGCCTGGACCGCTGCCACACCAACTGCTCGAACATCGCCCGCACCGACACCCACGCCCGACAACTACGCACAGCGGCAAACCAGATCCGCGCCCAGGCTGATTCGCCGCTCGTCCCGCAGCCTGTCGCCGAGCGGCTGAAACACCGCGCCGCCTCACTGATCGAGCTTGCCGACACCCACGACCGCACCCGCATCACAACCACCGATCCGGAGCCACGATGACCACCGACCAACGCAGCCAGATCCGCGCCGCGATCGACCGGCTGCTGGCCGGGACCCCGCTACGATCCGACGGCGCTCTCACCGTCGTCGCCCTGGCCGCCGAGGCCGACGTCAAACGCCACGTCCTCACCCACCGCCACACCGACCTCAAAGAGGAGTTCTACGCCCGCGTCCGCGCGCAAGGACACACCCCCGCCAGCGAACAGCAACTGCGCGACGAACTCGATTCCACCCGGCGCAAACTCACCGAAGCCCGCAAGAAGATCCATGAGCTCGAACAATCCGTCGAAGCATTCGCGCGAATCGTCAACGTCCTCACCGTCGAAAACGACCGCCTTACCCACACGTCCGGGCGCAGCATGCGAACCGTCATCCCGCTCAATCCCGAGACGAACTGATGCCCGCTATCCGGCCGCGGCGGGTTCCTCGTCGTTGCCGAACAGCAGCAGCTGCCGGGACACAGTGCTGGACTGACCGATCCGGCGCAGGCATCGAGCGCAGGTGACTTCCGCTCTAGTCGGTGCCAACGCTGTCGGCGACCAGCCCGCGACACCCGTGTGACAGAGAAGTTCGGGCACTTCCTCGTCCCCGACCCATTGCCCGAGGCGGACCGCATGAACCGTCCGCCCGGACCGCACGACAGCATGCACGCCCGGCGCACCGAACACCGCCCGAGTCGAAGCGGCGAGTGGGGCTATATCGGTCACGCGACCACCATACGGTCGGGCACCGACAACACAGGCGGAGAATTCGGGCAGCTCAGTCTCGGCAACGACCTCTCGTCAGTCCGTTCGGCAACACAGCCAGACTTGACAGGGAACACCGCTTCCTCGGCCGCCTGCGCCGCTGACGCGCACACGATGGCGGGCCCGTCGATCGCGGCAGTGGTGCAGTTGTAGCGGCGCAGCTCGAAACCGTGAGCATCCAGGCGGGCTGCGACGGCGTTGGCCATGATCCCGGCGCCGAGTATCGCCACCGTACGCGGTTCACTCATCGCCGCTGTCCTTGCCGTAGAGCAGCCACACCATCGTCGGCTGCCACTCGACACGAACCTCGAGCTGCGGGTATCGGGCGACCACATCGACCGAGGCGATGCAGGCGTCGACCTCACCGTGAGCGGCCGCGCGGGCGGCCAGCGGCTTGGCGTTCACCGACACCAGCTTGGCTCCCGGTGCGTGCCGGTTGGCGAAGATCCGGGTCGCCGGATGGGCGGCCACACTCTCCACCGGTGCCGAGCGCGGCAGATCACGCCGGACCGCGAGACACATCGGCTTGGTCAAGCTCTCCCAGCAGCGGTGCAGCCGCAATACCCCGCTATGCGTGAAGTGCTGATCAACCCAAGAATCGGTGGTCCGGTCGTGCGCGTCCAAAGTCAGGTATCCAGCCGCGACCAGCGCCCGCACTCCACCCTCGGCCGCGGCCGCCATGGCGTCGGCGAAAGAATCCACCAGGCGCACTACCGATGCGTGCCGGCAGGCTTCGGCCTCGGCATCGGTCCCCGGCGGGCCCAGAGTCACGATCGGCGAATCATGCCCGAGTCCTGTCGGTTCCCGCTCGCACACCGTGATCGCATCGTTAGGGCAGCAGGCGGCCGCGGCGCGGGCCTTCTCGATGCACACCATAGTGCCGTCGCCGGTGGCCGTGGCGAGGCCGTCGACGAGCTGGAGGTGGTCGGTGGCGATCGGCAGGCACACTCCGGTGCCCGCGCAGCGGTTGTGGTCGATGATCAGTCTCGCGTCCATGCCACGTCCAATCGTTCGAGGGAGCGCACCACCCGGCCCGCCCGCCAGGTCCCGCCATCGGCGGGATCGGCGAGTCGCAGCCCCGGCAACCGGGTGGTCAAAGCCTCCAGGGCTATCCGTGCTTCCAACCGGGCCAGGCCCGCACCGACGCAGAAATGAGTGCCGTGCCCGAACGCGAGATGCGGCAGCCGCGTCCCGCGGTCGAGCACGAAGGTGTCCGGGTCGTCGAAGACCTTCGGGTCGCGGCTGGCAGCGTGAGTGACGGGGATGACTGCCTCCCCGGCGCGGACCAACACGGGCCCGAGCTGCACATCGGTGGTTGCCGCGCGGGTGAATCCGCCGCCGACTCCGGCCGGCACGAACCGCAGAAGCTCCTCCACCGCAGAAGGGATCAAGGTGGGCTGCTCGATCAGCTGATGGAACCGTCGCGGGTCGCGAAGCAGAGTGAACACCGCGCTGGACAGGAAGACCGTCGCTGTGCCCCGGCCACCGATCAGGCAGGCGATGACCAGGTTCAGCACTTCGGCGTCGGTTTCCTCGGATTGACCCAGCAGCCCGAACAGGCCGATCGGGTTCTGCGCGGCCATCTCTCGGGTCAGCTCTTCGCACTGCGAGCGCGCCGCCGCCAGTGTCTCCGGTGTCGCGTCACGGGCACTGAGCGCGTCACCCAGCAGGAAGATCTCTCGGCGGAAGCACTCAGGGACTGCGAACATGTCGCAGATCACCGAGGCAGCGAACGGCTCGGCGAACCCGGACACAATGTCGGCAGGCTCGCCACCAGCGATGAACTCATCGACAAGCCGATGCGCCAGCTCACTCGCCCCCGGCGCGATCGCAGCTACCCGGCGCGGGGCGAACATCGGCGCGATCAATGTCCGCAAGCGGGTATGCCGCGGCGGGTCGGTCGCCAGAATCGCCTCCGGAGGCAGCACCTCGGTCGAGAGGCGCGCTACATGCGGCTGATTCGCCCGTTCCCGGGAAAAGCGGGAGTCGGCCAGCACCTGGCGCACCAGCCCGTGATCGGTGACCAGCCAACCAGTGGCACCATTGGGCAACTGCACCAGGGTGACCGGTCCGCAGTGGCGATACTCCGGTTCGAGGTCCATCGCGTGCCGCTGTCCGAACGGATATTGCAGCGGGCACGACAATTTCAGTTGGCCACTTTCCATTACTCAGCCCTTCGTGCATTGGAGATTGAGAAATCAGTAACGCCAGCAGGTTTCGTGCGAGCGCTGGCGCTGAGCGTCAGCATTTCGCCGGATGAAGGGGTTCCCCGCCACTGACGACGACTTCTTGATGGCGACCCCGCCGAGCATCAGCCGTTCTTCCGGGAACCGCTCGCGCACTGACGGTCCCATCGGCCACCACTCCTCGAGCTCCACCAGACCAGGCTTGATCAGCTCCAGACCACCGAAGTACGACATGAGCTGTTCTCGCGTGCGATACCATCCCGAACCCAAGCCCATCTCCACGAACTGCCGCTGCAGTCGCACCGCCAGATCCGCGAGGTCGGAGCCGTCATCCGGGTTCCAAAAATGGGTGATGGCAACGTAGGAACCCGGCGGCAGCGCGTCGGTGTATCGACGCATGATGCCGACGGGATCGAGTTCATCGTCGACGTGATGCAGAATCCCGCACAGAATCAACCCCAACGGGCGCTCGAGGTCGAGGTAACGGGAGACTTCGTCATTCCCGAGCACCGTGTCCGGCTTGGTCAGATCCGCGGGCACGAACCGCGTGTAGTCGTTTCTCGCGAGCATTGCCTGCCCGTGCGCGATGCAGACGGGATCGTTGTCCACGTACACGACCGTCGCGCACGGGTTCTGCTCTCGAACGATCTCGTGGGTGTTGCAGGCTGTCGGGAGTCCGGCGCCGATATCCAGGAACTGGTCGATGCCGGCTACCCCGGCCAGGTACCTGGCTACTCGATGCAGCCAACGACGGTTCATCTTCGACACATCACGCTGCCGTGGCGCTACCCGGAGGATTTGTTCGAACGCAGCGCGATCGACGTCGTAGTTGTCCTTGCCGCCCAACGAGTAGTCATAGACGCGGGCGATACTCGCCCGGCTGGTATCCACACCGACGGGCGCTCGCACTCCGGTCAGCGACACAGGAGAAGACATGTATTCCTCACTCGATCAACTCAACTCGCGGGCTAACAGCGACGGGACGCGCTCCGGGCTGAGACGTCCGCGCCTCGGCCTGGAGCAGTGCGACGCTCTGGCTACTCGATCTTTTGGCCCGCTGGGTTGAAACCTGTTGGGCTGCTGGTTCTTGGCTACGATTCTGTGGATGCGAGAACAGGCGTAGAAGCGCCGAAAATGAATAGGTCTTATTCATCCGAGGAATATGGTCCCGGCAAGGGGAAGGCCCGAATGATCACTGATCCTCACGTCCCGAATGACCGATGCCCATGGTGCGGCGGCCGTCCCGGGTCGACGATGCTGTGCGTGAGGTGCCGAGGAAACGCTGACCAGGTGCCAGACCTGCCTGACCATGCGTGGTGGTCGGGCGACCTGCGCCGGGCACTGGATGCTCGCGATATCGGTGCGGTGATCCGCGCGTTCCGATACCACCCGTACCACGCGCGAACGGTGTCCCAGCAGGACATGGCGCGGTGGCTGTCGATCACCCAGGGATACCTCTCTCGCATCGAGACAGGTCGCGTGCCGGTGTCCAACCTCAACACACTCATCAGTCACGCCCGCACGCTTCGAATACCGCCGGCGCTCCTCTGGTTCGACCTGCCCACCCCACCTGACGAGAACGTCTCGCCAGCGCGTTCGCCGAGGAAACCCAGCCTGCTCCCCCCGCGACTCGCGGCGTTGGTATCCGCCCCCACGGAGGACCAGTTGGCCGACACCCTGCTCACCAATCTAGGCGGGTACTCCGCCCGTGACCAACTGGCCGGACCACACGGCGTGATCGAAGTCGTCCGCCATGACTTCGCCTTCATCAATGACCGGCTGACCTCCGCCCGAAATCGCGGACCCCACCGGCTGCTATACACCGCAGGCCGCTACGCCGAATTCCTGAGCTGGCTCTATCAGGACTGCGGAGACCTCGACACCGCTGGCCACTGGTCCCGAATCGCGCTGAACCACGCACAGCATGCCGAGGATGCCCAGTTCCGCGCGTACACGCTGATGCGCAGCTCGAACATCGCCACCGATGCCGGCGACCCGAGCAAGGCGAAACAATTCATCGACGCCGCGCTGGCCCATTCCGCTGCGCTCACCTCACGCCAACAAGCCGCACTCCTTCGCCAACGGGCCCATGTTTCAGCCCTACGCGCGACCCACTCGAAGGCGCGCGAGGACATGCGGGAATGTGTCGACGCGCTGGCCCGCGCCACTGAAGCCGCAGCGGAAGCGACTACTGATCCGGATGATCTCGCCGGCTACTGCTCACCGGAGTACGTCACGATGGAGGCTGCGCACTGCTGGATCGGACTCGGGCAACCCGAGCAAGCTCTGGCGATCCTCCAGCCGCGCTTGGCCGCGTGGAGCACCGAAAGCCGCCGCGACCTCGGGATGGGGCTTGCGCGCCTGTGCACCGCCTATGCCGGAGTAGGTTCGTGGGAGGAGACCCTGGAGGCGGCGAGTTACGCGGCTACCATCGTCGCCGACACCCGGTCGCACCGAACACTGGCACAGCTACACGCCACCGAAAACGTCCTGGTCGCGGCGGGCCAGCCGGATATTGCCCGGGAGCTGGCGCACTGCGTCCGTGCCGTGCAACGTGCGCATCCCTAGCGAGAGTAGGAGCCCTCCGAGTGGAGCTGATCACCACCGCAACCTCGACCGACATCGCCCGCGCCATGCCGACGATTGCGGTCTTGCCGGTCGGCAGCTTCGAACAGCACGGTGACCACCTCCCGCTCTCCACGGACACGATCATCGCCTGCCTGATCGCCCGCGCCCTTGCCGACGCCTATCCCCTCTTCCTCCTGCCACCAGTGACCATCTCCTGCTCCCATGAGCACGAACAGTTCGCCGGCACCCTCAGCCTCAGCCACACCACCCTCACCGCGGTGATCACCGATATCCGCGCCTCCCTCGCGCGCTCCGGCATCACCACTCTGGTGCTGGTCAATGCACACGGAGGCAACTACGTCCTCAATAACATCGCCCAGGAAGCGAACATCACCGGCCGCAACGTGGTCATCTACCCCGGCCGCGACGATTGGAACCAAGCCCGGGTCGCCGCCGGGATGGACACCGACTCCCACGACGACATGCACGGCGGCGAACTCGAAACCTCGATACTGCTCCACGCGGCACCCGAGCTGGTCCGGCCTTCCTTCCGGGACTCCGACCACGACGCTCCGGCCCGGCAGCATCTCCATCTACTCGGCATGGGCGCGTACACCAGCAATGGCATCATCGGACGTCCCTCAGCAGCCACCGACACCAAAGGGAAAGCGGCACTCGATGCACTTACCCGGGCATTCTCGGACTACATTGCCCTCCTCCAGCACCCATAGTTCGACGATTCCACGCCAACCGCCGCTACCGGACGAGTCGAAACATTACGGCAGGATCGTCATGCGTTGCTCATTGCCACTCCGCAACGGTATTCCGGCCCCAGACCACAATGTAATCCATGACACACCGACACGACACGACGTCGAGGAGCCGGGGACTGCTGCCCCCGTACTGCTTCGGTACGCGCTTCTGCCAAATCTCGAACGTCGAGGGCTAGGCGCCATGTTAACGGCGACCTCACGGACAACACAGATTGAACAGCTAGGTCAGAATCATTTTCGGGTCCCACCGTCGCCGTCACCGACTCTCGTACCCCGGCCATGGAGCTGGGGCAGCGAGCTTCAACCTGCGGTCACCAGCGATAACGAGGGCGCACACTGTTGAACTGGGCGAGACTGCCTATGTAATCACCGCGAACACTCAAATGGTCACCGAATCCCTGAAAGGGCGTGATGGTTCCGCCTCGCAGAGAAGCCCCGTGAACGCCACCATTTTGGTGACCGATGCCGCCCTGGCTTCGGCCACTCGCTGTCCGGCACCAGTTATCGGGGATGACCTGGCGCGGAGGGCCTCAATGCGGGCGCCGCAGCCGGACCAGGTGGTTTTGCCGCAGGCGGGGCATCGGGCCGGTGAGCACATCAGTGACCCTCCTCGGTGGCGGCGCCGTTGATTCTCGGCGGGCCTTGGTAGGGGCGATGCAGGGCGGCGAATCCCGGGGTGGTCGCGGCGGTGACCAGGGCGGCGAGCAGGTCCGGGCCGCGCTGCGCGGTCGGGGATTCGGTCAGGACGGGGCCGTGGAAGCCGTGTCCGTCGATGACGATGATCGGACTGCCGCCGGCGCTGCCGAGCGCGTCCTGACTGGCTCGGTGGGTGTTCGCGAGTTCGGCGTCGAGGGTGGTGTCGTCGGTACGTTGGGCCAATGCCGGATCCAGGCCGGCCTCGGTGAGTGCGTCGGTGATCGCGTCATGATCGATCTCGTCGCCGCGAACGTGCAGTCGTGTCCCCAGGGTCTCATACAATCGCGCGAAGGCCTCGCTTCCGGCGGTGTCGGTCGCCGCGGCGAAGACCCGGCCCAGCCGACGTGATCGCTGGATCATCGGCTTGTGATCGGCGTCGACGTCGCCGCCTTCATTGAGCACCGCCAAGCTCATCTGTTGTAGCCGCACAGTGTGCGGACCGGATTCGGCGGCGGCGAGCAGCCACCGCGAGGTCACCCATGCGAACGGGCAGACGGGATCGAGATAGAGGTCGATTTCGGCCATCGACGGCCTCCTGAGGGAAATGGTAGGAACGGCGGCTGGTGTCTTGGCGCGAGCCGTGGGCCGCCGCGCAGGGTTTTGATGCGGTGCGAAAGTTGGGCCGATCAGTGGCTGCTGCGGGGTCGGCCCTGCAGGTCGACTCCGAACACCGGACCGAGCAAGCAGAAGTTGAACACTCCCGCCGCGATCGGGACCAGCCCGATGATCGCCACCACGATCCCGGCGGTCCCGCCCACGAGGAGCAAACCCGCCGCGATTACCACGATTCCGGCGGCGATGCGGGCCAGGCGCCCGGCGGTACTTCGCATGAATTCGACGATGCCCATAACGCTGCACTCCTTCGACGCAGAGACAGGGGTTGCGCCCAACTATACCCCCTGGGGTATGGTCGGACTCGACATTCAATATACCCCATGGGGTATCAAAGGAGGGTCGGATGACCGAAACGAAGCTCGATACCGCCCCGGCGAAACCACCCCGCACGACTTCCGGGCCAGGAATGCTGGGTCGGTGGGGCGCGTTCATGGCCGGGCGCACCCGGGCAGTGATCGGGATATGGCTGCTGGTGCTGATCGCACTGGGCGCGGCCGCGCCGAGTGTGTTCACCTCCCTGGCCGGGGCCGGGTGGCAGGCCAACGGCTCGGAATCGGTCCGCGCCCGAGAACTCGCCCAGCAGCATTTCGGCGGTAACTCCTCGGCCGCGGTGCAGGTGGTGATCCATTCCGACACCGCCACCATCGGCGACCCGTCGATGGCACGGGTGGTCGAGCAGGTCACGGCGGTCTTCGCCGGGGACGAGCGGATTGGGCAGGTGATCGCCCCGCAACCGGGGTTCACGATCAGCCCTGATGGACACACCGGCATCGTGATCGCGGGCGCCAATGCCTCCACCGATGACATGGTCAAAGCCGTCGACGAGCACAAAGCCGCGTTGACCGCGCTGTCCGAAGACGGGATCGAGGTGTATCCGACCGGGGCGTCGGCGTTGTGGAGCGATTTCAACGCCGCCAACCACGACGCGATGATCCAGGCCGAGATGCTGTCGTGGCCGGTCACCCTGGCGATCATGGTGCTGGCGTTCGGGTCGCTGGTCGCGGCCGGGCTGCCGCTGCTGCTGACCCTGGCCGGGCTGGTCGCCTCCGCGGGGGGGCTGGTGCTGCTGAACCAGATCACCCCGATTTCGGTGTGGGCGATGAACTTCGCCATGATGTTCGCCCTGGCCCTGGGCATCGACTACGCGCTGTTCCTGGTCGCGCGCTTCCGCGATGCGCTGGCCCGCAGCGGCGATGCCCGCGCTGCGGTCGCCGAAACAATGGACACCGCCGGCAAAGCCGTCCTGCTTTCAGGGCTGACGGTGCTGGTGAGCTTGTCGGCGGTGCTGATCGTGCCCGCTCCCGCCGTGCGGACCATGGCGGTCGGGATCATGCTGGCGGTGGTGTTCGTGCTGGCCGCGACCCTGACCCTGTTGCCCGCCGTCCTCGGCGCGCTCGGCGCCAAGGTCAACGCCGCCGCGCTGCCGTATGCGCGTCGCCAGCAGCATCGCTCGCCGGTGTTCGCGCGTTGGGGCCAGATCCTGCACAAGCATCCGTGGCCCTTGGCCGCGGCGGCGCTGGCCATCCTGATCGGGCTGGCCGCACCGGTGTTCGGGCTCAAGACCGCGATGCCCTCGATCGCGGTCGTGCCCGCCGACGCGCCGGTGCGCCAAGGCTATGAACTGATCGCCGGCCAGATGGGTCCCGGCGCCCCGGGCATGCTCTCGATCATCACCCCCGCCGCCGACGCGCAGGCCACCGCAGCCATCGCGCGCGCCAGCGACGGCATCGTCATGCTCACCCCGCCCCAGTCCGCCGCCGACGGCGCTGATCTGGTGATGATGCAGGCCATGCCCGCGGTCGATCCCTCCGCACCGCAGATGGCGGGAATCCTCGACCAGCTGCGCGCCGACCTGCCCGCCGACGCGGTGGTCGGTGGCGCGGCGGCAGAAAACCTCGACCTGCAACAAACCCTCGACGACTATCTGCCGATCGTGGTGGGCATCATCTTGGTGCTCGGATTCGTGTTGTTGCTGATCGCGTTGCAGGCCCCGCTCATCGCGGCTCTGGGCACCCTGGTCAGCCTGCTCTCGACCGCGGCCGCGTTCGGCGTGGCCAAACTGATCTTCCAGGACGGGCACGGCGCCGAACTGCTCGGCTTCACCCCACAGGGGTTCCTCGACGGGTGGGGGCCGGTGTTCTTCTTCGCGATGATCTTCGCCATCGCCATGGACTACACAGTGTTCCTGCTGGCCACCGCCAAAGAACACTACGAACGCACCGGCGACCCCCACGCCGCGCACGTCGACGGGCTCGCACACTCGGGGCGGGTCATCTTCGCCGCCGCGGCGGTCATGGTGGCGGTGTTCTTCACCTTCGCCCTGGCCGACCCGCTCCCGCCCAAGGAGATGGGCATCATCCTGGGTGTCGCGGTCCTGCTCGACGCGATCCTGGTGCGGCTGGTGCTGTTGCAGGTCATGCTGCGCCTGACCGGGCACGCCGCCTGGTGGAGCCCGGCGTGGCTGACCCGGGTGCTGCCCACCATCAGCTTCGCTCACCACTGACGTGCGCAAACCCCGCCCGAAATACCCCGTAGGGTATTCTGGGGGGTACGGCACGAGAACGGAGACACCACCATGGTCGGCGACGAGAACAGCATCGCACCGGTACTGAACCGGCTGCGTCGCGCACACGGACAGCTCGCGGGCGTGATCGCGATGATCGAGCAGGGACGCGACTGCAAAGACGTCGTCACCCAGCTCGCGGCGGTCTCACGTGCCCTGGACCGGGCCGGATTCAAGATCGTCGCCACCGGACTACGCGAATGCCTGGCCGGACAACCCGGCGAAGGCGCCGACCCGATGACCGTCGAGGAACTGGAAAAACTGTTCCTCGCCCTGGCCTGACCCCCACCCGCCCCGGTCCTGGACACGGACCCGGGCAAGGAGGAAGCACACATGACGCTGCCCACGCGACCGCGCACCTGGACCATCGACCGAGTGGTGCCGCTGCTGGCGGGAACGCTGATCCTGCTCAGCGCCGCCCTGGCCGCGACACTCTCACCGTGGTGGCTGGTACTGACCGCCCTGGTCGGGGCCAACCTGCTGCTCTACAGCGCGCTCGGCTGGTGCCCGGCCAGCCTGCTCATGGCCCGCCTCGGCCTGCCCGCCGGCACCGCGACCTGCACGGCCCCGCTCCCGCACAACTGACCACCGCCACACCCCACGCGTCACCGAACCGAGAAAGCGAGTCCGCACATGACCGACACCGGTACCGACCTGGGACTGTCCACCACCGTGACCGCCAGCTTCGCCGATGCCGTCGACGCCGCCAAGCGCGCGCTGGCCGAACAGGGCTTCGGCGTGCTCACCGAGATCGACATGCAGGCCACCCTGAAAGCCAAACTCGGCCACGACATGGAGGACTACCGCATCCTGGGCGCCTGCAACCCGCCCCTAGCCCACCGCGCGGTCGAGATCGACCGCCAGATCGGACTGCTGCTGCCCTGCAACGTCGTCGTGCGCCGCTCACCCGACAACGACACCGACATCATCATCGAGGCGATGAACCCCCAACTGATGGTGCAACTCACCGGCCAACCCGCGCTGGCACCGATCGCCGCCGACGCCGCGGCCAGGTTGCAGGCAGCCATCGACTCCCTGCACCATAGGCCCTGACCCCGCGCCAGCGCAGCGGCCAGCCGTAATGGGCATTGCCCGAACGCGGCGACTATCGCCAGGTTCTGCAGGAGCAGCTTGCCGAACGGGGTCATCCAAGCCGTCGGCTGCCTGGACCGCGCAACGCGTCACGCACGGGCAGGGTCGGTGAGGGTCTCGCTTTCGCATGTTTTGCGCGACGAACCGGTCGATCTCGATGTTCTGCTGGCCGAACTGCTTCCCGAACAGAGCTGGGCGTTATCGGTGTGCGGGGGTGGTGTGTTGTGGGTTCAGGAAGTGGTCGATGTCGACGATGAGGAACAGGGCGGTGGCGGTGGTGACCACGTGGGCGTGGTCGTTTTCGATGGTGGCTTGGAGGTGGAGTTTGCGGCCGTCGCGGGCGTGGATGTGGGCGCGCAGGGTGTAGGGGGTGTCGAGCAGGACGGGGGCGAGGTAGTCGATAGCGAGGTGGCGGGTGACGGCGAGTTCTCCCACGCTGTAGAGCAGGAATCCGAACAGGTCGTCGAGGACGGTGGCGACCGCGCCGCCGTGGGCGATCGCGGGGGCGCCGACGTGGCGGGCGTCGAAGCGGTGGTGGGCGTGGACACCGTGTGCGTCGCGGCGGGGGCGCAGGTGGTGGCCGTGTGGGTTGGCCGGTCCGCAGCCGAGGCAGTGGTCGTGGTGGGGCGGGAGGTCGGCGGAGTCGGGTGCGACCACTGGAAAGGCAGGGATCCAGTTCTCGCTCCCGAAGGTTTCGGATCCGGGTTCGTGTGTGCCGGTGCTGGGTGTGTCCTCGGTCATGGGCGCTTTCTGCGGGGATGTGTGGCTACGGGGTGGTGGTGAAGAGGATGTCGCAGTGGGCTTTGCGGGCGAGCTCGATCGGTGGGGTGGTCAGCAGCCTTGCCAGCAGCGGTGGCCGGTGGGGGTCGGCGGTGACGATGAGGTCGGCGCCGGTGGCGGCGGCCAGGTGCAGCAGCGCGTGTGGGGTGGGTTGGTCCAGGATGTGAGTTTCGATGTTGGTGGCGCCGTGGCTGATCGCGTGCTGGTGGGCGGTCCGCAGGATGGCGTCGGTGGGAGTGGTGCCGCGTAGCTGGTAGGCGTCGGGTCCGAGCCGGTCGAGGTCGGCCCCGAGATCACGTTCGTCGATGTCGTGGCGGGCGCAGATGATCAGGAGCCGGGCGTGGGTGGCGTGGGCGAGTTCGGCGGCGTGGTCGACCACATGGTAGGAGCGGTCGGATCCGTCGGTGTCGACGATGATCGTGCGATAGGCCGTCATGACGGGCGTCTTTCACGAGAAGGGGTATCTCAGGGGGATGGGGTGGACGGGTGCGGGCGTGGTGTTCGGAATCGGCGGGTGGTGGGGCCCGGGGCGAGGAATGCCAGCACGATCGCCCCGATCGTGGTGAGGGCGGCCAGAGTGAGCGCGGCCTGGCCGCTGCCGCGCACGAACGCGGCCTTGGCGAACTCGGCCAACGGCGCGGCTACCGGTCCTGCCTGGTCGGCGACCTGTAGAGCCGCGGCCAGGGAATCGGCGACCGGGCCGCGGGCGGGCTCAGGCAGCCGGGACAGCGCGGGCGCGATGTGGTGGGTGTAGCCGGCGGCCAGCACGCTGCCGGCCACGGCGATCCCGATCGCGGCCCCGATCTCGCGGGCGGCGTCGTTGACCGCGGCAGCGACCCCGTGTTTGGCCTCGGGGGTGTCGGCGACGATGGCATAGGTCGCTGGGGCGGTACACAATCCCAGGCCCGCGCTCATGATCAGCAGCGGCCACAGCAGATCGAGGTAGTGCGCGGCCAGGGTCAACCTGCTCACCAGGACCAGCCCGGCGGCGATGGTGAGCAGGCCGACCACAGTCATCACCCGCAACCCGACCAGGCTCGACAGCCACGGCGCGATCACCGAGATCGCGACCAGCGGCACCACCATCGGCGCCAGCGCCAGCGCCGAGGCCAGCGGCCCGTAACCGAAGATCAACTGCAGGTACTGCACCAGCAGCAGGAACACCCCGAAGGTGACCAGGAACTGGATGGTCACCGACAGCGACCCGGCACCGAAGCCCCGGCGGGTGAACAACCGCACATCCAGCAGCGGCGCCGCCGAGCGCAGCTCGACGACCACGAACGCCACCGCCGCGGCCACACCGATCCCGGCGGTGGCGGCGACGAGCGGGTCGGCCCAGCCGCGCGCGGGGACCTCGACCGCGGCGAACACGATCGCCGCGACCGCCACCGCGACCGCGCCCGCGCCCACCCAGTCCACCGGCGGATGCTCGCGCTGGCGGGACTCGGCGATGGTGCACGCCAACCCCGCCAGCACTGCCCCGGCCACGGTCAACCCGACGAACACCGATAGCCACGACCACCGCTCGAGCAGGAGCCCGGCACCGAGGATGCCCAGCACTGCCCCGGACCCGGCGACCCCGGCCCACACTCCCACCGCCCGGCCACGATGAGCAGGAGGGAAGCTCGCGGTCAGGATCGACAGTGTCGAGGGCATCACCAGCGCCGCGCCCGCCCCGGCCAGCGCGCGCGCCGCGATCAACCAGGCCGGGTCGGACAGCAGTAGCGGCAGCGCCGAGGCAGCTGCGAATACCGCCAGTCCCGCGACCAGCACCGCGCGGCGCCCGTAGCGGTCGCCGATGGCTCCGGCGGGCAGCACCAGACAGGCCAGCACCAGGGTGTAGCCGTCGACGATCCAGGTCAGCTGGGCTTGGGTGGCCCCGGTCGCGACCGCGATCTGCGGCAACGCCGAATACAGTGCCGCCATCGCCGCGACGACCAGCGCCACCGCCAGGCACGACACCGTCAGCATCCACCACTGGGCCCTGGTCCAGCGGGCGATCTCGACCGTGTCCGTTCCGGGTCTGGTCACCGGCACCTCCCAACGTTAAAGACTACCAGTCTCGGTGCGAGACCGTCAGTATCATAATGGTCGGGGTGTGGGATGATGTCCACACATTCGCACGATTTGAACGACACGAACCGGAGGAGCGCGCGGCCATGACCGACCGGGATCCCGCAGTGACCGACCCGCTCACCACCGCCGAGGAGCAGGCCGATCCGCGGCTGGCGCGCTCACGCAACCGGTTGCTCGACGCGGCCACCCATCTGCTGTCGACCGGTGGTGTCGAAGCGGTCACCGTCGAGGCGGTCACCCGCGTGTCGAAAGTCGCTCGCGCCACCCTCTACCGGCATTTCGGCAGCACCACCCAGCTGCTCGCGGCGACTTTCGAACGATTGCTTCCCCAGGTCGACGCACCGACCGGCACCGGGCCCGTGCGTGAGCAGCTCCTGGCGCTGCTCACCACCCAGGCCGACCTCATCGAACAAGCCCCGGTACAGATGACCACCCTGGCCTGGCTGGCGATGGGATCTATCGGCGAGGACCACCCCGACCCGGCCGCCGTCACCTCACTACGCGCCCGCGTCATCGAGCAATACCGCCACCCGTTCGACCAGATACTCACCAGCCCCGACGCCCGCGCGATGCTCGGCGAGCTCGACACCACCTTCGCCATCATCGAACTCCTCGGCCCGATCGTGTTCGCCCGCCTCACCGGACTACGCACCATCGACCACGACGACTGCGCCCGACTCGTCGACAACTTCCTCACCGCCCACCGAAAGTGCCCGGCCGAAAACGGGCCGTCCGGCAGTGAGGGTGTTCGAGCGCCTTCCTGACCTGCGCATCACTGAGCAGCCACTGCCACACCAACTTTGCGAATGCCGAGCCCAAAGCAATCGACCGGCCCCGAGCACCGTCGCAGTGCGGACGCTTTCACACAGGCGACCCCGCCGCTGACGTGGCCGGGTTCAAAGGCGGCGGCGTCCATGGGTATCGGCGTCCAAATGCCCGACACGACCAGGCGCGCAAGCGCAGTGGTCGCGACGACCGTGATGGTTTCCAGCCGTGTCTCCCAGCGGACGCGACTGTCCCGGTCGGTGCAGGATTTTGCGCCCTATTATGCCTGTCGCTCTGCTATATCGCGCGGGTCCAGAGCGGATTGGTCGGTGACATCGACCAGGAGCTGGGAGTTCATCGCTTCAATGGTGACGTCGTCGGCCCGGTCCCGGGCCACCGCCTGGGGCTACCCCATCCCCCACAGGCGCACTTCACCACCGGTCTCGAAGCCGTAGCGGATGTACCTGTCTGCAGACAAGCTGGTTCAGAGTGAGTTGGCGGCGGCGGCGAGAAGATCTGCCAAGGTTTCCTCCAACTCTGGCAGCACGGCGGCATGCCGGGCTACCTGAACCGAGCGTCGCGATGGGGTTTCATCGGAGACGGCGATATGGGCGAGCCTCGTCCAAGACTGTGCGGCCAGCCGTGCTGCGCGTGCGGCCGCGTGAACCTTCGGATTGCGCGTGTAATCGGCGAGATCGACGCACCCTTGAGCGATGAGGCGTCGAAACAGACCGCCTCCGGTACCCGCTTTTTCGATGAAGGCAGCGAGTGACCTGAGCACAGCCTCGAGGTCTTCGTCTCCGAAGATGTCGGGCCAACGGGAGACGTCTTCAGCGAAGCGGCGAACGCCGTCGAGCCCGGTGCCGGAGACACCGTTCGAGGCCGGCGCGGCAATCGAACTGGGGCCCCCATGTTTCAGGGTTGCCGCCGATTGTTCGAGCGCTGCGGCAGCCATGGACGGGAGGTCAGGCACGTCGGAGGGCCAATCGACTATGTACGTGGCGTGGCGTGTGGGTGTCGGGAACCCCGTGGAGGCTCGTGCCCGTGCCAATGCGTCATACGACACCGTCTGGATCTCATCGCGGTCGTTGTCGACGATATACGCCTCGCGAGCCTCGTCATCATAGCCGACGATAACGATGTCGTGGCGGCTCATGCGCAGTCGTACCCGCAGGTATGGGAGTTCAGCGATGTCGGCCCAGACCATGACGGGCCGTCCGGAGTCCAGTTCGGTCCTCACCCATTTCCAACCGAGGTCGGGATCCTCGGTCTGACGTAGTTCGGTCTTCGCACCGAGGCGCCTCAACAGGTCGACCTCCAAATCCCCACCACGCCCCACCAGGTATATCGGAGGATTGATCGCATCGGCGCGCAGGTAAGCGAAATCGAGTGCGCCGCCGAGTGTGAACACGAGTCCTTCGCTCAGCTCGCCGTCCCAGCCAAGCCCGGCCCAGGACATAAGATCGCGCAACGCACCCGAACCACAATGGCCGCCCTTCAGGTGCGGGTAAGGCTGGATCAGCATCCGGTGACCACCTTCAGACTCGACAGCCCGCGAAAGGACAACCCCGTACGCCAGCGAGGTTGTTCGACGAGCCTAAGACCGGGAAAACGCGCCGTGAGGAGTGGGAACAGTACGGCTCCTTCGAGCCGCGCCAACGGCGCGCCAAGACAAAAGTGAATGCCGGCACCGAACGATAGCGGCGGGGTCCCGGTTCGGGTGATATCGAGGCTATCGGGGTCGCAGAATCGGTCCGGGTCTCGGTTGGCCGCCCCGAGCAAGGTCAATACAACCTGGCCAGGATCCAGGTCGACTCCTGCCACCCGTGTTGGCTCGAGCACCGTGCGCCCATTGGTCTGGACCGGCGAGTCGTAACGCAACAATTCTTCGACGGCGTTGCTCGCCAGATCGGGCCTGGCCCGCAATAGGTCCATTTGGCTGGGATGGGCGAGCAGTGCAGCAACGCCGTTACCGATGAGGTTTGTGGTGGTTTCGAACCCTGCCGCGAACAACAGTATCGCGGTGCCAACGCATTCGTCGTCGTCCAAGACGTCGTCGCCATGCGCCACGGCGAGACGGCTGAGCAGGTCGTCGTCCGGGTGGGCGCGTTTGGCCGCCAGGAGGTCTGTGAAGTACGTTGCGAGTTGGTCTTCCGCTTCACACGCGGCAGTCAGCGCCGCGGCGTCCGCGCTGGGCTCGAGCGAGGCGACCAGGGCGCGTACCAGAGGAGCGGCCACGGCTCGATCGGTCACTGGCACTCCAAGAAGATCGCCTATTACATTCACGGGCAGCGGGAGGGCGAGATCGCTGATGATATCGGCGGAACCCTGGTCCTCGATGACATCGATCAGATCACGGATCTGCGTGACAACGCGGCCTCGCAACTCGTCGATGTGCCGAGGGGTGAAAACGTCAGCGACCAGCCGACGCAGCCGGTGGTGGTCAGGCGGGTTGCGGAACAGCATGGTGCGCCGGAATCGATGCATAGCCTGACGTTGCAACTCTTCGGGAATCTCCGACAAGCCGAATCCCAGCGACTCGTCGGCCTTGCCGAGGCTACGGTTACGGAGCGCAGCTGCGCAGTCGTCGTAGCGACTCAGTACCAGGACCCCCGATCGCGTGACAAGCACGGGCTGAGTCTCGCGCAAGCGTCGGAACGCCTCGTAGGGGCCGGCTGAGCCGTGATCGGTCAGCAAGACGTCGAGGAGTAGTTCCCTCTCAGTTGGTCCAGCAGTCACGCCTGCCTCCGAGCCTTCGCCCGCGACTGCAGGAAGTGTTCGGCCTCGACCACGATGAACACGGCGGTTGCCGTAGTGACCGAGCGCCCTTCTAGATCCTCCATCCTGGCCGCGAGATTCAACTTACGGCCATGCCGCGACCGTACCTCGGCGTGCAGCGTGTAGGGGGTATCGAGCAGTACCGGGGCGAGATAATCCATGTCGAGATTCCGGGTCACGGCGAGTTCGCCGACCGTGTACAGCAAGAAGCCGAACAGGTCGTCGATGACGGTCGCCACCGCGCCACCGTGCGCGATCCCCGGCGCTCCGACATGACGCTGGTCGAAAAGATGGTGAGCAACGACGCCGCCCTCGCAACGCCGCACCGATAGGGAATGTCCGTGCGGGTTGGCCGGCCCACAACCAAGACAGTCGGGATGGTGCGGCGGCAACTCTGGCGATCCGGATTCCAGGAGCCGGAACGAGCGCACCCAGTCCTCCACGCCTGGGTCAGACAACCTACTGACCGCATCCGAAGCCTTGTCCATGGCCAGACCTCTCTGTCGACTAACGCGCGCCCAACATCAGACTCGAGCAGGACCGCGATACAACTACATTGGAGACAATCAGAACCATTTTGTCAACAATTGATCAGATCTCCGCTGCTTGTCGCGCATAGCTCGCGATCAAGCAACGCGCGGACATGACGAAGTGTCCGGGAGTTTGTCCACTCATGAACAAAACCCACGTTCTGTTACCATCCGAGGGGTGGTGGAAGAATCGGTGAGGCTGTCGTTCAGGCGACACCTCCGCGAGGCAGCAATCCGCGCCGCCCGCGCCCTGACGGTCGAGAAGGGCTGGGAACGTGTACGATTCGGCGAGGTAGCCGGTCTGATCGGAGTATCACGCGCCACGCTGTATCGAGAGTTCGGCGACAAGCAAGGGCTTGGAGATGCACTCGTTCTGCACGAAGCGGAGCAATTCCTGACCGGGATCGAGGATTTGCTTGCTTCCAACCGCAGCGCGTTGCCTGAATCGATCCGAGCGATAGTTCGCTACACGCTCGACGAGGCTGCAACCAGCCCCTTACTCAAAGCCGTCCTGACTACACCCGGTAGCGGCCCGCGCGATGAAACCGGCGTCCTCCCCCTGTTGACAACCTCTGCCTCCATGCTTCAACTCGCGTCCGAGCGACTGGTCACCGCGTTCCTCCACCACTACCCCACCATCGACGCCAATGACGTGGCCGACGCAGTCGATGCGCTCATTCGATTGACGATCAGCCATCTCGTACTACCGGCCAGCGACAGCGCCGAAACGGCACGCCGGATCTCCGAGATTGCCCTACGTTATCTCGGGGTGGGCTCTGCGGGTCTCAGACCAGATGCCTCAGCTGCATGCCACAACGCGGTACCGAGCCATTGAAGCAGCGGTACCCTCGTTTCCCTTGATTCCACAGCAGCTGGTTCAACGACAAGTAGGCGGCGACGTTCTCGAAACGTAGCTCGGACTCGGCCGGAGGAACGTCGAGCGCGAAGTGGTCGCCAGCGGTTGCGGGCGGTCTGAACCAAGTTCGCGTCGGATCCATCGATTCGGGTCCGCAGGTTCGCACGAAAGCAATCCCGAAAAATGACACATGAGCTGTCATGCACAAGCCGGGCAAGCCCAACCAGCTGCTGCGTTGGGTAGAGCAGCACCGACGACGCTGACGCACCGAGCAATCGATGCGGACCAGGCCGATCGGCGGTCGTCCCGCCCACCGGCGATGGCGCGACAACGGCATTGCTCACGGGTCTTTTGCCCCGCGGGGATGCAATCCGGCAGTGTCACCGCGCTATGGCAGATAAGCTCATCCCGCGTCGTCTTCGACCGGCGTTTGGCTCGAATTCGCTCAGCTAAGCCTCGATCAGTCCAATATTCTCAATCCGCAAAGTCGAATCCGGGTCTATCCGGATTCCACGAGCTCGCGCCGAGGAATCGATAATCCCCCAAATGATTGCGCTGAGATGCTCGACGAAAGCCTTTCTCGGCATAGCCGAGGTCGGATCGGATTGCGAGTTTATCCACCAATCCGTCGCGGAGAGGCTCGCCCCTACGATCGACTGCACCACCAAGTCTATGCCCGACGTGTCAGCCCCAGCGGTGTCCAAAACCGTGACGAAATGACCCGCAATGAAACCTGCCAGTTCACGTGCGTTCTCAAGAGCTGGATCCGATCCCGATGAATTGTCGCTAAAATGACTACGAACGAGAAACTGGAAGACGTTCTTGTGCTCGTCGACCAGCTGCGCGTATTGCTCGACGAGCTGATTCATCACACTTCGAATCGGATCGGATCCGAAATCAACGGTAGCAAGCACATTCGACCACATGAGTTCCTTCGCACGTTCGATAACAGCTGCACGAAGGCCCAGTTTGTCCTTGAAGTGGCGATACAGCTTGGGTTTTGTCGCACCCGCCTCCCGAGCGATGTCGTCCATGCTCGCGTCCGGACCGTACTTGCCGAAGGCACGGTACGCTGCGTCGACCAGTTCTGCTCGAACCAGGACCCGGTGCTCTTCCCATCGGCTCGAGCGTGCGTCAATTCGCCGAACCACCGAGCTACCGACCTCCCGAATCCGCTTTTGTGCGCCCGCCATCTGGCCGAGTATACGCTATCGGACAAGTGACCGATATCGCGGGCGGCGATTGCGCGCTGGATCGGGCGAGCATGAACGCCGTTACGGGGCCTGCGCGAACGCATGGTCAGTCGAATGTCACAGTCACCGAATTGGTGGCGGGTACCGACTGGCATGCCAGCCGATCACCTTCCTCGATATCATCATCATCGAGTACCTCGTTTACTCTCATCTCTATATCGCCGTCGATAACCTTGCACACACATGCACCGCATCCGCCTTCCCGGCAGGAATACGGAGGCGAGTACCCCTCGTTCAACAAGACCTCGACGAGGGTCAAATCTTTCGGCCATTCCAGCTCGGCGCGATCACCATCGAGATATACTACTAGACGGGCTTGTTCGTTCGTCATTGATTCCTTGACGTAGTTCTCCACGTCGAAGGGATCGGAGTGCAGAGATTGGAATACTTCTCGGTGTAGGTTCCGGTGCTGCACGCCGGCTTCGCGCGCCGCGTCTACCACCAAATCCATGAACGCCGCCGGCCCACACAAGAAATACATCCGATTTCGGTACTCACGGCAGATTTCAAGGATTGCGCTTCGGTCCGGTAGCCCACGCTCGCTCTCCAGCCACTCGATGAGAGTCAGTCGCTCGGGAAACTGCTTGGCGAGGTAACGGAGGTCTTCACCGAAGATGACGCTCTCGGCATGCTGGTTGGCATAGAAGAGAACGAGATGGCCGCCACCTTCGAGCAGAGCCGACTTGACGATGGATAACACCGGGGTGATTCCGCTACCAGCTGCGAACAGAACCATGTCCGCATCCAGGTCTTTCGGTGTGAAGTGCCCGGTGGGCGGCAGAACGGTTACCTCAGCGCCAACCTTGATGTTGTCGCACAGCCAGTTAGATCCGTACCCGCCCTCCGTGCGTTTCACTGTGACAGCTAGCGAGTCGTCTGCATGCGGGGAACTCGAGAGCGAATAGCATCTGGCCACATATTCCCCGTCGCCGGCTCCGGGAATACGCAACGTAAGAAACTGCCCGGGGTCGTAGGCAAATACGCCCAATTGCTGCTCGGGCACCTCGAACCAAATGGACACCGCATCCGCTGTTTCCTGCACTACACGGGAGACCGTGAGTTCACATGGCATGCTCATCTTCCAGGATATTCCTTCTCTATTATTCCGGCCCGTGGCCCAGATTCAACTGTCGCGCTTGACAAGGCCGTAACGACGGCCGATCGCATAGCCGACACGGGCCAGCGGAGCGTTCAGGTCCTGATACCTCGGCCCCACCGCGCGGGCGACGAAATCGAAACCCAGGGCATCGGGTCCGATAAGGACTCGAGGTTTGTTCCGTCGCACGCCCTTCAGGATCGTTTCGGCGGCGCTTTCCGGAGTGGTGAGCGCTATACGATCGAAACCGGCGACAATCTTCTCCTGATCACCCATCGCGCCGACACCTCGAGCTCCGCGCACAATATTTGTGCGAACACCACCCGGATGCACGCATGTTACGCCCACCGGTAGCCGGTTAATTCGCATCTCCTGGCGCAACGCCTCGGTAAAGCCTCGGACGGCGAATTTGGAAGCATTATATGCGCTCTGACTGGGAATGGCCATCAGTCCGAAGACACTCGACACGTTGACAACATGGCCGTCGCCCGAGTCGATCAGATCCGGAAGAAATAGTTTCGTGCCGTTCACGACTCCCCAGAAATTGATCGACATCAACCATTCGAAGTCGATCCATTGCATATCCAGTATGTCGGCGCCGAGTGCGACCCCGGCATTGTTGATTACCATACTGACCGAACCGAAGTCGCTGAGGACCTGACGACGATATTCCGTGAATGCGCTACGATCGGCCACATCGAGCTGATAGTGCTGGCATTCGACACCCAGCGCGGTACACATGGAGGCGGTTTCGCGGGCCCGTTCGCCGTCGATGTCGGCAATGGCCAGCCGCGCGCCCTCGCCGGCGAGTCGAATTGCAACTGCACGGCCGATTCCTGAACCTGCCCCGGTTACCGAGACGACTCGGTCGCTGAACTCTCTCATCTCGGCAAGCTACCCTTCTTGATCGAATTCGGAAGGAGGTCGCCGCTTTGATCACCTGTCGACTCGCCGACCAACGCGAAATCAGAGTCCGCGACATTGCGGGTACGCCGCCAATACTGCCAGGTGAAACCTGGCCAGACCGTCCGATTGACACCCTGTGCATCGAGGTACCAACTGGTGCACCCCCCGCTGCTCCAGACCCCGTTCACCAATTTCCGCTGGATGTCCGAGTTGAATTCCCGCTGAACGGGTTCACGCACCTCGAGCGCAGCTGCGCCACGTTGCTTCGCGAGCCGAATCGCGCCGATGATGTACCTGATCTGGCATTCGATCATGAATACCACCGAGTTGTGACCGAGCCCGGTGTTGGGGCCGAGCAGGAAGAACAAGTTCGGGAAACCTGCGGTGGTGATGCCGAGATGGGTTTGAATCCCTTCGTCCGACCATACGGAGGAGAGTTCACGACCGGACGCACCCTTGAGCCGGAGGTGGTCGAACCCGTCGGTTACGTGGAAACCGGTGGCATAGATGATCACGTCGACCGGACGCTTGTCACCGGACTGGGATATGATGGCGTCCTCGGTGATCTCGGCGATCCCGTCGGTGATGACGGATGTAGTGGGCCGATTCAGCGCTGGGTAGTAGTCACTGGAACCGAGGATTCTTTTGCACCCGATGCGATACGTGGGGGTGAGCTTCTTGCGCAGCGCGGGATCATCTATTCCCCGCGCTATGTTCCACTTGGCGACACTCTCGAGCGGACGCATGAAATTGATATGTCCGTTCAGTCCTATCGACAGTGACTCCGCTGACCAGTAGATGGCAGTCCGGAGGGCTTTGGCGAGGATCGGCGCCCTCGTGAGCAGGGCTTGGATCACCTTCGGGACCTTGACGTTCCTACGGGGCAGTACCCACGCCGGCGTCCGCTGGTATAGATGCAGTTCATCGGCTACCTTGGCAATTTCCGGAACGAATTGGATTGCGCTCGCACCCGTCCCGATAACAGCGACCTTCTTGCCATCCAATGTGCAGTCATGATCCCACTGCGCCGAGTGAAATGCTGCACCAGCGAACTTCTTCTGCCCCTTGATCTGGGGGATATTCGGTATATGGAGTGCGCCTACGCCTGAAACCAGGAATCGGGCGACGTACTCGTTGCCGTCGGAGGTCGCAACATGCCACGCGGAATCACTAGGATCCCAGTATCCGGATTGCAAGGCCCGCCCGAAATGCGTGCGGCTATAGAGATCGTACTTGCGTGCGAGACTCAGGAGATACTGCTGAATTTCATCCTGTCCTGCCCACAAGTGACTCCAATCCGGCTTGGGCTCGAAAGAGTACGAGTACATGTGAGAAGGGACATCGCAGGCACAGCCCGGATATGTATTGTCGCGCCAGGTTCCGCCGATTTCGGAATCCTTCTCGATTATCAAGAAGTCATTCATTCCCGATTTCAGCAGTTGAATCGCCATTCCCATGCCGGAGAATCCGCTCCCGACGATGAGGACCTCTGTTGTGTGCACCCTCTCGCTCGCTGCACGACCTCCCGAACCATTGGTCTTTCCCGTGTATTTGGCAGAACGGTTATTACTCATCGATTTCCTCTGAACGTTGGCTCACGTGCGGTACAGGTGGCCACAAATTTTCGATAGCTACTCAGCTACTGCGGATATGTCGGACCGGCGGCAGGACCGAGGAGTTCGCGGGATTCGACGAGTGCCCGCCGCAACATATCACGGCGCGACTTGCGCTCAGCAATATGCGTGGTGCTGTTCACGCCGGTCCGAGTCTGTTCACCGCCGGGCGATATCGTCGGGGAGGCTCCTCGTCAGGCGCCAAAGGAACATGGTGAAGCGACCTTCCATCATTCCTGCCTCATCGAAGAATCGGATCATCGGCTCGGACATGAACTGCAGGTTCTCCCGGTAGTGCGGGCCGAATTGGCAAGCGAGGAACCCCCGCAGAGGATGCACGCCGACAGCACGGTACAGCTTGGGATTGATCAAGATCGGGTAGGACAGGTTCGCGACAACTGCGAGGACGCCGCGGTGCCATGCCCGCGAGATCCGGCCTCGCGACCGCATACCCTCGACAAGCTCGGAGCGCGCGAACGTGATGTGGCGGGCCTCCTCGAGCACGTGAATTTTCATCAACTGCCGGACCTGCGGTTGTAGGCGTTCGTCGTTCATCGCTTCACGCTGTGCCCGATCGAGAATCTCCTCGATCAGCAAGGTCGCGCCCTGGATCGAGGGCCCGAGCGGGACGAAATGCAGGATCTTCGCCAGCGACAGAAACCCTGGCGGAAGCTTGTAGGGCGGGATCCCCGTTTTGGCGATCAGACGCGCGAACATTGTGGAATGGCGGCTCTCGTCGCCAACCTCGGCAAGTGCGTATAGGGCCTTGTTATCGACGAGATCACCCGTCGTGTTCAGCCGTAGCAACGCCATACTCAGCAAATTCTCGGCGTAGATCCCGAAGCTGAGGATGCTCACCAACTCATGTTTGCCCAGGTCGATCTTCTGTTCCTCGGAAAGCCGGTTCCACAGACCGGTGCCGTAGAGGGACAGGCGATGCTCGGGGAACCACGCCTTATCCGGCAACCACGGACTATCCCAGTCGATGTCGACTTCGGCGTCGTAGAACTTCTCTACGGAAGTCTTGAGCAGTCGTCCGGCCGATCGTTGCAGGTCAATGGGTCGCCGACCGCTCACGCGCGCCATACCGTCGGTGGTTACGGCAATCTGCCCGTTGGTCTCGGCCCTGACGTCACTGGTCGTCATCTGTCGCTCCTTTGAGACTCGATCGATGACTCTGCATCGATACATCCAGTCCGGATCAACGTCCGGTGGCAGTAACCCGGTATCCGCTCAAGAGTGCAATACGGGCAGTAGCGGATACTTGGGGTATGAGGTAACTTTGACCCCGGCGGCGCGGCTTGTCAAGGGCCGGCCCCGATCCCGACGCCGGGCTACTTGGCCCCAGTGCCGGGCGATCCGATCGCTGGCGTCGACTATCGACCAAACGGAGGAGTTCACAGTGAAGTCTCAGAGTCCGCACGATGCCTCTGACTACATCGGGCCGGCCACAGTGGTGATCGCAACCGACGACGTCGAGGTGCAAGTCGAACTGCGCGGCTATTTCCAACCCATCGACGGCCGCTTCAGCTGGTACGGGCGCATCCGCCAGAACGACGAACTCGACAATCTGTTAGGGGGACGCCGACGTTCCGTGCTGATCCGGACCAGTACGGGCGAGGCGCCGGCGACCATCGGCGATCGTGACTTCTGGGGCCGCTATCGAGTTCAGGGCAGAGGACGACCGCCCTATCACGTGCCGACGACGCTGGAGGAAGTAGAAGCTACGCAAAGCTGAGCCGTAGGACCTACGCGAATGCCGACGACGCCCCGAAGGGACCAGGATACCGACATGATCAGCTTTGGAGACCGGCTTCGCGACCGCAACTCCGCGGCTTGGACGCTGGCCATAACCTGTGCCGCAGTAGCATTGGTTGTTGCGGCCATGGCAGCGCTGTACACCGCTCTGCCTGCCCTTGCGCTCGACATCGGCGCAGATCAAAATGCTCTCACATGGATCGTCGACGGATACACGCTGGTCCTCGCCTGCTTGGTTTTGCCCGCTGGCGCGATCGGCGATCGGTATGGGCGCCGACGCGTTCTAATCGTCGGCCTGGCGGTCTTCGCGGCCGCTTCAGTTGTGCCTGTATTTCTCGATACTCCTGCGGCACTCATTGCCTCCCGGGCCTTGGCGGGCGCAGGAGCAGCTTTCGTCATGCCGGCGACCCTCTCGCTTCTGACAAGCAACCTCCCAGTGGAGAAGCGGTCGTACGCGGTCGGAGTCTGGGCCGGGATCGCCGGCTCGGGTGGCGTGATCGGCATGGTGGGATCCGGTCTGCTTCTTACCCAGTGGTCGTGGCATTCGATCTTCGTCGGTCTGACCGTCGTCGCACTACTACTGCTGGTTCTGGCCTTCACCGTGCCTGATTCACAGGACGCCGAACTCCCGCCGTTCGATCTTTTCGGCATGTTCTGGGTCGTGCTCGCCATCGGCACGTCGGTGTTCGCGGTCATCGAGGGTCCGTCGCGCGGCTGGACGGATGTCCGGGTTCTTGTCGCAGGTGCGGCGGGAGTAATCGGCACCGTGGCATTTATCCTCACCGAGGTGCGTGCCGAGCACCCGCTACTGGACGTGAGCCTGTTCCGCCGCCGGGGCTTCTCGAGCGGCGCGCTATCGATAACCATCCAGTTCCTCGTGACTTTCGGTGTGATGTACCTACTGGTACAGCACTTCCAGCTCATCCTCGGGTTCGATGCCCTCGGCTCGGCGCTGGCGCTGGCGCCGATGGTCGTTCCGCTTATCGTGATGTCACTCGTGTCGCCGGCAATCGCTGCATGGGCGGGATTGCGGGTGACGACAGCGACCGGTCTTCTGACCATCGCCGTCGGCTTACTCGCCATCCTTCGCCTCGACACCGGTTCGTCGTACTTCGACGTTCTCTGGCCCCTGTTGATCATGAGCGCCGGGCTGGGCTTGTCGGCCGCCCCCGCGACCAACGCGATCATGCTCGACACACCGTTGGAGAAGCACGGGGTATCCGCTGCGGTCAACGACGCGACTCGCGAAGTCGGCGCGGCCATCGGCATTGCCGTCTCCGGTAGCATTTTGTCCGCGAGCTATACCTCGAGGATCAACGAAGTGCTGGACCGCCTTCCCGAGCCTGCGCGCGCTCCGGTCCGCAGTTCCCTGGCCGGTGCCCTCGAAGTCGCTGAGCGTGCCGGTAATGTAGGAAGGCCTCTCGCCGACTATGCGAAGGATGCCTTTTGGAGTGGGGTGGAACATTCGGCGCTCGCGCTGGCAGCGATCACCACAGCCGGGGTTCTGATCCTCGTCCCACTTTCCCCTCCACGAAAAGCCGCCGAAAGCGGTATCCGACGGCGCCGCCGACGTCACCTCCCCTGGCCTACACACGCCGCTCGAACCAGTCGATCGGATGCCCACGCCAATGACCGATCGATGGCATCAGTGCGGCGAACACTCGATCCATAGTCAGTTGCGTTGTCCCCCATGCATCGCATAGCGGCCCGTAGGTCGAATGGGCAGTGTCTGATCATCGAGGATAGGTAGGTTCAAGTGGTGCGCGCTTTGCGAATTCGTCTGACCTGACCCGATGACATTTGGTCCGGCGGCTGTGAGAGCATTGCCGCCCACGTAGTGGGCAGGAACGCTCGATGACTATGGCGACACGAAAAGGGCACACACCTCCACAGGCCGTGCGCAAGCTGAGCAAGGCCGTCCACCTGCTGGGCGAGAATAAGGAAGTCGCCGTCACTGCAGATCACCATGGCCACCTACTAACGGTGGCGCAACCAGTTCGGCGGGCTGAAGGCCGGCGACGGCAAACGGTTGAAGGGCCCCGAACGCGAACACTCCACTCTGAAAAGTCTTCTCGGCGAGGCGAAGCTAGAGAAAGCTGCATTGAACGAGATCGCCAAGGGAACCTTCTAGACCCGGAACGCCGGCGGGCGGCCGTGGCGCACCTGGTGCGGGTGCTCGGGGTCCGCGAAAGGTTCGCCTGCCGGTTACCGGCGAACATCGAAGTACACAACGGCGCGTTCGAACCACCGACACCAACGCACATCCCGATGCGGCTTTGCGTGAATGGCTGCGTGCCTGGACGAAACCCATCCACGGCAAGGATTCCGCCGCGCCTACCACGGCGCCCGCAGCGAGTGCTGGACAGTCAATCACAAGAAAATCCAACGCCTCTGGCGCGACGAGGGATTACGAGGGCCGCTGCGGCGCCGAAACGCCTGGAAACCACCACCACCACGACGGAGGCAAAGGCACCCAACCGTGTATGGGCAGTGGACTTCCGATTCGATGCCAGCGACGACGCACGCCCAGTCAAGATCGTCTCCATCGTCGATGAAACACACCCGCGAATGCTTGGGCCGGCTGGTGGAACGATCGATCACCGCCGACGGACTCATCAACGAATCGCTGTCGATCGCAGCTACCCCGCCGCCCTGCGCTGCGGCAACAGACCAATTTCGCGTGCCAGGCGACTGGGCGGCGGAACGGGTCTGCTCAGCGTTCGTCACACTAGCCGACCCTGCCGCAACGGCTACATTGTATGGTTCAGCCGCCGCCGACGCGACGAATGCCCCAACATCAACAGCTTCTGGTCGTTGGCCCAAGCCCGCGTCGTGATCAGCGACTGGAAGGAAGAATACAATCACCGCCGAAGAGATTCCGGCCTGGGCTGCAACGCCCCAGCCGGATACGCTACAACCCTGCATCCCCTACAACTGGTTCTCACACGCGGCGGACCGACTACCGGGTCCCGTCACCGCTTAGGATACTCCGACCCGGTCGGCGCAGAACTGGTTGCAGGGCAACCGAAATCATCTCCCGACCGTTGTCCAACCTAGAACCGGGGCGGCGGACCGATGATGGTGACCAGCATGTTCTGTAGCTCGGTACCTGCCGCCGGGCACAACCTTGAACAACAGCTTCGCCGAGACGTTCGACAACAAGGTTGCGAACCCGCGCGCCGGGCCGCAACCGCTGAAACAGCCAGCTGGAACCCGCATTGAAATCGGTGGCTTCAAAGCCGACCATAACTAGCGGCACCGGCAGCCGGCGCTGGACTATACGACATCGGCCCCAGCGCGCTGCGGCTGCACCCACTACCCTAACAGTCATCATCCGGCTGTTGAGAAAGGGCGTTCCGCGGTTCCCGGACCGATATCAAGCTCTGATAGCGAACTATTCGCCTATCGTTACCCTCAGCGCATGACGAATGTTAATGCCGCTATGCGACGGTTGCTTCGCGAATGCGCGCTTCCCGAGTCAATCCGAGGAGATGGACGGCCACCTCACCGCTGCGTTCGTAGGGCAGGTAGTGCCCAGCCTTTTCGAAGATGACCAAATGACTCCCGGGAATACGATGCCGAAGCGCACGCGAGTGATGAACGGGGGTCAGGCGGTCACGAGACCCGACCAGCACGACGACGCGACAGCTGAATCTGCCCAGCACGCCGTAACGTTTGTGAGAGAGTATCGAACGGGTCAGCTCCGCGACATTGCGAGAATTGCTCTTCGCGAGCTGCAGCACAGCACGGTTCATATCGTGCCGACGAGGACGCGCTCCGAATAGGATGCCTCGTGTCGACTGCCGCATCAGGAAAAGCGGCCGGGAAGGAATCCTGATATAGGGTAGCGCCTCCAGACCCAGCATTATCAGCCTTCGCCAGAATTTGCTGCGCAGCATATTTCCCAGAATATCGCCCGCCCCTGTCGACACCAACGCGACGCCGAGGATTCTCGGTCCGAGCACCTCACTGTGACGTTCAGCCAAGGCCATGAGAGTCATCCCTCCCATCGAATGACCACCCAATACGACCGGACCCGTAGGCACAGTTTCCGAAAGAATAGTCGCAAGATCGTCCGCAAGAATCTCGAGGCTGGCCGGAGCCGACTCCGAATCCCCGTGTCCCCGATGGTCGTAGGTGACGACGCGAATAGTCGGGTCCGCAGCGATCACAAGCTGAGCAACGTCCTCCCAACTCTCGTGCGACAACGCGAGTCCATGGGTCAAGACCATAGTCACTCGCGGGGTCTGCGAGCCCCATTCGGTGATCTGCAATGTCGGACCGTCGTCCCGTGTGAGAGCGAGTCGGCGGCAGGGAACACCCGCGCTGGAAATCGAAGTCATTATTCCAAGCTCCTCAACGTCGAAAAACCCCGGTGACTATTTGGCCGGGAGTGCCGAGTCGACACCACCGACATCTGTTACCTTCCAATCCAGATTCTTGTCAACTGTTACGGTATAGGTAACAGTCGTTTGCGCACCCTCCGGTATCTGCGCACTCTTCGATGTCACATTCAGGAACACATTGACGACATAGACACCCGATCGTTCGGAGCGCACTGTCGCCGCGATGGGAACTCCACTAGAACTCCACTTCAGTGGCAGCACAATTTCTTTCAGCTGCGGAGCAGTGGCATCGAACTTGTTTGCAAGAACGGGCGAGACGTTGGACTTCAAACCACGAACCCACTGGTCGAAATTCTGATAGTCGATATTCGAGGCTCCGACTGCATACTCAGACGCTACTTCTTCGGCGCGCTTCTCCGCGGCTACGACAGCGTCCCGATCTTTCAACTCGCTCCTAGCCGAGAGCCACAACGGAATCGAAACGGCCACCGCGACAACAAGGAGGGCTACTGCGGTTCCCAAGGCCAGAGAACGCAGGCTTATCGAGAACGACCTCTCCGACCCGCGTGCGCTCGAGCCACCCTTGACCGACGTCCGAGGCACACCCGCGTCAACCGGCTTTTCTTCCGCAGCTTCGCGGTCAGTATCATGAGAATCTTCTGTGGGCATAATCAGCTCCGGTGTCTCTCGTTCTTTCACATCTATTTGACGGCGATCCGCATTCGCAAAGCACCATCCCCCGTGACACTGAGTGCACGATCTATCAGGTCGCTTATGTTGATTTGCGCCATGGAGTTCGACGCGCTTTCCGCCAGTGGCTGTACCGCCGGGACCAGATCACGAAGATCGGGGCCGATCTCATTGATGTAAGACGTCACTTTATCAAGGAAGGGAATAAGTCCGTTTCCTTCGATATAGTCCCCGGGCATATTGCCGATTCGAGACAGTCGCGCCAGAGAGTCCGCGATGAGTGCGCCCCACGCTCCGGCTTCCTCCCACAGAGGGCCGGCGGCGGTCATCGACTCCTCGGCCCACTCCATATCAGCACCCATTGTTTGCAAATTCGTCAAGATATTACGGATTTCGGGTGACCTACTCAGAATCGTTTCCGAAAGCAGCGTTGTCGATGCCGCCAGACGCGGCATCACGGCTTCCGTTCCCGACAACGTCTGATCCAAGGTCTTGACGATATTGCTGATCGCCTGTGGGTTCAGTTGCTCGACCAGATGGGTGACAGTATGCGCCACATCAGGTATCGAGCGGGGTAGAACCACTTCAACCGCGTCGATACGCTGACCGTCGGCCAGGTAGGGCCCGGCATCAGTATCCGGTACGAACTCGATATAGGGCTCCCCCAACCCCGAAAGGTCCTCAACAGTAGCGCTGCCGGTCGCAGGAACCCTGTACTTGGGATCGAGACCCAGCACCAATTCGACACCACGCTCGGCCTTGTCGATAGAGTCGATCTCTCCTACCTTCACTCCTCTCAACAGGACCGGGGAACCGGGTAGCAAACTCCCGGTCCTCGGCAGCGCCATGGTCACAACAGTCCTGCCAGAAAACCAATCAACTCGAAGCACACCGAATGCTAGGTATGCGGTGCCCAAAACCAGCACGATTCCGATCGACACCAGGGATAGCACGGAACTCGACTTCATCGAACCACTCCGATCATCCGCAGCGACGCAAGAATACTGTCTATCCGATCGTCGTCCGATATGGGGCCGACGCCTTCAATGCCTACAATATTAACCTTCGGACCGCGCTCAACAAACGGAATAACCTTTTCGCGCAAAATGGCCACGGCTTTGTTCAAATTCGAGGGGGCGTTCAGATCAAGCGGGCGGCGAGTGAACAATAGCGGCACGAAGGCACGTGCGGCCTCATTGCCCGATTGCGCCAGGGGGCCGACCCACCGGAGAGATTCTGTGAGCAATTTGAATCCGTCGTACAACGTGATCAACCCGATCATGGAAGTCATCGAAGCAGCGGCCTGACTCACCCCCGACTCCGTCAGCAAATACTCCAATTCAGGGGTTCGACGCTGCACCACGTCCGTGTTCGCGCGCAGACCGTTCAGCATTGCGTCGACGGCATCCAGGTGGTTGGCCAGGTCAATGATATCCGCACCGACTACCTCGGATATCGAAGCAGTCTGCCGAGTGTCCATCGGCAGCACCCCGTTCACGCGGTTCATTATCTCCTGAGCCTGTTGAATCCCTCCTCCTTGGACGAAGGTCGCGAGTACGTTCATGGTGTCCTCAACCTGCAGCAGCGGCTTCGTCTTGTCCAATCCGATGGTGGCGCCCGGGGGAAGGGCATCCTGCGTGCCGGTCGGCGGAGTCATCAGCGCGATGGAGACATCGCCAAGTATCGTCGGCTGGCGGAGTTCAGCGGTGGTGCCGATCGGCAATCGAACCGACGCCATCAGGTCGACATCGACGGCAACATACCCGTCGTGGTCCTCGCCCGCGTCGACCAGTGACACATCGCGCACGACCCCTGCTCGCAGACCATCGACTGTAACCTTCGCTCGCGCTGGCAGATTCAAGGCGTCAGCGAACAGAATCCGGATACCGTACCGGTCTCCAGAAATTCCGGTCCCCGGAACGGGAACCTCCGCGGGATCGAATCCACATCCGGGAACTATGCACACCATTGCCACCGCGGCCGCAGCGATGAACCGACCACCACGCTCACGAGCAGATCGCGCCCATACGACTCGTCGCAGAACCATCACCGCGCACCTGCCGTCCCGAATATCAACGGAAGAACCGAAACCTTCTCCAACTCGTTCTCAGCGGACTTGCAGCTACCTGGCACGACACGCTCGATGGCCGCGCATACCCGCTCTGCGTCCGCCGGCGGCAGCTGAGCCACCGGCGCCGCGTAAGTCAGGATCGGTGAACCACCCTCCTGCGCCGTCGCCCTCTGAAAAGCCTGCACCAGCGGTGGCGTCAGGTCGATTATTTCTTGTACCGAGCCGATATTCGCACGGGCGAGACGCGCTAATGGGACTGTCGCGTTCAGCGCTTCGAGAATTTGGTCACCAAACATTGAAGTAATCTCGTTCAACCATGGCACAATGATCCGCAACGAATCGATAATCGACACGGTGCGCTCAAAGATGCCATGATCGATCACTTCGAGACCTGGAGCCAGACGAGTGATCATGGCCTTGATATCGCCCCATCCGCCGGCCATGCTGTCCGATAATGATCGCAGTGAGTCGATGAGCGCACCGATATGCCCGATAGCAGCATTGGGGGAATTGAGAGCACGACCCAACTTGAGGATCGTATCATTCATTTCAGGTCCTGTTCCGGATAATGCGGCATCTAAGGCCGCGAGCTCATCCGCAAGCCTTTCACGCTGTGTCGAATCATTTCCATCGGTGATCTCTGCAGCGAGGTTGCCCAGCGCATTCATAGTCTGCGACATGCTCTTTGGCGTCAGTGTACGGGTAATGCACTGTCCAGAATCCCATTCATGCTCGGCTTCGCTGTCATCGAGTAATGCAAGCGATCGGTCCGCGACGATTGTGTCGGATACGGTGGTAGCTGACACCTGACCGCGGGGCGAATGGCTTACCTCTACCTCGAATTCGACACGGACCATGTCACCATGAGGTTCGATACGCGTCACCGAGCCGACTCTGACCCCTCGCATGGTGACATGGTTCCCGGCGTACAAGCCGATTGCATCCGGCATATTCGCGCAATAGCTACGCATCCTCTTGGGAGGCTCGATGATCACGAAGTATCCGACGATCAGAATTGCACATACGACCGCGACACCGAGAACGGACATGAGACCCCGGGACGCCAAGAGCTTATTCATCGTCAGCACTCCTTTCCGGGGACCGGAATACACACCGACGGTACCTGGACAACTGTCGCGGATTGGTCGACCACGAGCCCATCCTTCGACGACGCGATCGGCTGGAGCCGCGCCAGTAGGTCGCGCGTATTCGTGACAACCTGTCCCATTTCTTCACCCAGACGTTCCAGCTCAGGGATGACGTCGGCCAGGGCTCGCGCAACGGATTGCAACCTGGATCGATACGCCGGCTCGAGGCCCGCGATACGCGCGAGAAGCTCGTCCATCAGCCGGACGGCTTCGTAGATCTCGGCCTTTTTGTCGAGGCCCACTGTCTCCATCAGATTGACGCTGTCGATCATTCCGCCGAGTGTCGCCTTCGACTCGTTGATCGCGCCGAGATACTCGTCCGCCATCGCGAGCGTGTCCGAAATGTCACGGTTCTGGCGGTCGAGGATGTCGACCAGAGATCCGAATGCCTCTGTTGCTCGGCGAATGCCGGACGGTCCACTGGCAATCGCAGCGTTCATGTTCGTCAAATTCTGCCGCAACGTATCGCCATCGATATCATCGATCGGCCGAATCGCGTCCTCAAAAGTCCGACCCAAGCTGTACGGAAGATGGACCCTCTCGGCGGGAATGGACGAGTGTAACGCAGAATTCCCCGCCGGCGTCACCGCGAGGTAGCGGCCGCCGATCAGTGTCAGCATACGGATATCGAGACTCGTCTGGTCACCGATGAAGATGTCGCTGTCGACGGTGAAGCTCATTCGAACGTTCCTTCGGCTCAGCTCGATGGACTTCACCGCACCAACCGGCACACCCGCGATTCGGACGTCATCGCCAACCTTGACCGAGCCCACTTCCGGCATTTCCGCCCAGTATGTGGACTCGTCGAAAGGTACTACGTAGACTACTACGCTCGCCGTCAAGACCGCTCCCATCACTGCGGCCCCGACGGCAGCCCAGCGCAATTCTCGGTCCATGCTTCGAAGGGGAGCACTCACCGTCTGCAACGCGGTACCCCCGCGAACACGGAATAGCTTACTGATCACCGCTCGCATATCGAGATCCTTTGCCCACTGATCAACACATGTAACGGCGCCGGAACTTCGGCGTTGCCGTTCGAGCAGTTACGATTGATGACCGGTCCATCGGCGGGAACCCACGCATTCAGTGTCTCGAGAACGGCCGGCAGCTTCCGCAGCACCTCGACCGCCTGTTCCGGGTCCGGAAATACTGCCCCCAACAGGGCATCGGCATCGGCGTTAGGTCCGGCCGTCAAGCCGAAGGCCTCGAGAAGGCCGTTCAATGGCGCGATCACGTCTGGTGCCATGAGGGCGAATTCGACAATTCCATCCACCTTGCTACGCAACGTGGACACAACCGAGGCCAGCTCCGAGACAAGTCGGACGAGATGCGAGGATCGGCCACCGATATGGTCGGATATCTCTTTGAGATTTCCGACCAGAACGGTGACTACCGCTTGCCTGTCCAGCGCATAGTTGGACAAGGCTTCGATAGAGTCGAGGACGGAACCGACGCCCGCTCCGTCTCCCTCGATGACAGCGATCATGTTCTCTGCGAACTTGTTCACCGCTTCGGGCGACAGCTCTGCGAGTACCGGTTGTAAGCCGTTGAATAAATCCGTAATGTCGAACGACGGGATCGTGTTGGCAATATCGATCTTATGTCCGGCCGTCAACTCCGCTGTGGTCGGCGATGATTGTTGAACATCGAGATATCGCTGTCCTACGAGGTTCTGATAGCGAATCGCCAGCACAGTGTTCTCGTAGATCGGGTGATTGCGCTGGACCGCAAATCCAACCACCGCTCGACCACTGGCATCCAAGGTAATCGATCGTACCTCGCCAACTCGAAGACCATCCATACGGACATCGTCGCCGGCCTTGAGGCCGTTCGCGTCGACGAATTCAGCCGAGAATTCTACCACGTCTCCAGATACGGGGCGTTGCACCGTCTGAACGATGATCGCGAGCAGCACAGTGATCACGACGGCAGACACGATAAGTTTTGCGCTGGTCGCCAGAAAACTTCGCTGTCTTGTCATCGGCCACCTCCGATGTTGGATGTCGGCGGAAGACCCGGCAAGAACGCGGTGAACGCTGGAACCATATCGAGAACCAACTCGATGTTCAGAATCGGACCGTCTGGAGTCGACGTGAATGATCGGTCTAGACGTGATAGGAGTTCAGTGAGCTGCATGCTCGAGGCGCCGGGGGTAGGTACCATTTTAGTGGCCGTTGACAGAACCGGAGCGAGCATAGCCGCATAGTCCGACAGATGACCCTGAGCCGCGAATAGAGTTTCCGCCAGCCCAGGAAAGAACTCCCGACCTACAGTATTGACTGTCGAATCGAACAGCTCACGATCTGTATTCAAGATCTCGATCGTGGTGAGCCGATTTATGAGGCCGACCGTACCGTCGATCATCGATGCAGTCCCGACTAGCATGGAACCGTATTGGTCCAGCAGCTGCGATATCGGCATCGTCTGGGTTTCAGCAATGTTCCGGCTGGATACAACGATTGCCTCCATGAGAGGTGTGAATTGCCGGGCTATTGTCGCGCCCCGTGTCAGGATCTCGGTCAATTCCGGGACGAGAATGTCTCCAGTTGCTTGAGCTACGCTGCGGATGAGAACACCCATCGTTGCGTCTCGTTGCCGGTCGGCTCGCGGCCCCGTCAAATCGACGATACTGCCATCCCGTAATGGAGCCCCACCATCACCTGGTTTCAGCGCAATTTCACTGATGCCGAACAAGTTCGATGGCGAGTAGTCGACGAACAGCCCGTCCGTGAGACCTGCCGATTCGGCGCTTTCCAGTCTGAGAATCAATTGTTTCGCCCCATCGTCCGATTCGATCGCCGAAACATCACCTATCTCGATACCGTCGAATCGAACGGGTGTTCCGACGGTGATTCCGTCGCCGATGGACTCGGTACGCAGCAGTACCACTATTCGATTATCATCCTGTAGGGCCATCACAACAGTCCAGGTCAAGGCTACTACGATCACTGTGATCACGGCGAGAACACCCAGCATGACCGATGACCGCTTCGATGTCGACACACCCGGCATTTCATAGCGAGACATCGTTTCTCACCCCGTAAATTCGATGGAGGAGTTGACGCCCCACAGGAGGAGGGTCAACACCATATCCAAACCGATGATTGCCACGAAGCTTGCTCGGACAGCACGTCCAGATGCGATTCCGACGCCTTCTGGCCCACCAACGGCGAAGAACCCATGATAGCTATGGATAAGAATCACAGCCGTCCCGAATACGAGAACCTTTATCACCGAGGCCGTCACATCCCAGCCGCTGATGAATTGATAAAAATAGTGATCGTAGACACCGGCGGCTTGGCCATGAAGTTGCACGATCACCGCGCGACAAGCGGCATAACTCAGGATCAAGGCGATCAAGAATGTCGGAATGATTGCCACGGCCCCGGCGATGACCCGGGTGGTCACAACGAACGGTATCGATCGCAGTCCAAGCGACTCGAGTGCATCGATCTCCTCGGAGATCCGCATAGCGCCGATTTGGGCCGTAATACGGCATCCGGCTTGTGCGGCGAACCCGACGCCCGCAGCAATCGGTGCAAGTTCCCGTGTATTGGCAAAGGCCGAAACGATGCCGGTCACCGGCCCCATGCTGATCAGGTTGAGAGTGGTGAAGGACTCTACACCGACCGAGCCTCCGATCACCAGACCGAGTACCACCAGCATCGGCACAGTTCCACCGCCGACGATAATGGCCCCTTGGCCCCATGTCATATCCGTGATCACGCGCATAGTCTCGGCTCGATATCGCCTGATCGTGAACGGGATCGCGGACAGCGCCTCCCAAACGAACGCGAGTACGAAACCGATCGACTCCAGGGGCGCGATGCGCGCTCCGAACGGCGCTATTCTTCTCCTGAGCCTCGCCAGCCGAGGTGGAGTAACCTTTACCTCCGACATCTAGGCCAGCCTCGTCGGAAGGAACATCGACACCAGCTGAGTAATTATGAGGTTCGTGATGGCGATGGAAACTACGGAGAGAACTACAGCCGCGTTCACGCCATCCGCCACTCCGCGCGGACCGCCTTTTGCCTCGAGCCCCCGCTGGCACGCGATCACGACCACGATGAATCCGAACAGCACGGACTTGGCTATCGAGACACCGATGTCCGCGACAACGGTGAAAGAGCCGAACGTTCCCCAGTAGCTGCCGGGGGTCACTCCCTGGGGGCCGATTGCGACCGCATATCCAGCTATCACGCCCGTGAAGATGATCAAGATATTGAGCATCGGCGCGACGAAAACCATCGCCACCATCCGAGGAATAACGAGTCGGTGCAAGGGGCTGATGCCCATCGTTCGCATGGCATCGATTTCTTCGCGAATGTTACGTGCACCCAGATCCGCCGCGATTGCGGCCGCTCCGGCCGCACCCAGCAGCAGCCCTGTTGCCATGGGGGCGCCCTGTTTGATCACACCCAATCCACCAGCGGCACCGAGCAGGGAGTCCGCCCCGATTTGATGAATCAAGTTTCCGACCTGGACGGAAACGATGACACCGAAAGGCACGGCCATCAGGATGGCCGGAATCGCAGTAACGGTGATCAGATACCAAGCTTGATTCAGTGCCTCTCGCCACTGGAATCTCAAACGAACGATATCGCTTACTGCTCCCGCAGCCGACTCAGAAGCCATCTGCGTCGACCGGCCAAAAGTTCTGAGCGCCGACACTACGGTTTCGGAAAAGTTTTCCCTGAGCAACCTCGTCGACGTCGATAGCGCGCTACGTTCAGGCATTACCACAGATTCCCGTCCTAACCAAGAGTATCGCTCCGCAACGCAACTGGCGCGCCCGCTAGGAAAGTGTCGACGATCCGGCATAGCTCGTTCTCCGAATGATCGGAATGGCTTCGCCGGTATGACGTACCTCGTCGGGTCATTATCGAGCGCACCCTGCTCACGGCACCTCCTTGTGCACTACTGCAAGTACCAGATACTCAGGGTATGAGTATGTGGTGCTGCTCACGCAGTGTCAATAGAGGATTTCGATCGATCCCGGGACGCGCGAGCGACCCTCTGGCAACCGAGCGATATCGCCCCGGCGAAAGTCGGCCGATAGCAACCGCGACGTGCGACGACACCATCCACATGAGCAGTCTCGCCCATCTACGGCCGAGGAAAGTGCGGTTGTGGTGCAGGGGCGGGTTGGCAGGCATCGGCCACCGAAGATACTCCCTCGGTCACTACTCCGGCTGCACTTTGCTCCGCTTCCGTCGCTGGGTGGCGCCGTTTCGCACTGCCTGCTTCGGCATTGCCAGTCCACCCATAAGCCCTGATCGACGGGAATGATCGCGACCAGGCAGCTCCGGCAGATGAACCGCCCGGGTGTGGTGCCCACGCATTTCGGCGGAATGAAAGCGGTCTCTGCGAGGCTCGGAGCGACCCGTAAGCCCTGCGCAATTGGGTGCGCCGCGCCGCGGTCGACACCGGCGGCGCCGAAGGCGTGTCGACGGAGGCAGCGAGGGAGATTTGCCAGCTGCACCGCACGAATAGGGAATCCGAGGAACGATCGGAATCCGCGAAGCGGCAACATCTTTCTTCGTGCGACTAGCGGCCGCGATAGCAGTGGCTGATCGTGCGCGGCAAGAAGGTCGGCATGACCAAACCGAACCAGGCCGCGTCGAGAGCGACCGACCTGGCGGACCGGCAGTTTCGGGTTCTGGCGCAGAACACGCGGCTCATGGCCGATTCACCTACATCCGCCTGATCACCGATGTTCGTCTACCGCGTTCGTCGTCGATGCCTACGCCAGCTGCGTCCTCGGCTCGGAATGCTCGACCAGCGAAGACGCCACGTTTGCGGAGAAGGCGATCCGGCCCGCGGTCGCTCTGCGGGCTCGCGAAGGTCTTCCGGTCGGTGGAGCGATACATCATTCCGATGTGAGGTCTCGATACACCGCAGTGAAACTCGTGGAAGCACTGGCGGTCTCGGATCTCCGGCGGTCGGTCGGGTCGGTCGGTGACGCCTACGCCAACGCGTTGGCAGCAACCACGATGCGGCTCCACACAACCGACGCGATCCCCAGCGATTCCTGTTTCGGCGCGATCCGCTGACCCGGCTCGACGACGTCGAGCTCCTCAGCGAGGACTGAGTCGGCTGGTTCAGTCCCGAATCGTGCACTGCTGGGGCTGCAACCATCGGCCGAACACGAGACGGGCTGCTATGCACTGAACGTCGCGCAATCGGCTGGGGGTTGGGTAAAACCGGTGCATCGAAGCGAGAGCGGGTCAGCCACCGCTGAGCTGGCCTACCGCCCCACGCACTGCCGCGTATCCATCACCCAACAGACCGTGGCCTCAGGCCGAGCCGGCGAGCAACAGTTCGTCCCGGTTGATGTGGAGTTGCTGCGTGATTGCCCGCTTACTGAATACGAAGTCGCGGGGGCGGTTGATACAGTCGGCGGCAACGAGCTCGCCGGCGCGGAGGTAGAAGCAGGTGAAGTCGCGGTCCCCGGTTGGGTCCCCGCTGAGGACGACTTCGTCGTATCCGGTGTTGAGGCCGGCGATCTGGAGCTTGAGATCGTATTGATCCGACCAGAACCACGGAAGCGCCGCTATCTTCCTGGACTTCCCGTTGATGGTCGCGGCCGCGACCTTGGCCTGCTCGCTGGCGCTCGGCACCGACTCCAGGCGTATACGGCGGCCGTAACGGGCCATCCGGTGACTGGCGCAGTCCCCAGCCGCGACGATATCGGGGTCACTGGTCTGAGCCTGGTCGTCGATTACGACTCCGTTGTCGACGACCAGATCTGCGGCGGCCGCGAGCTCGGTGTTCGGCTCCACGCCGATGCCGACGATGACGAGGTCGGCGGGAATCGCTTCACCACAAGACAGGACTACCTCTCGGACCCGGCTGTCGCCAGACACAGCCTCGACCAGCGCGTGCGTGCGGATGTTCACGCCCTCGTTCCGATGGATTCGGTCGAAGAACGCCGAGACCTGCGGGGCAGTGACCCGTTCGAGGACGCGCTCGGTCGCCTCGAGCACGGTGACTTCAAGACCCAAAGCTCGCAGGGAGGCGGCCGTCTCCAGTCCGATGTAGCCGCCGCCGACGATCACGGCCCGCCGCCCGGGGCGGGCAGCGGCTCGGATCATCTCGACATCGGCGGCGGTGCGTAGGTAGTAGACCCCTGCCAGATCGGCGCCCGAGGTGGCGAGCCGACGAGGGCGGGCACCAGTGCACAGCGCGAGCTTGTCATAGGGCAATGCGTCGCCAGTGCTCAGTGCGAGGCGACCAGCCGATCGATCGATCGCCTCTACTGTCGCATCCACGAGTTTGATTCCCTGCTTGCGATAGAATTCCGCGCTGCGGATCGCGAGCTCGTCAATTGTGCTCTTCCCGGCCAGATAGGCTTTCGACAGCGGAGGGCGTTGATAGGGTAGAGTCGGCTCCTCGCCGATGAGGACGACCTCGCCCGTCCACCCATCCTGGCGCAGACTGGCCGCGAGTTGGACTCCACCATGGCCGGCCCCGACGATGAGAGCTCGCTGTAGACTCATACGTCTGCCTTCGGAGTGAGGCGGACCATCATCTTGCTGATGCCCCGCACGAAGTTGGACTGCACGTACTCGGGCTCCCCCACGACCTCGATATTCTCGAAGCGAGGAAGCAGCTCCTCCCAGAGGATCCGAAGCTGCAGCTCGGCCAGCCGGTTGCCCATGCAGCGGTGGACGCCGAAGCCGAAAGCGATATGGTTGCGGGCGTTGGACCGGTCGATTATGAACTCGTCCGGTCGTTCGAACACGCGCTCGTCGCGATTGCCCGAGGCATACCACATCACCACTTTGTCGCCCTTGCGGATGTACTGGCCGTTCAGAATTGTGTCTGCCTTGGCGATCCGGCGCATGTAGGCCAGCGGAGTTTGCCACCGGATGATCTCCGAGACCATATTGGGGATCAAGCCCGGGTTCGCCTTCAGCTTATCGAACTGGTCAGGGAAGCGGTTGAGTGCAAGCACACCGCCGCTCATCGAGTTCCGGGTCGTGTCGTTGCCACCGACGATCAGCAACAAGAGGTTGCCCAAGAACTCCATCGGGCGGTCGATCAGATTTTTGGTGTTCTCGTTACCCTGCAACATGGTGATCAGATCGAAGCCGGGTTCCTCCCCGCCGGCTGTCCGGGCCGCCTTGTCGTGCCAGAGAGCGCTGAGACCGCGCGCCATATCGCGCATGCCGGGGAATATCTTGTCAAGGTCCGAGGGACCGCCATTGGCTTGCTCCATCGAGGTCGCGAGATCTGACCAGTAGACGAGCTTGCGACGCTGCTCGTACGGGAAGTCCAGCAGGGTCGCGAGCATTCGAGCGGTCAACTCGATCGAGACGTTCTGTACCCAGTCGAACGGCTGATTCACGGGCAGGTCGTCCAGCACTTCCTGGACACGCGATCGAATCAGACCCTCCATCTCACGCAAGTTCTTCGGTGCGACAACACCCTGGACCGCGGCCCGCTGCGTGTCATGGCGTGGTGGGTCCATCGCGATGAACATCTCGACATCCAGGAAGCGCGGCGGCGCCCCGATGATAATGAACGGCTCGGCGGAGAAGACCTCATGGTTCTTGTCGACGGCCACTATGTCGGCGTGACGCGTGACGGACCAGAATGGACCGAACGGACTGTTGGGCTGATAGTGGACCGGAGCCTCGTTGCGCAACCGCTCGAAGTAGTCCTGCCAGCGCCCCTGACGATAGAGGAAGGGGTTGCTGAGATCGATGTCGGCGAGCTCGACCTCATCGACAGGCGGGATGGGCTTCTCGACGAAGAGCTTCTCCCCATTCGTCCCGGTAACCCAGCGACGCGTCTTGTCGTACAGATGTGCGCCTTGGATCTGCAGATCCATCGGGATGGTCGACTGCACCTTGGCGGTGATTGCTGAAGGAATATTCATCACGATTCAACCGTCTCTCGTTGTCACATCTGGAACTCAGGCAATTGGACGGTCAAACCGTCCCAGTCCGCGGAGGCAATCATCTGGCAGGACAGCCGAGAGGTCTGCTGGCGCTCAGGGTTCATCGCAAGCATCTCCTCCTCTTCAGGGCCGGAGAAGCCGACCCGCTCGATCCAGTGCGGATCGACGATCACATGGCAGGTACCGCACGCGGCTTCGCCTCCGCAGTCACCGTCGATGCCGGGAACCGCATTGTTTGTCGCGACTTGCATCAGTGAGCGCCCCTCTTCGAGAGGCACCTCATGCTTCTCTCCGTCGTGGGAGACAAAGGTGACAACTGCCATGGCAACTCCTGATACGTAGCCTCGATGTGAATACCTGGTAAAAGTCTTGCCGAAGAGGTGATCGACGGCTATGTTCGACAGGGGCAGAAACTTGTGAATTCGGCTCAGCGAGATGACGGTGACATCAAATGATGGGGGCATACCGTGGCGACGCCGGTGTCCCCCCGCTCGTGTTCGTTCAGCTGCTCGAGAGCCAAGCGCTTGACCCAGATACCGTCGCACAACTTCGCAACATCATGGTTCGCGAAGGAATCGACGAGCCGGCCCTGATCAAGAATGACGTCCAGATCCCGCTGCGCTGGTTTCGGGAGGTCTACCCCGAGCTCGATGCCGACCAGGCAACCCTGCTCGGCTTCGCGTTCGCCGAACAGGCCCAGCTGACATCCTTCGGCCCGCTGAGTTTCCCGCTGGTGAGCGCCGGGTCGGTGGCCGAGATCGTAGAGCTGCTCACATACCTGCCGTTGATTTCGACAGCGGTCAGCCCACAGTTCCATCCAAGTGAGCACGGCCTCACTGTCGGGCTTACCGGACACACACGTGATCCGGCTCTGGACTGCCTGGTCGTCACCTACAGTGGGTCGGCGCTAGTGCGGCTGCTCGACATGCTCGCCGACGAAGTACGGACCATATCACTCCATCTGAGCTGGTCGGCGCCAGCCTTCCCGACCGGTCACGAAAATATGCTAGCCGGGCGCGTGTTCTTCGACGCTCCGACATCGTTCCTCCATATCCCTGCCGCCACGCTCAACGAGGTCTGCCGGTTCTCCGATCCCGTAGCGTATCGACTCGCCATCGTCGATCTGCAACGAACTCTCGACCAGCGCAGCGGAGCCATACCGTTGTCGGAGAAGGTACGACGGCTGTTGGAGAAAGACCCGGGACGAAGAAGTAGCCAGTCGGTCGCCCACGAGCTGTCGATGTCCACCAGCACGCTCAAGCGTCGCCTCGCCGAGGAGGGGACCACCTTTCGCGCGTTGTGCCAGTCAGTCCTGCGCGAACGTGCGATGCTGCGGCTACTCGACCGATCCATGTCGGTGAGTGAGATCGCCACGGATCTCGGATACAGCGACCTCGCCAACTTCTCACACGCCTTCAAGCGATGGACCGGCCGCTCTCCCAACGAGTTCCGGCGTACATGACACGCGAGTTGTCCGAGCAGTTCGGAGGATTCGCCTGCGGCTACGTGCGGGCGAGGCCTACTGTTCGGCGGATGTCCGCTGCTGGTAGGGCGAGAGCTTATTCTTCGTTCCGAGTGTCGACATCTCACCAAATAGGCCCGATGACTCTCACCCCTGTGTCGTCGATCGGGCGCGAACCGTTCAGGGTCGAAGACCTCGGAATCGGTCTTGTGTTGGGGCGCGTGGTGATTGACTGCGGGAGCACCGTGAGCAGCGATTCAGAGGGAAACAATGTCCGAGCAGGTCGGAATCCGCGTCTTGTTGCGCTGACCAGAGGTACCGGGGCAGCACGAGGGGCTCCTTGATCATCAGGGCGTGGGAGTTGGGTTTACCGAGGCCGTTGATGACGTTGACACCGTGCCGAGCACTACCGAGTCCGCCCTCGCGGGCTCCTGCCATTCCGGGTGCTTGACAGGGAAGTACGCGGCGGCCGTCGTAGTGCTGGTCGCAGTATCATGAGCAGACGTATCCCGGAGACGCAGTCGGCGCTACGGTCGGCGCGGCCGGGCCAGCGGAACGATGGCGTCCCTCAGGCCAGGGTGGCGTAATCTCTGAATCTCAGGTTTCATGGAGTCGGGAGAATTGGCAGACACAGGATTGAACAGAGCGTCCTATGCTGATTCGACACGATCAATTCACTGCCGTTCTTGGCTCCACGCCGTCTGGGCTGCCCCTCCCGCAACGGGCCTACGCGACAGCCCCACGAACCGCTTCGTCGAGCTTCTCCTTCTTCTCATCGGTTGTAAGTGACCGAGCGCGAGTGTCGGGCCGCTCCGCATTCAATGCGATGGGCTGGGGGACTGGTCATGCCATCACATACGCCGTTAGCCGAGGTGTGATTCTCATTCGGAGTACCGACCGGTCCGACCACCGCTTCACAGTGGGGCCGTTCGGGCAGATTCACCTGCCCGTCGCCATTCACCGCGCCCTCGGTATCCTCCCGGGAGATTGCGTCCTACTCATCCCATTGCCGGAGTGCGCTACTGTCGCGGTCATCCCACCCGGAGTTGTCGAGGACACGCTCTCCGATGGTCTTGGCGATCGGTCGGCAGCGCCATGACCACCAATGATCTAGAGGTCGCACGGGCACTTCTCGCTCGCCTCGGTGTCCAGCCCGAAGCACTGCTGCGAACGCCACACGAGAATGGTCGAACTCCAACCTTTGCCGAGTACACACAGCGGGTCGAGGCAGCGGTGTCGGAAGGCGCGGCGGACCTACCTCCGCTACTGGCGAAAGCTTGCGCAGCGGAGGCCGCACCGCGGCATAGACGAACCAACCTCTCTCGAGCTTCAGGCACTTGTCGAAGAAGCCCGCCAGAACGCAATCGTTCGACGGAACAGCCGTGGCGGACGCTCCGCCGCTGAGCGTCCATGGCTGCCAGCCAGTCGCGAAAGGCTGGATCCTGCTGGGCATACTCGAACCCAGCATCCTGGTCATCGTTGCTCATCGTTGCCTGCCCATTGCGTCGTTCTCACCGTCGCCCGTGCATTCTCCGACTGCTGCCGCTCCGACGCGGTCGACTGTTCACGTTGCGCACCGGCGTCTTCCGTGCGGAGGCAGGCGAGAAGGTCGTGGCCGAATCGCGGTGGGACGAGTCCGAGATCGGAGCTGGCGTTCCACAGACAACCGGCGTCGGAGACGATGCGATCAGCGAACTGGAGGGCCTGGATCAGCGCATGCTCCGAATCGACTCCGCCGATCGTGTACACCGTCGTGTGTTCTGGGATGCCGTCGATTCGGATCGAGCACCCGTAGCCACTGCCGCCGTCGAATTGAGCGGGTAGTGCGAACTTGACCAGAACCCGCTCGCCATTTCTGGTCAGCTCGCGTTCGGCGATCGGCGGGCCGATGAACTCTCGCAGCTGCACGGCCCGATCCTATGATCAGTCGCTACCGCGAACACGAAATTCGGCGAGCTGAATCGAAATGACGGCGCTCTGCGGTGTGGCCGAGATGACTGTCACTGTCACCGCCGTTTCCTGCTCCCGCCCTCTGTGCCAGGTTCCAGGTATTTGGGCAGTGTCAGTGCGGCGTCGATGGTTGCGCGCATGTTGTCGAGGAAGGGGAAGAGTACGCCGTCCCATTCGTCGGGTTTGCTGATTTGTGCGGCGAGGAGGCGGCGGAAGTATTGGCTTTTGGCGCCGGTGGCGATAGCGATGGCACCGCCGTGGGTGTCGGAGTGGGTGAACAGGTAGGGGTGCCCGTCCCCTCTGGCGACGGTATCGCGGGCGGCGTCGAGGTAGGTGCTGGTTTCGGTGGTGGTGAAGTCGCGTTGTAGTGCGGTGAGGTAGATGTCGGTGGTGCCGATCGGGGCGACTTGGGTGTGGGCGTGGTCGGCGCAGGCGCCGCCTTTTTCCCGGAAGTTCTTCGCGCCGTGCTCGAAAACATGGGCTTCTGCCCCGAATTCGGCGGTGAGCCAGGTTTTGACACCGGTGAGGAGGGTGTCGAATTCGGTGTCGAGGTGGTCTGGGAGGTAGCCGAGCGACAGGATGTGCTCGCGCGGGATGATGAGGGTGTAGCCGGGGACGAGGGCGCCCGCGCCGGGGACGACGATGAAGTTCTCGCTTTCGTAAAGTAGATACGATTCGCCGATGTCGCGGCCGAGGAGGTCCCACAGCAGGTGGGAGTCGGGGCGGCGTTCGATTTCGGCGCAGGAGATGCAGATTGCACGGCGGTCATCCATGGTGAGCGTCTTTCGGTTGTGGTTCGTCGGTGAAGACCTGCCCAGTGGCGTCTAGCCGCTGTTGAACGTCGGCCGTGATGCGGCGCGCGGTGTCGATGGTGTGGGCAGGCGGCGGGTCGCCGAGGCAGGTCATGTTGGTGGTGATCTGTTCGGCTCTGGTGACTCCGACCAGGACTGCGGCGTTGTCACTGCGTTGCAGGCACGACCACAGAGCGATGCGGATCAGGTCAGCGGGGTCGGGGCCGGCGAGGCGTCGGAGTTGGTCGAGTCCGTCGGTGATGATCGTGACTGCCGTCGGTGTGAACCAGCGTTTGCGGGATCGGTGGTCGCCGGGTCCGAATTGGCGGGGCCGGGTGGGGTGGTGGCTGCCGGTGAGCAGGCCTTGGGCGAGGGGTTTGGTGATCAGGACGCCGCAGTTGTGGTGGTCGGCGAGTTGGAAGATTCCGGCCCGGGATTGGGGCGTGAGCAGGTTGTCGCGGACGGCCAGCACGTCTGGGTCGATGTTGTTGAACAGTTGCACGAAGCGCTGGTATTTGTTGCCGGTGGTGGCGCCGGTGAGCCGGTCAAGGGCGTGCCGGTGTGGCCCGCGCATGCCGATCGCGCGGATGAGCCCTTGGTCGCGGAATCTGCGCATGGTGTCGATTGCTGCGTCGAGGTAGGTGTCGTTGCCGCCGAAGTCGGGGTGGTGGAAGAAGTAGATGTCGAGGTGGTCGGTGCCGAGGTTGTGCAGGGTTTGTTCGAGCTGGTGGCGCATGTGCAGGGGCTGATAGCCGTGTGCGGCCGTTCCGCGGAAGTATCCGACCTTGGAGGTGATCACGACGGCGTCGCGGGGCAAATTGAGGTCCCCGAATGGTGGACAGGGGGTCAAGCGGCTGTAGCAGCGCACATTGGTGTCGATGAGTTCTGCTTCATCTTGGCATCGGTGTATTGGTCCACGGTGCCATGCCCACGGAAACTGACCAAAGCCGAGGAGAAGCGAGGGATCCGTTCCTATACCCCTCCGACGGTCGCACAATTCTGCGAGGGCGCAGACCTCGCCGACGTTATCGCGATCATGGGCGCAACCGGCCAACGCCCCAGCCAGGTGCTCGGCCTCGCATGGCCGTTCTACGACCGGGAACGCCGGACAATCCGGACTGTCGGCAAGGTCGTGCGCATCCCTGGAAAGGGACTGGTCCGCGTCGTCAACGACGACGACCCGAAGAATCCCCAAGGCACGATTGCGCTCCCCGATTTCGCCGTTGAGGTCCTCGACCGACGGTGGGAGCTGCTACGGAAGAGGAAGCGGGACTGCCCACCCCCTGGCAACTACGACGTTGACCTGATCTTCCCGACATCGAAATGGACACTGCGCGACCCGGTGAACGTCAACCATCAATGGCAACGTGTCCGCGAGGCCCTCGGGCTACCGGACGATGTCGTCCCCTACTCGTTCCGCAAACTCGTCGCAATGATCTTGGATGACGAAGGGTTGTCGGCGAGGGTCACCGCCGACGTCCTGCAGCACGCCGATCCGGCCATGACTCAGCGAAAGTACATGGCCCGAGGGCGGGTGCATCACACCGCGGCTGCGGTCGTCCACAGTGCGGTGATGGCCGGGCTCGGCAAGCCGGCGCAGGATGACGCCGCAATCGGACGTGACGCGACTTTCTTGAGACTTAGTTGCGAGTTCGGCGGCCGTGGTACGAAAATGGCCCCTGACCGTGCAGAGTGAACTGCTGGTCAGAGGCCTTTTCCTGCTCCCCCATCTGGACTCGAACCAGAAACCTGCCGATTAACAGTCGGCTGCTCTGCCAATTGAGCTATAGGGGACTATCCTGTGGGCTCTTCCTGTACTGGGCGAGCCGAGGTGAAACTTTAGCGTATGGGTGGGCGGGGGCCCAAATCGTGTTGTCAGAGGGGGTGGAGGGGGCGCTGAGCGGGGAGTCTGCGGGTGGGCGGATCGACAGGGATGGTGGGTGTCGGGCAGGATGTAGGCCGCGGACAGGCGAACGGGAGGAGCTCGAACAGATGCTGCGGTTGATGATCGGCATCGCGGCCGGGTATGTGCTCGGCAGCAAGGCCGGGCGGGCGCGCTATGAGCAGATCAGCGCGGCCACTCGCGCGGTCACGGGGAGCCCGGTCACCCGCAAGCTCGTCCAGGTGAGCAGGCAGAAACTGTCGGACAAGCTCAGCACCCGGCCGGCGTTGGAACCGATGGAGCCGATCGACGAGCGCACCACCGTGCTGGTGCCGCACGACCAGCTGCGGCGCTGAGCCGCGGAGCCGTCGGTCGGTGAACCGACGAGGAACTCGCGGAAAGTCACTCAGTGCGGGGCGAAGTCGTCCGAATTGCCCATGGCCTGCTCGAGCAGGCTCTTGCGGTACTGCTCCAACGCCACCAGATCACCGAACAATGCCAGGTAGGCCTCGGATTGTTCGGTGGACGACACCCGGTGCAGTTTCGATTTCAGTTCGGCGATCTGGCGGCCGACGAAGCCTTCCTGCGCGCGGGCCAGGACACCGGTAATGAAGCGCGGGATGTCGTCGGCCGACTTCACCGGCAGCGGTTCGCTCGCCAGTTCCGAGATCAGCGCGCGGACGGTGAGGTCGTCGGTGCGGTCGGATACCGCGCCGACCCATTCGGCGCCCACCAGGCCCGCCGCGGTGCCGCCGGCCTCGGCGATGAGGGTGCGGATGGTCACATAGGCGGGGTGGGTGAACGTCTCGGTTTCCAGCGCGTCGAATGACGGGCCCGCGATGGACGGGTACTGCAATCCGGCCGCGAGCGCTTGGCGTTGCGGTAGCAGCGTCGGATCGTTCGGATTCGGCCGCGCTACCGGGGCATCGGTCGTGCCGTTCTGCTCGCGCGGCCGACGCGCGGAACCAGTGGCCGCACCGCCGGTGCGCAGCCGTTTGGCCTCTTCTTCGACGCGGCGGTAGACGGTCTGCACATCCAGCCAGCCGGTGCGATCGGCGAGATCGGTGGCGTAGCGCTTGCGCCGGCCGTGGTCTTTGATCTGCGCAACCAGCGGCACACCCCAGCGCAGCACCTCGACCTGGCCGTCGCGGGTCAGGTCGTTGATGCGGGGGTCCTTGCGCTTCTCGATCTCGCTGTCGAGGGCGAATTCGAACAGCAGACGCCGTTTGGCCACCACATCGCGCAGGGCGGCGTCGCCGGAATGCTGGCGCAGCTCGCAGGGATCCTGCCCGTCGGGGGTTGTGGCGACATAGATCTGGGCGGCGACCTTCTGATCGTTGAGGAAGGCCTTGAGCGCCGCCGCCTGGCCCGCCGCGTCACCGTCGAAGGTGAAGATGATCTCGCCGCGCCAGAAATTGTCGTCCATCAGCAGCCGGCGCAGGATGGCCAGGTGGTCGTCGCCGAAGGCCGTACCACACGCGGCCACAGCGGTTTTCACACCGGCCAGATGCATGGCCATGACGTCGGTGTACCCCTCGACGACCACCGCCTGATGCCCCTTGGCGATCTCGCGTTTGGCGTGATCGAGCCCGAACAGCACCTGAGACTTCTTGTACAGCACCGTTTCCGGTGTGTTGACGTACTTGCCCGGCATGGTGTCGTCGTCGAAGAGCTTGCGCGCACCGAACCCGATGACCTCGCCGGCCAGATTGCGGATGGGCCACAGCAGCCGACGGTGGAAGCGGTCGATCGGGCCGCGCCGGCCCTCCCTGGACAGGCCCGCCGCCTCGAGTTCCTTGAACTCGAAGCCTTTGCGCATCAGGTATTTGGTGAGGGTGTCCCAGCCGGCCGGTGCGTAACCGCAGCCGAAGTGGGCGGCCGCGGCGGCGTCGAAATTGCGCTCGGTGAGGTAGGCGCGGGCCGCCTCGGCTTCGGGTTCGCGCAGCCGGGCCATGTAGAACTCGTGCGCGGCCGCGTTGGCGGCGACCAGCCGGGCGCGGGTGCCGCGGTCACGCTGGACCGAAGTGCCGCCGCCCTCGTAGTTGATCTGGTAGCCGACCTTGTCGGCGAGCTGCTCGACGGCCTCGACGAAACCGACGTGCTCGATCTTCTGGATGAAGGCGTAGACGTCACCGCCCTCGCCGCAGCCGAAGCAGTGGAACAGGCCGTGGTTGGGCCGCACGTGGAACGACGGCGATTTCTCGTCGTGGAACGGGCACAGGCCCTTCATCGAATCGGCGCCGCCGCGCTTGAGCGCGACGTACTCCCCCACCACGTCCTCGATCCGGACGCGTTCGCGTATCGCTGCGATATCGCGATCTGGGATTCGTCCGGGCACTGTTGAAGTCTAGCGGGCGGCGCCGGACGCGGGCCGCGGAGCCATCGCCGGCTCGAGCCGTCACGCTCGGCGAGCGGCACCCCTCAGTGCTCGAGCCGAGCGGCGATCCGTTCCAGCCGGCTTTCGGTGTAGGAGGCGATCTGGTCGACGATCACCCGCGCGCGGGCGGTGTCGTCGGCGGCGGCATCCCACCACGGCAGCAGCAGCGGATCCAGGCCCGCCGGCGCGGCCGCGAGCAGGCTCTCCGCGACGGCGGTGATGCGGTCGCGCTGGGCGGCCTGACGCAGTTTGTGATCGGGATCCGACATCACATAACGCAGCGCCACCGTTTTGAGGATGGCGACCTCGGCAGCGACGATGGGCGATATCTCCAGGTCGGCGGCATACCGGGTGAGCGGTCCCGGCCCGGCCACGCGACGGGTATCGACGACCGCGGCGGTGGCGAACCGGCCGACAAGCTCGCTGGTCAGCCGTTTCAGCGCGACCGAATCGGTGAGCGAGCCGTCGTAGGTGAACACCCGCCGGACCACCGGCAGTTCCGACAACCGCTGGGCGGCGGCCACCAGATCGTCGACCGACAGCGACCGGTGATGCACATGACCCATCTCGGCGAGCGCGCGTTGCTCGACCCGGTCGGCCAGGGCGCGCAGGTCGATGCGGCCGGCGATGATGCCGTCCTCGACATCGTGCACGGAGTAGGCGACGTCGTCGGACCAGTCCATGATCTGGCATTCCAGGGTCTGGCGGCGCGGCGGTGCACCCTTGCGGACCCAGGCCAGCCGGTCGGCGTCGATGTCGTAGGCGCCGAACTTGGTGCCGGAACCGGTGCGCTGCCACGGGTATTTGATGGCGGCGTCGAGCGCGGCCCTGGTCAGATTGAGGCCGGCGCTGGTGCCGTCGGCCTCGAGCACCTTGGGTTCGAGACGGGTGAGGATGCGCAGGTTCTGGGCGTTGCCCTCGAATCCGCCGTACCGGTCGGCCCAGATATCGAGTGCCTGCTCGCCGTTGTGGCCGTAGGGCGGGTGGCCGATGTCGTGGGCGAGCCCGGCCAGATCGACCAAATCGGGATCGCAGCCGAGGCCGTCGGCGATGCCGCGGCCGATCTGGGCCACCTCGATCGAATGGGTGAGCCTGGTGCGCGGGGTGTCACCGTCGCGTGGGCCCATGACCTGGGTTTTGTCGGCCAGCCTGCGCAGGGCGGCCGAATGCAGGACACGGGCGCGGTCACGGGAGAAGTCGCTGCGATGGCCGTTGCCGTCGCTGGTGAGCCCGGCGGTTTTCGGACCTTCCAGGACCAGGCGTTCGCGGTCGTGCGCGCTGTAGCCGTCGGCGCTCATGTCATTGCCCCGCGGTGTAGCTGAAGTCGGCGGAGAAGTGGGTGAGCTGATACCACAGCAGCGCGAACGTCTCCCGGAAGATGCCGTGGGCCTGCGATTCCCTGGTGTAGACGGCGGGCCCGGTGCGGGTGGGCGCGGTCCAGGCCTCCAGGCCGGCGTCGCGGGCCATGGTGCGGGTGCGCAGCGAATGCCAGGGATCGCTGACCAACACCGCCGACGACATATCGCGGGCGCGCATGGCGGTGGCGACGGCTTCGACGCTGCGCAGGGTGTCCGATCCGGTCTCCACGGCGAGGATCCGGTCGGCGGGTATGCCTCGGTCCATCAGATAGTTCTTCCCCGATGCGGCCTCGGTATACAGATCGCCTTCCTGTTTTCCGCCGACGGTGATCACCCGCGGGGCGACGCCGGCCTCGAACAGGTTGTAGGCCTGATCGAGCCGCGCCTCGAACACCGACGACGGCGTGCCGGAATACTGCGCGGCGCCCAGCACCACGATGGCGTCGGCCTTGCGGTAGTCGTCGATGCGCGCGACCTGCCAGACCCGGAACGCGGTGCCGAACACCAGCGCCATCCCCACCAGCACCACCCCCGCGACCAGCCGCCACCCCCATCGCAGCATGCCCGCTCCTCCTCGCCGTGGCACCGCCGGTTCGGTGACAGTGCCCGTCCGTGTGCGCAGTGGTGCCGAATTCACCCCTCGAGTTTGCCAGCTGGGTGGGGCGGTTCCCCGTGCGCGAAGGTTCTCCATCGAATCGTTATTGATCTCCGCCTCAGCCGTCCTCGGGCCGGTGTGCCGGGGTTTTCCGGGTGGCGGCCGCGGTTTCGTTGTCGGCGGTGAGCCGGTAGATGGTGCGCTCGAGGGTGGGCAGGATGTCGGTGATCTCGATCGACCCGATGGCGAAGGCGCCGATCAGCGCCAACGTCATATTGGTCATGATCAGCGCGACGTCCTCGGCGTAGATCGGGTCGAGCTCGCTGAGCAGGCCGAGCGCGACCGGCAGCACCGCGTTGAAACCCTGGGTATCGAGGCGCTGGCCGCCGGGACCGAGGCGGGCCCGGTGGTAGGCCTCGAGCATCTTCGGGTTGCGCTCCCAGGGCTCGAAGACGGTGCGCAACACCATCGTCAGGCCTTCACGCACGGTGACGTCGGCGGGCAGCGGCGTCATTTCCTTATAGGTGTTGTCGGCCATCCACTGCTCGACCGCGGAGACGATCAGCTCGTCGCGGGTCGGGAAGAGTTTGTAGACGGTCGCGAGGGAGACGTGCGCGCGACGGGCGATCAGCCGCAGTTGGACCGCGTCGTAGCCGTCGGTCTCGAGCACGTCGAGCACGACCGCGATGATCTGTCCCGATATCTCGGATCCTCGCCCGCTACCCATCTTGGTGACAGTAACCCGGACGTCCAGTAACGGGGTTACCAGCATCGAGTAACCGTGTTACCCTCTCGTGAGCCGCTTCACATCCGGCCCCGCCACATGGGCCGATGCGGGCGGCGATCGACCGCGCGTCGCCGGGGGGATCGGCCCACACTCGCCGAAAAACCGCGACGCCGCCCGCGATCCACCGGATCCGGCCATCGCACAGGCAGCCCAGCGGCGCCTGGCATCAGAAAGAAGATCCATGCAGCCACAGCACCATGGCCCGCACCCCGCTCGCCGACGCTCCGGACGCCTCCGGCGGGCGCTCACCGCGGGCGTAATCGCCTGCCTCGGCGCGGCGACCTGCGTCTACACCGCCGCAACCACCGCCGCCGTGCCCGACTTCTACACTCCGCCCGCCGACATTCCGGCCGAACGCGGCGCGATCGTCAAAACCGAGCCGATGCCACTGTTCCTGATGGCGCCGGGCAGCGAGGGCTGGCCGGTCCAGGCGCAGCGGGTGATGTTCAGCTCGCGCACCCAGGACGACGTCGCGGTTCCGGTGACCGGCACGTTCATCGACGCGACCCAGCCGTGGCGCGGCGCGGGCGAACGCCCGACCATCGTGATCGCGCCGGGCACCGTCGGCCAGGGCGATCAGTGCGCGTTGTCGCTGGCGTTCAGCACCGGTATGCATGTCAGCACCGAGCCGCTGTCGCTGTCGGCGAATCAGGAATCGCAGTCGGCCGCGGCCTGGAACGCGCTGGGCGCGCGGGTGTTCGTGACCGACTACATCGGGCTCGGCACGCCCGGCGTGCACACCTACGCCAATCGGATCGAACAGGCACACGCGGTGCTCGACGCCGCCCGCGCCGCGAACAACCTGGCCGGCACCGGACCCGATACTCCCCTTGCCATCTGGGGCTACTCCCAGGGCGGCGGGGCGAGCGCGGCCGCGGCGGAGATGCAGCCCACCTATGCGCCGGAGCTGAATCTGAAGGGCACCTGGGCCGGTGCGCCGACCGCCGACCTGATGCAGGTGGTCGGTCAGATCGACGGCAATCTGATCGGTGCGGCCATCGGATTCGCGATCAACGGTTTCACCGATCGCTACCCCGAGCTGCGCCGGATCGTCGACGAGCTGACCACCCCGGCCGGTCGCGCCCTGCTCGACAGTGTGCGCACCGAATGCATCGCCGACATCATCACCAAGCACCCCTTCGCACGCACCAGCGATATGACCGTCGACGGCAGGCCGCTGCTGGACCATCTGCGCGAACTGCCCGCCGCCGACCGCATCCTGCGCGAACAACGCATCGGCAGCCTCACCCCCACCAGCCCGGTGTTCATCACGCACGGCCGCAACGACGACACCGTCCCCTACCACCAGGGTCGTCAGCTGGCGCAGGACTGGTGCGCCAAGGGCGCGACGGTGACCTTCCGCACCAATGAACTCCCGCCGATCGCCCCGGGCACCACGTTCGGCAACCACTTCGGGCCCGAGCTGATCGACGGCTTCGGACCCGACAACGCGGTCACCTACCTGCTCGACCGGCTCGCCGGAAAGCCGTTGTCGGGCTGCACCTTCGACTGAGCCGAGAGGCCCGGGGCACGCTGCCCCGGGTCTCGTCACCGTATGGGCTCGCACCGGAGTCAGTGGCGGCGCCGCTCCTGCGGGTCGACCCCTTCGGTTTCGACGCGCTCCTTGCGGACGGTGTCGGAGACGGTCTGCTCGTCGGCGACTTCGTCCACCGCGAGCCGGACCTGCTCGACCGGCACCGATTCCTTGTGTGCGGTCACTCGGTCTTCGTGCAGTGTGACCTCGCGTTCGTCCTCACCGATGTCGCCGGATACGGCGCTGGGGTCGGTGATCGGTTCGCGTTCGACCCGAACCTCCTCGTGCGTCGTCGGCACGGTGATGGATTGCTCTTCGGTCACCACGTATTTGCGCAGCCGGGCCTTGCCGGTCGTCCGCTGCTCGGTGTCGACGTCGAGCCGTTCTTCCGAACGCACCATCGCATCCGCACTGTCGGTGCCGCCGGTGCGTCCGCTCATCTCCTGCTCGGCCCCCGTCATTCCGGCGGCTCCCCCGGCAGGTGCGGCATGCCTGCCGTACTCTTCCCATCCGGCGTGGCCGGGGTCGATGCCGTAGTGGACGAACAGTTCCGATTCCGCCTCGGGCGTGATCAGACCGTCACGTTCGAGGTGCGGCGCGGATTTCACCGCTTCTTTCCCGACACTGACCTGGACCTCATCGGCCCGCACCCGGGCGCCGGCCAGCGGGACGAGCGAATCATCGCGGAACAGGCCCGTACTCACTGCCGCCCAGGTCGGCTGACCCGAGCTGTCGTCGACATATACGCGCTTGACTTTGCCGATCTTGTCGCCGCCCGGGTCGTAGACGACGTCGCCGAGCAGATCTTCCACTTGTTGAGCCATGTCTTCCTCCTCGTTGTGGAGCGAAGGAGCGACGCGACAGGCCATATATGCGGCCATACGCCGCGAATTGTCGTATCGGCACGTCCATGCCGATATCTCGGTCGAGCCGGATTCGATCCGGCCGAGTCGTGAGACATCACCGGTTATCGGCGGTCCCGTCCGTAGCATCAGCGATGGTGCGGCCATCAATCAGCTACATGGTGGCTACTACCCGTGAGGTCCCGGCACAAACAACCGCGTCATCGATTTTTCGCACGGCAGTGACGTCTGCCGATCGCGGCGTTACTATAAGTTGGAACTTATACAAGGAGGTTGTAGCCATGCCATTGTTGACCGACCCCCGCGCCGTCGCCGGGCTCGTGGTCCGCGAGATCCGAAACGGCGAACGCGACGGTGCGCCGACCAAGATCGCTATCGCGCGCCGGAGCTACCCCACCGACCGAGACGATCTGTGGGACGCGCTGACCGATGCCGACCGAATCCCACGCTGGTTCCTGCCGGTGACCGGGGACTTGCGGGTCGGCGGGCGGTACCAGTTCGAGGGCAACGCGGGCGGCGTCATCGAACGCTGTGACGCGCCGGAATCCTTCGCGGTGACGTGGGAGATGGGCCCACAGGTGTCCTGGGTGGAGGTCACCCTGGCCGCGACCGATGCCGGAACCCTGCTGCAGTTGACGCATGAGGCGACGGTGGATCCGCAGATGTGGAAGCAGTACGGTCCCGGCGCGGTGGGCGTCGGCTGGGATCTGGCGATGGTGGCGCTGGGTCTGCATCTGGCCAGCGGTGAGCCGGTGGATCCGGCGGAGGGTCTGGCCTTCCCGACCACACCGGAGGGCACCGAATTCGTCCGGGCCGCGGCCGCCGACTGGGCCGAAGCGGCCATCGGCGGCGGCGACGATCCGGCCGAGGCGCGCGCGGCCGCCGAGCAGACCGTCACGTTCTACACGGTGGAACCCGAGGAGAACCCGGAATCCTGATGAGCTCGGCTGCGGAAAGGATCTTCGAGGCGCTCGGCGACCCGGTGCGGCGCCGCATCCTCGAACTGGTGTCCGGCGGTGAACAACCGGCAGGCACCATCGTGGCCGCGATCCAGCAACACACCGCGATCTCCCAGCCCGGCGTCTCCCAGCATCTGAAGGTGCTGCGCGATGCCGGGCTGGTCACCGTCCGCGCCGACGGGAACCGCAGGCTGTACGCGGTGGATCCGGCGGGGGTCGACGCGGCTCAGGCCTGGCTGGCCGGTGTGGCCGACCCGTTGGCACAATTCGCGCAACCGCTGGACGCACTGGCCACCGAGGTGGCGCGTGGGAAGCGGGCCCGGCGAACCGGTGCCGCTCGCCCGGGCGATCCGGCTGGGCGCGAGACCCGGCCCGCGTGAGTCCTTGCCCGCCGAGCACACCCGCGCCTGGGCCGAGCGGATCGCGCCGTTCGACGGGTTCGTGATCGTCATCCCGGAAGCGCGTCGACGAAACCCCGCCAACGCTGTGGGATCGCAGCCATGGCGGAACGCCGCGACCAGCGACGCGTCCGGAAGCGCCGGCCCAGCGGACGACGGCGTCATGAACGACGACGGTGGTCGGGCTCGTTCAGCCCGACCACCGTTCGTTCGCTCACCGGCCGCAGAGCAGCGGCCGATCAGATCAGTTCCCCAGACGCGCCTCGATCGCCTCGATGATGCGCGGGCGCAGTTCGGCGGCGCGGATCACCGCGTCGACCGAACCCACCTCGACGGCGCGGTGGATGTTGTGCACCTTGTCGAACTCGGCCGCCACATCGCCGAGCTTCTCCGCCCGCACCGACGAGCGCAGCTCATCGAGTTCGGCGGTCAGCTCGGCCCGGTCGGTGCCGGAGGCGTTGGCCGCGCGGGTCTCCAGATCCTGGATCCGCGGGTCGGCCGCGGTGCGCGCGTTCACCTCACCGGAGAACACCGCCGCGGCGGCCGGCGCGCCACCGAGCACCGAGGCGAACGAACCCTCCAGCGCCAGCACCGTCATGTTCGGGTTGAGCGCCTTGGAGAACACCACGAACGCGCCGCCGTGGTAGCGCGAGATCACGCAGAACACGATCGGGCCCTGGAAGTTGACGATCGCGCGGCCGATCTCGGCGCCGTACTCCAGCTGCAACTTGCGCATCGACTCCGGTGAACCGTCGAAGCCCGACAGGTTCGCCAGCACCACCAGCGGACGGTTGCCGCTGGCCGCGTTGATGGCCCGCGCGGCCTTCTTCGACGACCGCGGGAACAGCGTGCCCGCGGTGTAGGTGTCCGGGCCGTCGGTGGACGGGAACCCGCGCCGCGGGATGCCGCGCGACTCGATGCCGAGCAGGCACACCGGGATTCCGCCCAGATGCGCGTCCTGCACGACCGCGGTCTCCGCATCCGCCATGCCGGCCCAGCGCTCCAGCACCGGGTGGTCCTGGTCGGACAGCGCCCGCATGACCGTGCGGATATCGAAGGGCTTCTTGCGATCCGGATTCGCGGTGGCGGAGAAGATCTCGCCGACGGTGGTGAAGTCGCTGTCGGCCATGACGTGCGGGTAGCCGGTGACGTCGCGATCGATCGGGTCGCTGGTCTGGGCCCGGCGCGGCGCCTGCTCACCCGGCGCGATGTAGGTGTGGTCGTAGTGCGACATCAGGATCTCCTGCGCCGCGGCCAGGTTCGGCGCCCAGTACTGCGCCTGCCCGTTCGGACCCATCACCCGGTCGTAGCCGCCGATGCCGAAGTTGTCCTCGGCCGACACGCCGCCGGAGAAGTCCAGCGCCTGCTTGCCGGTGAGCACCATCGCCGAGTCGGGGGTCATCACCAGGATGCCCTTGGTGTGCATGAGCATCGTCGCTTCGGCGTTCCAGTACGGCTGCGCACCGACGTTGATGCCCGCGACGACGATATTGATCTCGCCACCGTCCTGGGTGAATTCGACGATCCGCTTGAGCGCGGCCGCCACCCAGTCCATGTTCTCGGTGCCCGAGGTCATGGAGATCCGGGCGCCGGAGGACAGCGCGTACCACTCCAACGGCACCTGCATCTGCTCGGCCAGGTCCAGGGCGGCGATCACCCGGCGGCACTCCGGCTCCGACAGCGCGCCCAGCGATTTGGTCGGATCGCCCAGCAGCACGACGCGGGTGACGCCCTGCGGGTGCCGTTCGGTCGGCGCGGTGACCACACCCGCGACGATGGCCGCGCGGTTGCGGCCCTTCGGGCGGTCGACCGGAACCAGTGCGTGGTTGTCGTCGAGGTCGTATTCGGTGAAATCGCCGAGCAGGCCGGTGAGCTCGTACGGGTAGACGGTGTTGCGGCTGACGGCGCGCAGCACCTTCTGGCGGTACTCGTCGATCGGCTCGACCGGGTCGTCGGTGCGTTCGCCGACGGTGACCTGGGTCCAGCCGGGGGCGTCGAAGCCGATCCGCACGACGATCTTGACCAGCTCACCGGTCTCGGGGTCGGGACGACGCGCGATGAGCAGGATCTCCTCCAGCCCGGCACCTCCGGTGGACGGCTCCACGCGTTCGACGATCGTCGACAGCTCCGCCTCGGTGAGGTCCAGCGGCGGCCAGATGTACATCACGATCCGGTTGGTGTGCAGCCGGTTACCCGAGCCCCGCAGCGACTGCGCGCGCCGGATGCCGTCGACGCAGGCGGCCAGCGTGCTCTCGGCGGTAGGCAGGGCCAGCAGCCTGCCGTCGTGTTCGCGCAGCGCGGCCAGGTCACGCACCTGGGTGAAGGCGATGAGCCGCTCGTCGGAGGAGTTCTCCTTGGCGACACAGCGGAACAGGTAGACCTCTTCGTCCGAGGACGGCAGACGCGTCAGGTCGAACTTGCGCAGCCGCTTGAGCTGCATCCGCTCGGCGATGTAGGGGTGCAGGCCGCGGATGAGCCGTTCCTCGTCCATCCCGGTGGCCGACGGGCGGTAGGTGAAGTGGTGGTGCATCACCGCACCGCCGCTGCCGGCGACCGTTGCGGTGATGCGGTGCACCTGGTTGGGCAGCGGTTGCGCGCTGAGCACTTCCTGCAACGCCGCGGCCATCTCGTCGAAGTCTTCCGGCTGGCCCTCCCAGGACAGGTAGATGTCGGCCTCGATGGAGGCGGCACCACCGGCGAGTTCGGCCAGGCCGGCCACCACGGAACCGAGGTCGTCGAAGCTCACCGCGGCCGACACCAGCGTCAGCCCACGACGTTCGGCGACCACGAAGGTGCAGCCGCCGGCCTGCTGGGTACGGACGTCGACCAGATCCTTGTTTCCGTAGTAGCGCCGGGTCAGCACCTCGAGCATGACGGTGTTGTCGGCACTGCCGCGCTCGAGCCGCTGGCCGAGCAGCCGCACCAGCGGTTCGGTGCTGCGCACCATCTCGGCGAGGCGTTCGGCGCGATCGGGCGCCGCCGGGTTGGCGTCGAGGTAGCTGAGGTGCTTGCGGACGTTGGCGTACACCCGGGCGCGGTTGCGGCGCAGCAGCGGCTGGCCGTACCAGGCGTAGACCAGCCCGCGGGTGAGGTCGGCGATGACCGGGAACCGCACCTGGGTCGCCGCCACCAGCCGCTCCAGCGCCAGACCGACCGGCTCGCGCAATGCGGCATCCGGCACCGGCTCGCTCAGCCATTCGCGCAGCAGGGTGGTGACGACCATGACGGTGTCGGACGGGCGCTGCTGGGCCAGGAAGATCCGGAAGACCGCGGCCTCGAGCTCGGGCGTGCGATCGAGTTCGGTGACGCCGTAATGACCGAGCGCGCGGGCGAGCTTGGCCTGGTAGGACTCCGGCAGCCCGGCCCGATCGACATCGAGGCTCTGCAGATAGGTGTGGAAGTATTCGCGGGCGCTGTGCACGTGGGCCTGGCCGCCGTCATCGCCCCAGGTGCGGTTGTGGCTCAGCTCGGCGAGGTCGGCGAAGACCTCGATCAGCTCGAGTTCCTCGGCCAGCGGCCTGCGGTTGTCGGCGATGGCCTCGCGACGGGCGGCGAGGTAGTCCTCGATCACCCGGCGGTCGTCGTGCGGGTCGACGTCGAAGCCGAGCAGCAGGCTGCGCATGTCCTGCTGGCCGCGGGCCAGCAGTTCGTGCGGCTGGGTGCGGGCCGGGGCCGCGGGCAGGTCCAGCTCCACCGGCTCGTTCGCGCCGGTGTCGGCGGCTTCGGCGTCGTCGGCGAGCGGCTCCAGCCGCAGCATCGGCGCACCGGCCTCCACCTGGGTGCCGACCGACACCGAGCATTCCTTGAGCCGGGCCCGGAACGGCGCGCGCAGCACCGTTTCCATCTTCATGCTCTCCAGCACCAGCACCGGTGCGCCGGCCTCGACCTCGTCGCCCACTTGCAGCGGCGTCGCGACGACCAGGGCGGGGGCGGGCGAGCGGACGACGCCGCCCTCGTCGCGGCTGACCCGGTGGGTCACGCCGTCGACGTCGACCAGATGGACCGGTCCGTGGGTGCCGGTGACCACCCGGTAGCGGATGCCGTTCACCACGATCTGGCCGGTGTGCTGGTCGAAACGCTCGAGGTCGACGTCGGCGGTGCGGATCTCGGTGCCCGCCTCGATGCCGATGCGGAACCGGTGCGCACCGATGCGCGCCACCCGTACCCGGTAGCCGACGCCGCGCAGCTTCAGGTCGAGCGGACGGCCGCTCTCGTGCTGCACCTGCGGGCGGCCACCGGAGGCGGTGGACAGCAGCCGGTGCCGCTCCACGCGCTCTTCCTCCTCATAGGCCTCGATCGCGGCGGCGGCCAGCGCGACGGCGGAGTGGCGCTGCGATACCAGCCGGCCCTCGCCGCGCACCCGGTCGATCCAGCCGGTGTCGGCGCTGGCGTCGATCACCTCCGGCTGATCGAGCAGGTCGAGCACGAAGCTCTTGTTGGTGGCGCCGCCTTCGATGATGACGCGAGTCTGCGAGACCGCCCGGCGCAGGCGGCCGAGGGCCTCCTCACGATTGCGGCCGTAGGCGATGATCTTGGCGATCATCGAGTCGAAGTCGGCCGGGATCGTGTCGCCTTCGCTGACGCCGGTATCGACCCGGATGCCCGGTCCGGCCGGCAGGTCGAGCAGGGCGATGCGGCCCGGAGCCGGCGCGAAATCGCGGTCGGGATCTTCGGCGTTGAGGCGGGCTTCGATGGCGTGGCCGCGTTCGGCGGGCGGTTCGCCCTCGAGCCGGCCGCCGGACGCCACGTGCAGCTGCGCGTGGACCAGGTCGAACCCGGTGGTGTATTCGGTGATCGGGTGCTCGACCTGGAGGCGGGTGTTGACCTCGAGGAAGGCGAACAGCTGGTCGCCGGGGTGGTAGAGGAACTCGACGGTGGCCGCGCCGCGGTAGCCGACCGCGACCGCGAGCCGCTCGGCGGAGGCCTTGAGATCGGCGGCCTGCTGCGGGCTCAGCACCGGTGACGCCGATTCCTCGATGATCTTCTGGTTGCGCCGCTGCACCGAGCAGTCGCGCACGCCCAGCGCCCACGCGGTGCCCTGACCGTCGGCGATCACCTGGACCTCGACGTGGCGGGCGCCGGTGACCAGGCGCTCGAGGAAGACGACGCCGCTGCCGAAGGCGCGCGCGGCCTCCTGGCTGGTGCGTTCATAGGCGTCGACGAGCTCGGCTTCATCGTTGATCTTGCGGATACCGCGGCCGCCGCCGCCCGCGGTGGCCTTCAGCATCAGCGGGTAGCCGATCTCGGCCGCGGCGGCCACGGCCGCCTCCACCGACTCCACCGCGCCGCGGCTCCACGGCGCGACCGGTACGCCGACCTCTTCGGCGATGAGCTTCGCGCCGATCTTGTCGCCGAGCTTGCGCATCGCGTCCGGGCTCGGGCCGATGAAGGTGACGCCGATCTGCTCGCACAGTTCGGCGAAGGCCGGATCTTCGGCGACGAAGCCCCAGCCGACCCAGGCGGCGTCGGCCTTGGTCGCCCGCAGCGCGCGTTCGAGCGCCTTCAGGTCGAGGTAGGGGCGCGCGGACGCGGGGCCGAGGTCGTAGGCGATATCGGCTTCGCGCACGAACGTGGCGGTGCGGTCGACGTCGGTGTAGAGCGCGACGGTTTCGATCTGTTGCGCGGTAGCCGCGGCCAGATCTCGGACGGCGTGGATGAGGCGCATGGCGGCTTCACCCCGGTTCACGATGGCGATGCGGCTGAACACTCTCGCCGACTCCTTTCCCTGCAGCACGGGCCCGGCCTACGGACGGGGTTTCATAGTTGGCCCGTAGTCTGCCCGCTCGTGCCGGGAAAGTGCACAGCGTATGGAGGTTACCCGCCCGTTTTCTTTCCGGGAGGGCCCGCTTTTCCCGCGCCGACCGGGGCGTCTGCACGGGTTGGCAGGCAGAGTCGAGCTACCAGCCCCGCGCTTTCCACTCCCCCAGATGCGGGCGCTCGGTGCCCAGCGTGGTGTCGTCGCCGTGGCCCGGATAGACGACGGTGTCGTCCGGGTAGCGGTCGAAGAGTTTGGTGGTGACGTCGGCGTAGAGGGTGACGAAGTCCTGCGGGTTCCAGGTCTTGCCCACCCCGCCGGGGAACAGGGAGTCGCCGGTGAACAGGTGGGTGCGGCCGGCACCGTCGGTCAACGCGAGGGCGATCGAGCCGGGGGTGTGGCCGGTGAGGTGGATGATGTCGAAGTTGAGCTTGCCGACCGTCAGGGTGTCGCCGTCGGCGAGGGTGTCGGTCGGGGTGATGGGCAGCTCGCTCGCGTCCAGGGCATGGGCGGCGGTCGGCGCCGTAGTGGCGGCGGCGACCTGGGCGAGTGCCTGCCAGTGGTCGGGATGCCGGTGGGTGGTGACGATGTGGCGGACCAGGCCGGGGGTCTCCTGGTCGATCAGCGCGATGAGGCGGTCGGCGTCGTTGGCGGCGTCGATGAGGACGGCGTCGCCGGTGGCGGCGCACTGCACCAGGTAACTGTTGTTGTCCATCGGCCCGACCGACATCTTGATGATCCGGGCGCCGGGGACCTCGCGCTGATGGGCGGCCGAGCCGGCGGTGACGTGACCGGTGTAGGTGCTGTCGATGGTGACCACGGTGTCGATGCTATCGCCGCCATGCGGGGCCGGGTGCGCGATAGATTCGATGCCATGGCGCTGCAACGGGTGGTTCGCTGGTCGCTGCTGGTCGTGCTCGGGGTGGCGCTGGTGTGCGCGCCGCTGACACTGGTCGCGGCGCCGGCGCGGGCGGAGCAGCCGGCGCGGATGGACACCTATGTGGTCGACTCGGCGAACGCGCTCGGCGCCACCGGTACCGCCGAGGTGCGCGCAGCCGTCGACCGCCTCTACGCCGACCATCAGGTGCGGCTGTGGGTGTATTACGTCCGCGATTTCGCGGGGCTGAGTCCGCAGAACTGGGCGACGCAGACGGCGCAGCGGTCCGGGTTCGGCACCCGCGATCTGCTGCTGGCGGTGGCCGTCGGCGACCGGGCCTACGCCTTCGACGGTGAACCGCCCAGCGGCGTCAGCGAATCCGAGCTCGACCGGATCCTCACCGCCGACGTCGAACCCGCTCTGCGTGACAGTCGCTGGGCCGACGCGGGCGTGGCCGCCGCCGACGGGCTCGGTGCGGCGATGTCCGGCGGCGGGGTGAACCTGGTTCCGGTGCTGATCATCGGCGTGCTGATCGTCGGCGCGGTCGGGGCGCTGGTGCTGTTCACACGCAGGCGGCGGCGCGGGCGCGATCGCGCGGAACTGGAACGGGCTCGAGCCATCGATCCCACCGATTCACGGGCCCTGGCGGCACTGCCGTTGCCCGTCCTGCAGGCCCGGTCGCGTGAACTACTGGTGGACATCGACAATGCGGTGCGCACCAGTTCCGAGGAGCTGGAGCTGGCGACCGGCGAATTCGGCGACACCGCCGTCAGCCCGTTCCGGACCGCCGTCGACCAGGCGAAAGCGGCACTGGCACAGGCGTTCGCGATCCGGCAGCGGCTCGATGACGCCATCCCGGAGACGCCCGATCAGCAGCGCGCCCTGCTGATCGAATTGATCGGCGCCCTCGGCCGGGCCGATCGCGAACTCGACGAGCAGGTCGCCGCCTTCGATGCGATGCGCGATCTGCTGATCAACGCCCCGGATCGACTGGATGCGCTGACACGGGATCTGGTCGACCTCACCGGACGGGTGCCGACCGCCGACGAGGAACTCAACCGGCTCGTCGCCGCGCATCCGCCGCAGGTGCTGGCCTCGATCCGGGACAACGTCGCGATGGCGCGCGAACGTATCTCGTTCGCCGAAACCAATATCGACGCCGGGCGCGAGGCGCTGCGGCGGCCGGTCGGTCAGCAGGGTGGCGCGGTGGCGGCGATACGGGCCGCGGAGGGTGCGATCGGGCAGGCCCGCACCCTACTCGACGCCATCCTGCACGCCGCCACGAATATCGAGCAGGCAGGCGCCGGCCTGCCCGCCGCCCTGGACGAACTACGCAGCGACCTCACGGCCGCGGCCGAACTCACCGCCCACGGCGGGCCCGAGCTGGCATCGGCCACCGCGAACGCCCGCACCGTCCTCGAGGCAGCCCAAGGTGTCGCGGCCACCGACCCGCTCGACGCATTCCACCGCGTGCTGTCCGCCGACGCCGAACTCGATCGCGCCCTCGCCGGCGCCACCGAACGCAAGCTCGCCGCCGAGGACCTGCGCCGCCGACTCGACCAGGCCCTGCTCGACGCCGGTGCGCGAGTGCGCGCCGCCGCCGACTACATCAGCACCCGCCGCGGCGGCGTCGACGCCACCGCCCGCACGCGCCTCGCCGAAGCCCAACGCCACCTCGACGGCGCGACCAGCCTCCGCGACAGCGATCCGGCCACGGCCCTCACCCACGCCCGCACCGCCGCCGACCTCGCGGGACGCGCCCTGCACGAGGCCCAGGCCGGCGTCCAGACCTGGGAAGCCAGGCGCGCACCTTCCGGAACCGCGCAGGCGGGAGCCATCCTCGGCGGCATCCTGATCGAGGGCCTCCTGCGCGGAGCCGCCGGCGGCTCCCGGCGCGGCTACGGCGGCGGATATCGGCCGCCATCGTTCGGCGGGTCCACCGGGTCCCGGCGGATCAGCCGGGGCGGGCGGTTCTGAGCCGAGGCTGTCCCACCGCAGGATCGGCCCGTCAGCTCGGCCCGCTCATCGCCGGTGCGCTCGCCGGACGAATCGGAGCCGTCAGTTCGGCGTGCACGCGCTCGTAGAGGTGGGCCGGGTCGGGGCCGCCGAGGATGGCGACGGTGAGGCGGGCCGCGAAGGTGTAGGCGAGGAAGGTGACCGCGGCGGAGGGGCCGAGTGAGCGGCGGGGGTGGGCCGAGAGGTAGACGATTTCGTAGTCGGTGATTTGCACGCCGACGGGGGTGCGGAAGTGCGGGACGACGCCGGTGTTGGTGATCGCGATGTGCCCGGCGAGCGAGTGGATCCGGTTGTCGCCGAAGTAATCCGGGAAATGCAGCACCGACTGGTGCACGGTCCCGGAGTCCAGGTCCGATCGGAGTCGAATCGAAATTCGTTGCGCCAGTTCGACAATGCAGTCAGCGCCGTCGACCTCCGCGGTGAACGCGGCCAGGCCGGCCATGTTCGTGCCTGCGGCGGGAGCGACCGGCGGGTCGAGCCGAGCCCGCAGGTCGACGGGGTAGAGACAGCCGACGGGAACCGCGCCGCCGGCTCCGGCCGTGGCGGCGTAGGCGCGCAACAGCCCGGCGGTCAGCAATGCGTTGACGCTCACCCGGTGCAGTTTGCTCAGCTCGACGATGCGGGCCGTGGCCGCCGGTTCCAACCGCAGCCGCTGCGGCCGCACCAGCACGGCCGCACCCGGGCCGTCGTCGTCACCGGCCGACGGCGACGCGGGCGGCAGCGGCCGGGCCACGTCCTCGAAACCGGACAGCCCGCGCCGCGCGATGCCGCGTTGATCGGCATACCACTCCAGCGGCATCGGATAGCCGAACGGCCCCACCGCGGCGGGTGCGGACATGATCTGGTCGGTGTAGCAATCCCAGAACCGCGCGAACAATTCGACGCAATGCCCGGCGTCGGCAACACCGTGGTGTACATACATCGTGACGCGCGAGCGGTCATCGGGTCCGCACACCACATCGAGATAGGCCAACTGCTCGGCCGGGTCGAGCCGATACGCGGGCAGCGTGAGTTCGGCGGGATCGCCGTCGCGCGAGAACAACTCGACCGGAACCGAACGCGCAGGCCGCAGTAGATATCCGCGACCGTACTCGTCGATCGCGATCCGGCAGACCAGCACCGGATAGGCGCGCAGCAGCGTCACGAAGGCCGCGCGCAGCGCCGAAATCTCCAGCCGGCCGGCCACCAGAACCGACCGTCCGGTGTAGGTGCCGTGCCGGACGAAACGCTGTTCCGACGGCGCCAGCAACCGCACCACATCACCCGCATCCCACAGCACGCCGCAAGCGTGCGGCAACAGGTGGTTCGCGCGCAAATCCACGGGGCCGGAATTCATTACGGTTCGGCAACGCGGCGGGTTCCGGGTCGCCGATCGGCATGCGGGAGACTGTCGGCATGAGTCTCGCCGCGCATCTGGAAGACCTCGGCCGGCCGATGGTCGAGGAACAACTGGCCCATCCGACCGTCGCCGGAATCGCCCGCGGCGACCTGCCGGACCCGGTGTTCCGATCCTGGCTGGAGCAGGACTATCTGTACCTGCTGGACTATGTGCGCGTGTTCAGCCGCCTGGCCTGGCAAGCGCCGGCCGCACATCTGGGCGATCTGGTCGATCTCGCGCATTCCACCTACCACGAGGAATTGTCGCTGCATCGCTCGCTGGCCGCGGAGTTCGGCGCCGATCTCGACGGCGCGGTCAAGGGTGCGCCGTGCGCGGCCTACACCCGATTCCTGCTCGACGCCGCCGCCGACTACGGCTCCGGCCTGGCCGCGCTCTACCCCTGCATGTGGGGCTATTCGACGCTCGGCGCCCGGCTCGCGCAGAACCCGCCGACCGAGCCCCGCTACCGTCGCTGGGTCGAGACCTACGCCGACCCCGAATTCGCGGCCCTGACCCGCCGGTGCGCCCGCATGCTCGACGAGACCGACGTCGACCCCGGCACCGCCGAACGCTTCTTCATCGAAGGCATGCGGCACGAACTCGCGTTCTGGGACGCCCCGGCCTGAGCCCCCGAGGCGTAAGCCCCCCTTGGCGCTGGCGACGAATTTTTGAAAATATCTCGTTTCTCTTCGCTGGGGCCGATACGCTCCCTCACACTCCCGCGGGCGCACCGCCCACAACCGGGAGCGTCGAGCCCGCTCGACAGCACGATGAGGAGAACACCATGCACAAGCACCCCACCAGGACCGACACCAGCACCGGTAGCGCGGCAGGCGGCAACGCCGACGGCGGAGTCCTGGCCCTGCTGATGGGACTGATCCAGTCCATGTCCACCGGCAGCGGAGCCAGCAGCGGATTGGGCTGACGCACAACGACCGAGGGCCGGTTACCGCATCGCGGCAACCGGCCCTTCGCGTCGGATCAGGCGCCCAGCAGGTGCTTGGCCAGATAGCCCTCGACCTGGTCCAGCGCGATCCGCTCCTGCGCCATGGAATCGCGCTCACGGATCGTGACGGCCTGGTCGTCGAGGGTGTCGAAATCGACGGTGATGCAGAACGGGGTACCGATCTCGTCCTGACGACGGTAGCGACGGCCGATCGCACCGGCATCGTCGAACTCGACGTTCCAGTACTTACGCAGCTGCGCGGCAAGATCTTTCGCCTTCGGCGTCAGGTCGGCATTGCGCGACAGCGGCAGCACCGCGGCCTTGACCGGCGAGAGCCTGCGGTCCAGTCGCAGCACCGTGCGGGTGTCCACACCGCCCTTGGCGTTGGGCGCCTCGTCCTCGGCGTAGGCGTCGACCAGGAACGCCATCAGCGAACGCGTCAGGCCGGCCGCCGGCTCGATGACGTAGGGAATGTAGCGCTCCTTGGTGTTCTGGTCGAAGTAGACCAGGTCGGTGCCGGAGTGCTCGGAGTGCGTCTTCAGGTCGTAATCGGTGCGGTTGGCGATGCCCTCGAGCTCGCCCCACTCGCCACCCTGGAAGCGGAAGCGGTACTCGATGTCGGTGGTGCCGGCCGAGTAGTGCGACAGCTTTTCCTTCGGGTGCTCGAACAGCCGCAGGTTGTCCGGGTCGATACCGAGGTCGGTGTACCAGGAGAAGCGGGTGTCGATCCAGTACTTGTGCCATTCGGCGTCTTCACCCGGCTTGACGAAGAACTCCATCTCCATCTGCTCGAACTCGCGGGTGCGGAAGATGAAGTTGCCTGGGGTGATCTCGTTGCGGAAGCTCTTGCCGATCTGGGCGATACCGAACGGCGGCTTCTTGCGCGCGGTGGTCATCACGTTGGCGAAGTTGACGAAGATGCCCTGCGCGGTTTCCGGGCGCAGGTAGTGCAGGCCCTCTTCGTCGTCGACCGGGCCGAGGAAGGTCTTGAGCAGGCCGGAGAAGTTGCGCGGCTCGGTCCACTTACCGGGCTGGCCGGTCTCGGGGTCGTTGATATCGGCCAGGCCGTTGGCCGGCGGGTGGCCGTGCTTTTCCTCGTAGGCCTCGAGCAGATGGTCGGCGCGGTAGCGCTTGTGCGTGTGCAGCGATTCGACCAGCGGGTCGGTGAAGGTAGCCACGTGGCCGGAGGCCTCCCAGACCTGGCGCGGCAGGATCACCGAGGAGTCCAGGCCGACAACGTCCTCGCGGCTGGTGACCATGGCGCGCCACCACTGCTTCTTGATGTTCTCTTTCAGCTCGACGCCGAGCGGACCGTAATCCCAGGCCGACTTGGTGCCTCCGTAGATCTCACCGCACGGGTACACCAGACCCCGGCGCTTGGCGAGGTTGGCAACGGTGTCCACCTTCGACTTGGGTGCCACGCGAGAATTCTCCATCCAGTACGAGTCGGAATCGGGCGGCCGGATCGGGCCCATGCGGCGGATCCGCCTACATTGGATCTGCCGACTGGCTACAGCCTATCGACCCTCCACAACCGGGTTTCCACCACCACGGCATGCCAATTTGACATGCGCACCTGTGCATATCAAAATGGGATCGCTTTCCAATAAGGAGATGGTTCGATGACTGCCGAGACGGCCACCGCTCACCCGCACAACCCGTATCGGTCCCCCGCTCCCGCGCCGGTCCCCACCCGGACCGTCCTCGAGGACGCCGGAGAACTGCTGCGCGCACTCGCCGCCCCCGTTCGCATCGCGATCGTGCTACAACTGCGGGAGTCGCCGCGTTGCGTGCACGAGTTGGTCGACGCGCTCGGCGTCACACAGCCGCTGGTCAGCCAGCACCTGCGCATTCTCAAATCGGCAGGTGTGGTGCACGGCGAACGTTCGGGACGCGAGGTGCTCTACGAACTCGTCGACGACCATCTGGCCCATATCGTCGTCGATGCCGTCGCGCACGTGGAGGAAGGTTGATCGTGTCGGACAAGTTGGTCGTTTCGCAGAAGCCGGTGGGTATCCGCAGTACCCGCCAGCGCAGCGCGATCGCCGCGCTCCTCGGCGATATCGAGGAATTCCGGTCCGCCCAGGAGTTGCACGACGAACTGCGCCGCCGCGGCGAAGGCATCGGCCTGACCACCGTCTACCGCACCCTCCAGTCGCTGGCCGACGCCGGCATGGTCGACGTCCTGCGCACCGACTCCGGTGAGTCCATCTACCGGCAGTGCTCCACCGGCCATCATCACCACCTGGTGTGCCGTCGCTGCGGGCGCACCATCGAGGTCGAGGGCCCGACGGTGGAGGCCTGGGCCGAATCCGTCGCCGACAAGCACGGTTTCACCGACATCAGCCACACGCTGGAAATCTTCGGGACCTGCCGGTCCTGCGCGGACGAATCGCGCAGCTGAATTTCGCAGCAGAAGGCCGTCACCGGACGAACCGGTGACGGCCCTGCTTGCTGAAGTGCGGCGCTAACCCGCCATCGCGGGAACCGGCGCGGAGGCCTGCGCATCGGAGCTGCGCCGTTCGCGGATTGCACCGACGGCCAGCAGCGCCACCGCCACACCGGCCCACACCAGCAGCACCACCAGCGGGCCGGTGGCACCGGCACCGTCGAAGAAGGCCACCGAGCGCAGCAGCGACGCGGCCGCGCCGGGCGGCAGCAGCTGACCGATGGCGCCCCACGGCTGCGGCAGCAGTTCCGGGGCGGAGGTGGCGGCGGAGAACGGGTTGCCGATCAGCAGCATGGTCAGCGCGGCGATGCCGATGCCCGCGCGGCCGATCACCGTCGCGAGACCGGCGACGGTGCCCGCCACTGCGAACGACACCAGCCCGGCCACCGCGGACAGCACCAGGTAATTGCCCGGGATCAGCGACAACCAGCCCTGCACGATCACCATGCTCAGCAGCCCGCCGGCCACCGCGAAGCTCAGCAGTCCGGTCAGCCGGCCCATCGCCGACGGCACCAGCAGCGTCAGCAGCACACCCGCGGCGATACCCGACATCACCAGCGGCAGCGCCATCGCACCGAATCCGATGCCACGGGGATCATCGGGGTCGGCGGCGACCAGATCCTCCACCGCGGCCGCCGGAACGCCGGACATCTGCTGCGCGACCTGCGTCAATTGCTGGGCGACGGCCGGGCTGGCACCGGAGGCGACGAGCACCCGCGGCGCTCCCCCGCCTGTGACGATCGCGCCGTAGACCTCCCGATCGGTGATCGCGGCGCGGGCAGCGTTCTCATCGGACGTCGTGGTGATCTCGAAGGCGTCGGGGTCGTGTGCGGCCAGCCGTTCGGCGACCATCGCCGCCTGCGGGCCCGTCACCGCCACCGGGAGATCCCGCGGCGCCATATTGGCTGCGGGCCAGGCAAAGGCGATCACCATCAGCGCTTGGATCAGGGCCGCGCCGGCCCCGATGGCTACGGCGCGCTGGGTGATGTTCATGACGTTCTCCTGTAAATCGGAGGTTCGTTCTCTTTGGTGCCCTTACGGTCCCACCGGGTGCCGAACTTGTCAAGAACGGATATTCGTTTTACTTTGGGCTCATGCCCCGAGTCAGCGAAGAACACCTGGAACGCCGCAGGCAGCAGATCCTCGTCGCCGCGCAGCGCTGCTTCTCCCGCAAGGGGTTCTACAACACGTCCATGCAGGACGTCTTCGCCGAATCCGGGCTCTCCGCGGGCGCGGTATACCGCTACTTCAAGAGCAAGGATGAGCTGGTCGCGGCCCTGGCGTCCAATGCGACCGTCGATGTGCGGACCTGGATGGCCGAGGCGGTGCGCCGCGACCCGCTGCCCACCCCCGCCGAGGTCGCCGAGCACCTGCTCGAATGGCTCATGCCGCAGACCGGGCCCGAGGGCAGGCTGCGGCTGGCGCCACAGGCATGGGCGCTGGCGCTGGTCGACCCCGACGCCGCCGTCTATGTGCGCAAGGCGATACTCGGTATTCGCGATATGTGGACCGAGTACATCGGCCGCATGGTCGAGGCCGGCTGGCTACCCGAAGACACCGACATCGACGCGACCGCCGTCGCACTGTTCGGCATCCTGCCCGGATTCCTGTTGCAACAGTTGATCATCGGCGATTTCGACCCGAAGGTCGCCGTGCGCGGGGTGGCGGCGCTGTTGCCGTTCGGACCGCAACAGAACTGAGTTCGACTCAGGGCAACAGACCCTGCCGCGCCTGCCCCGCTCCCGACAGCACCAGCAGCAGCATGGTGGCCAGCGCGTTATCGTCGAGCCCGGCCGCGGGGAAGGTGTAGCGCAGCACGATATCGGCGAGCTTGCCGTGCCCGATCACCACGATCGAACCGAACTGCAAGGTGCTGTTGCGTTCGGCGACGCGCTTGTGCAGCTGCGGTTTGAGCGGCCGATCCCAGGCCAGCACGCAGGTCAGCGTCAGCACGTCCAGGCCGGTGGTGAGGTTCACCGCGCCCAGCGAGCACAGCGCGCCCTCGTAGTCGAAACGCAGCGAACCGTCGTTGTCGACGCGCACGTCGATGTCGTACATCGACAGGCACGCGCCGGCCCTGGCCTGCAATTCCAGGTCGGGCTCGAGTGCGGAATCCATATCCCCTCCGGTCATTTGGTGCCACCGAAGCGGCGGTCGCGCTTGGCGTACTCGAGGCAGGCTTCCCAGAGGTTGCGGCGATCGAAATCGGGGAACAGGGTGTCCTGGTAGACGAACTCCGCGTACGCCGACTGCCAGAGCAGGAAGTTCGAACTGCGGAACTCCCCGGACGGACGCAAGAACAAGTCCACATCGGGCATATCGGGTTCGTCGAGGTAGCGGGCCACCGTCGCCTCGTCGACCTTCTCCGGATCGATCTCGCCCGCCGCCACCCGGCGCGCGATCTCCCGTGCGGCGTCGGCGATTTCGGCTCGGCCACCGTAGTTGACGCACATGGTCAGCGTCATCACGGTGTTGTCCTTGGTCAGCTCCTGCGCGGTCTCGAGCTCCTTGATCACGCTGCGCCACAGCCGCGGGCGCCGCCCGGCCCAGCGCACCCGCACGCCCATCTCGTGCATCTCGTCACGGCGACGGCGGATGACGTCACGGTTGAAGCCCATCAGGAACCGCACCTCGTCGGGGCTGCGCCGCCAGTTCTCGGTGGAGAACGCGTAGGCCGACAGCCACTTGACCCCGATCTCGATGCATCCCTCGACGGTGTCCATCAGCACCGCTTCGCCGCGTTCGTGCCCGGCGGTGCGCGGCAGACCACGCTCCTGCGCCCAGCGGCCGTTGCCGTCCATCACCAGGGCAACGTGGTTGGGCACCAACTCCGGCGGCAGCTGCGGCGGACGCGCCCCGGACGGATGCGGCGAGGGCGGGCGAACAGCGCGGGTTTCCCCCGGCCGGACAGCGTTGCCCGGACCGGCGGAGGAGTCTCGGCGGAGGATCACGGGTCTATCCTGCCCGATGCCGTGAACGCGACGTCATCGCGTTCGGGTAGCCGACCGGTCGGTGTGGTGCACGACGGTCGACGGCGCGCTCAGCCGGCCCGGTCGCCGGAGGAGGCGAGTGCGCTGGCACTCGCCGGGCGGGACCGTTCGATCAGCGGCAACGTCCGCAGCTGCCGCTCGAGATGCCATTGCAGATGCGCCGCGATCAGACCGCTGGCCTGGCGGCGGGTGGCGTCGGGGACGGTGTCGACGAAATCCCATTCGCCGCGATGCAGGGCGATCATCAGATCGAGCACCCCGGGGCCGGGCGTCGCCGCACCGGGGGGACGGCAGTGCACGCACACCGCGCCACCGGCGGCCACATGGAAGGCGCGATGCGGGCCGGGTGTGGCGCAGCGGGCGCATTCGTCAAGCGCGGGCGCCCAACCGGCGAAACCCATGGCGCGCAACAGGAATGCGTCGAGAACCAGCTCATGCGGGCGCTGGCCGGCCGCGATCGCGCGCAGGGCGCCTGCGGTGAGGATGTGCAGGCGGGCGGCGGGAGCGCGTTCCTCCCCGGCCAGTCGTTCGGCGGTTTCCAGGACCGCGCAGGCGGTGGTGTAGCGGCCGTAGTCGTCGATGATGCCCGCCGCGTTGGCCTCCACCGTGTGCACCTGGGTGATGGTGTCGAGATTGCGCCCGGGATGCAGCTGCACATCGATGTAGGCGAACGGTTCCAGCCGGGCGCCGAAGCGCGATTTCGTCCGCCGCACACCCTTGGCGACCGCGCGAACGAGACCGTTCTGCCTGGTCAGCAATGTGACGATGCGGTCGGCTTCGCCCAGCTTGTGCTGGCGGAGTACGACGGCATGGTCACGGTACAAACGCACGTGCTCAGTCTTTCACGAATGGGTGACAGCAGGCATCAGGCACGGCCGCTCACCCGGTCCGCAGGATGCCCGCGACCAACATCATCAGCGACTGCTGCGCCTGCATTCGCGCGGCGTCCGGGTCGTCGGCGTGTGCGACGATCAGGCCCGACTCGGCCACCGCACTCAAGATCAGCTGCGCCAGCACCCGCACCGGGACCTCGGCGACCAGGCCGGCGGCCCGCGCGCGCTCGAGCTGGTCGATGATCACCCCGAGTCCGTGCTTCGCCTCGAATTCCCGCCAGGCCTGCCAGCCAAGCACCGCAGGGGCGTCGGAGAGCGCGATGCGGACCATGGACGGTCGCCGGCAGATCTCCAGGAAGGTGGCCAGGCCGGTGGCCATGGTCGTCAGCAGGTCGTCCGGGTCGACCGCCGCGATCGCCTGGGTGACCTCGGCCGTCGCGTCGATCTCCAGCTGCTCGAGCACCGCGAGGAACAGCCCGCGCTTGTCGCCGTAGTGATGATGCAGGGCACCGCGCGTCACCCCCGCCGCGCTCACCAGTTCCTCCGCCGAGGTGGCGGCGAATCCCTTCTCGGTGAACAGCCGCAGCCCGGCCTGCTCCAAGGCCATCCTGGTGGCCCGGGACCGATCCTCCTGACTGCGTCGCGGCATGGTGCCGAGTGAACTCCAGATCAACCGCGATCGGCAACTCGCCCGCGATCGGATGGAACCGAAACCTGATTCGCCACGTCTATGTCTGTGTCGATAGGTTCTTGGCCGAAAACGAGACGGGAGGGCGCCGGGGTGGGAATCGAAATCCCAGAGGCGTTGCAATGGGCCGCGAAGTACGTCGTCGGGGCCGGTGACTGGCCCGAGGGCGATGAGACCGCCATGCGGCGCATGGCCGACGCCTACACTGCCGCCGCCACCACCCTCGACGACCTCGGCGACGACGCCCAACGCCAAGTCAACCAGCTACTCGCCGCGTTGGACGGGCAGAGCGCGGACGCGATCGAGGCGTTCTGGAAGAAACTCGGCAACGACGACGGCGCCCTGTCCGCGCTGACCGGGCTGCTGAAGGATCAGGCCGATGTCGTCGACGACGGCGCCAACGACATCGAACACACCAAACTGATGATCATCGCCCAACTGGTCATCTTCGCCGTCGAAATGGCCGCCGCGCTGGCCGCGATGGCCACCGGCGTCGGCGCCCCCGCCGGAGCTGCCGCCGGGGCCGCAGCGCGAGTGGCCACTCAGATCACCATCCGCATGCTGATGAAACAGCTACTCCAGCGGATCGTCACCCGAGTCGTGAAGGAAGCCGCCCTCGGCGCGCTGGAGGAGGGCGGGCTCGATCTGGGGATCCGCCTGATCCAGGCCGCCAAGGGCGACCGGGAACTGTCCCGCGACGACTTCACCGCCGTCTGGCAATCCGCCGCCGGCGGCGCGATCGGCGGCGCCATCTCCGGCGGGCTGGGCCGCGAGGGCGGACTCACCAACGGCGTCGGCGACGCCGCCGGCGAAGGCCTGGGCAACGCCGTCGGCAACCGCGCCAAACAATTCGCCACCGACTACGCCACCGAAGTCGCCTCTGACATCGGCTCCCAAGCCGCCATGGCGGGAATTACCGGCGAAGAATTCGAACTCTCCGCCGACACCTTCACCAGCGCCGCCGCCGGCGCGGCGCAAAACCAGTTCGACCGCGGCGGAGACGACGGCGGAGACACCGGGGCCGGCAACGACTCCGACAACGGGCCCGACAACGACCCCGAATCCGGGAACGACGACTCCGGGCGCGGCGACAACGACGGCGACCGCGGCGACAACGACGGCGACCGGGGCGGCAACCAGAACCAGGCCAACAACGCAGGCAACCACGGCGACCGCGGCGGAGACAACCCCAGCAACCAGCCGAACCAAACCAGCCCGGCCAACGCCAACAGCAACGACTCCGGCAACAACAACGAGACGCCCGCCCGCACCCAACCCGCCTCCACCGACACCCCCACCAGCTCCGGCAACGACGGCCCCCGCACCACCGACAACCCCAACAGCAACAACGACCGCGGCGGCGAGAACACCCCAAGCAACACCGACACGGGCAACCAGCCCAACCAAACCAGCCCCGACAACGCGAGCAGCAACGACGACTCCGGCAACGGCAACGGCAACGGCAACGGCAACGGCAACGGCAACGAGCCTCCCGCCCGCACTCAGCCCGCGTCCGCGGACGACCCCGCCGACGACACCGGCGTCGACAATCCACCCGCCGACCAGTCCCGGAGCACCGAGCCGACTTCCGAGGCGCCGGGTGGCAGCCAGGGCGCCGACGGTCCCGCCGGCAGGGAACAAACACCGCCGACCGCGGGCGAAGCCGGCAACACCAATTCGGACAACAACTCCGATGACGGCGCCCGCACCACCGACGCCGGCAACAATCCGCCGCCCGCCGATCCGCCGAACCAACCGCCCGCCCCCACCGGCGGCGACGACAACGACGGCTCGAACCAGCCCGGCGACAACACCAACCAGAACCCGAGTTCCCTCGACCTCCCGGCCCAGGACAATCCGCCGTCCCAGGCCCCGAGCTCGCTCGACCTGCCCGATCAGGACGACACCGCCGGCGCGGACTCGCAGCCCCCGAATTCGCTCGACCTTCCGGAGCAGCAGCCTGCCGCCGGCCCGCCCGGCACCAACCCGCTCGATCTCCCGGCCCAGGACGACCCGCAGTCGGCACCCCCGAGCCAGGAACCGTCGCTCGATCTTCCTGCCCAGAGCGACAATCCGGTCGGCTCGACCACTGCCCCGCTGGACCTCCCCCCGCAGGACAACTCCCCGGGCAGCGGCGACTCCCCGGCCCAGAACAGCACATCGACCGGCCAGAGCAGCAGCGCACCGACCTCTGGCCTGCCGTCGTCGCCCGGCATGTCCAGCGCACCTCCCCAGTCGGCGGCACCGAGCACCACGCCCCCACCGGCCCAGCACTCCGGCCCCACCTCCGGCGACCAGTCCGACCCGCAGACGAGTCCGCAGGACCCCGCGAACTCCTCCACCACAGCAGCGTCGGCCGCCACCGCCACGGCCCCGCCGCCCACATCGTTCGCGGCTCCGGCCCAACCCGCCGACTCACCGCGCTCCACCACACCCACCGACCCCTCCGCCACACCCGCGCAATCGGCACAGCCGACCCCGCAGAGCGGACCCCAGCGCCCGGCGCAATCCACCCAGTCGCCGAACCCGACGCGTCCAGACACCACACCCTCCGGAAACCCGGCAGACCCCCGCGGCAGCACCACAACGCCGAACCCGACCACGACGCGGCCCGACCGTGCGGCGACGAATCCGCCTGGGCGCACGGCGGATTCGTCCCCCTCGAACGGCATCCCGCCCGCCGACAGTCGATCACGGACGACCGCATCGTCCAGCCGGACCGAATCCGACCCGCAGACGCCCCCGCGTCCCACCGCCGATCCCGCAACCGGTCCTACACGGGCGACGTCCGCGCCGACCGACCCGCCTCCGACGTCCGCGCCCCCAGCGGCACCGTCGACGCAACGAACCACCGACAGCCCCGCGCCGCGTGATTCGTCATCCGAGCAGACCGACGACGAAACCGCCTTCTCCGGCGGTGTGATCCGTCCCCGAGATGACGCCTCCGCCTTCGATTGGGCCGAGGATGCCTACGACAGATTCCGCGGCGACGACAGCGACATCGATCCGATCGCGCAGAATCTCGCGAACCACCGCCGCGCCGACGGCTCGACCTTCACGCGCGAAGACATCGAGCAGATCAAGAACCATCTGTTCCGAGCCGTTCATGCCTGCGTCGACTACGACGGCAATATCGTCCACCAGCGTTTCGACGCCAACCCGGACATCGCCGAAGCCTGGATCCGGCTCCGCGCCGGACGCCCGCTACCAGCCGATATGGTGTTGCTGGAGCACGAGCTGGCCGAATCGACCTACATGCGTGAGCATCCGGGCGCGACCTACCAGGAAGCTCACGCACACGCGAACGAATCCCACAACTGGTCCCGCGACGTCCCGCCGCGGACCGGCGAACGCTACGACACGCATTGGAGCGAACCCGGTGGCACTGCTGGTGTACTACAACAAGATCCGCAACGACCCGAACGAGGTGGAGTACCAGTTCGGGGAGACCAGGGACAACCTGGACCGGACCCTGACGATCGACAAGGCAACCGAAACCGCCCGATCGGACCAACCGGAGGACGGGATTTTTCGGACCACAGCGGGCCGAATCGTGCACCGAGCCCGCCGCGAGAAGGAGTGGCCCCAGAACGGAATGATCGCCTCGTAGGCACCTCCCCCGCCCATTCCCCCACGACCCCAGACCCCACCACCCGCACGCCCACTCCAACCCCACCCCTCTACGCCCACCAGGACCCCGACTTCCACCGCCGACGGTCCCAGCTGCCGGAATGGTGGCCACGCAACAACTCGACGACCCCGTCGACAACAAACCCGACACACACCCCGTCACCGACACGCACTCCCGCACCCCCACACAACACCGCACCGGCACACACCCCGCCCGCGGGCCCCGCATCACGCCCCACCCACCCGCTACCACCCCGCGGCGACGAACACATCACCCGCGCCCCAGAATCCACCCCGGCCTCCCGCCCGGCCGCCCACACGCCGCCACCGTCACGCCTGGCAGCCCACACGCCGCCGCCGTCACGCCCAGCAGCACACACGCCGACCCCGGCACGCCCAGCACCTGCAACCCCACCGGCACCCCCACCGCGCACCCCCGCGCGCCCACACACCACCCCGGCCGCACATTCCTCCCCACCGCGACCCCCGAGCCCAACCCCGCGCCCGACACCACCTCCACCAGCCGCATCGCACACCCCGAGTCCCGTAAACCCGGCTGGCACAAGACCACCGAGTGCTACCCCGCCGGCGCGCCCGAGCCGGTGGAAACGATGGTTCGGCGGTTGGAGAAACTCCGCAGCTCCCTCTCCAAGCCACAGTCCTGCTGGAGGCCGGCCCCATCCAACGCCACCCGTGCGCCGATTCAGCTCGGACGCCGAGGGGCACTGGTATGGCGAGCAGATCCTCGGACGAACCCGAGACGGCATGCCTGCGCCGGAATTCCGCGAACTACACCAATACACGGTCAATTCGTGGATCAACAATTACATGCGAAACTCAAACCCTGGACAGTGGCTGAACGATTTGCATCGGGACCACCACTACTTCCAGAACCTCGCCCCACTGACCGGGCCGACCAATTCGCCGACCATCAGACAGTTGCGAATGTTGGCAAATCGCACTGATCTGAGCCCGGAGCAGCAGCACATCATCCGTTCCATTCTTTCCGATCGACTTCCGGACAGACGCGCACAAGAGATATGGCGCAATGCGAGCACTCTCGGCCGTATGATGCACGACTTCGGTCGACCAATCACGCATGACCTTTTCTATGCACACCTTGCCGGGCTCGACCGCGCACTGGCCCGTCCGCTACCCGAGCGCGTCGAAGCCGTTCGCGGACTACAAGAAGTCAGCTTCATGACAATCGATGAATTCGGCACTGAGCTTGGTAGCGGGGATCCGCGCCGTCTCGTTGGAACCATTCAGACTGAGACGGGCTACATTTCCTCCAGCCTCGGAGCCAGGCCTCCAGCACGGTTCGATGGTCCAGTGCGTATGGAATTCGACCTCCCGGCCGGCACGCATGCGGGTTGGATGGGAGCTCGAAGCGCGTTCCCCGATCAGCGTGAATTGATATTGCAGCGTGGCACCCAGTACGAGATCAGGGAAGTGATCGAGAATCCTTCTGGCGAAAGGTACACAGGCGTACGATACCTTATCCGAGCCAGAGTGATACCGCCAGTTCCCTGAAAACAAACGAAACCAAATTTTCACCTCTTTAATTAGGAGCTCTGACATGGAAGATCACGAGCAGAATTCTCCAACGTTTCCTCCGCCGCGGTTCTCGAACACATACGAGGCATGGACGCGACGGCCGGTTATCTACCTTCCGATTATCCGACAGGGGGTGTTGATTGGATATCTGTGGGCCGGCATGGGCGTCGAGGCCGCTGGCTATATTCGCAGAGTTTCCGCCGACCCCGACAATCTCACATGCGCGGAGTTCTGGGAGGAACGCTTTCTCGAGAACCACCGGAATTCACTTAGCGCGGAACAAGCCATCCGCCACTGGATCGGATATCCGGAGGATCCCCGTTGCGGCGGAGTTCCTGCCGGAGCTGTCGTGCAGCAGGCGAATTCCATACAGGGGCTGTGGGACCAGCTCAATCCTGAAGGCCCTCCGATGGGTCCGGGCCCACTGGTCCAGGACGACATCTTTCCGGACGGAACGCCGACGGGCCCTGACAGGCACTGGAGTGCACCACATGTTGCCAACCCTCCGACCTATGCAGGTGAGACGTCGACACCCGTCCATTTTCTCGAGGTCACCAAGAACGGGGAAGTCGTCGGGTTCCTCTGGGCGTCGCCGACCGAGCAGGCGGCGGGCTACCTGCCGCTCCGGTATGCCGGACTGGAGGGCATCAACGGGCGAGGTCTGTGGCTGATCCGGCTCAGCAGGTGCTTCGCAGAGCGACGCCACCCCGTCGACGCGATCCGCTACTGCCGCAGTTTCCCCTACGACGAGTACTCCGGTTGGATCGAACCCGATGCGCCGGAAGGCATCGCGCCGTCGCTGGCCGAGCTGCGTGAGGCTGCCAACGAATGAATGCCGCACAACGCTGGTCGGATCCTGGGGCGAGCTCCCGATTATCGACGGGCTATGCGTTGCCGCCAAGCACGGGGGAAGGACCACGGGTGGATAGCAGCCACATCATCAATGCGGTGCTGTACAGCGTGCAGTTCGACGATCTCGCGTCGCCGCATACGGTGCGGAAGATCGCGGACAACGTCCTGGTGCGGCCGTATCTGGGGGCGAACCCGGAGGAGGTCTATGAGGCGCTCGTCGCGGGGTTGGCGTCCGGGGATCAACTGACATCCGCGATTCCGAGCAACCACGGGGAAGCGGAATTCCGGCGGTTTCTGGGGGCCGTCGTCGAGCGGCTGGATGGGATGCGGCCGTGGCCGGAGCCGCCGTTTCGGTGGTTGCCGGAGGACAGGTTCGAGGACTTCGTGAACGGTGTCGTCATCGCGGTGTCGCACCGTCCGGTGTGGCGGATCGAGCAGGTTCTCGGGCGGAGTTTTCAGCGGCGCACGGATTCTCAGCAAGAATTCCTGTTGCTGCAGTTGCGGTCTGGGGCCGAGGTCGGGTTCGTTGCACCGTACTGGCCGGATTCCAGCAGTATCGCGATTCTCACCACCACCCGGGATCGGGCGGCCGAGGACGTGCTGAGGGAACTGATCGAATGCACCGATCTCGAGCCGCGGCAGGTCACCGCTCTGCTGCCGGCGGCGAACGGGGCGGGTGGGCGGTACCGCACGACCCCGATTCAGCCCGAGTTCGTCGGCGAGGATCTGCCGGGGAACCGGCGCTGGAACGGCAGTCAGGTGACATACCTGGATGAACAGGAGCGGCAACCGTATCGCCTGCACATTCGCGACGGCCGCCTCTACGACAGCCGCGGCCAGCTCTTCGATACCGCGGCCGCGCGCACGCTGTGGACTCCGCAGGGTGGGCGGGCGATTTTCGTGATGGACGCCGACGGGGTCCTCTACTCCTCACCGCACCACATCCTCGGCAAGTTCCACCGCTCCAGCTTCCTGGGCGGAGCGCCGTCGGCCGGGGCCGGTGAGCTGGCCGCCTCGTTCGGGGTGATCCGGGTGATCTCCGATCACAGCACGCACTACCGGCCGCCGCGCCATATCACCGTGCAGGTGGTGGACAGCCTCCGCAGGCAGGGCGTAGCTATCGACGATCAGCAGGTCGAATACCACTGGCCCGCCGATCACCGGTGAGCCGGCCACGCAGGCGTAACTCGCACCTGACGCCTTCGGCCGGCTCCCGATGAACCTCGTCTACCGCACCACGTGTTCGCACATGAACTCGAGGATGTGGCGGGTCAGCTGTTCGGGCTGATCTTCCGGAAGGAAGGTGTAGGCGTCGTCGACGAGATGCAATGTCGCGTTCGGGAGTTCGCGGACCATGCGTTCGGCGAGCGGGACAGGGAAGAGCTTCTCCTCGCGGGCCCAGACCACCAGCACCGGAAAGGTGACGGACGGGAACCGGGTGGCCGCCTCCAAGGTGTAGTGGGAGCGGGCGGATTTCAGAAACCGGCGCACATCAGCGCGGATGGCTTTCGACGTGCGACTCGGCAGCAAGTACGAGTCCACGATGTCGACGGGAACGGGATGTTTGACCACCCAGCCGAAGGCGACCGGCAGCCGGTGCAGGGCCCGCACGCGCAGTAGTTCGGTCGCGAGGCGCACCGTGCCGGGGAGATGGGCGAGTGTGCCGAGCAGGGTGAACGGCTGCGGCAGGAACTTGTCGTAGCAGTCGACCGATGCCAGCACGACGCGACCGATGCGCTCGGGATGACGGGTCATCAGGATCTGGGTGATGGCGCCACCGGTGTCGTTGGCGACGATCGTGACATCGGTGAGGTCGAGTCGGTCCAGGAACGCTGCGATGAGGCCGGCGACGCCGGCGGGTGTGAGATCGGCGGCGGGCATCGCGAGGGTGTGCGAGCCGAGCGGCCAATCCGGCGACAGGCAGCGGTAACCGGCGGCCGCGACCGTCGGCACGACCTTGCGCCACAGATCGGCGTTGACCAGCAAACCGTGCACGAAGACGACGTGCGGGCCCTCACCGGTTTCGTGGTAGCGGATGCGGCCGGCCGGCAGATCGACCTCGCGTATCGGGCCGAGCGACGAGCTGATTCCCATGATTTCTCCCCTTTCATGCTGGCTATCGCCACTGTTACATACATGCCGTATGTATGTCTACAACTCGGAGGCCATGGACAACCCCAAGCAACCTGGACGGGTGACCAAATCCGCGCTACCGTGCACAACAGAGGACGAAGAGACGGAGCTCACATGCCGGAGCCGGACGACACGATGAACAGCACGGGGTCGCCCGTGCGCGGACTCGGCTTGGCCGAGCTGGCCGAGGCCATCGCGAACACGACCATCAGTTCGGTGGCCGCCACCACGGACGCGCTCGATCGCATCGAGGCCAGCCAGCCCGCGCTCAACGCGTTCCGGGTCGTGCGCAGGCAGCGGGCGCTGGCCGAGGCCGCGGCGGCGGATCGGCGGATCGCGGCGGGCGAGCGGTTGCCGCTGCTCGGCGTGCCGATCGCGATCAAGGACGACACCGATATCGCGGGTGAGCCGACGGCGTTCGGTGTCGTCGGCGATTTCGAACCGAAGCCCGAGGACGCCGAGTCGGTGCGCCGGCTGAAGGCGGCGGGCGCGGTGATCGTCGGCAAGACCAATACCTGCGAGTACGGGCAGCTGCCGTTCACCAGCGGCGCCGCCTTCGGTCACACCCGCAATCCGTGGGGTGCGCAGTACACGCCGGGCGGCTCGTCCGGTGGTTCGTCGGCGGCGGTGGCGGCGGGGCTGGTTCCCGCGGCGCTGGGTTCGGACGGGGCGGGCTCGGTGCGTATCCCGGCCGCGTGGACGAACCTGGTCGGCATCAAACCCCAACGCGGCCGGATCTCCACCTGGCCGCTGCCCGAGGCGTTCAACGGACTCACTGTCAACGGGCCGCTGGCGCGCACCGTGCGTGATGCCGCCCTGCTGCTCGACGCCGCCGCGGGTCCGCATCCTGGCGATCTGCACACGCCGGAGCCGATCACCCTGACCGACGCGGTGGGCCGCGATCCGGGACGGTTGCGCATCGCGCTGTCGTTGAACATCCCGTTCACCGCGACCAGGACCGCGCTGCATCCCGAAGTCGAGGCCGGTGTGCACCGGATCGCGAAAACCCTGCGCGAACAGGGACATTCGGTGACGGTGCGCAACCTGCATTACGGACTGCTGATGGGTGCTTCGTTCCTGCCGCGCTCGATGGCCGGCATCCGCGCGGCCCACGACCGGATGCCGGGCGCCCGGGTCGATCCGCGCACGATGGCCAATGTGCGCACCGGAATGCTGCTGAGCGGTCCCGCGCTGTTCGCGGCGCGGCAGGCGGAAGCCTTGCTGCACCGCCGGATCGGTGGCTTCTTCGACGACTTCGATGTGGTGCTCGCTCCGACGACGGCCACTCCCCCGCCCCGCGCCGAGGAGATCGACGGCATCGGCGTCATGGCCACCAACAATCTGATCACCGCGGCCTGTCCGTACACCTGGCCGTGGAATGTACTGGGGTGGCCGAGTGTCAATGTGCCCGCCGGGTTCACCGGCTCCGGCCTGCCGGTCGGCGCGCAGTTGATGGGCACCGCGAACACCGAGCCGACGCTGGTGGCACTGGCCGCGCAACTGGAATCGAAACTGCACTGGGAGCGGCATCGTCCTGAGCCCTGGTGGTGAGTTGGGTTCATCGCGGCTGCCAGACCTCGGTGGGGCTGTGCGTTCCGGCCGGGCACCCATCCGCTCCCCGGCCGGACGTATCGCCGACCGGGGTGCCGAACATGAGCAGGCATCGCGGTGCGACTTCGTCGCTGCTGAGGTCTTCGGCCATCAGCACACCGATGGTGGCGTCCTCGGCGACCCGGGACTCGGTCAGGCGCAGCACACCGGTGATGCCGGTGTAGTCCGCACCGCGTAACTCGAGCGCGATCGCGGTGCGGCTCAGCACGATCTCGCCCGAGGATTGCTCCGGCCGGGCCCGATTGGCACGCACCGCTTGCAGGAACGCACCGGCGACGTCGTAGGACAATCCGGTCCGGTCACCCGGCCAGGGTGTGCGATACAGATCCAGGTCCTCGATCAGCTCCGCGAGTGAGGCACACAGATCCTGGAATTCGAGTCCGACGCTCTCATCACCCAGTACCCCGCGCCCCTGCACACAGCCCGGTCCCGCGAGCATCACCGGAACGCCCTTGGCCACATAGCGAATCGAGAGCCCGGCCGGGATCGCCTGTCTGCCCACCGGGTCGGCGATGAACCGGGTGACCGCGTCGTTGCCGAGAATCGGCGGTGACTCGGTCGCGTGACATTCCCGGGTGACGGCATTGACGAAAGCACCGAAATCGTTGTTGCGCCCGGCGAAATACAGCAGTTCGCCCTCGCCGGGGTCGCTGCGGGCACACGGTGGTGGGAAGCCGTACAACTCCTGCTGCCGCGACCAGCTGAAGGTGTCAGCGGGAATGCCACGGGCGCCCAGCTCATCGAGGACGTCAGCCACCAGGGTGTGCACATAGATGTCGTCGGGATTGTCCGGGTGGAACACGGTGACCTTGTCGTAGCGCGGCTGGCCCGCGCGCGGCGTACCCTCCGGATACCGGGCTCCGGCCACATAGCCGGCGACCAGCCTGGCCTGCACTCGATTGCTCGGCGCCGCTTGGAAATACGTGGGTGACACCGCGTCCAGCCCATCGGCCGACAGCGTGGTGCCGAAAGTCGGCACGCCGAGATCGCCCAGACGTGCGATGGCTCGCCGCGTCTCGGCGTTGCTGCGGTCGAGTCCGATGACGCCGAGGACATCGGAATCCTCCCGGATCAGGTCACTGAGCAGGTTGTCCACCACCCAGGACGCCTGCCGCATCCCGGATCCGCCGTTGGCGATGACGATGCGCAGCAGCGGCTCGGCTTCGCTGCTCTGCGCGTTCGCGCCGCGCTGGCGCAGCACCAATCCGGCGAGTTCTTCCACTTGGGCGTGCGGATAGCGCATGTTCCGGTCGGCGTAGGTAAGGCCGGCGAAATAGACGAGCGCGACCATCGGGCGGTTCGGGTTGGCGCGGCGGATGCGGTCGGCGATGGCGTTCTGCCGGAACACCTCTCGCTGCATTTCCGACAGCTCGGGATCGTCGGCGAAGATCTGGCGGGCATTGTCGCTGTAACCGACGCATTCGCCATCGCGCACCGCCACACCGACGCCGGACCAGAACGGCCACGCGGTACAGCCGACTTGATTACGCGGGTGCACATACACCGCGGCCGCCGCCACCAAGGCCACGACCGGCACCACCGCGACCGCCGCCACCACCGATCGGCGGGCCGCCCACGGCGGCGCGGGCGGTCGGGCGAGATGGTTCTCGCCCAGGTCACCGCGGGGCACATCGGCCGGATCCGGCATACGCAGCGGCAGGTACCAGGCGGTCGCGTCGCGGTTGCGGCGACGCACCTCGATGGTGTCGCGCCACCGGCCCAGCGGGTCGCGATCGGCACCCACGGGGCGAGCCAGGTCGCCGAGGCTCGCCGCTTCCTCGCCCGTGGGCGCCCGGTCGACGGCGGCGATCACCACCAGCGGATCGAATCGGCCGGTCTCATTGCGAATGTCGTTGATCCAGCGCAGCAGGTCCGCGCCCTGACCGTTGTGCCCGACACCATCGAGCAGCGCCACCGGATAGGCGGTGCGCCGCCAACTGGACGGGCGCAGCAGCCGGCGGCGGTAGGCCTCACCGAGATCGGAGAGGAAGGCGTGCACCAGGAGTTTGGCGATCTGTTCGTGGTTTTCGCGCTCACGGCCCTGTTCGGTGAGTCGTAGCGCGAATCCCAGGAAGCTGTCGGACAGTTCGGGCGCCAGATAGCGCTGGCGCATGAACCAGCGCGGCTCCCGGGACACGCCCGGCACCAGGCCGCTGACCCACAGCCACAGCCGCACGATCGGCACGACCGCCCAGATCGCCAGCGCTATCCGCTCGATGGTGGCGCCCAGCGCACCGAAGGGTGACGGGTTGGTCTCGGGGTCGCGGCGGCCGATGCGCAGCAGCCGGGGCAGCCGCGCGCGCAGTTCGGCGGCGTCGATCGGGGCGCCGGCCGAGCGCTGCCGGGTGAGCCAGTCGGCGGCGTGGTAGCGCGGGAACTCGATGGGCCCCATGGCCGTGTTGTCGGAGATGAGCCGGCGGCTCAGTTCCTCGAGCACGGGCAGACAGTTCTCGGTCGACTCCTCGCCGTCGAATCGGGTCGCCGACGCGGTGTCGGGGGTGAGCGCCGGCGCCGGCAGCGCGCCCACGTCGACGTAGGCGCGCGGAACCGCCCGATTGGACGAGCGACCCAGCCAGTCGTGGGTCTGTTCGAGCAGCGGGCCGGCTTCCTCGGCGACCAGGCAGACCATCGGCGGCGGCAGCGGACGCCGGCGCCGTAGCAGTGTGCGCACGATGCGTGGCCGCTCGTCGGGCACCATCAGCCCGCGCAGCAACTGGAGGAACCCGGCTATCTCGTCCTGGTTCGCCATCGACCCTCCCCTGGTCCGGCAGCGCCGCACACTCTCTGCGCGCGGACCTGAACTGTACCGCGCGGCACCGACATCCGCGCCGGGTCGATTCCCGGAACAGGTCGGCGCGGTAGGTGTTCAGTCGCCGCACGCCCCACGTCAGAGCGGGGCCGACGGCCACCAGCCGTCGTAGAGTTCCTGACCGTTCGACCCGCCAAGGACCAATACCTGGCAATGCTCGCGGCCCGGCCCGGCCAGATCGAACCCGATCAACAGCGTGCCCACGGTGCGGCCCTCGCTGACGACATCGCCCCAGATCACCCGGCCGCTGCCGGAGACGCGATGCCACGGTTGATCCCCGGTGACGGTCATATCCGAGAACGGCGTTACCGGATTCGTCGAGCGGTCGCCCAGACAGTCCACCGTGAGCGCCTGCACCGGCGCGCCGTTGCCGCTACAGCGCAGCCGCGCCACCCGGCCGACCGGTTCCCGCACATCCACCGGACGCATGTCCTGCCCGACGGCCGCGCACCGCAGTCCCTGGTATCCCTGCGCGTCGGGGGTGGCGGGCAGCAGCTGCGGGAAGCTACGGACCACGAAATCGTGGCTGCCCCAGGTGGATCCGGCCGCGGCCGCGGTGGTGGACGCGCGCACGGACGTTGTCGTGGATGTCGCGGCGGCCGACGACGTGTCTTCACCATCCGAGCCGACCGCCCAGACAGCGCCCGCGATGACGGCGAGGAGCAGCGCCGACCCCAGCGCCAGCGCCCCCGCGCGGCCGATTCGCCGCCGTCCCGACACCGTTTCGGCAGGCACACCAGGCGCAGGGCCCGATGCCTCGACAGGCCCTCCCGCGGCCCTCGGCCCCGGCTCGAGCAAGGCTGCCGAGACCGCGGCCGCCAGCGCACCACAGGTCGGGAAGCGCTGTCCGGGGTCCTTCGCCAATGCCTGCGCCACCACGGCGTCGATGGACGCCGGCAAGGCCGGGTTCACCACGCTCGCCCGTGGCGGCGGTTCCTGGAGGTGCGCATGCAGTACCGCGGCGGCGGTCGGCCGGGGGAACGGCTTGGACGCGGTCAGCAGTTCGAACAGGGTGCAACCCAGCGCGTAGACGTCGGCGCGCTGATCCACCGGCCGCGCGGCGAGCTGCTCCGGCGCGGCATAGGCCAAAGTCGCCAGGACCACGCCGGATTCGGTGAGCGCCGTCGCCGATCCGGCCGCCCGGGCGATACCGAAATCGGTGACATACACCCACTCGTCGCCACCGGGACGGGCCTCGATGAGCAGGTTCGCCGGCTTGACGTCGCGGTGCAGCATCCCGGCCCGATGGGCGGCATCCAGCCCGCGCGCCGCCTGCGCCACGATCCGCGCGACCCGCGCCGGCGCCAGCCCGGACGGGTGACGCCGGATGAGCTCAGCGGCATCGGTCCCGTCGACGTATTGCATCGCGATCCATAGAAGATCTTCCGCCACCCCGCGATCGTGGACGGCAATGATGTGGGGATGGTCGAGCCGGGCGGCGAGCTCGGCCTCCCGGACGAACCTGGCCCGGAACTCGTCATCGGAGCTGTGTTGCGGCGACAGCACTTTCACCGCCTCGCGGCGCGGCAACCGCGGGTGCCGCGCCAGGTACACCGTCCCCATCCCGCCGCTGCCGAGCACGCCTTCGATCAGGTACCCCGCGAACACGACCCCGGGAGTGAGCCGTCCGCTCATGCCGTGCTCACCAGCAGGGCGTACTGGGCGGCGACGCGCTGATGCGTGCCCTCGATCGTGCGGCCGCGCAGGAAGGCCTGGTAGCGGCCGTAGAGGAGGCGGCAGGAGTACCGGGGCCACTGCGGTCCGGCCGAAAGATATTGCACGCACCGCACATCGGGAATGCCCTGCGGGGTGTCGATCGGGCCGTAGCCCGGCATCTCGGCCTCATCGGCGAAGGCGTCGAAATCCCGTCGCGCGGTGGCCGCGTCGGCGAAGCGGCCGAGCGAGTCGTTGCTGCCGTTGTAGCCGAGCAACTCCAGCGGCTCGCCGGCCGGTCCGTGATCGCTCGCGCGCCCGATCCGCAGGTGTGCCGCGCGCGGACCGAAGACCACGCCCTTCGGGATGACGGCGCTGTTCCAGCCCGCGGTCTCGACCGTACTGGCCGAGATCGCCGCCGGATACTGCCACTGCCCGGGCTTTTCCGGCACCATGCGCGCCAGCATGCCGTCGCGGTCCAGCGGCAGGCGGGCGATCTCGTCGCGGGGTGTCGGCTGGAATTCGCGCAGGCGGGCCAATTGGGCGTCGAAGGTGTCGGCGGCCAGGCCGGCCATGGCCTCGCGATCGGTGGCGGTGTGCCCGATGAGCAGACTGATGACGAAGACCCCGTCGGCCATGGTGGCGGCCAGGGTGGGCACCGCCGGACGCCAGTGCGCGTGGGCCGTCGGGTGGCGGTCGATGTCGACGCCGACGTTGTCGGGGCTGACCGCGGCGTCGATCGCGTCGATCTCCTGCGCGGCCCGCCGCGCCGCATCGGCATCGGGCAGGCGCAGCAGCAGCACCGTCAGCATGCGGGCCGAGCCGACCACCGGAATCGAGCTGATGTCCCGGTCGGCCCCGCCGACGACGAATCCGGCGACCATGCCGTACCGCTGGAGCACCGCACGGGCCGGAGCGGCCAGCAGGCCGTTGGTCTTCACCGGCGTCGGCAACGGCGACGCCCGCACCGTGCCGAGCGCGTAGCTCAGGCCGGGATCGACCTCGGCCGGATCGACCACGGCCTCACCCATCCGCACCGATTCGATCACCCGGCCGTACCGCTCGTCACCCGCGGCGGGCTCGGCGAGCGGGCTGACGCCGAGGGTGCCGACATCGAGCCCGCTGAGATCGGGCTGCTCCGGCCGCGGATTCCCGTCCACCGCACATCCGGCCGTCGCGGCCACCACGCCGACAACGAGAGCGGCCAGCGTGCGGGAAACCTTGGTGCGCAGCATTATTCGCATTCCTCTGTCACAGCGGAGCATCGAACCACCAGCGGGCCCGCAGCTCGGCGGCCGCGACCTCGCCGTTGACCTGGATGGCGCAGAAGTTGCGGTCCGGATCGTCGAAGAACACCTCGAGGCGGCCGTACTTCTCGCCGTGCACCGTGGTGTAGCTGCCCCACCGCAGGTATCCCGATCCCGAGGGCCGCTCCCAGTGTTCCTCCCCTTCGGTGCCCGGCCAGGGCAACGGGCCGACGCGGGTGCGATCGGCGTTGCAGTGCAGGAAGAACATGGCGACCGGATCCTGATCGCCGGTGCACCGAATCACGCTCACGGGCAAGGCGGTATCCAACCGCACCAGGTCGCGTCGCTCGTCGATCGCCTGACAGATCGTCAGTTCGCGATAGCCGTAGCCATCCGGCGAATAGGGCAGCAGTTCGGCGAATGGCTCGACCATGAACGCGTACGCAGCCCAGTCCGCCGACACCTTCGGCGCCGGGCCGGACGGAGTCGGCAGCCGCACGGCCGACGCGGATTCGACGCGCGCGGGCCAGGCGGCGACCGCGATCACCACCGCGAGCACAGCGACCGCCGCGGCACCGGCCCACAGCAGCGCCCGCGCGCCGGACTTCCGAACCGGCGGCGCACCAGCGGGAACGGGCGCGGCGGCGGTCGACGGGTGCAGCCGGACGGTTTCGGCGTCGGCCTCGGTCAACGCCCGGTGCGCCGCCTCGGCCAGGGCACCACAGCTGGGGTAGCGCCGCGCCGGATCCTTGGCCAGCGCGGTGGCGATCACGTTGTCGAATCCGGCCGGCAACCGCGGATCGACCTGCGACGGCCGCGGCGGCGGATCGTTCAGATGGGCGAACATGACCGCGCCCGGCGTGTCGCGCTGGAACGGCACCGAGCCGGTCAGCAGGTGAAACAGCGTGCAGCCCAGCGCGTAGACGTCCGCGCGCTGATCGAGCACCTCGCCGCGAAGCTGTTCCGGAGCCGCGTACGCCAAGCTCGCGGTGAGCCCGCCCGGATCGCCCAGCGTGGTCGAATCGTCGGCGGGGCGGGCGATACCGAAATCGGTGACCAGCACCCGGTCCGGCTCCCCCGGCTGCTCGGCGATCAAGATGTTGGCCGGCTTCACATCCCGGTGCAGCAGTCCCGCGCGATGGATCTCGTCGAGACCGCGGGCCGCCTCGGCGACGATGTACACCGCACGTGGCAACGGCAACGCGGCCGGGCCGCGACGGATCAACTGCGCGCCGTCGACTCCGTCGATGTACTGCATGGTCAGCCACAGCCGGCCGTCGAACTCACCGCGATCGCGAACCGCGACCAGGTTGGGATGCTGGAGCCGGGCGGCGATGTCGGCCTCGCGCAGGAACCGGGCCCGGAATTCGGGGTCGTCGCGGTGGCTGTCGGCGAGGACCTTCAGCGCGTCCTTGCGCGGCAACCGGGGATGCTGGACGAGGTAGACCGCGCCCATCCCGCCGACACCAAGGCGACGCTCGATCCGATACCCGGCGAAATCCATGCCCTCGGTGATCTCCACCGGCACCGTCCTCCCACAACCGCATCGGCGCCGGGACCCTTCCGGCGCCGCGTGCTCGTCATCGGGACGCGGGCCTGCGACCAGCTTCGACGGCCGACGACGAACTCGCCCGGGAATATAGCAGCCCGCACCGACGGTGAAGGCTCAGAAACCGAGCTTGCCCAGCTGTTTCGGGTCCCGCTGCCAGTCCTTGGCCACCTTCACGTGCAGGTTCAGGTAGATGCGGGTGCCGAGGATGTGCTCGATCTGCTTGCGGGCGTTGGTGCCGACCTCCTTGAGCCTGGCGCCACCCTTACCGATGATGATCGCCTTCTGGCTCGGCCGCTCCACATACAGCAGCGCGTGCACGTCCAGCATGTCCTCGCGGCCCTCATAGGGCAGGACCTCTTCGATCACGACGGCCAGCGAATGCGGCAGCTCATCGCGCACACCCTCGAGGGCCGCCTCCCGGATGAGCTCGGCCATCAGGGTTTCCTCGGGCTCATCGGTCAATTCGCCGTCGGGATAGAACGCGGGACCTTCCGGCATCTTCGAGGCGATGACGTCGACCAGGACCTCGACCTGCTCACCCTTGACCGCCGACACCGGCACCACATCGGCGTCCGGGCCCAGCAGCTGCGACACCGCGAGCAGCTGCGCGGCGACCTGGTCGCGGCTCACCTTGTCGATCTTGGTGACCACGCCGAGCAGTGTCGTCTTCGGCGCCATCTGCTTGACCTGCTGCACGATCCAGCGGTCACCGGGGCCGATTTTCTCGTCGGCCGGGATGCACAGCGCGATCACGTCGACCTCGGAGTAGGTGTCGCGCACGAGGTCGTTGAGGCGCTGGCCGAGCAGCGTGCGCGGGCGATGCAGGCCCGGGGTATCGACCAGGATCAGCTGGGTGTGTTCGCGGTGCACGATGCCGCGGATGGTGTGGCGGGTGGTCTGCGGCCGCGAGGAGGTGATCGCGATCTTCGCGCCCACCAGCGCGTTGGTCAGCGTCGACTTGCCGGTGTTCGGCCGGCCGACGAAACAGACGAAACCGGAACGGAATTCGTCTTTACCGGAGCCGATTCGGTCAGCCACCGTGCACCTCGAAACCCTCGGCGATATCGAACACCGCGCCCGCGCGGTCGGTGAACACGATCCGTGCCTGCGCCGACACCTCGCGCACCGCGGTGACGCCGGGATCGGAGAACTTGCCGCCGACCACCACGGCCGCTTCGAAACCCTCGGCGCCGCTGGAGATCGCGGCGGCGACGGCGGCCTGCAAGGCGGTCAGGCGCAAGGCCTCCAGCGTCACCTGACCCGCGGCATAGGTGCGGCCGTCGGAGTCACGGACGGCGGCGCCGTTGGTGCCCTCGGTGCGGGCCATCGCGCCACGCGCCAGCACCAGCAACTTGTTGTCCTCGGCATCCAGTTCAGTCATTCGGTGTCTCCTGTTCGTCTCGGCCGCCCGGGATCTCCCCGGCCGCGCCGTTACCGTTCGATGCCGTCTCGCCGTCGACCGCCCGGCTCACCACCACCGTGTGCACACGCACCCGGCCGCGGGTGTCGGGTCCGCCTTCGCCACGCAATTGCAAGCCGTGGGCGGTGATCTCCGAACCGGGCAGCGGGACCCGCCCCAGCTCATGGGCGAGCAGCCCGCCCACGGTGTCGACATCCTCTTCGTCGATCTCGAGTCCGTACAGCTCACCCAGATCCTCGATAGACAGTCGCGCCGAGACCCGATAGCGGTCGTCGTCGAGCTGCTCGATGGGCGGAGTCTCGTCGGTGTCGTACTCGTCGGCGATCTCACCGACGATCTCCTCGAGCACATCCTCGATGGTGACCAGGCCCGCGATACCGCCGTATTCGTCGACCAGCAGGGCCATATGGTTGCGGCGGCGCTGCATCTCGTCGAGCAGGTCGTCGAGTGGTTTGGAGTCGGGCATGAACACCGCGGGGCGCATCACCTCGCGCACCTGCACGCTGCGGCCGCGATCGCCGTACTGCACAAGGTCTTTCAGATAGACGACGCCCAAGATGTCGTCGACGTTGGCGCCGATCACCGGAATCCGGGAATGGCCGCTGCGCACCGCCAGCGAGGTGGCCTGCGCCGCGGTCTTGTCCTGTTCGATCCACACCATCTCGGTGCGCGGCACCATCACCGCGCGGGCCGCGGTATCGCCGAGTTCGAAGACCGACTGGATCATCCGGCGCTCGTCATCGGCGACGACGCCGCGCTCACGGGCCATATCGACCACCTCGCGCAGTTCGATCTCCGAGGCGAACGGGCCGTTGCGGAAACCCTTACCGGGGGTGATCGCGTTTCCGATGAGAATCAGCAGCCGGCTGACCGGGCCGAGCAGCGCGCCGATGAACTGCAACGGCAGCGCGGCGGCCAAGGCGATCGAATAAGCATGCTGGCGACCGAGGGTGCGCGGGCCGACCCCGATCACCACATAGTCGACCAGCACCATGATCACCGCGGTCAGCAGCAGCGCCATCCCGTCCGACAGCATGGTGGCCAGCGCTGCCGCGAGCAGGACCGTCGCGGTGATCTCGCACAGGATGCGCAGCAGCACCATGAGATTCACATAGCGCGGCCGGTCGTCGACGATGCGGCTCAAGCGCGCGGCGCCGGCCCGTTCGGCACGCACCATATCGTCGAGCCTAGCGGGCGAAATCGTGTTCAGCGCGGAGTCGACGGCGGCGAACACACCGCCGACGGGAACCAGCAGGACCGCCAGGACGATCAGAGTCAGCGCGTTCACGCCTGAGCATCACCCGGCGTCGTGAAGCCCGCTTTACCCAGCAGGCGGGCGTCGCGTTCGGCGAGTTCGGCGCGGCGGCGGGCCTCGCGCAGGCTCTCGTACCACTCCTCGAGCAGCCGGGCCTGCAGCGCGAACATCTCCTTCTCCTCCTCCGGCTCGGCATGGTCGTAGCCGAGCAGGTGCAGCACACCGTGCACGGTGAGCAGCGCGAGTTCGTGATCGAGGGAATGACCGGCCTTGCGGGCCTGACCGAGCGCGAACTCGGGGCACAGCACGATATCGCCGAGCATGGAGGGGCCGGGTTCGGGACTGTCGGGCCGCCCACCCGGCTCGAGTTCGTCCATCGGGAACGACATCACGTCGGTCGGCCCCGGCAGATCCATCCAGCGCATATGCAGGTCGGCCATGGTGTCGAGATCGACCAGCACCATGGACAGCTCCGCGGCCGGGTGCACATCCATCCGCGCGATCACGAACCGTGCGACACCGACCAGATCTTCCTCGGGCACGTCCATACCCGACTCGTTGGCGATCTCGATACTCACCAGGTCAGCCTAATGGGTGCGGCCGGTCACCGTCCGACCGCAACCCCGCCGGGTGCGCGATCGATTCAGCGGCGTCCGGTGCGGTTGGCGGCACGGCGCTGGGCCCGGTTGCCCGGCATGTGCGGGCCGACCGGGCGGGTTTCGGCTTCGAAGCGGTCGTAGGCGTCGACGATGTCGGAGACCAGACGGTGGCGGACGACGTCGCTGCTGGTGAGTTCGGCGAAGTGGATGTCCTCGATCTCGGTGAGGATCTCACTGGCCGCCCGCAGGCCGGAACGCGACCCGTTGGGCAGGTCGACCTGGGTGACGTCACCGGTGACCACGATCTTCGAGCCGAATCCGAGCCTGGTCAGGAACATCTTCATCTGCTCGGCCGTGGTGTTCTGCGCCTCGTCCAGGATGATGAACGAGTCGTTGAGCGTGCGGCCACGCATATAGGCCAGGGGTGCGACCTCGATGACGCCGGCGGCCATCAGCTTCGGGATGGCCTCGGGATCCATCATGTCGTGCAGGGCGTCGTAGAGCGGGCGCAGGTACGGGTCGATCTTCTCGTTGAGGGTGCCGGGCAGGAAGCCGAGGCGTTCACCGGCCTCGACGGCGGGCCGGGTGAGGATGATGCGGTTGACCTGCTTGGACTGCAAGGCCTGCACGGCCTTGGCCATGGCGAGATAGGTCTTGCCGGTGCCGGCGGGGCCGATGCCGAACACGATGGTGTTGGCGTCGATGGCGTCGACATAGCGCTTCTGGTTGAGCGTCTTGGGGCGGATGGTCTTGCCGCGCCGGGACAGGATGTCGAGGCTGAGCACCTCGGCGGGCGATTCGGCGCTGCCCTCGGTGAGCATGGAGACGGTGTGGCGCACGGCCTCGGGGGTGACCACGCGGTTGCGGCCGGTCAGCGCGACGAGCTGTTCGACGACCCGCTCGGCCAGCGCCACATCGGCGGCCTTACCGGTGAGGGTGACGGAATTGCCGCGCACATGGATGTCGGCGTCGAGCAGCTCTTCGAGTTCACGCAGGTTCTGGTCGGCCGATCCGAGGAACGGGAAAACGGACTCCGGTGCGAGTTCGATACTGGAACGTACGGTGCGTGCCGCGGGACCCGTGCTGCCGATGTCTGCACCATTGCCGGCCGCGGGGGTCGCCGGATCGCCGATCTCACCTTGGGTTCTCACGTAGTGGCCTTAGCCTGCTTTCCGGTCTCGGAGCCGCCGCATCACCCGCCCCACACCCTTGCCGACCACCGCCCCTACGGCGGCATCGGCGCTGCTCCGGCGCGGTGGAGATGATGCGCTGTGGATGTTCCGAGTTTAACGCGCGGCACCGACAGCCGCCCACCGATTATGCGGGCGCGGACGTGGCGGCAAACACCCAGGTCGGGTGCGTCGGCGCGGACCGGCACGGGCACACTGGAGCGGTGAGTTCTCCCGCTTCCACCGCACCGCGCACCGACGACGCCGTCCCGGTGCTGCGCGATTTCGGGGGCGGGCCGTTCGGCATCTACGTGCATGTGCCGTTCTGCGCGACTCGCTGCGGGTACTGCGACTTCAATACCTATACCGCCGGTGAGCTGGGCAGTTCGTCCTCGCCGGAGTCCTGGATGACGGCGTTGCGCGGCGAACTGGCGACGGCGGCGCGACAGTTCGCGGCCCTGCCCAGCGCCACACCCGAGGTCGCCACGATCTTCGTCGGCGGTGGAACGCCCTCGCTGCTAGGTGGCGACGGGCTGGCCGCGGTGCTCGACGCCGTGCGCGCCGAGTTCACGCTGGCCGCCGACGCCGAGATCACCACCGAATCCAACCCCGAGTCGACCTCGCCCGCGTTCTTCGAGCGGATCCGCTCGGCCGGGTACACCCGCGTCTCCCTCGGTATGCAGTCCGCGGCCCAGCACGTGCTGGCCGTCCTCGACCGCACCCACACGCCCGGCCGGGCGGTCGCGGCCGCGAAGGAGGCGCGCGCTGCCGGGTTCGAGCACGTCAACCTGGATCTGATCTACGGCACGCCCGGCGAACGCGACAGCGACCTGGACGCCAGCATCGACGCCGTACTCGCGGCGGGCGTGGACCACGTCTCGGCATATGCGCTCATCGTCGAGGACGGCACCGCCCTCGCCCGCCGGGTCCGCCGGGGCGAGCTGCCCGCACCCGACGACGATGTCCTCGCCGCCCGCTACGAACGTCTCGACGCACGGCTCGGTGCCGCCGGACTGACCTGGTACGAGGTCTCCAACTGGGCCGCCTCCGACGCCGCCCGCTGCCGCCACAATCTCGGCTACTGGGACGGCGGTGACTGGCTCGGCGCGGGCCCCGGTGCGCACAGCCACCTCGGCGGAGTGCGCTGGTGGAACGTCAAGCATCCGGCGCGGTACGCCGATCGGGTGGCCGACGGCGGATTGCCCGCCGCCGGATGGGAATCGCTCACCGACGAGGAGCGCTACCTCGAGCGCATCATGCTCACCGTCCGGCTGCGCACCGGATTGCCGATGGCCGATCTGGACCCGGCCGGAGTGGCGAAGGCACAGCAGATCATCGCGGACGGCCGCGCCACGCTGCGCGACGATCACCTGGTGCTCACCGATCAGGGCCGACTGCTGGCCGACGGCGTGGTGCGCGACCTGGTGAGCTGAATCCGAATCAGCCCGTAAACCACGCCGTAGCAACCGGTTCCGGCAAAGACGTCAGTACGCGGCGATCACACCAACCAGGACTTGCCGCGGTAGAACTGGTCGTCCGGGTCGTCGGAGTCGGGACCACGCAGGTCGGCCGGCGGCGCGATGGGAGCCGGTGGCTCCGGCTCGGCTTCCTCATCCGCGAACCGCTCGGCGTACTGGCCGATGATGCGGGCACCGGCCTCGTCGTCGCCCACGACCTCTTCGACCGTCGCGGCGACCTCGCGGCGCAGGCGAGCCTGGGCGCGATGCAGGCACGCCATGAGTTCGGCGGACAGGGCGGCCGGGCCGATGCCGCGAATGCCGTCGGAGAAGCGGATATCGGTCGGCAGGCCGTTACCGTCGACGGTCACTGTCACACGTCCACCATCGGAGGTCTCGGTCACCGACAGCGCCGCCATCCGGCTGTGCAACGCCTGATACTGCTGGGCTTTGCGTTCCAGGATCTGGGCCCGCCGATTGAGGTCGTCGGCCGCCCCGGCCGGGTCGTCGAACATCCGGATCCCCCCGTTCCGTGTCGTTGCGATGCGAGACGCCGGGCAAACTATCACGGCCGGCCGACGGTTGCCGGGCCCGCGCGGGGGCGTGCGGTCGCCGCGCCGACGCGCGACCGGGGGCCGATCGCGCCGCGCCCACTAAAATGGATGGGTGAGGTCCGGCGGAAGTCGGCCGGGCCCAGTATGGTGGCGCGCTGAAACGGCCACGACTGCGTGCCCACGCGAGCGAGGAGGTGGGGCCGATGTCGAGCACCGAGGACAGACGGTTCGAGGTCCTGCGGGCAATCGTTGCCGACTACGTCTCGACCAAGGAGCCGATCGGCTCGAAAACCCTTGTCGAGCGGCACAACCTGGGAGTGTCCAGCGCCACCGTGCGCAACGATATGGCGGTCCTGGAGGCCGAGGGCTACATCACCCAGCCGCACACCAGTTCCGGGCGGGTGCCCACCGATAAGGGCTACCGGCAGTTCGTGGACCGGATCGCCGACGTGAAGCCGCTCTCGCCCGCCGAACGCCGGGCCATCCTGGAATTCCTGGAATCGGGCGTCGACCTCGACGATGTGCTGCGCCGCGGCGTGCGCCTGCTGGCCCAGCTGACCCGCCAGGTCGCCGTCGTCCAGTACCCGACCGTATCGGCCTCCACCGTGCGTCATATCGAGGTCGTCGCGCTCAATCCGGCACGCCTGCTGCTGGTGGTCATCACCGATACCGGCCGCGTCGATCAGCGCATCGTGGAACTGGGCGCCCTCGTCGACGACGAGGATCTGGCCGCGCTGCGCGGCATGCTCGGCGGCGCGATGGACGGCAAGCGGCTCGCCAACGCCTCCGCCGCGGTCGCGCAGCTGCCCGAACAGGCGCCGCCGCGCCTGCGTGACGTACTGGTCCGCGTGGCCACGGTGCTGGTCGAAACACTGGTCGAGCACCCCGAGGAGCGGCTGGTGCTCGGCGGCACCGCCAACCTCACCCGCAATGCCGCCGACTTCGGATTCCCCGGCTCGCTGCGCGCGGTGCTGGAGGCGCTCGAGGAGCAGGTGGTGGTGCTCAAACTGCTCGCGGCCGCCCAGCAACCGGGCACCGTGACGGTGCGCATCGGTGAGGAGACCCAGGTCGAGCAGATGCGCGGAACCTCGGTGGTATCCACCGGTTACGGCGCGTCCGGCGCGGTCCTCGGCGGCATGGGCGTGCTCGGCCCGACCCGGATGGACTACCCGGGCACGATCGCCTCGGTGGCCGCGGTGGCCAAGTACATCGGTGAGGTCCTCGCCGAACGCTGACGAGCGAGCCCGGCCCTCGCCTCCACTGATACGCTCGAATCTCCGGCCGGATAAAGTTGAGTGAACCCGACTAATGCTGTGCGGTTGGAGCGGTACGGGCCATAGACGAGCCCAGCAGCGTCCGGCCGTACGCAGTCGGAACTGTGGACAGCGATCAAGGACTAGAGAACTCAAGTGGCACGGGACTACTACGGACTGCTCGGCGTCGCGAAGAACGCGACCGACCAGGAGCTCAAACGCGCTTACCGCAAGCTGGCTCGCGAACTGCATCCCGACGTCAACCCCGACGAGGCGGCCCAGGCGCGCTTCAAAGAGGTCTCGGCGGCCTACGAGGTGCTGACCGATCCGGAGAAGCGGCGCATCGTCGATATGGGCGGCGACCCGCTGGAGTCCGGCGGCGGTGCGGGTGCCGGCTTCACCGGTGCCGGATTCGGTGGCCTCGGTGACGTGTTCGAGGCCTTCTTCGGCGGCATGAGCGGGACCGGCGGGGCCCGCAAGCCGCGTGGCCGCGTGCAGCCGGGCGCCGATTCGCTGGTGCGCACGCGGCTCAGCCTGGCCGAATGCGCGGTCGGCGTCACCAAGCACCTGACCGTCGACACCGCCATCCTGTGCGACAGCTGCCACGGTGCGGGCACCCACGGCAATTCCAAGCCGGTGCGCTGCGAGACCTGCGCCGGCGCCGGTGAGGTTCAGTCGGTGCAGCGTTCGTTCCTCGGCCAGGTGATGACCTCGCGGCCGTGCCCCACCTGCCGCGGCGCGGGCGAGACCATCCCCGATCCGTGCCACAAGTGCGGTGGCGACGGCCGGGTGCGGGCCCGCCGCGAGATCGCCGCGCCGATTCCGGCCGGTGTGGCCAACGGCATGCGGGTGCGGCTGGCCGCGCAGGGCGAGGTCGGTCCCGGTGGCGGTCACGCGGGTGATCTGTACGTCGAGGTGGTCGAGCAGCCGCACGATGTGTTCGTCCGCGACGGCGACGATCTGCACTGCACCGTGCGGGTCCCGATGGTCGACGCGGCGCTGGGCACCACCGTCGTCATCGACACCATCCTCGACGGCCCCACCGAGCTGACCATCGCGCCGGGCACCCAGCCGGGTGAGGTGTCGGTGCTGCGCGGGCACGGTATGCCGCGGCTGCGGTCGGGCGCGCGCGGTGATCTGCTCGCACACCTCGACATCGTCATCCCGACCAAGCTGGACAGCAAGCAGACCGATCTGCTGCGCAAGTACAAGGGTCTGCGCGACCGGGAGCGGGCCGAGGTGATGTCGGCGCAGTCCGAGCACAACAGCGGCCTGTTCGCCCGGCTGCGCGCGTCGTTCAGCGGACGCTGAGTGGCCGCGACCGTCTTCTATCTCGACGAGATCCCCGCTCCCGGGGGTATCGCCGTGCTCGACGGACCCGAGGGCAGGCATGCCGCCACGGTGCGGCGCATCCGGGTGGGTGAGCAGATCATCCTCTCTGATGGACGTGGCCTGCTCGCCGAATCCGAAGTCGTTGCCGCCCAGCGCGACCGGCTCGAACTCGCCGTGCGGGCCAGCTCGGTCGCGGCACCGGCGCGGCCGCCGGTCACCGTGGTGCAGGCGCTGCCCAAATCCGATCGGTCCGAGCTGGCGGTCGAGCTGATGACCGAGGCGGGCGCCGACGTCATCGTGCCGTGGCAGGCCGCCCGCTGCGTGGCGAACTGGGAAGCCAAGGCGGACAAGGGCGTCGGGAAATGGCGGGCCGCGGCCAAATCGGCGGCCCGGCAATCCCGGCGCGCCTACATTCCCGAGGTCACCGGCCTGCACCGCACGGCCGACCTGCTGACCGCGGTGCGCGCCGCGAAGGCGGACGGCGCCGTGGTGGCGGCGCTGCACGAATCCGGCGAGTCCCGGTTCACCGAGCTGCCGCTGCGCGAGGCGCAGGCGATCATGCTGATCGTCGGACCCGAGGGCGGGCTCGACGATGCGGAGCTGACGGCGCTGGCCGAGGCCGGCGCCGATGTGGTGCTGCTCGGGCCGACGGTGTTGCGGACGTCCACGGCAGCGGCCGTCGCCCTGGGAGCCCTGGGCGCGTTGACAGCGCGCTGGGGCTGATCAGCACGCCCACATCGACCTGCACAGCGCGCCACGTTGTCCAGCACGCCGTGCCGCGTTGATGCTGCGTCACGCCGTCCAGCACGCCGCCACGTTGACCTTGATGGCGCTCTGGGGGCTGCTCAGCGCAGCCGGCGACACCCGCCGCGACTATTCGGTGACGACAGGCGTGTTCTGCCCGGCGGTGAGCGTCCAGCGCCCGTCCTCCTTGGTCATCACGTACAGCGGGGTGCCCTCGCTGACGAGCTCGCCGTCATGGGTCCGGTAATGCTGCCGGATCTTGACCGCCGCCACATCGGGACGCAGGAACTGAACGTGCTCCACCTCGTACGTCGCTGTGCCGTCCGTGGTGGCGCCCGGCAGCACTTTCGCGGTGAATTCGGCGATGGCGGGGCGGCCGAACAATCTCTTTCCATGGCCGGTGGTCCACACGGCGTCCGCCCGGAACAGGCCGGTGAATTCGTCCACGAGTTCGTTGGCCTGCGCGTGGGCGACGGTGTCGACGACCGCGCGGATCGCGGCGAGTTCTGTCTCGAGGTCGGCGGGCTCGTAGCCAGTGGGTGTCACATCGATGCTCATGCCGTCGAGCGTGCGACCTCGAGTAAGGTCGAGGTCAACCGATCTGTGGCCTGAATCACAGACGCCCGAACGCTTCCCGTGCTCATTGCCCATCCGCCGCACGCCCGAACTATGACAGCGGTCACAAATCACCCACGGAATCCAGGGAATTTCCCCCTTGTGAGCGGAAAATACTGGCAGGGCGGTCGGAATGAGCGTTCTGACATGGCACAATGAAGCCCATGCGCGAAAACGGAGTACGACTGGTGGCACGTCGCCACGTCGACTTCAAGCGCGTCTGTAGCGCCTGTTGTCTGCCCGGTTCTTCCCGGTAGTTCAGCTGCGCCCGTTCCCGGACCCCCGGCCATTCCCCTTCTCCGGCCATTCCGATATCGAGGACTTCGGCCCGCTGACACCGCGGGCGTGAGCACAGCCCAGCTCATGCCTTCAGCACGGACGTACGACACCCAGCAGGAGCAGCCCCCATGACGTCGAGCACCGACGCCGGCCCCGCCGATCAGCCCGAAACCGCCGCGCCCGCTCGTGAGCGCCGGGTCCGCCCGGACCGCCCGCGGGCCGAGGCGTCGGCCGCCCCGCGCGCCCGCACCGGCAAGCCGGTCAAGCGTCGCGCCGAGGGCCAGTGGGCGCTCGGCTACCGCGAGCCGCTGAACCCCAACGAACAGTCCAAGAAGGACGACAACCCGCTCAATGTGCGCGCGCGCATCGAGAACATCTACTCCAAGACCGGCTTCGACGGCATCGACAAGGGCGATCTGCGCGGCCGGTTCCGCTGGTGGGGCCTCTACACCCAGCGTGAGCAGGGCTACGACGGCACCTACACCGGCGACGAGAACATCGATCTGCTCGAGGCCAAGTACTTCATGATGCGGGTGCGCTGCGACGGCGGCGCGCTCAACGTCGCGCAGCTGCGCACCATCGGTGAGATCTCCACCGAGTTCGCCCGCGACACCGCCGACCTCTCCGACCGGGAGAACGTCCAGTACCACTGGATCGAGGTGGAGAACGTCCCGGAGATCTGGCGGCGACTCGAGCAGGTCGGTCTGCACACCACCGAGGCCTGCGGCGACTGCCCGCGCGTGATCCTCGGCTCCCCGCTGGCCGGTGAGTCGCTGGACGAGATCATCGACCCGACGCCGGCGATCGAGGAGATCGTGCGCCGCTACATCGGGAAGAAGGAGTACTCCAACCTCCCGCGCAAGTTCAAGACCGCCATCTCCGGTCAGCAGGACGTGGTGCACGAGATCAACGACGTGGCGTTCGTCGGCGTCGAGCATCCCGAGCACGGCCCCGGCCTGGACCTGTGGGTCGGCGGCGGCCTGTCGACCAACCCGATGCTGGCCCAGCGCGCCGGCGCCTGGGTGCCGCTGGACGAGGTGCCCGAGGTGTGGGAGGCCGTCGTGGCGGTGTTCCGCGATTACGGCTACCGCCGCCTGCGCACCAAGGCCCGGCTGAAGTTCCTGATCAAGGACTGGGGCATCGAGAAGTTCCGCCAGGTGCTCGAGGACGAGTACTTGAAGCGCAAGCTGATCGACGGTCCCGCCCCCGAGCAGCCGGCCAAGCCGATCGACCACGTCGGCGTGCAGAAGCTGCGCAACGGCCTCAACGCCGTGGGCTTCTCCCCCATCGCCGGCCGCGTCTCCGGCACCATCCTCACCAAGGTGGCCGAGACCGTCGAGCGCATCGGCTCCGACCGCGTCCGGTTCACCCCGTACCAGAAGCTGATCGTGCTCGATGTCGCCGACGACAAGGTCGAGGAACTGATCGAGGAACTGGAACCGCTCGGCCTGCAGGCGCGTCCGTCGATCTGGCGCAAGAACCTGCTGGCGTGCAGCGGAATCGAGTTCTGCAAGCTGTCGTTCGTCGAGACGCGTAAGCGTTCCCAGGTGCTGGCTCCCGAGCTGGAACAGCGGATGGCCGACATCAACGCCGAACTCGACGTCCCCATCACGATCAACATCAACGGTTGCCCGAACTCCTGCGGCCGCTCCCAGATCGCCGATATCGGCTTCAAGGGCCAGCTGGTCGACGACGGCGAGGGGAATCAGGTCGAGGGCTATCAGGTTCATCTGGGTGGCAGCCTCGGTCTCGACAGCGGTTTCGGCCGCAAACTGCGCCAGCACAAGGTGACCAGCGCCGAACTCGGCGACTACATCGAGCGGGTGGTGCGCAATTTCGTCAAGAACCGCGACGCGGGCGAGCGTTTCGCACAGTGGGCAGTGCGCGCCGACGAGGCCGACCTGCGATGAGCACGCCTGATCAGGTGACGGGAGATCAACAGTGACAACACAACTCGCGAACAAGCTGTCCGAGGACGAGCTGCGCGCCATCGCCGAGCGCGGTGCGGCCGAACTCGGCGCCGACGCCTCGGCAGCCGAGCTGCTGCGCTGGACCGAGGACACCTTCGGCACCGGCTACATCGTCGCGTCGAACATGCAGGACGGCGTGCTGGTGCACCTGGCCGCGCAGGTCCGCTCCGGCGTCGACGTGCTGTTCCTGGACACCGGCTACCACTTCGCCGAAACCATCGGCACCCGGGACGCGGTGGAGGCGGTGTACGGGGTCAACGTCATCAACGTGCGCCCCGAGCATTCGGTCATCGAACAGGACCAACTGCTGGGCAAGGACCTGTTCGCGCGCGATCCGGGCGAATGCTGCCGGCTGCGCAAGGTGGTGCCGCTGAAGAAGTCGCTGGCCGGCTACAACGCCTGGGTGACCGGCATCCGCCGGGTCGAGGCGCCGACCAGGGCCAACGCACCGCTCATCTCCTTCGACGAGGCGTTCGGCCTGGTGAAGATCAACCCGATCGCGCCGTGGTCCGACGACGAGATGCAGGACTACATCGAACAGCACTCGATCCTCGTCAATCCTCTGGTGGAAGAGGGATATCCGTCCATCGGCTGCGCTCCGTGCACGCGGAAGCCGGAGCCGGGATCCGATCCGCGAAGCGGCCGTTGGGCCGGCCTCGCCAAGACCGAATGCGGGTTGCACAGCTCATGACCGAAACAATCAGCGAACGTTCCCTCGGCATCACCGATTTCGACACCCTCGCGGCGCTGGAATCGGAATCGATCCACATCTTCCGTGAGGTGGCGGGCGAATTCGAGCGTCCGGTCATCCTGTTCTCCGGCGGTAAGGACTCCACGGTCCTGCTGCACCTGGCGCTCAAGGCGTTCTGGCCCGCGCCGCTGCCGTTCGCGTTGCTGCACGTGGACACCGGGCACAACCTGCCCGAGGTGCTCGAGTTCCGCGACAAGGTGGTGGAGCGGTACGGGCTGCGCCTGCACGTGGCGAAGGTGGAGGACTACCTGGCCGACGGCCGGCTCACCGAGCGTCCCGACGGCATCCGCAACCCACTGCAGACCGTCCCGCTGCTCGATGCGATCAGCGAGAACCGCTTCGACGCCGTCTTCGGCGGCGGCCGCCGCGACGAGGAGCGCTCGCGGGCCAAGGAGCGGATCTTCTCGCTGCGCAACGCCTTCGGCCAGTGGGACCCCAAGCGGCAGCGCCCGGAGCTGTGGAACCTCTACAACGGTCGCCACGCTCCGGGTGAGCACGTGCGGGTGTTCCCGCTGAGCAACTGGACCGAGCTCGACATCTGGCGCTACATCGCCCGCGAGAACGTCGACCTGGCCAGCATCTACTACGCGCACGAGCGCCCGGTCTACCAGCGCGACGGCATGTGGATGACGCCCGGCGTCTGGGGTGGCCCGGCCGAGGGCGAGGTGCTCGAGACCCGCTCGGTGCGTTACCGCACCGTCGGCGACGGCTCCACCACCGGCGCGATCCTGTCCGACGCCGCCGACAACGAGGCGATCCTCGCCGAGGTCGCCGCGTCACGACTCACCGAACGAGGCGCGACCCGAGGCGACGACCGCGTCTCCGAGGCCGCCATGGAAGACCGCAAGCGAGAGGGATATTTCTGATATGTCCGACCTATTGAGGCTGGCCACCGCCGGTTCTGTCGACGACGGTAAGTCCACCCTGGTCGGACGTCTGCTCTACGACACCAAATCCGTGCTGGCCGACCAGATCGACGCCGTCACCCGCGCGTCGGTGGACAAGGGTCTGTCGACGCCGGATCTGTCGCTGCTGGTCGACGGCCTGCGCGCCGAGCGTGAGCAGGGCATCACCATCGACGTCGCCTACCGCTACTTCGCAACGCCGAAGCGTTCGTTCGTGCTGGCCGACACCCCCGGTCACGTGCAGTACACCCGCAACACCGTCTCCGGGGCGTCGACCGCGCAGCTGGTGATCCTGCTGGTGGACGCGCGCAAGGGCGTCATCGAGCAGACCCGCCGCCACGCCGCGGTGCTGGCGCTGCTCGGTGTGCCGAAGCTGGTGCTCGCGGTGAACAAGATCGACCTGGTCGACGACGCGGCGACGGTGTTCGCCGAGATCTCCGCCGAGTTCAACAAGCTCACCAGCACGCTGGGCTGGTCGAGTGAGGACGTGCTGGAGATCCCGGTCTCCGCGCTGCACGGCGACAATATCGCCACCCGCTCGGACAACACCCCGTACTACGACGGTCCCTCGCTGATCGAGCACCTGGAATCGGTGCCGGTCGACGCCGACAGCTCCGGCGCGCATTCGCTGGGCCTGCGGTTCCCGGTGCAGTACGTGATCCGCCCGCGCACCGCCGAATACCCCGACTACCGCGGCTACGCGGGCCAGATCGCGGCCGGTTCGGTCTCCCCCGGTGACGAAGTGGTGGTGCTGCCCTCGGGTATCCGCACCACCGTTGAACGCATCGACACCCCCGATGGTGAGCTGGCCGTGGCCCAGCCCGGGCGCAGCGTCACGCTGATCCTGGCCGACGAGGTCGATATCTCGCGCGGCGACCTGATCGCCTCCCCGGCCGATGCGCCGGAACCGATCGACACCTTCGACGCCACCGTGTGCTGGCTGGGCGACAAGCCGCTGCGTGCGGGAGCCCGGCTGCTGCTCAAGCACGGCACCAAGACCACTCAGGCGATCGTCGGCGAGCTGATCGAACGGTTCGACGAGCAGCGGCTGTCCGCGGCGCCGACCCCGGAATCGCTGGAGCTCAACGACATCGGGCGCATCTCGGTGCGGGTCGCCGAGCCCATCGCGGCCGACGACTACCGGGTGAACCGGCACACCGGCAGCTTCTTGCTGATCGACCCGTCCGGCGGCAACACCCTCGCCGCAGGCCTGGTGGGCGATGCGCTGACCGCGGTCGAGGTCGGAACCGGGGCCTGACGGTGACCGCGGCTGTCCCGGCGAGGATCGGGCACGGTGCGGGCGGCTTCGGCGCGCCCGCACTGATCGCGGTCGCGCACGGTAGCCGCGACCCGCGCTCGGCCGCCACCATGGCGGCGGTGACCGCGCAGCTGGCGGCCGCGCGCCCGGATCTGGATGTGCGGCTGGCGTTTCTGGATCTGAACGCGCCGTCGGTGGATCAGGTGATCGATGCCGTGGCGGCGCAGGGACATACCCGCGCGATCGTCGTGCCGTTGTTGCTGGGCAGCGCATTTCACGCGCGGGTGGATCTGCCCGGGTTGCTGGCGGGTGCGTCCGCTCGGCATCCACGGCTGGAGTTGACCCAGGCCGATGTTCTCGGCGCGGACCCACGGTTGGTCTCGGCATTGCGGGACCGGGTGATCGCCGCTGATCATGCGGCGGGCCGGATGGCCGACAGGACCATCGCCTACGGAACCGTCAGTGACCACAGTGGCGGCAGCCGTCGCGCCGGCCCGCTGCCCGATTCCCGGCTCGGCGTCGCTGTCGCGGCGGTGGGTTCCTCATCGGATGCGGCCAATGCCCGCACCGCCGAGGTGGCCCGGATGCTCGCGGCTGCGACCGGATGGACGACCGAGATCTGCTTCGCCACCACGGGACCATCGGTAGCCGAGGCCGCCGCACGACTTCGTGCCCGCGGCGCCGAACGGGTACTGGTGGCGCCATGGTTCCTCGCGCCCGGCCTGCTCACCGACCGGCTGGCCGACCAGGCGCCGGAGCTCGAGCACGCCGAGGTGCTCGGACCACATCCGGCATTGACCGACGTGGTGCTGGACCGCTACGACGCCGCCGCACACGAGACGCTGTTGCGTTCGGCCTGAACTGTTTCCGCGCGTCCGGACCCGCTATCGCCCGGCTGCCGCGCTTGCTGTCACGCACCATGCACGGCAACCTCGTGGCTCGCGCCCAACCCGGCCGCTCGACCATGGCTCCACTGCGCAGCACCGTAACCGGCAGGTGTGAGCCGATCGCGTCGGCGAACAGCTGACGCCGGTCACGGCATGCGAGGCCCCCTGACGTCGTGCCTCGAATGTCGCACAGGGTCGGTACGGCACGTGGTCAGAGACCCGCTCCGGCGTAGCGGTCGACCAACGCCGCACCGATCCTGGCCAGCTCGGCGCGGACGTCCGGAGGCCCGAGGACCTCGATCGAATCGCCCCAGCCCGCCAGCTGCTGGGCCACCATCCAGGCCGTCGGCGCGGTGATCCGGACCTGGATGCGTCCGGCGTCGACCGGGCCGTCCACGACGCAGTGGCGCCCCTGCTGATCGCGCAGGATCGGGAGTAATCGCGGGCTGATGAGTACTGTCGCGGCGACGGTCGATCGCTGCCGCTCCACCTCCTCGACCACCTGTTCCCAGGCCTGTTCGAGGTCGAAGTCCGACGGCCACTCGAACGACTCCGCGGTGACGATAAGCTCGCCGATGCGGTCGACCCGGAAGGTTCGCGGGCCGCGGTCGGTGCCGGCCATGAGGTACCAGATGCCGTCCTTGTCGACCAAGCCCAGCGGATCGACCACGCGCCGCGACTGCTCGCCGGTGCGCGTGCGGTAGTCCAGTCGAACCTTGGTGCGCTGCACGACGGCTCGTTGCAGGGTCTGGACCTCGGCGGGCAGTTCGCGTTCGGTGGCGCCCCAGCGCGAGGGGTCGATGACGACGGCGTCGGCAGCGGCTTCGGCCTCGCCTCGGAAGGTCTGCGGTAATGCGCGCACCAGTTTGCGCAGCGCCGCCTTCGCCTCCGGCTGCGCACCCGCCGACGGGCCCGCGAGCAGGAACAACGCCCGCGCCTCGCCCGCCGTCAGGCCGCTCAGATCGGTGCGCGCTCCCCCGATCAACTGCCATCCGCCACCGCGCCCCGGCTGCGGATACACCGGGATCCCCGCCGCCGACAGCGCCTCCAGATCCCGGCGCGCGGTGGCCACCGACACCTCGAGTTCGGCGGCGATCTCGGCGGCGGTGACCCGGCCCCGGTTCTGCATCAGCAGCAGGGTGGCCACCAGACGATCGGCTCGCATGTCTCACATTCTGCCGATAAAAGTGCTCATTCGGTGCGCACTTTGGCCGCGAGGATGGAGTCATCACATCGAACCGAAGAAGGAGACCGACAATGTTGCGAGGAATGGCGACCGTGAACTTCTACGCCGACGATCTGGAGGCCGCGAAGGACTGGTACACCGAGGTATTCGGCATCCCGCCCTATTTCCACGTGCCCGGCGGGTACTACGAGTTCCGCATCGGCGACTACCAGCAGGAATTCGGCCTCATCGCGGGGGCGTACGCACCGAAGGGCAGGCGGAAACCGGGCGGCGCCATCCTGCACTGGCACGTCGACGACCTCCAGGCCGCCTTCGATCGCCTGCTCGAACTCGGCGCCACCGTCTACGACCCGATCACCGAGCACGGTGATGGCACCGGATTCATCACTGCGTCGGTGGTCGATCCGTTCGGCAACGTGCTCGGCATCATGTCCAACCCGCACTACCTCGAGGTGCTGGCCGAGACCGGCCCGGCGACGGTGCCCGCCTGACGGGCGGCTCGCGGTCTACGGCCGGAACCAGCGTTCGAGAATCTTCGCGACACCGTCGGCGGTGACGTCGGCGGTGACTTCATCGGCCAGGTCGCGGATTTCGGCCGGGCCGTTCGCCATGGCCACCGAATGCGCTGCCCAGGTGAGCATTTCCCGGTCGTTGTAGCCGTCGCCGATGGCCAGCGTCGCCGAAGCCGGAACGCCGAGGGCGACTCGCAGCTGTTCCAGCGCCCAGCCCTTCGACACTCCCTGCCGCGCCACGGTGAGCCACGGCCCGTACTCGCCGTACACCCAGCCGGCACCGGGTACCCGCAGGAAGGTCAACAGTCGGCGCAGTTCCTCGGCCGAGCCCTCCGGCCACCAGCCGTTGAGCCGTGGCGTGGGTTGGCTGCACAGCGTGCGATCGTCGACCACCAGGTACTCGCCGCCCACGTCGTACTCGCCGGGGCTGAATCCGGTTGCCCAGGTGCCGATCCCGACCCGCTCCACGGCCAGGATCATTTCGGGGAACAGATCACGTAGCGCCCGCACCGCAGGCCCGGGATCGAAGGCGTGCACGGCCACCGGATGGCCACCGGCGACATCCACGTGCACGGCCCCGTTGGAGCACAGGGCGTGACCCTCGGTGAGGCCGAGTTCGGCCAGAACCGGCCGGGTGGTGAGCACGGTCCGGCCGGTGCTGATGACGACGTGCGCGCCCGCGGCGACAGCGGCCCGCACCGCTGCGACGACCCGCTCGCTGATCGGCTCGCCGGTGGGCATGAGCGTTCCGTCCACATCCAGCGCGATCAGCTCGGGCGCTCCCCCATTGGCTTCCACTTCCCTATTGTGCCGTCCGCGTGGGCATTTGACATCGAATTTGCACTGCGGTACCGAAAATCGCGGCCCGGCAGCGCAATCGGAACACTAGTCCCGGGCGTCGGCCTGCCTGTCGCATCCGAGCAGCAGGGCGACTATATCGAGCGCGGTCTCGATCTGCGGCACATCACCGCCCAGCAACGGCGCGTACAGGTGCACATCGCAGATGCGGACGATGGCGTCGGCCAGTACCCGGCTCGACATGCGCAGCTGCAGCTGACCCTGCTGTTGCTGTTCGTCGAGCATCTCCGCGATCAATCGCGCCGAGGTGGATTCGATGACGCCGGGCAGCAGGGCCAGGCGAATGAACACCTGCGGCTCACGGCGGGTCAGCGCGAGCAGTGGTTCCGAACTCGACACCGCTCGCATCAGCCGTTCCAGCACATCCAGAATCAGCTCCGCGCCCGTCCCCGAACCCGCCGCGATCGCCTTGCGGTAGGTGCGCTCGGTCGCCTCGGCCAGCACCGTCGCGATCAGCTCATCGCGGTTGCCGACATGCCGGTACAACGTCGCCCGCCCGATGCCGAGCGTGCGGGCCAGCACCGACATATCCAGCGGTTCACCGGCCAGATACAGCTTCGTTGCGGCATCGATCGCCCGACGCCCTTCGGAAGTAGCGATCACCCGTCCATCTCCTCATATCCCGGGACGAACCGCGAACCAACACCCGGCGTGCCCGCCGAGAAGGGGTTGACGTACGCCGCCGAGTGAGACACACTCCTTCAGTGTCTCACGAATGGTGGTACGCATCACATTCTCACCACCTTCGACCGGCGATAGCGCAGAGGAATCGCGATGCCCACAGTTGAAACCGTCCGCGGCCCCGTCGACACCGGCACCTTGGGAAAGGTGTTGATGCACGAGCACGTCTTCGTCCTCGGCACCGAAATCCAGCAGAACTACCCGGACTACCCCGGCCACTGGGACGAGGACGCGCGCGTCGCGGATGCGGTGGAGAAGCTGAAGCAGTGCAAGGCGCGCGGAATCGATACGATCGTCGACCCGACGGTGATCGGCCTCGGCCGCTACCTGCCCCGGATCCAGCGCATCAACGAGCAGGTCGACATCAATATCGTGGCCGCGACCGGCATCTACACCTACAACGAGGTCCCGTTCCAGTTCCACTACACCGGCCCCGGCCTGCTGTTCGATGTGGCCGAACCGATGGTGGAACTGTTCGTCAAAGACATCCGCGAGGGCATCGCCGACACCGGTGTGAAGGCAGCGTTTCTCAAGTGCGCGATCGAGGAGCAGGGCCTGACGCCCGGGGTGGAGCGGGTGATGCGCGCGGTCGCCCGTGCGCATGTCGAGACCGGTGCGCCGATCACCGTGCACACCAATCCGCACACCCGCTCGGGGCTGGTGGCGCAGAAGATTCTCGCCGAGGAGGGCGCCGACCTGACCAAGGTCGTCATCGGGCATTCCGGCGACAGCACCGACCTGGACTATCTGTGCGAACTCGCCGACGCCGGCTCATATCTGGGCATGGACCGTTTCGGTCTCGATGTACTGCTGCCGTTCGAGGAGCGGGTGGCCACGGTGGCGACGCTGGCCGAACGTGGTTACGCGGAGAAGATGGTGCTCGCCCACGACGCGGCCTGCTTCATCGACTGGTTCAGCGAGGAGGGCAAGGCGGCCGCGGTGCCGAACTGGAACTTCACCCACATCAGCGATGACGTGCTGCCCGCGCTGCGCGAGCGCGGCGTCACCGAGGAGCAGATCACCACCATGCTGGTCGACAACCCACGCCGGTACTTCACCGCGTGACATTCCGGCCAGGCACCCACTCCCCGACGGATTCCGGACCCACCATGACGACAGACCCCACCGTGATCGAAATCCCGCGCACCCACAACCCTTTCGGCACCGCGGGGATCGCACTCGACGCCGACGGCGTGCCGCACTACACCGACCTGCCCGCGACCCTGGTCGACCTGCTGCGTTCCCAGGCCGAGGCCGGCCCCGGAACCGAGGCGGTGGTCGAGGTCGGCGGCGAGCGGTTGACCTACCGGCAGCTGTGGGACCGGGCGTGCCGCATCGCCGGTGGCCTGCGCGCGGGTGGTCTCGCCCGTGGCGACCGGGTGGCGATCCGGTACCCGGCCGGCACCGAGTGGGTGCTCGCGTTCTGGGGTGTGGTGCTGGCCGGCGGGATCGCGGTCGCGGTGAACACGCGCTCGGCGGAGCCCGAGATCGAATTCGTCCTGGCGGATGCGGGAGTCGGCGTCGACCTCGCGCCCGGCACACCGCTACCCGACGGTGAGCCCTCTGTGGCCGAAGACCTCCGCCACGACGACATCGCGGCGCTGTTCTACACCTCGGGAACCACCGGAAAGCCGAAGGGCGTGCCAACCACCCATGAGGCGTTCCTGACCAATGCCGAGAACATGGTGCGCTGCCTCGGCCTGCCCCGTGACATCGGCGCCGGGCTGCGCACGCTGATCTCGGTGCCGTTGTTCCACGTCACCGGGTGCAATTCGCAGCTGCTGGTCGCCGCGTATCTCGGCGGCACCTCGGTGATCATGCCGGGCCGCGACGTGCCGGCGATGATCGCCGCGGTACCCGCCGAACGGATCTCGTTCATCGTCACCGTTCCGGCCATGTACGCACTGATGCTGCGGCAGCCGGACTTCGCGACCACCGATGTGTCGGTGGTCCGATGGGTCGGCTACGGCGGCGCGCCGATCGCGCCATCACTGGTCCGGGCCGTGCAGGCGGCGTTCCCGGCCGCCACGGTGTTCAACGGCTACGGCATGACCGAAACGGCCTCGCTGATGACGCTGCTGCCCGACGCCGACGCCGTCGACCACGCCGATTCGGTGGGGTACGCGGTGCCGTCGGTGCGGCTCGCGGTGGCGCCGATCGATGGTGACCCAAGTGTCGGCGAACTGCTGGCGCGGGGCGCGAATGTCACCGGCGGGTACTGGGATCGACCGGAAGCCACCGAATCGGCGCGCATGGCCGGCTGGCTGCGCACCGGCGATGTCGTGCGCGTCGACGAGGCCGGACGGGTGCACATCGTCGACCGGATCAAGGACATCATCAACCGCGGCGGGGAGAACGTCTCCAGCGTCGAAGTGGAGGCGGCACTGCTGGCGGCGCCGCAGGTCGCGGATGCGGCCGTGCTCGCGGTGCCCGACGACGTCATGGGCGAGAAAGTGGGCGCCGTGCTCTTCTCTGATGATTCGGAGATCGATATCGAAGCAGTCCTCGCGCACTGCCGAGAACAGTTGGCCGACTTCAAGGTTCCGCAGTACGTCACCGTGGTCGACGAGCCGCTGCCCCGCAATGCGGGTGGCAAGTTGCTCAAAGCCCAGCTGCGTCAACAGGTTCAGTGGGGCGCGCCGCGGCGTTGAGACGGTGACCTGAGAAGGGTCCTGCTTCCCCGTTGTGACGACAACCCGGCTGCCACAACCAGAACCCCTCGACGCTGGAGCCGGAGCCAGCGGCCGACGGTCCGCTACCGGGAATTCGGTGCGGCACCGTCGGCGCCTGCTGCGGGCGATCAGAACTCAGCGGCCGCCCGAGCCACCGCCGGAACCGCCCGACCCGCCGGAGCCCCCCGAACCGCCGCGTGATCCGCCCGAGCCGCCCTTCGAGCCGCCGCCGCGCGACCCACCCGAGGAGCTGCCGCCATCGGAGTCGCCGCCCGAGCTGCTCCGCGAGCCGCCACTGCGCGATCCACCCGACGAGCTCCCGTCCGAATCGCCACTCGAGCTGCTTCGCGAGCCGCCGCTGGTCGACCGGCTCGAACTGCCGCCGGAGGAACTGCCGCCGGAAGTACTACCGCCAGAGGAGCTTCCACCGGACGAGCTGCCGCCAGCGGAGCTGCCGCCCGAGGTCGAGCCGCCCGTTGATCCGCCCGACGTGGAACCACCGGAGGCGGAACCACCCGAAGTCGAACCGCCTGAAGCCGAGCCACCGGAGGTCGACCCACCAGAACCCGAACCGCCCGAAGCGGATCCGCCCGAGGTGGATCCACCTGAAGCCGACCCGTCCGAACCGGCCCCACCCGACGTCGATCCACCCGTTCCGGCCCCGGACGATCCGCCGGTCGAGCCATCCGATGCACCGCCGGTCGCACCACCCGACCCTCCAGTCGCACCACCCGACGCTCCGCCGGTCGCGCCACCGGACCCACCGCCAGTCGCTCCGCCAGCCGCACCGCCCGAGGAATCTCCGCCGACCGTACCCCCGGGCGCACCCGCCCCGGTCCCGGTGGACGAACCATCGCCCACTCCCCCACCGGACCCATCGCTCCCTGCTCCGGCCGATCCACCCGGAACCCCGATCCCACCGGTCGAGGGATCATTCGCGGGAATGCCGCCGGTCGATCCACCGGGGGCCGTGCCACCCGGCACCGTCGAGTCGACCGGCGTACCGGGAGTCGTCCCGCCGGGCGCGCTCGGATCGGGCCCGGTCGTACCGCCCGGCACCGAACCCGGCGTTCCGGGAACAGGACTCGACCCGTCACCGACACCGGGAATCCCACCGGGCACCGACGGCGCACCTTCGACCGGATCGCTCGGCGGGCGCACCGTCCGATCGGGCCGGCCGAACGGCATCGGGTTGCGGAACCGCGCGGGGTCGGCGTAGGTGCCGGCCAACTCGTCGGTGCGGTGCCGCCACTGCCGGTGATCGGAATGGGAGTCGATGCGGGTTTCGCCGCGGCTTTCGGCCATGGTCGGGCCCTGCGGTCGCGCATAGGCCGACGGCGAGACCATGCCGGCGTAGCCGGTCAACCGCGCGGGCATGGCCGAGGCGGCACGGACGACGCCGGAGGCCGCGTAGCCGGCGGCACCGAGGTACCCGGCCAGTCCGTGGCCGGACAGCGCGCTTCCGTCGAGCTCGACGAGCAGGGCGTCGTGCGGCATATCCAAGCGCGGGAAGCGGTCGAGTACCGGGGAGAGCTGGGTGTCGACGGTACCGCTGCCGAACATGGTGGCCGCCGACATGGCGATCGCCGAAAAGATTGCGGCGCCGGAGAACACGGGCGGGTGGAAGCTCGCTCCGGGGGCCGCGGGGGTGGCGGTGCGCGCGGCGAGGTACGCGGCGCCCGCCGCGACGGTCTGGCCGGGATCGGCCGACATGATGACGGGCTTGCCCAGTTCGGCGAGGGTGCGCGCCACCTCCGGCGGGCGGGCGGCACCGCCGACCACCAGGATCCGGCCGATATCTGACATGCTGATGCCCGCCGCCCGCACCGCCGCGCGCACGACTTCCAGCGAGTCGCGGATCTGCTCCACCCGCAGCCCGTCGGTGTCGACGATCGACGTCAAGGCGATGGACCCCGCCGTTTTGCCCTTTCCGCCGGCATAGCGTGCGATCATCGCGCCGAGCGGGCGGCCACCGAAGTCGTAGCAGCGCACCGGCTTCCCGACCATGGGGTGATCGGGCCAGTCCGGGCCCATCCGGACGACGGTGATGTCGAGGCTGTTGCCGCCGAGATCGTAGACGAGCACGAATTCCGAAGGCAGCGGCCCGTGTTCGCGTTCGAGCCATTCGGCGGCGGCGACCGGTTCCGGAACCAGCTCCACGTGGCCGATGCCGGACAGCTCCAGCGCCTGGCGCAGCAGCGCGACCTGCTTGTTCGAGTAGACCGCCGGATAGGTGGTGACCACACCGGCGCAGGGCTCGGCGGAGGCGAGCAGGCCGTGCACCACGGCCGCGATCATGTTCGCCGGCGACCAGATCCGCCCGCCGATGGTCACCGAGTCGGGATCTCGGGCCAGGTCGGCGAAATCGGTGACCGCTCCCGCGAATTCGGGGATGGCGCCGACCCGGACGCCACTGCTGCCGTCGAACGCGGCGGTGGTCCGCCTGGTTCGCACCGTCGGCCGCGGTTGCTCGGCGGTCGCCACTGCCGATACGGAGTTCACTGTGCCGATGCTGAAGCCCAGCCCTGTAGTCATTCGCTATCCCGTCAACGCACCGAGACCACGTCCCTCATGTGAAGAACCATGGGCCGCGGTCGTCTTCCAAACAGCCCCCACAGGTTAGCTGTTTCGACTCCGTTCGGATGCCTATTCGATATGAAAGGTTCAACCAATTGCGACCGCTCCGGAAAATCCCAGCTCACAGAGTTGCGTCGCTCCGGTTCAGACCCCTGGATCGATGCGATTCGGAGATCTCGTGTCGTACTCCGCAATCATTCGGCGACCTACACCGGCCTTCCGATACGAAGGCGCACACCATCTTCGGTCACCTGTCCAATGCACACCTACCAGTCGGTAACCAAAGCGTTGCCAGGCAAAGGAAATTCGACCGAGCGGTCGCTTCCGTGCGATTGGGTGACACGTCAACGCGACGACCGTTTCCCGCCAGCGCAGGCGTCGCCTGCCGGGTTGACTGGTCATCACGACGTCGTAGCGCACATCAAAAGGCAAGTACCAGAAGGGAAACCGACAACCATGGCACAACGATTCGCCGACCAGGTCGTCCTGATCACCGGAGCCACCTCGGGCGTGGGCGAGGCGGTGGCGCGGCGGGTGGCCGCCGAGGGTGCCGCGGTGGTCCTCGGCGCGCGCGGAAAGGAAGCCGGCGTGCGAGTGGCCGAGGAGATCCGCGCCGACGGCGGGCGCGCGATGTTCGTGCCCACCGATGTCCGCAACGAGGAGGAGGTCGCGGCGCTGACCCGCGCGGCCCTCGACGAGTTCGGCCGCCTCGACGCCGCTTTCAACAACGCCGGCGCCGTCACCGCCTACGGCCCGGTCGCCGAGATCGATGACGCCGCCTGGCGCGGTGAGCTCGAACTCAACCTGACCAGCGTCTTCTACGGTCTGCGCCATCAGGTTCCGGCGCTGGCGGCCTCCGGCGGCGGCGCCATCCTGAACAACGCGTCCAACCTGGGCGTGGTGGGGATGGGCTCGGTGGCACCGTACGTCGCGGCCAAGCACGGCGTCGTCGGGTTGTCCCGCGCGGTCGCGCTGGAGGCGGCCGAGCAGGGCGTGCGGGTGAACGCGCTGGTCTCCGGGGCGGTCGATACCCCGGCCTTCCGCAGTTCGATGGGTGCCACGCCGGAGGGTGAGGCCGCGATCGCGGCGCTGCATCCGCTGGGCCGCATCAGCCGGCCGGAGGAGATCGCTTCGCTGTGCGCGTACCTGCTCAGCCGGGAGGCCAGCTTCGTCACCGGTGCTGCGCTCGCCATCGACGGCGGCTTCACGGCCCAGTGATCAGCGGTCGCTTCGCACGCACCGGCCCCTCATCGGCCGATGCGTGCGAAGCGACCCCCCGACACAGCCGATCGCGCCGGAGCACACGGCTCCGGCGCGATCGCCGTTTCAGCTCAGGATCGGTGTCAGATCCGGTTGAGCAGACGCCGGACCGGGCCGGTCGGACGCAATACCGCGCCGCCGGGCCGCAATTCGGGCTGCCTGCTGCGGACCAGACGATCGAATCCGGCCGCACCACCCGACGGCGCGCGCAGCCTGCCCGCATTGAAATCGTCGGCCAGCTGCTGCACCGTCTGCTGGGCGCAGGACTTGTTGGTGCCGATGAAGCCGGTCGGGCCACGCTTGATCCAGCCGGTCACATAGGTGCCCGGCAGCACCGACCCGCCGGGCTGTTCCAGCACCCGGCCGTCGAGGTTCGGGATCACGCCCGCCCGCTCGTCGAACGGCAGACCCGGCAGCGGCACACCGCGGTAGCCCACCGAGGTGAGCACCAGGCCGGCGTCGAGCCGCTCGATCTGGTCGGTCGCCACCGCGCGGACGTTGCCGTCGGCGTCGGCGACCAGCTCGTTGCGGACCACCTCGATGCCGCTGACCTGGTCGGGACCGAGGATCTCGGTCGGCGAGGACAGGTAGCGGAACACGATCCGGCGACGTCCGCCGACCGGACGCTGACACACGCTGTGCAGCAGGCGCAGCTTCTGCTCGACCTGGTACGGCAGGCCGTCGGTGATCTCGGGCAGCTCGCCCTCGATGACGATGTCGATATCGGAACCCAGCAGGCCGACGAACTCCGGCACCGTGAACGCCGACTCCGCCGGACCGCGCCGGCCCAGGATGACGACCTCTTCGATCCGGCTGTCGCGCAGCGCGTCCAGCGCGGTCTGCGAGATGTCGGTACCGACCAGCGACTCCGGGTCGATGGTCAGGATGCGGGCCACGTCCAGCGCCACATTGCCGTTGCCGACGATCACCGCGCGCGTGCTCGACAGATCGAAGGCGCGGTTGGCGTGATCGGGGTGGCCGTTGTACCAGGCGACGAAGTCGGTGGCCGACACATTGCCGACCAGCCCCTCACCCGGGATCCCGAGCTTGCGGTCCGAGGAGGCGCCGACGGCGTAGATCACCGCGTGGTGGTAGGCCAGCAGCTCCTCGTGCGAGATGTGCTTGCCCACCTCGACATTCAGGTAGGAGCCGAAGCCGGGCTGGGCCGACATCACGTCGAAGAGCTCGCTGACCTGCCGGGTCTTGGCGTGATCGGGGGCGACGCCGTGGCGGGCCAGGCCGTAGGGCACCGGCAGCCGGTCGAACATCGTCACCGAGACGTCGGGCTGGGTGAGCAGCTCGTCGGCGGCGTACATGGCCGAGGGACCCGAGCCGACGATGGCGACCCGCAGCGGTTCGCGTTCGGTGCGGATCTCCGGCGCGGGCACCGGCTTGGCCAGAATGGGCCGCGGCCGCGACTGCCGATAGAAGTTCGCGTTGATCTCGATGAAGGGCTTCTGCTCTTCGGTGAGCTTCTTCGACGAGGTGATCGCGTCCACCGGGCAGGCCGAGGCGCAGGCACCGCAGTCCACGCACGCCTGCGGGTCGACGTAGAGCATTTCCGCGCTCAGGAAGTCGGGCTCGTCGGGCGTGGGGTGGATGCAGTTGACCGGGCAGGCGTAGACGCAGGACGCGTCGCTACAGCAGGACTGCGTGACAACGTAGGGCATGGGTGACCTCAGGCCGCCTTGCCGACCACGCGCAGCGGCTCGGAACGGTAGCGGGTCGAGTGACCGTCGATACCGAGCAGCTTCCACACGCGCTTGGAGACCGGGTTCATCAGGCCCAGCTCCTTGGCCAGCGAACGGACATCGGCGAAGTAGTCGCTGAAGACCTGCTTGGCTTCCTTGGAGCCGTAGAACAGCTCCTTACGCACCGAATCCGGAATGCCGAACTCGTCGAAGAACTTGCGCGGCGGGGTGGCGATGGAGCGGCCGAGGATCCACATGATGATCGGCATGGCCAGCGAGAGCACGAAGCGGTTGGCCGCATTGCCCTCGGGCACATGTTGCTTGAGGAACTCGTGCGCGAAGGAGATGTGGCGGGCCTCTTCGGCGACGTGAATCGCCATGACACCGCGCATGATCGGGTGCACTTCCTCGCCCGAGCGCAGGATGTCCTTCTGGATGTGGTCGATCGGCTCCTCGCCGGCGAGCACGGCCATGAAGAACAGATTCGGGGTCAGCACCGCGACCGGAACGGCCAGGTGGCGCAGCTGACGCACCAGCGGGCCCATGCCCGGCACATCGATGCCGATGCGGTTGACCATCTCCTGGAACATCAGGGTGTGGTTGTGCTCCTCGATCATCTCGTGGGAGCAGTAGCGGAACTCCGGCGAGCCGTTGGGCAGGCCGAAGACATGCTGCATCATGCCGCTGATGAGGATGGCCTCGAACTGGAGACCGACCTTGGCCACGTTGGCCTGGCGGTACTTGCCAACCGCGATCTTCTGCTCGTCCGAGAGCGCCAGGTACCACGGGTGGCGGCCGAGCGGATCGGCGGACTGGGGCAGGATCCAGCGCTCGGGCTTGGTGTCGGCGTCGAAGTCCGGGTTCTCCCAGTCGATGTCTTCGAAGGGATCGAAGTGCCGGTTCACCGAGCCCTCCGACAGCAGCAGCAGCTTCTGGGCGTACTCCTGGGCCTGCGCGACCACCGGGTCGGTGTCGGGTGTCGTGGTGGCTGCGGACATCGTCGTCACTGCCTCTCGGTCGGGAATACCTATTACTGTTCCCAATAGTTACATCAACCGAGAGTCACGTCAACATGGGCTGGTCCGGGCGGCGGGTCGGATTCCGAGGACACATCCGGGTCGCCGCCCGGCGCCTGCCTCGCCGCTACCCCACTCCGAGCTGGGACAGCGCCGCGAAGACCGCATCACCCGGCACCGCGAGCGTCAGCCCGACGGCACCCGCGCAGACCGCCGCCGCAGCCGCCACGCGCGCAGCCCGGCGGCCGCCTCGCCGGGAAAAACCCCAGGGTCGAGTTCCGCTGACCCGAGTTGCCGGCTCCGAAGACAAGGCCGCGCGGCGGGCCAGCAGCGCGGCGCCGGTGGCGATGGTGCGCTCCGGATCGGGCGCGGTGACGACCGGCCGCGCCAGTTCGTCCCCCAGCACCCGCGCCACCTCGGCAGGACGGGCGGCACCACCGACGACCAGCACCCGGTCGACGTCGGCCATGGTCACATCGGCCAGCCGCAGACAGCGGTAGACCAGCTCCAGCGAGTCGCGGACATGCTCGCCGCGCAGCTCACTCGCGCGATCCTGAACCAGCGGGCTCGACGGCCCGGCCGTATCGCCGTCGGCGCCGTGGACGGCCCGCGCGGTCATCAATGCCCCGAAGGCCCGCCCGCCGAAATCGCGCGAGCGCAGGGTGCCGAGCACCGGATTGTCCGGGCAGCCGGCCCCGACGCGCACCAGCGTGACGTCCAGGCTCGCGCCGCCCAGGTCGTAGACCAGGGCCAGCCCGGGCATGAGCGGGCCGTGCTCGGCCTCCAGCCATGCGGCGGCGGCGACCGGTTCGGCCACCAGCGCCACCCGTTCCAGTCCGGCGGCGTCCAACGCGGTGCGTAGTGCGCCGACCTGTTCGTCGCTGTAGCCCACCGGGTGGGCCAGCGTGATGCCCGCATCGCCCGCGCCCGGTTCGTCGCGCAATTCCGTGATCAGACAGTCGGCCACGACGGCCACCAGATCGGCCGGGGTCAGCGTGCGATTGCCGATCCGGGCGGCGACGGCGCCACGCTGGGTGAGATCGGCGAATTCGGTGACCACCCGGCCGTGCCGGGGGATGACGCCGAGGCGGGCCGTGCCCGTGCTGTCGAAGGCGAGGGTGGTGCGGTGCGTGCGGGCCGGTGGCCGGGCGGCCCGGCGCCGGCGGCCGGGCGGCGCCTTCACCGAATCATCCTGTGCTACTGCCGAAACCGTGTTCACCGTGCCGATGCTCAATCCGAGACCAAACGCCATCGAAATCCACCTGATCGCCGAGCGGACATGCTTCGAACGACCATCAGGCAATCATTCCGCGATCGGCCTGCCAACCACCGGACATCAGGTTGTCCGCCATCGCCTCTCCCCCGCACCGGGAAAACGGCTCGCCTGCGACGCTCTCACCAGCCCAGTCGCGGAGTTCATGCCGACGGGCCGTCATCCACCCGGAGGCGGAGCGGACACGCCGAGTGCCCTGATCCGGTTTGCCGATCGGACACTGCCCGGCGCTACGCCGAACACCGAGATGCGCTCAGCTGGTGGGCAATTCCGGGATGCGAGTGGCACGGGCGTAGACGGTCTCGCCCTCCGACAGCCGCAGCGCCTCGGCGTCACCGCGGGTCACCTGCGCCGCGAACAGATCGCCGGTGGCGGCATTGCGCATCTCCACCCGCACCTCGAACCCGAGATGCACCACCCGCTCCACCGTGGCCCGGGTGACCCCGGCCGATTCCGCGGTGCCCTCGTGCTCGGCCAGCGCCATGCTCGGATCGCGGCCCACCCGAATGTCGTGCGGGCGCACCAGATGACCGTTGAGCCGGGCCACCGCGCCGAGGAAGGACATGACGAACTCGTTGGCGGGCCGGTCGTAGACGTCTTCGGGTGTACCGATCTGCTCGATGCGCCCGGCGTTCATCACCGCGATCCGGTCGGCCACATCCAGGGCCTCTTCCTGATCGTGGGTCACCAGCACGGTGGTCACGTGCACCTCGTCGTGCAGCCGGCGCAGCCAGGTCCGCAGATCGGCGCGGACCTTGGCGTCGAGCGCGCCGAACGGCTCGTCCAGCAGCAGCACCTGCGGGTCGACGGCCAGCGCGCGGGCCAGGGCCATGCGCTGACGCTGACCACCCGACAGCTGCGCCGGATACCGGTGCTGGAAACCGTCGAGGCCGACGATGCCGAGCAGCTCGTCGACCCGCTTGGCGATCTCGGCCTTGGGCCGCTTGCGGATCTTGAGCCCGAAGGCCACGTTGTCGCGCACGGTCATGTGCTTGAAGGCGGCGTAGTGCTGGAAGACGAAGCCGATATCGCGCTTCTGCGGCGGCACCCGGGTGACGTCGCGGTCGGAGATCACCACCACGCCCGAGTCCAGCGTCTCCAGGCCGGCGATCGAGCGCAGCAGCGTCGACTTACCGGAGCCGGATGGGCCGAGCAGCGCGGTCAGCTCACCGGAGGGGATGTCGATGCTGACGTCGTCCAGCGCGGCGAACGAGCCGTAGTTCTTACGCGCGTTGGTCACGGTAATCATTGGTTGCCTCCGGCAGTCGACAGGTGTGCCCTGCGCACGGCAGTGCCGATCATTTGGTGCCCCGTTTGCGTTCGAGCAGGGTCATCAGCAGCAGGGTGACCAGGGCAATGCCCATGAGCAGGGTGGCGGCGCAGTAGGCACCGAAGGTGTTGTGGTCGTCGATGTAGCGCGAATGCACCAGCAGCGTCAGCGTCTGCGAGACACCGGGGAAGCCCGACGACACCATGATCACCGCGCCGAATTCGCCGAGTGAGCGCGCGACGGTCAGCACGATGCCGTAGGTCAGGCCCCAGCGGATGGCCGGGACCGTGATCCGCCAGAACGTCTGCCAGCCGGAGGCGCCCAGGGTGGCGGCGGCCTGCTCTTGATCGTTGCCGATCTCGTGCAGCACCGGTTCGACCTCGCGCACCACATACGGCAATGTCACGAAGATGGTGGCGATGACCATGCCGGGCAGCCCGAAGATCACCCGGAAACCCAGCGACTCGACTCCGCCGAACCATCCGCCCGAACCCCACAGCAGGATCAGCGCCACACCGACCACGACCGGTGAGACCGCGAACGGCAGGTCCACCAGGCCCTGAAGCAGACCGCGGCCGGGGAATCGGCCGCGTACCAGCGCGATCGCGGTGATCACACCGAACACCACGTTCAACGGCACCACGATGGCGACGATGATCATCGACAGGTTGAACGCCGAAATCGCGGCGGGCGTACTGATCCAGTCGATGAACGCGCCGATGCCGTCACCGAAGGCCCGGGTCAGGATCACCCCGAGCGGCAGTACCAGCAGGACGAACAGGTATCCCAGGGCGATGACCCGCATCGACAATCTGGTCGGCGTCGACAGCTTCACCGCGACTCCTGCCGCGTCGCGTCCCGGACGATCCGGCGCACAGCAGACATCACGACTCCTCTTCTTTGCGCGACATCCGCGCCACGAACAAGCGCAGCGTGAGCAGCGTGACGAAGGCGATGGCCAGCAATGCAACCGAGACCGCGGCGGCGCTCACCGGCTGATCGACCTCGATCTGCTGCTGAATGTATTGGGAGGCCATCTGGGTCTCGCGCGGAATATTGCCGCCGATCAGCACGACCGAACCGAACTCGCCGATGGCGCGGGCGAAGGCCAGCCCGCCGCCGCTGATGATCGCCGGGGCGAGCGCGGGCAGCACGATCCGGCGGAAGGTGGTGAAGTTGTCCGCGCCCAGCGACAGCGCGGCCTGTTCCACCTCCCGGTCCAGCTCGATGAGCACCGGCTGCACCGAGCGCACCACGAACGGCAGCGTCACGAACGCCAGCGCGACCACCAGTCCGGGCTGGGTGGCGTTGAGGTGGATATTGAACGGACTCTGCGGGCCGTACAGCGACAGCAGCACGATGCTGGCAACGATCGTCGGCAGCGCGAAGGGCAGATCGATGAGCGCGTTGACGATGCCCTTGCCGGGGAAATCGTCGCGCACCAGGACCCACGCGATCAGCGTGCCCATCACGACGTTGATCAGGGCGACGACGATGGAGACGAGCACCGTCACCCGCAGCGAGGCCAACGCGACCGGCGCGGTGATCGCGTCCCAGAAACCCGACCAGCCGTCGTCGAAGGCGTTGACGGTGAGGGCGGCCAGCGGCAGCAGGACGATCACGCTCAGCCACAGCACCGCGGTGGCGATGCCGAGCGGGCCGACCGACCCGGTGACGCGCAGCCACGACCAGTTCGGCCCGGTGCGCGCCGGTGCGGCGGCGCTGTTGTTGCTGTCAGTCACAGTTGTCCAGTTTCTCGTGTGTGCCGCGTCACCGGACTATTTGGTGGCCGAGTCGTAGATGACGGCGATCGTGCCGCTGCCCGGAGCGAACAGCTCGCGGTCGACCGCGTCCCAGCCACCGAGGTCGTCGATGGTCCGCAATGTCCGCGGCTGCGGGAAGTCGGCGGCGAATTCGGCGGCGACCCCGGGATCGACCGGGCGGAATCCCGATTCGGCCCAGGCGCGCTGCGCCGGGGTGGTGTAGATGAAGTCGCGAAACGCCAGCGCCTTCTCCTGGTTGGCGCTGCTGTTCAGCACCGCGACCGGGTTGTCGATGCGGAAGGTGTCCTCGGGGATGACGTGTTCGACCGGGTCACCGTGCCGTTCGGCGAACAGGGCCTCGTTCTCGTAGCTGATCAGCACATCGCCGGTGCCCTGGAGGAAGGTCTCGGTGGCTTCCCGGCCCGATTTGGGCTGGACCCGCACATGCTCGGGCGAGATGAGCCGGCTCAGGTAGTCCAATCCGGCCTGCGGGTTCTTACCGCCGTCGCTCTTGGCCGCGTACGGGGCGAGCAGATTCCATTTCGCCGAACCGGAACTGAACGGATTCGGCGTGACCACCTCGACGCCGGGCTTCACCAGATCGTCCCAGGTCCGGATGTTCTTCGGGTTGCCCTCGCGGACGACGAGGACGACGACCGAACCGAAGGGCACCCCCTTGGTGGCACCGGCGTTCCAGTCGGCGTCGACCAGGCCGGCGTCGACCAGCCGGGTGATGTCGGGCGCCAGGGAGAAGGCCACCAGGTCCGCGGCCGCGCCGTCGGCGACCTTGCGCGATTGATCACCGGAGGCGCCGTAGGACTGGCGGACCTGGACCCCCTCGCCGGCCTCGGTCTTGTTGAATTCGTCCACCACCGCTTCCACGCCCGGCTTGACCGCGGAGTAGGCGTAGAGATCGATTCGCCCGCCGGACCCGTCCGCGACGCTGCCGTCGATGCTGTCGCTGGGTCCTCCGGCGCATCCGGTGAGCACCACAGCCGTGAGCGCCACCGCGCTCGCCGCGAGGCGGTATCCGCGGGCACGGAGCCGGCTGAAGCGTGGCATGGTGACCTTTCTGGGCGTCGCCGGGGCGACTGCGCGCGGCGACTCGAGGACAACTGGGCTGATGGAAAGACTATCCGGGTTCGACATGAGCCCGCCCGAGGGCGGCTGACCGAGCGATCCAGGCCACAGCGCGATCCGCTCGCACCGGGCGCCGACCCGGCAATCCCCTACCGACAGTGAATATCCGCGACGACGAGGCACCCCACCGCGATCAACGCCAATTCATGGCGGACCTGCGGCACAACACTCGACGACACCCGGCAGACTGTAGCAGAGCACTCGAAGCGATTCGAATCACCGAATCCGAGATCTACGGGGGTAACACCATGACGACCAGCCCAGACCGGCTGCGCACCCGACTGCCCGAAATCAGCACGCGCGCCTGGGAACATCCCGCCGATCGGACCGCGCTGGTGGCGTTGCGTTCGCTCGGCGGATTCGATCTGGTCCTGCGCACCATGTCGGGGCTGCTGCGCGAACGGCAGTACCGGCTCATGTATCTGGCGACCGCAGTCCGGGTGGGTGAACGGCAGTTCCGTTACCTGCACCAGCTGCGTCAGGACTGCGTCGAGATCCTCGATGCGCCCACCACGCCGGAACTGTTCGTGGTGCAGAGCCCGGAGGTGAACGCCTTCACCATCGGGATGGACAAGCCGTTCATCGTGCTGACCACCGGACTGGTCGATCTGCTCGACCACGAGGAGATGCGCTTCACCCTCGGTCACGAGCTCGGCCATGCGATGTCCGGGCACGCGGTCTATCGCACGATGCTGATGCATCTGCTGCGGATGGCCGACGGGCTGGGGTGGATGCCGATCGGCGGCTGGGCGTTGCGCGCAATCGTCGCCGCGCTGATGGAATGGAGCCGCAAATCCGAACTCTCCGGCGACCGCGCCGGGCTGCTGTGCGGGCAGGACGTGGAGGCGTCGGTGCGGGTGCATATGAAATTGGCCGGCGGCGCGCGGGTCGAGGAGATGAATCACGGGGCGTTCCTGGCCCAGGCCGATGACTACGAGCGCTCCGGTGACCTGCGCGACGGTGTGCTCAAGCTGCTGAATCTGGAGTTGCAGAGCCACCCGTTCTCGGTGCTGCGGGCCGCCGAGCTGCGGCGCTGGATCCAGAGCGGCGACTACGAACGCATCCTCGGCGGCGATTACCCGCGCCGGGCGCACGATAAGAACGCCAAGATCAGCGAGGAGATCAAACAGGCGGCGCGCAGCTACCGCGACACCTTCGACCAGTCCGAGGATCCGCTGATCCGCACGGTGCGCACGATGGGGCGCGATATGGGCGCCGCGGTCAATTCCGTCGGCCAGGAGGTGGGCGGCGCGGTGGCCGATCTCGGCAAACGATTCACCGAGTGGCGGCGCGGTTCGGACTCGGTCAGCGAGTGAAGAACCAGGCCACCAGCACCAGCACGAGCAGGGCGACCAGGGCCAGCTGAACGCGCGAGCGTGGCATCAGCGGGCTCCGCTCTGCGCGTGCTCGCGAGGCTGCACCAGCGGTTCCACGGGTGCTGCCGCCTGGGCCAGCCGGGCCGAACGGTAGCGGCCGGCCCGCATCCGGTGCTGGGCCAGCCCGACCCGGTGCTGAACGACCTTGAGGGCGCGGTCGAGCAGATAGGCGATGGCGAAGCTGATCGGCACCATGCCCACCAGCACCACCAGGAACTGCGGGATGAACGGAAGTCCCGCCACCCACAGTTCGAAGCCGTCCCACCAACCCGCTATGCGATCCACGATCACCAGCCTAATCGACGCCCGGATCCGGCCTCCGTCCTCGCCACGCCGCCACCGTTGACCTCAACCGTGGTTGAGAGTGCACGCTGGAGACCATGACACGAGCCGCGGAATTCTGGAACACCGTCTACGACAACGACACCGCTCCCTGGGTGATCGGCGAGCCGCAGCCGGCGATCGTCGACCTCGAGCGCACCGGCGCGATCCGCGGCCGGGTGCTCGACCCCGGCGCCGGTGCCGGTGAACACACCATTCTGCTGACGAAACTGGGCTATGACGTGCTGGGCGTCGACCTGTCGCCGAGCGCGGTCGACTACGCCCGGCGCAACGCCGCCGCCAAGGGCGTGCCGAACGCACGGTTCGAGGTGGTCGACGTGCTGGCCATCGCCGATCGCGAACCGGGCGATCTCGGTACCTTCGACACCATCGTCGACAGTGCCCTGTTCCACGTATTCGGCGACGATCCGCAGGCCAGGGCCACCTACGTGCGGGGCCTGCGGGCCATCTGCGCACCGGGCGGGCACGTGCACATCCTGGCGCTCTCCGATGCCGAGCCCGGGTTCGGTCCGCGGATCAGCGACTCGATCATCCGGGACGCCTTCGCCGACGGCTGGGAGCTCGAGGACCTGCGTCCGGCCCGGTATCGCGGGCGCAATACCGAGGTCGTCGCCGAAGAGGTCGCCCGGCTCGGGCTGCCGCAGGACGGCCCGATCGATACCGCCGCCTGGCTGGCCCGGATCCGCCGGCTCTGAACCCGGCGCCGCCGGTGGCCGGTCTCGCCGCCACCGGCGGGTGCGGTGGACGCACCCGGACTCGGGGGTGATCATGAGGTTATGGCGACCTCGGACGAGCAGATCCAGCAGACGGCGCATTCCCTCCTCGAATCCCGGCGCCGCTCGAACTTCCCGCCGATCGACGACTACGCCTTCCTGTCCGACTGCGAAACCAATTGCCTGATCGCCAGCAACGGCTCGGTGGAGTGGATGTGTGTGCCGCGGCCGGATTCGCCGAGCGTGTTCGGTGCGATGCTCGACCGCAACGCGGGCCATTTCCGGATCGGCCCGTACGGGCGCAATGTGCCCGCGGCCCGGCGCTACCTGCCCGGCGGCATGATTTTGGAGACCACCTGGCAGACCGCCACCGGCTGGCTGATCGTGCGCGACGCGTTGGTACTCGGGCCGTGGCACAACAACTTTCAGCGCAGCAAGACCCACCGGCGCACGCCGATGGACTGGGATGCCGAGCACATGCTGTTGCGCACCGTGAAATGCGTCAGCGGCACCGTCGAGCTCGAGATGAGCTGCGAACCCTCCTTCGACTACCACCGCGAGACCGCGCAGTGGGAGTACACCGGCAAGGTCTACGAGGAGGCCACCGCGCAGTGCGCCGCCGACCCGAGCGCGGGCCCGACGCTGGTGCTGACCACCGATCTGCGCCTGGGCCTGGAGGGGCGAGAGGCCCGGGCCCGCACCAGGATGGAGGAGGGTGACGAGGTCTACGTCGCCCTGACCTGGTCGGAGCTACCCGCACCGCAGACCTTCGCCGAGGCGGCGCAGAAGATGTGGACCACCGCCGAATGCTGGCGGCAATGGATCACTCTCGGCAAGTTCCCCGATCACCCCTGGCGCAGCTACCTGCAGCGCAGCGCGCTCACCCTCAAGGGCCTGACCTACGCGCCGACCGGCGCACTGATGGCGGCGGCCACCACCTCGCTGCCGGAAACCCCGGGCGGGCAACGCAACTGGGACTACCGCTACAGCTGGGTGCGCGACTCCACCTTCGCGCTGTGGGGCCTCTACACCCTCGGACTCGATCGCGAGGCCGACGACTTCTTCGCCTTCCTCAACGACGTGACCACCGGCTCGGACGGCGAACCCGTTCCGCTGCAAGTGCTCTACGGCATCGGCGGTGAACGCACCCTCACCGAAACCACCCTCGACCACCTGTCCGGATACGACTCGGCGCGGCCGGTGCGCATCGGCAACGGCGCCTACGACCAGGACCAGCACGATATCTGGGGCACCATGCTCGATTCGGTGTACTTGCACGTCAAGTCGCGCCAGCATGTGCCGGAGACGCTGTGGCCGTTGCTGGAACGTCAGGTGGGCGCGGCGATCCGGCACTGGCGCGAACCCGATCGCGGCATCTGGGAGGTGCGCGGCGACCCGCAGCATTTCACCTCCTCCAAGATCATGTGCTGGGTGGCGCTGGACCGCGGCGCGAAACTGGCCGAATTGCACGGTGAGCTGGAGATCGCGGCCCGCTGGTACGAGATCGCCGAGGAGATCAAAGACGATGTGCTCACCCACGGCGTGGACGCCGACGGCGTGCTCACCCAGACCTACGGCGGCTCCACCCTCGACGCCTCGCTGCTGCTGGCGCTGCTGACCCGTTTCCTGCCGCCCGACGACCACCGCATGCGGGCCACGGTGCTCGCCATCGCCGACCGGCTCACCGAAAACGGCCTGGTGCTGCGCTATCGCACCGAGACCACCGACGACGGCCTGACCGGTGCGGAGGGCACTTTCACCATCTGCTCGTTCTGGCTGGTGTCGGCGCTGGTGGAAATCGGTGAACTACCCCGCGCACGGCAGATGTGCGAACGCCTGCTGGGCTATGCCAGCCCGCTGCGGCTCTACGCCGAGGAAATCGAACCACACAGCGGCCGCCACCTCGGCAATTTCCCGCAGGCGTTCACCCATCTGGCGCTGATCAACGCGGTCACCCACGTGATCCGGGCCGAAGAGGCCAGCGAGGCCGGACGTTTCGTGCCCGCCCATACGCCGGCCACGCAGCACGGGTAGGTCAACGGTTGCCCCGCTGCTGGATCAGCCGGCGGGTAGCGAATCGACGCGTTCGCGGATCGACCGCAGCGTCGCCATATCGGCATCGATGCGGTCGAGCCGGTCGCGGCCGCGGTCGCCGTACTTCGCCCCCGCCTCCTCGGCGACCCGCAGCGCCTCATCGGCGCTGCGCAGCACGTCGGTGGCGATATCGGTGAAGTGGTCGCGCAGCGCCCGTTGGGTGGCGCGCAGGCGGTTGCGGGATTCCTTGCCGACCTGGAAGACGACGTCGTCCATCAGCCGCGCCACCGCGACCTTGGCCTCGGCCTGGCGCCGCTGCTTGCGGGCGCGGCGGTCGTCCCACAGGGCGTTGATGCCCAGCAGCACGCCCGCTCCGGCCGAATACCAATTCACCAGCGACATGCCGAGCAGGCTGGTGGCCAGACCGACCATCAGGATGCCGCCGTAGGAACCGCGCAGCGCGGACAGGAACTGCTGGGTGACACTGGTCTTCGCACTTTCCAGCGGCTCCAGCGGAGCCACCTGCTCGAGCACGTCGCCCGGCTTCTCCAACCGCACATCCGGCAGCGGCGGGGCCCGGTGATCGGCCGGGAACTTGGCCGCCACCTGCTCCGACAGCTCCACCGAACGGTAGTGGGCCATCACGAAGTTCTCCTCGACGGCCTCGCAGATGCGGGCGTCGAGATCGGTACCGAATTCGCTCCAGCGCCGGGCCGGATCGGTCTGGGCGATCTCGGCTTCGGCGTCGCGGACGAGGCTGCGCAGGCGGTGGCGCAGGTCGTGTTCGATATCGGCCATCAGCTCGGTGCTGCCGTCGGCGAGGGTGACCTGCCAGTTGGCGGTGCGCTGACGCAGCTGATCGGCCTCGTCGCGGGCGGCGGCCAGCTGCGCGGTGATCTCCGAACGCCGCCGCGGATCCCGCAACGTCTCCGCTTCGGTGCGCAGCGAAGTCGCCAGATGGTCACAGACCAGGCGGATATCGCCCGCCGCGGCGTCGATGGCGACCTCGTCGGCCCGGTTGACCACGAAATCGCGCAGGTGGTCGACCAGCTGCGGCAGCCCCGATTCGATATCGCGCTGGTAGTTGCCCACCAGCCCGGCTTGCCGGTGCATCTCCGCCGACACCGGCGCGACGGCGAAACCGAGTCCGGCGGCGTCGAGCAGATCGCGGTTGCGCTGCTGGGTGTGCGCCCAATGCGGGTGCATGTCGATCTTGTTCAGCACGCAGACCACCGTCGGGCAGATCTGCTGGATGCGCTGCAAGTGCGAGATCTGCTCGGGCGTCAGCTCGGCGGCGGCGTCACCGACATAGAGCACGGCGTCGGCGGCGGCGATCATCGACCAGGTGGTGTTGTCCTCGCGGGCCGCACCGGGCGCGTCCATCAGCACCACGCCCTCGGCCAGCAGTGGGCTGGGCTGGGTGAACTCGGCCCGGATGACGCCCTTGGCGTTGAGCGCGGGCGCCGGGTCGAGCGGGTCGACCGGCTGACGTTCGATCCGACCGCCACCGAGCGAACGCACCAGGGTGGCGGTGGGCTCCGGGCCGTGCTCGATGATGACCGGGACGCTGATCGGGCTGTCGGTGGCGCTGATCTTGGCCCCGACCAGGGCGTTGACCAGGCTGCTCATCCCGCTCTTGGGGTCACCGACCACCACGAGCCGAACCCGCGGATCGCTCACTCTGCCCCGGACCATGCTCAGCCGGCCGCTGAGATCGTCGCGGCCGGCGGACCGGGTCAGCTCCCGCAGTTCGTCGATGATCCGGATGAGCGGGGCCATGGCGTCCGGATTTTTCACGGTCGCGGCCTCGAGTCCGGCTGCGGCAGACAACCCTGCTCCTTACTATCGTCGCTGTCGTCGAAGAATCACTCGCACGCTGTCGGCCTTCATTCGATCATGGCGCCCGCGCGCGCCGTCAACCCGTCCCGGTTCGCCCGGTCACAGCATGGCGGAGTCCACGTGCGCGACCATGTGATGGGTCTGCGCCATGGTGGTCTCCGGCAGCAACGAGCCGCTGAGTTCGCCGCCGGCCAGGCCGTACGGGCTGTGGTCGGTGAACGAGGCCACCGCCAGCAACGCCGGATCGTGGTATCCGGAGTCGTGGTCGGCGATCGGCTTGACCACCTGGGGCTTGACCGTCGGGGCCGGGGTGTTCGGCTGGATGTCGACGGTCGGTGCCTGGGTGGGCGGATCGTAGGTCGGTGCCGTCGGCCGCGGGGCGCTCACCGTCGGAACATCGGCGGTGGGCACGTCGGCAGTGGGGACATCCGCGGTGGGCACGTCGGCAGTGGGCTGGTCCACCGTCGAGGGCAGGTCGGCCGTGGTCGGGGTGTCGACCGTCGGCTGCGGCCGAGTGGTCGGCTCCGGTGCGTCGGTGGTGGGCCGGGTGGTGGCGCCGCCGGTGTTGCCGGGCGTGGTGACGTCGTCGTCGGGGTCGGTCGTGGACGGGCGGGTGCTCGGCTGGCTGCTGCCTGCGCCCGGCGTCTTGGTGATCGGATCGTCGGAGGTCGAGCTGCCCGGGCGGGTGGTGACACTCGCGCCCGGCAACTTGGTGACGCTCACGTCCGGCGTCGACGTGCTCGGGTCCGGCGAGGTGGTCTTGCCCGGCGTGCTCGGGGTCGGCACCGTCGAGGTGACCGTGGTCGTCCCACCGGGAGAGGCGGTGGTGACGGGCGTGAGCTGGGTCGGATCGTCGATACCGGTGCCCGGCGGCGTCGGCCGTTCGGCGGGCATCGAGCGCTCGAAGATCGCCGGCACCGCGGCGGCGGGCGCGGTGAGCGGGGACGGACCCGGCGGCGGAGCGATCACGTTGGCGATCGGCGAGGTCGCGGCATCGGGCTGGATGGTGGTCTGCAACGGCGTCGCCACGACCGGCTGCGCGACCGCGACCGGGGCGACCGGAGCCGGGGCGGGCGGCGGAACGGGAGCGATTGCGGCAGGCGCGACCGGGGCAGGCGCGACCGGGGCAGGTGCAACCGGGGCGGGTGCCGCAGCGGGAGCGACCGGAGCCGAATGCGAAGTGTGCGCCGAGTGCGAAGAGGTGTGCGCCGAATGCGACGCGGCATGCGACGACGATGCCGACTGCGTGGCCGAGGCGCCGGCCGCAGCCGAGCTCGCCTCCCCGGCCTGCGGCATCGTGACGCCGCCGACCAGGCCCTGGTGCGGGCCACCGGCCTCGTCTGTCCCGACACCCGAACGCGAACCGTCCGGCACGCGCATACCGTCGGCGAGCCAGTCGGTGTACTGGTCGAGTTCGTCGCCGACATTGCCGACACCGAAATCGACCTTCATCGCGGTATTGAGGTAGATCCCATCCGGGCCGATGCCGAAGTCGACGCTCAGCTCGGTGCCGAGGAAGACTCCGAGGTTGTCGCCGTTGCCGATGCCGTCGAACGGATCACCCGCGCCGGGCGCGCCGGGCGCGCCGGCCTCCGGCTGAGCAACGGGCGAGGCGCCGGGCAGCGTGAACGGGTTGGAACCAGGCGCGACGAAGCCATTGGTGCCCGGCAGGCCGAAGCCGTGCCCGGCCTGGCCGAGTCCGTGACCGGGCAAGCCGAAACCCTGCCCGCCGGGCTCGATCATTCCGCCCTGCGACCCGCCGGTACCGGGCAGGGTGAGGCCGTTGGATGCCTCGCCGGTGCCGGGGATGCCACCGATTCCGGGGACGCCCTCACCCGAGGCACCGGGAATCCCGCCGAGACCGGGGACGCCGTCGCCCTGTGCGCCGGGAATGCCACCGATACCGGGCACACCCTCACCGGTGGCTCCGGGAATACCGCCGAGCCCCGGCACGCCCTCGCCGGTCGAACCGGGCACCCGCATACCGTCGGATCCGTTGCCGGGCAACGACGGCAGGCCGAAGCCCGCGTCGGTGCCCGCCCCTCCGCTCATGCCGCCGTCCAGTCGCGGCAGCGGCATGGTGACCCAGGGGTCGGCCCCGGGCGCGTCGGCGTCGGGGCCCTGGTCCGCGATCGGGGTGGCCGGGTAGTCGCCGGGCTCCGGATCCGGGAAGGTGAGCACCGGGCTTGGCACATCGGGATCGGGGTCGCTGTTGCGGGCCCACCCGGCATTCCAGCTGTCGAGATGATGGTCGCCGGGCTGGGCCGGAACCCCACCGCCGTTGGCGGCCACCAGTGCGCCGCCGGTTACGTATGCGCCACCCCTTGCTACCCGCGCGACGCCGCTCGCTACACGGTAGGCAGTGTCGCCGCCACGATCGTCGGCCTCGAAATCGCCGTCGAAGGGCAGGTCACGCGTCATACGACAACTCCACTCTCGGGTCTTCCAGCATCCTCACCGCGCCGAACCGACCGAGTGAAGATCAGGTACCACCATATTTGTGCAGAACCCAGCTGTCACATCCTCCGGGACGCTGAAAAAGTTAACAACGCCACGCATATTGCGACAGCCCCCAGTTACCGGGTGGCACCGCCCGCACCAACCGGCGGTGCCATAACCCCTGGGTAGAGCCGAGATCGCGCGCTATTTCTTGTCTTTCGGCTTATCCGACTGCGCGTCCGAGGACAGGGCCGCGACGAAGGCCTCCTGCGGGACGTCGACCCGGCCGATGGTCTTCATCCGCTTCTTGCCTTCCTTCTGCTTCTCCAGCAGCTTGCGCTTACGGCTGATGTCACCGCCGTAGCACTTGGCCAGCACGTCCTTGCGGATGGCGCGGATGTTCTCGCGGGCAATGATTTTCGAGCCGATGGCAGCCTGAATCGGCACCTCGAACTGCTGGCGCGGGATCAGCTCGCGCAGCTTGGTGGTCATCTTGTGCCCGTAGGCCTGCGCGGCGTCGCGGTGCACGATGGCGCTGAACGCGTCGACGGCCTCGCCCTGCAACAGGATATCCACCTTGACCAGCTGCGATTCCTGCTCGCCCGCCTCCTCGTAGTCGAGGCTGGCATAGCCGCGGGTGCGCGATTTCAGCGAATCGAAGAAGTCGAAGATGATTTCGGCCATCGGCAGCGTGTAGCGCAGCTCGACGCGGGTCTCCGACAGGTAGTCCATGCCGCCGAGCTCGCCGCGGCGGGACTGGCACAGCTCCATGATCGAGCCGATGAACTCGCTCGGGGAGATGATGGTGCACTTCACGACCGGTTCGAACACCCGGCGCACCTTGCCTTCCGGCCAGTACGACGGGTTGGTGACGACCTGCTCGCTGCCGTCCTCCATCTCCACCCGGTACACCACGTTCGGCGCGGTCGAGATCAAGTCCAGATCGAACTCGCGCTGCAATCGCTCGCGGGTGATCTCCATGTGCAGCAGACCGAGGAAGCCGCAGCGGAAACCGAAGCCCAGCGCCACCGAGGTCTCCGGGGTGTAGGTCAGCGCGGCGTCGTTGAGCTGCAACTTCTCCAGCGCGTCACGCAGATCCGGGTAGTCGGAGCCGTCCACCGGGTAGAGGCCGGAGTAGACCATGGGCCGCGGTTCGCGGTAGCCGGTGAGCGGTTCGGTGGCGCCGCCGCGTGCCGCGGTGACGGTATCGCCGACCTTCGACTGACGCACGTCCTTCACACCGGTGATCAGATAACCCACCTCACCGACACCGAGACCCTGCGTGGGCTTGGGTTCGGGCGAGACGATGCCGATCTCGAGCAACTCGTGAGTCGCGCCGGTGGACATCATCTTGATCTTCTCGCGCGGGGTGAGCTTGCCGTCCACCACCCGGATGTAGGTCACCACGCCGCGGTAGGTGTCGTAGACCGAGTCGAAGATCATCGCCCGCGCCGGTGCGTCGGCCTCGCCCTGCGGCGGTGGGACCTGCGCGATCACCTCGTCGAGCAGTTCGGCCACACCGACGCCGGTCTTACCGGAGACCCGCAGCACATCCGACGGCTCGCAGCCGACGATGTGGGCCAGCTCGGCCGCGTACCGGTCGGGGTCGGCGGCGGGCAGGTCGATCTTGTTCAGCACCGGGATGATCGTCAGATCCTTGTCCAGCGCCAGATACAGGTTGGCCAGCGTCTGCGCCTCGATGCCCTGCGCGGCGTCGACCAGCAGGATCGCGCCCTCACAGGCTTCCAGCGCCCGCGAGACCTCGTAGGTGAAGTCGACGTGGCCTGGGGTGTCGATGAGATGCAGCACGAAATCGGTGCCCGCGTGCTCGCCGCTGCGCGGGGTCCACGGCAGCCGGACGTTCTGGGCCTTGATGGTGATGCCGCGTTCGCGCTCGATGTCCATCCGGTCCAGATACTGAGCGCGCATCTGCCGCTCCTCGACCACTCCGGTCAGTTGCAGCATCCGGTCGGCCAGCGTCGACTTGCCGTGGTCGATGTGCGCGATGATGCAGAAGTTCCGGATCCGCGACGGATCGGTGAACGTCGTGTCGGCGAAGCTGGCGGGCACTCCACTCCTCATTCGGGTATCGGCGAACTGCGCTCCATCGTCCCATGGGCAGGGGCCGGTGCCCTCCGCTGGCCCGGGCATTGCGGCAATTACCGGCGGCCACAGGGTGATCGACGGCCCGGTGGACCGCTTCGGTGCGGATGTGATCGCGGCGGCGCGCCGTTATATTCCAGTGATGGCCCGCAGTTGGAACTCTCTCGGCAAGCAGCTCGGCCTCATCGCGAAGGAGCAGGGTCCCAAGATCGTCAAGTCGCAGGCGCCGAAGCTGGTCGGCAAGTTGCAGCGCTCCACACTGCTGGAGCGAGCGGTCGGATCGTTGGCGCCGCCGCGCAAAACCGTCGCCGTCCCGGTTCGCCCGGCTGCCTCCACCCCGGTACCCACCGCGCAGCGCGCCCGCCAGGTCGTCTACTCGCCGCATCTGGACGGGCGGGCCGACCCGGGCGAGATCGTGTGGACCTGGGTGCCGTTCGAGGAAGACCCGGCCAATGGCAAGGACCGGCCGGTGCTGGTGGTCGGCCGGGACCGCCGCACCCTGCTCGGGCTGATGCTGTCGTCGAATCCGGTGCGCGCCCACGACCGCAATTGGGTCGGTATCGGCAGCGGCAGCTGGGACCACGACGGCCGGCCGAGCTGGGTCCGCCTCGACCGTGTGCTCGATGTTCCCGAGGCCGGAATCCGTCGTGAGGGCGCCATCCTGCCGCGCAAGACCTTCGATGTGATCGCGCACCGGCTGGTCATCGAATACAACTGGAGCTGAACGGCAGCAGGCCCCCGCGCCGGTGCGGGGGCCTGCTGGTTCTACGAGGTCAGCTGATCATGTCGCGGGAGCGGCCGAACAGCATGCCGTAGATCAGCGCGCCGAGGCAGCCGCCGATCAGCGGGAAGACCACGAAAGCCCAGGACTGGGCCATCGCACCGTCCTGATAGGGGGCCACACCGAGGCTGCGGGCCGGATTGACGGAGGTGTTGTCGACCGGGATGGAGATCAGGTGAATGACCGCCAGCGTCACACCGATCGACAGCCCGGCCAGCGGGACATCGGAGATCTGATCGGTGGAGGCCAGCACCACGAACACCAGCAGCGCCGTCAGCATCACCTCGACGATGATCATGGCCGCCATGCCGTAGCCGTCCTGCACGACCACATGGCCGAGCGGGCCGGTCTGCGCCGACGGGCTGTGCTCACCCCAGCCGTTGGCGCCGAGCCCGTCGACCGCGCGGTCGTAGGAGGGCAGATTCTTGGCGATGGCGAACAGCACCAGACCGGACAGGAACGCGCCGATCAACTGGGAGATGACGTAGCCGACCGCGCTCACCGTCGACAGCCGCCCCATCAGCAGCTGCCCGATCGTCACCGCCGGATTCACATGACAGCCCGAGATCGGGCCGATCGCGTAGACCAGGAACATCAGCGTCAAACCGAAGGCCAGCGCCACCCCGAGCGCGCCGACCTTGTCCCCGGCCAGGACCGCGGTGCCGACACCGCCCATGACCAGGATGAAGGTGCCCAGCGCCTCGGCGGCCCATTTCTTGGGTTCGGGTATCGGCTTCAGCTCGATGGCTTCTTCGACGACTTCCTGCGCAGTTGGTGACATGAGGTCCGCCTTCCGAGAGGATCGTCCCCGCCTCGGCGGAGAACACCGGGTAGTGCTGGTCCTGCTGGAAAAACTGGTACGGCCGAAGTGAAAATGAAGGTTACGCCAGGCGGGCGGCCGTCACAACGATTTCCGGAACCGGCCGAGTCGCCGGGGATGGCGGCGCGACGGGTTCGGCTCGGCGTCCGCGGGCGGTGCAGCGAGATCGGTTCGGGACCGATTTCGTTCGCCGCGAGCGTGCTGGTACCCTCGATCTTCGGCGCAGCGTTACCTATTGCCCGGCGTTACCGCGGGGCCTGATGCGCGCTACCAGACTTTGAGACATCCATCAGCGACAAAGGAAACCAGAGGATACAGGCGTGGCCAACATCAAGTCCCAGATGAAGCGGATCCGGACCAACGAGGAAGCGCGTCAGCGCAACCAGTCGGTGAAGTCCGCGCTGCGCACCGCCATCCGTAGCTTCCGCGAAGCCGCCGCCGCCGGCGACAAGGATGCCGCCGCCGAGCGCCTGCGCTTCGTGAGCCGCAAGCTCGACAAGGCCGCCTCGAAGGGCGTCATCCACGCCAACCAGGCCGCCAACAAGAAGTCGGCGCTCTCGCTGGCCTTCAACAAGCTCTGATCCACCCGGTACCGCTCGGTACCGTCTCGACGCTCCAGCCGCCGCGGCCACGACGACCGCGGCGGCTTTCGCTGTCTGCCCGGTCCGCTGTCACCCGGCTGCCGTACGATTCGGCCCATGGTGACCCTGTATGCGAATCAGACCGTGGTGCGTGCCGAGGATCTCCCGGAGGTGATCCGCGCCGCCGAGGTGCTCAATATCGGGGTGAAGATCGAGAATGTGGCCGTGCCGCTCGGCGACGACACCTACTCGATGGAATGGATCGTCACCCGCGACGAGGAAGCGCCCGCCTACGAGGAGTGGGACGGCCGCTACGAGGAATCCGAGGACGAGGAACCGGCCGAACTCACGGCCGTCGACTAGCGCACGGTCCGCCACCCGACCCGTTCCCTCGGCCCGCTGCCCCGTGCGGCGGGCCGACCGTCGTCGTCCGTCAGGCGCTGCGCTCGATCGCGACGGGCGCGGTGCCTCCGTCGCCGGTGGTCGCTACCGGCTGCCGGCCGGCCACGGCGGCGTGCGCGGCCTGAAGTGCAGGCAGGCGGTCGACATCAAGCGCGTCCAGGGTGAGGCGGTCGAGGCCCTGCTGGGACGCGGCGTCGGCGGCCCGGTAGACGATCAGCCGCTGATCGGTCTCCTGCAGCGGCATCAGCACCTCGAAATCGACCGTGATCACGCCCGCCACCGGGTGGTTCAACCGCTTGCGGCCGCGGCCGCGCACCTTCACATCGTGTTCGGCCCAGGCCTTCGCGAACTCCGGACTGCGTGCGGTGAAATCGGCCACCATCTGCGCCAGCGCGCCGTCATCGGGGTGGGCGGCCCAGGCCGCTCGCAGATCAGCGACGCCCTCGCGGATGATCTGGTCCCGGTCGAGGTAGAACTCGCGCATGCCGGGATGCATCAGGCACATCCACATCGTGTTGCGCCGGGCTGGGGCGAGCGCGTCGATATCGAGCAGCAGCCGCGACATCTCCCGGTTCCAGGCCAGGATGTCGTAGCGGTGGTCGACCAGCATCGCCGGTAGCGGCGCCAAGTCCTCGACCAGCATGACCAGCGTCGCGGCCGGGACGGTGGCCGGCTTGTCGCAGTAGGGCAGCCGCTGCTGCGCGAGATCGAACAGGTAGGCCGTCTCGTCCAGGTTCAACCGTAGCGCCCGTGCCAGCGCCTCGAGCACCTCGGCCGAGGGCCGCAGGCCGCGGCCCTGCTCCAACCGCACGATGTAGTCGGTGCTCACCCCGGCCAGTTCCGCGACCTCCTCGCGGCGCAGGCCGGGCGTGCGGCGCGACTGTTTGCGGATCGCCAGGCCCAGCTCCGCGGGCTGCAACCGTTCGCGCCGGGCGCGGAGGAAGGCGCCCAGTTCCTGCGTCGCGTTGATCGTCCCGGTCATCGGTACCGATCTTACGTCGCTGCTGGGTAGGACCGGTTTTCCCAGGATGAACCTTCCCTTACCGAACCGCCGCGATGGCAACAGACTTCCTGTCGACGCATGACGCAGACGACGGGAGCAACCATGAGCACCACCCTCGACACCTACCGGACCCTCGGCCGTTCCGGGCTGCGGGTCTCGCCGCTGTCGCTGGGCACCATGACCTTCGGCGCGGACTGGGGCTGGGGCGCCGACAAGGACGAAGCGCGCAAGATCTTCGACACCTACATCGACCGCGGCGGCAACTTCATCGACACCGCCAGCCAGTACACCGACGGCAGCTCCGAGCAGCTGCTCGGGGAATTCACCTCCGCCAACCGTGAATCCTTGGTACTGGCAACGAAATACACCATGCTGCGCCGCGCCGGCGACCCGAACTCCGGCGGCAACCACCGCAAGAGCATGATCGCCTCGGTCGAAGCGAGCCTGCGCCGGTTGAACACCGACTACATCGACCTGCTCTACCTGCACGCCTGGGATTTCCTCACCCCGGTGGAGGAGATCCTGCGGGCCATGGACGACCTGGTGCGGGCGGGCAAGGTGCTCTATGTCGGCATCTCCGATACCCCGGCGTGGCAGGTCTCGCGCATGCAGACCATGGCCGACCTGCGTGGATGGTCGCCGCTGATCGCCTTGCAGATCGAATACAGCCTGCTCGAACGCACGGTGGAGCGCGATCTGATTCCGATGGCGCGCGAGCTCGGCCTCGGTGTCATTCCGTGGTCGCCGCTCGGCAGCGGGGTGCTCACCGGCAAATACACCCGCGCCGACCTGGCCGATGCGGCCACGGCGTCGCCGACGGGGACACGCAAGAACGTCGCCGCGGCCAGCGGTGCGCTGACCGAGCGCGGACTGTCGATCGCCGAGGTGGTCGCCGCGGTGGCCGGCGAACTCGGCCACTCCCCGGCCCAGGTGGCCATCACCTGGACGCTGCGCAATCCCGGTGTGACCTCGCCGATCATCGGTGCGCGGACCGCCGCTCAGCTGGAGGACAATCTCGGCGCTTTGTCGGTCGAGTTCGACGCCGCGCAGCTGGCCCGGCTCGAGCAGGCGAGCGCGGTGGAACTCGGCTTCCCGCACGAGTTCCTGGCACGGCCGATGACGCGGGCCGTCACCTTCGGTGATCTGAAGATCGACGGCGCGGCCTGAAATAGCGATTGCGTCGCGGGGCCGGGCCTGGCTAAGCTCGGCCCCGCGACATCCGGTCGCCGTAAGCGTTCACGTGAATCAACGCACCGGCCTCGCCACCCGGCGTGGTCGTTGCCGACGATCGTTTACGGAGTACCGATGAATTCCGCGAATCCCTCTTCCCGCAGCGTTGCCGAGCGCGTCAAGCTGCCCGCCCGCGCCGCGTCGTTCGTGTTGCCGTTGCTGCTGTCACTGCTGATGACCTGCATCGTCTCGCTGATCAGCACGCTGATGAGCGACGGACTCGATATCGCGCTGTGGCTGCGATCGTGGGCGGTGTCCTGGCCGATCGCGTTCCCCACACTGCTGCTGGTGCTGCCGGTCGTGCGACGGCTCACGATGCTGATGGTGCGGGCCGCGTAATGCCGTGGCGCGCAGGCGGTTGCGCGGCAGCCGCGGACGTCAGCGGCCGTGCAGGTCGAGAATCTGCATCAGCGCGTGCTCGAGCGCGAAGGCGGAATCGGCCGCGCCGCCCTTGACGTCGGCGTTCAAGGTGGCGACGACTTGCAGGGCGGAGCCGATGGTGGCGGGGGTCCAGCCGCGTGATTGCGCCTGGGCCTTCTTCACCTTCCACGGCGGCATCCCCAGCGGGCCGGCCAGCTTGAACGGATCGCCCCGGCCGGCCGAGCCGACCTTGGCGATGGTGTGCACCGAATCGGCCAGTGCGTCGGCCAGCAGCACATGCGGCACACCCCGGTCGTTGGCCCACCGCAAGGCCTCCATGGCGCCGGGGCGGTCGCCGGTGACGGCCAGCTCGGCGACATCGAAACCGGTGACCTCGGCCTTGCCGGAGTAGTACCGCCGGACCGCGGCGACGTCGATCTTGCCGCCGGTGTCGGCGGCCAGCTGCGAGGCCGCCGCCGCCAGTTCGCGCAGGTCCGAGCCCACGGCCTCGATCACCGCCTGCACCACGTCACCGGAGACGCGCGCTCCGGCGGCCCGGAACTCCGCGCGGACGAACTCGGCACGCTCGGAGGCCTTGCTTAGCTTGGCGCAGTTGTGCACCACCGCCCCCGCCTTGTGCAGCGCAGGCGCGAGGGCCTTGGCCCGGCCGCCGCCGGAGTGCACCACCATGAGCACCACACCGTCGGGTGGGTCGGCCGCGGCCTCGGTGATCACCGCCACCGCGTCCTTCCCGGCCTCGGCCGCGGATTCCAGAATGATCACCCGGTCCTCAGCGAACAGCGAGGGACTCAGCAGCTCCGCCAGCTCGGCGGTGCTCGCCTCCCCCGCCCGCAACCGATCCACGGGTACACCGTCAGGATCCGGCGCCCCCGCCCTGACCTGCGCCGTCACGCTCGCGATGGCGCGCTCGATCAACAACTCCTCGTCCCCGAGCACCAGGTGGACCGCCGCAGGTCGTTCGCTCACGCCCCCGATCCTACGGTCGTGGTCCGACAGGGATTGGTGGGCATTCGGCGGGTTCCGGGATGGGCGGTGCCGGTCGACCGGGTTGCGCCCCCTATCGATGGCGGTGCTCGCCCGCCTCTGCGAGCCCCGGGCGCTGGTGTCGCGTCCCGTTCGCGTCGCGCCGGTAGGCGGCGCCGCGGTGGTCGGCGCGAACGGGGCGCTGATGTGGACCCCGTGGTGCGGACTTCGAGGGCGGGGCCGTTGGGGCGGACGATGATGGTGCCGTCGCGGTCGGTGCGGGCGATGGTGGTGCCCAGCGCTTCCAGGTCGGCCAGGATGGCTGGGTGTGGGTGGCCGAAGGTGTTGGTGGCGCCCGCGCTGATGAGGGCGAGGCGCGGGTGAACGGCACGGAGGAATTCGGTTGTGGTGGTGCGGGAGCCGTGATGGGGAACCTTGAGGATGTCAGCGCGGATCGGTGCACCGGAGGCGAGCAGGGAGCGCTGCGTCGCGGCTTCGATATCGCCGGTGAGCAGGATGCGGCCGGCGGCGGTGTGTGCTGCGAGGACTATGGAACGGTCGTTGGCGGTGTCGAGGTCCAGCGCAGCGGCTCGGCGAGAGCGTGGAGCTTGTGGCGCGAGCGCGTCGAGGGTCAGGTCGCCGATTGTCAGTCGGCATCCTGCCGTCAGCTCCACCACCGGGATGCCTACACGGTGCACAGTTTTCGCTAGTTCGGCGGGGCCGGTGTCGGTCCGGTCGACGACTGGTGGATGCCGGTCGGCGCCCGAGGCAGATGTTGCAGGCGTTGGTTGCGAGCCCGGCTCGGCGCCAAGCGCCGGACGCATTCCGACCCCCGGAAGGCCAGCTGGCGGCCAGTCGGCCGTATTGCTCGGCGGCGGCGGCGAATATGCGGCAGTGCCGGAGCGCTCAGGAAGGCCGGCCGGGGAACCGCAGTGGGTCGGTGGTGCCGGCTGCGGTGATAGCGGCGAACCCGGTTCTTGCCGAACGGCTGCCGAATCCGTGCTGTACCCAGGCAATTCGCCAGGTCCGACGGCAACCGCGCCGATATCGCGTCCGTCCAGTGCACCGTCGAGTCCGGCGATGTGATCGGCGTGCGGATGGGTGAGGACCAGTAGTGGAATTCGGGTGATGCCGAGGCGGTTGAGGCAGGTCCGGATGGTGCGCGGGTCCGGGCCCACGTCGACGACGACGGCGCTGCCGGGTCCGGCAGACAGGGCCAAACCGTCGCCCTGCCCGACGTCGCAGGCGGCGAGCACCCAGCCGTCGGGTGGCCAGCCGGGGAACCAGAGCCGCACCGGAATCAACACCGCTACGGCGGAAATCAGTACGGCCGCCAGTAATCGGCGCACGATGGCCGATCGCAACAGCCAGATCCCCGCGGCGACAACCGCACAGGCGATCAACCCGCCGGTCGAACCGGCCGGCACCGTCACCGTGGCTCCCGGTATCGCGGCGCAGTACTCGGCGACCGCCAGCAGCCACCACATGGGTGGCGCCGCACAGCGTAGTGCGAGTTCGGCCAAGGGCATCCACGCAGTCGCCAGCACCGCGCCGGCCGCCCCGATCACGGTGATCGGTGCGATCACCTGCGCGACAAGAACATTCGCGACAACCGCCACCAGGCTGACCTTGCCCGTCAGCGCCACGACGATCGGCGTGGTCACGACGAACGCGGCGGCCGAGACCGCGAGGATCTCCGCGGGCAATCGCCACATACCCTTCGCCCGCAGCCAATCCGACCAACTCGGTGCCAGCAGGATCAGTGCGCCGGTTGCCAGCACCGAGAGCGCGAAACCCGCTGACATCGCCAGCTCCGGCCACACGGCGAGTAGTCCGATCACCGCCGCACACAACGCCGGTAGGGCTTGCCGACGCCGGCCGGTCAGCAGCGCCAGCAAAGTCACCCCGCCCATGGCGGCGGCCCGCAGTACACTCGGGTCCGGCCTCGCGATGACGACGAACAGCACCAGCGCACCGGCCGCGACGCCCACGGTCATACGCGGACCGAGCGTGAGCACCCTGGTGAGGAACAACACCACAGTGAGAAGAATTGTGAAGTTCGCCCCGCTGACCACAGTCAGGTGAGTGAGGCCAGCCGTTTCGAAGTCGCGGCGCACGTCGTCGGACAGTGCCGAGGTGTCGCCCACCACGAGCGCGGGCAGCGACCCAGCGGCGCCGGCCGGTAGCGCGGCGGCGGACGCGGCGACCAGATCCGCGCGAACCGACCCCGCGAGCCGCTGCCACCACGGCAGTGGTCCTGCGGTCGAGGGGTCGCCGAGGGCGCGCAACGTCACCACGGTCAGATCGCGCAGGCGCGGTGGGGACGGCCTCGCGCGAAACTCCACGGGTTGACCCGGCGGAAGCTTCGCCCACGCCGACCCGGTCGCCAGGATCACCACCGCTCCCCCACCTCGCACGACGGTCGAACCGTGGTGATACTCACGCAGGCTCGCCCGCACCAGCCAGGTCCGCTCACCGCCGAAGCTAGCCCCGCGCACCGGTTTCGGATCATCGATCGGCGTCACGACCACCCGCACGGACATCCCCGCCGGAACCGCTCGCAGCGGGTGGGTCTGCACCCGATGCTCCCGCCAGGCCGCCGCCACCGCGAACCCCGCCCCCAGCAGCACCGCTCCCAACGCGACCACCGCGACAGCCCGCCACCGCTCCCGCCGATGCGCCACCGCCCACATCAGCCCCACCCACAACCCGATCGCCGCCACCGCCGCCCCCACCGCGACCATCACCCCGACCCGCCACCCGGCCCCGAGCACCACCACCGTGACGACCCAACATCCCACCGCCGCCGGAACCAGCCGCGCATCGAGCCGGGCCTCCACAGCACCGTCGTCATCGCCGCCCCGCTCACCCCCTACGACGCCGACTCCGCCCGCCGCCCTCCGGTCCTCCCGAGCCGCACGCCCGGCCTCCGCACCGGCCGCGACCCCGCCACAAGTGACACCGCCAATCAGCCATGTGGTCGCGACGTGCCCGGACTCCCCCTGCCCACCCCTTCCCGCTGTCGGCACCCGCGCATGCCCATCCGCTGACCCGACCTCCTCAGCCCCACTGGTCACCACTCGCCCCAATCGCACAGTCGCCCCCGGTCCGGCCACCCCGCACACTGCCGCCGCCGGCCGGACCCGCTCTCGGCATCGGTCCTGCGACGGTCGCTCCGCCATCGCTCGTTTGGGACCGGTCGTTGGCGGCAACGTCCGCACCCATGAGGCATCGCCGGTTGCCGCGAGATCGCCCGTGCACGGCGTGCCGGGCACGTCTTGCCGACTGCGCAATCCCCGGCAACCGAATCAGCACCGGCTAGACAGGACCGGCGGGGCTCAGGGCCGCAGCGGCTGCTCGCACTGCTGGCCCGCCCTGCGCATGTCCTGATGCCGGTGAATCGCGCATGTACGTTGGCGATCTCGGCCCCGCACTTGCGGCTCATACGGTCACCAGATCGCGCAGGCGGGCCAGGCGGGCCGGGCCGATGCCGTCTACATCGCCGAGTTGTTCGACGTCGGTGAATCGGCCGTTGGTGGTGCGCCAGGCGATGATGGCGCGGGCGGTGACCGGGCCGATTCCGGGGAGGGCGTCCAGGTCGGATTCGGTGGCGGAGTTGAGGTTTACCCTCGTGCCCGGTTCAGCGGAGCCGGCGGTCGGTCCCGGTGTGGCAGCGCCAGCCGTGCCGGGCGGACGTCCGGACGCACCGATGGTGGTGCTACCGAGGCGGGGGACGCCGGGTTCGCCGCCGGAGCTGCCGACGATGATCTGATCACCGTCGGACAGCCGCTGGGCGAGGTTGATTCCGGCGAGGTCGGCACCATCGCGGGCGCCACCTGCGGCTGCTACCGCGTCGGCGACCCTCGATCCCGGCGGCAGGCGTACCAGGCCGGACTTGTGCACCAGTCCGACCACACTCACCACCAGCTCACCGCCGGCATCGTCCAGGGCTGAAGCGGATTCGCTGGGTACTGCTACCGATCTGCCCTCGGTGGAAGGCATCGGCGGTGCCGGCGCTGCGGTGTATACGGCGGCTACCGGCGGAACCTGTTGTGTGACGGGACGTTCCCACAGCACCACGACAACAGCGACCACAGCGGCGACCAGACCCACCCCGGCCAACGTCAGTACGCCTCGCCTGCCTGGATCCATCCTGGCCTGGCGAAAGCGCGGTGGTACCAGACGGTCTCGCCAACGACCGCCGCTGCGTCCCGGTTCGTCCAGCCAGCCGGGCGCGCCGACTTCGCCGACGTCGTCGAGACCTTCGGGCGGATCGTCGGGCGGCAGTTCGTCCAGATGCCATCGGCCCGCGGCGCTTCCGCTCGAATCCGGAAGGCCCCCTGCGCCTTCCGGATAGCGACCAGCAGCGGGCCGTGGCTGCGCAGACGCGTCGTCAACGTCCTGCAACTCGCCGGTCGGCATGCGTTTGCCCAATCCGGGGTTCCCCTCCGTCCCCGGCGGACCCGTCGCGGCCGACCGCGCGACGACCCCCGATCTCATCGTTGCGGCCGATCCCGCGACCGCCCGTGTCGCACCGACCCGTGCGGTCAGCACACCGAGCCGTTCCCGAATCCGCTCGCGCTCCTCGTGTCGTGACATGGCGGCAACGCTAGAGGCGTTAAGACGCATCCGATCGCGACCGACCAGGGACTTCGAGAAACCTGTGGATAACTGCGAGCCTGTGTACAACTCGCTCGGACACGCCGAGTCGGCGTCCGGAGCCCGGCGTCCGAGCACTCACCGGATGCGACGATGCGCCGGTGTCAGCACCCACCCGGCAAGACCAGCACACCCACCGCCCCGACGCCGAGATGCACGGCCAGCGCTGGCCCGAACTCGGCAGTAATGACCTCATCCACGCCCGGGACCCGCTCCCGCAGTTGCGTGGCGAGGCTGTCGGCGGCATCAGGTGCGCCCAGATGCTGCACCGCCACCGCCGCACCGTCCTCGCCCGCGGCGTCCACCGCGGCGGCGATGAGTTTGGCGTAGGCCTTGGATCGCGTGCGCACCTTCTCCCGCAGCTCCAACCGGCCACCGACGATCTGCAACAGCGGTTTGGTGACGAGCTCGCTGCCGAAGAACGACGCCGCCGAACTGAGCCGCCCACCCCGGCGCAATTGCTCGGTGCGATTGACCAGAATGAAGGTCCTGGCCCGTGCCGCCGCAGCGACGGCCGCCTCGTAGACCGCGTCCAGCCCGGCGCCGGTGCACGCCCGCCGCGCCGCCGCCAAGACCGGCAGACCGGTGGCCAGCCCGGCGCCCAGCGAGTCGACCAGGCGCACCCGATCGGCGGCGTCCATATCGCGGACGGCTTGTCGGCCCGCTTCCCAGGTGCCCGAGAGCTGGCGCGACAGATGCACCGCCACCACACCGTCACCCTCGCTGCGGTCGAGCGCCGACTCGTAGACCGCGCGCAGTTCCCCCGGCGACGGCGCCGAGGTGGTCACGGTGTCGCTGGTGTAATCGATCTCGAGGTCGTCCACGCCCTCGCGCAGGGCTCGGTCGCCGACCAGGACATGCAGCGGCACAACGCCGATGCCCAGTTCGCCGACGAGATCGGCGGGCAGGCTCGCCGACGAATCGGTGACGACCACGACGGACACGGACTACCGAACCTCCTGCAAGGTCTTCACCATCGCGTTCGCGACAGCGGTGTGCCCATCCCAGCCCCAATGGATGCCGTCGGGGTTGGCGGCATCGGAGAAGATGTTCTCGCGCACCGCTTCACCGAGATCGACCAGCGGCACCGAGGTGCGCTCCGACCAGGCGCGCAAGGCCCGCACGGCCCGCTCGCGGCCGCGATGAACCCGTCCGTAGGCGGCGCAGTTGTGCACCGAGGGCAGCACCGCCACCACCGGCAGGTCCGGGCGCAGCTGCGCCAGCGCTTCCCGCGATTGTTCGAGGTAACTCACGCTGACCTTCGGCGGAAGGGCCACGGGCCGGCCGAGTTTCGACAGCTTCGGCTGCAACCACTGGTAGGTCGCCCGTACCCCGCGCCGCACGGCGGGTGGGCGCACATAGCGGATCAGTTCACGCAATGCGGTCGGCAACGGCGAGGGCAGACTGTCCATCCCGCCCACCGCGAACACCACCGCACCCGCGCGCGGCACCGCGGCCCACACCCGGGGATCGCCGATCAGCGCCCAGTACCCGTCGCGGCAGGTCCAGCCGATCCTGGCGACCAGCTCCACATCCCAATCCAACTCCGCGCCGACCAGATTCGGCCAGATCCGGGGATGGTCGGCGGGCAGCCCGCCTTCGGGCCCGAAGTAGGCCAGCGAGTCCGCGATCACCAGCAGGACCGGGCGAGTAGCCGGCTCCGCGGGCGCCACCGCGTCCGAGGTGGCTGCGACGGGAGTATCGGCCTGATCACCGGGCTCGGCGACGACGAGGTCGCCCTCGCTCTCGGATTCGGTGCCGACGGCGGGTTCGAGCGGCGTTTCGTTGCTGGCCGTTGCGGCATCCGCACTCATAGACGAATCGACCGATTCAGCCACCCTTTCGCCAAGCCCGGTCGTCGATTCGCCCGACTCGACCGAAGATTCAGCCGCCTCGCCCGAGGACGGCGCATCGGAGGATTCGGCCGCTGCCGTGGCTTCACCCGAATCTCGCTCCGACGCGGAAGATTTCACCCCGTCGTCACCGGCATCCGGAGGTTCGGTGGGCGGCTCGGGCACGACCTCCTCCACCGCGCCGGATCGGCCGCCGGCCGGAACGGTTTCCGGCGTGCGGGCGGCCGGCGGCGGGGTCGGTGGCGGCCCGAACAGGGCATCCGGGAGGGCACGTTCCGGTCGGGCGGATACCTTCCGGAACAGTTCGTCCGGCACCTGCCGGAGGGGCTCTTCAGAGGACATCGGGAGCTACCTTCGCCGCTGCGTTCCACACATCGAGGCGCCAGCCGGGCTGGTCGATGCTCGGACCGTGGCTGCTCAACTGCACCCAGCTGGTGTTGGCCAGACCACCGAGGGCGGGCCAGCTGCGAGGTGGCAGGTCGAGCAGCGCGGCCGTGAGGGCGGCGATCAGCCCGCCGTGCGCCACCAGGATGATAGTCCCGCCGGGCCAATCCTGCCGCTCGGCGAACAGTTCCTGGACCACCGGCAACGCGCGCGCACCGACCTCGAGTTTGCTCTCGCCGTTGGGCGGGGTGAAACTCGCGTCCAGCCGCCAGGCCACCCGGGCGCCGGGGTATCCCGCGTCGACCTCGATGTGGGTGAGTCCTTCCCAGTCACCGAGGTTGGTCTCGCGCAGCCGGGGATCGCGCACGACCTCGATTCCGGTGTGGTCGGCCAGCGCCACCGCGGTCTCGTAGGCCCGTTTGAGATCGGAGGAGATGATGGCGATCGCATTGTGGGTCACCAGTTCCCGGGCCGCCTCTTTGGCCTGGCGGCGGCCGAGTTCGGTGAGATCGGTGTCGATCTGGCCCTGCATGCGGTCGATGGCATTCCATTCGGTCTGCCCGTGGCGCAACAGGATCAGCTTGCGCACATGGCTGTACTTCGAGGTCACTCGCCGTCCTCGGAAGCCGCCGCCGCGGTGTCGGCCGGGCCGGCGAGGCCCTCGACCGCTACCACCGGGCAGTCCTTCCACAAGCGTTCCAGCGCATAGAAATTGCGCTCGTCGTTGTGCTGGATGTGCACCACCACATCGACGTAGTCCAGCAATGCCCAGCGGCCCTCACGGGTGCCTTCGCGACGGACCGGCTTGTGCCCGGCGGCGCGCAGTTTCTCCTCGACATTGTCGACGATCGCGTTGACCTGCCGTTCGTTCGGCGCGGACGCGATCACGAAGCAGTCGGTGATCACCAACTGCTCGGACACATCGAGCACCACCACATCGGAAGCCAGCTTCTCATCGGCTGCCCGTGCGGCGACCTGCGCCATCTCCACCGCTTCGACAGAGGCCGTCATGCCCGCACCTCGCTGCGCTCGCTCACGCTCAGCTACCTTCCGCTCCTGCCGGCACATACAGGTGCCGCTTCGATATGTACTGCACGACACCGTCGGGCACGAGGTACCAGACCGGCCGGTTCTCGGCGGCACGGCGACGGCATTCGCTCGACGAGATCGCCAGCGCCGGGATCTCGATCATGGTCACCGCATCCGGCGGGAGATCACGCAGGTGCTCCTCCAGATGATCGGTGTGCAGTTCGTAACCCGGACGGCTCACCCCGACGAACCTCGCCAGTTCGAACAGTTCCGCCCAATCCTGCCACGTCAGGATATTGGCCAGCGCGTCTGCTCCGGTGATGAAGTACAGCTCCGCGTCCGGATGCTGGGATCGCAGGTCACGCAGGGTGTCGACGGTGTAGGTGACCCCGCCCCGATCGATGTCGGCCCGGCTGACCGAGAACCGCGGATTCGACGCCGTCGCGATGACGGTCATCAGGTAGCGGTCCTCGGCCGGGCTGACCTGCTTGCCGGCCTTCTGCCACGGCTGCCCGGTGGGCACGAAGACGACCTCATCGAGGTCGAAGCGGTTGGCGACCTCGCTGGCGGCGACCAGGTGGCCGTGGTGGATGGGATCGAACGTTCCGCCCATCACCCCGAGCTTGCGTCGGGGCCGGCCTGTCGTGTGCATGAGTGCCGAGCTTAACGGGTGGGTGCGCCCGCGCCGTGGTCGTGCGGGGGCTACCGGTAGTCGCCGGCGACCTCCGCCTGCATCTGGGCCCGTTGCTCGCGGGTGGTCTCCAGCTCGGCGGCAAGCTCGGGGGTGGGCTCCTGTTCGAGCGCGGCGTCCAGTTCTGCGATCAGCCCGTCGATGGTGGCCAGCCAGGCCGGAGACTCGGTATCTGCGTCCTCGTCCCAGGTCTGCATCCAGGCGATGCGGCGCAGGCAGGCGGCGCGCGCGTCGATCCGGGCCAGGCCGCCCCACAGATCCGCGGCCCGGAGGAAGGCGGCCCGCGCCTCATCAAGGCGGCCCGCCCGCGACAGCGCCTGAGCTGCGGAATCGGCGAGTTCGGCGCGCAGCTGATCATGTCCGGGGACATGCTCGATCAGCTTCGCGGCCGAGACGTACTCGCGGGCGGCGTCGACCGGGCGGCCGAGTGCCGAAAGCGAGGTCCCGTACTGTGCCCCGATCACCGCCAGCTCCGAGGCCGGGTACCCGAGGTCGGGGTCCCCGACGACCTGCTCGAACAGTGCGGCGGCCGGGCCGTGCTGTCCCGCGCGGTGGAAGGCGCGGGCCGCGACACAGCTGTGGTGGGCGGCGTCGGCGTCCGACAGCCCTGACCAGCGGGCGGCGGCGTAGAGCGCGGCATCGGCCAGATCGGCCTCCCGTCCCGGCTGCCCGGCCAGCGCCGAGACCAGCAGCGAGTTCAGCCGGGCCAGATCCTCGCGGGGCAGCACACCGGTGCCCACCGCCAACGCGCGCCGCAGCTGGGTTTCGGCGGCGGCCGGGTCGGTGTGCAGGCGTGCGGTGGCCGCTTCGATCAGCCGTGCGGCCTCGGCCGACCGGTCCACGGCGGCCGGTTCGCCGCTTGTCGACGCGGTTGCCCCAGACGCGTCGGCTGTGCCCGTGCCGTCCGTGTCGCGACCTGCCGGGATCGAGGCACCAACTGCCGCGCCAGCCCCCGAACTCGTCGCTGCGCCTGCCGGCTGCGCGGCCAACGGACGCGAGCGCAACCCCAACGGCAGCAGCTCGACCACTGGTTGCCGAGTGAGCCGTTCATCGACCCGCTTGCGGTACTCGTCCGTGCCGTTCCGGGTGTCGTACCGGCGAACCACGTCCTCGATTTCGGCCTCGAGCGTGGCTAGCACCGTCGCCACCGTCTCCCCGCCAACCGGCAACTCCGCCATGTCCAGCGCGACCAGCCGCCGCAGCAGGACGCTCACACCGGTGATGAACGACAGCCGGCTGCCGATATCGGCGGCCTGGTCGGTGAGCCAGCTGCTGTGTTCGGCCAGGATCTCCAGGCCGCGTGCTTCGTTGCCGGTCAGCGCGCAGAACTCGATGTGCTCCCCCACCGACGCGCGCAGCTCGATATTGTGCCGGACCAGCGGATATCCGGTCAGATGCGCGCTGCGAGCCGCGGCGGTGCGGCCGGTGCGCAACATCGGTACCAGTGCCTTGGCCAGCGTGCGGTGCGGTTCCTCGGCGCAGCTGCGTTCACCGTCGATCACCGGGCGCCACTGCTCGAGCGCGTCCTCGTCGTCGCCGGCCGCCGCGCTGATCACGCCCCAGCCATTGCGTTCGCAGGCGTCGCAGTCGGCCATCTGATCGCGCTGCTTGCCCAGTGCGGCATCCCGTAGCGCGATCGCCTCCTCGTGATCGCCGATTGCGCAGGCCAGGTCGGCGCGCAGACTCAGTACCGGCCGGGCGCTGTATCCGCGCTGGCGGTAGCGGTTGTCCATTTCGTCGAGCCAGCGATGCACCGTCGGCAGGGGGACCGCCGGATTGCCGATCAGATCCCAGGTCATCCATTTCAGCTGCCAGTGCACCGAGTAGGTCAGATGCCCGAGCTCGGCCGGGTGGGCGTCGTAGATGCTCAGCAGCCGGCCGTATGCCATCGGCGACAGGTCGCGTTCGCCCGCGTACATGTAGGAGCGGGCGAGCTCGAGCAGCACCGCGCCCTCGAGCGCGCGGTCGGTGCCGGAACGAGCGGCGGCGGCCAGCGTCTCCAGCCGCTGGGTGCGCGCGCGGCCGTGCGGCAGGGACCGGCAACGCCGCAGTTCGCCGTCGATCTCGGTGTGATCCATGTCAGTTCTCCCCCTGGTCGCCGCCGACGGCGCGTTCGGTGGCCCAGCTCAGGAACTCTCCGAAGGCGCGGTTGAGCAGCGCGGTATCGGCGGGCCGCAGCGGCCGGTGGGTCATCAGCAGTGCCTGTCCGTACAGCGATTCCACGGCGGTTTTCAGGAAGGCCGGATCACCGATGCGGGCGAGCCTGCGTACCACCGGGCTGTGGAAGTTGAGGACCAGTTGCGCCCGTGGTGTCGCGGATTCGAGTGCGCCGAGGATGTCCGACCACAGGTCGTCGGCTTCGGCGACGGTGTCGGCCCTGGCCCGTTCGTTGCGGGCGCCGCGGCTGTCGAGATAGAGCGCGGGCACCGAGACCGGGTGGAAGGCGCGCAGCAGCACATCGCAGGACAGCGGATCGAGCGTGCTGCGGGCGATGGACAGCACTGGCGCCAAGGCCAGTTCCTCGGCCGGGTCCACCGGATCGAGGGCGGCGGTCAGGGCGGCGCCGTCGAGTTCGATCACCTCGACCTCGGGGATGATCTGCGGCAGCAGCGCGACCAGTTCGGCGTCATAGGTATAGCCGCCGTTGACGATGCCGATGCCCTGCGCCGACGCCGTCTGCGCGACCTGGCGGAACTCCTCCACCGTGGCACTCACCCGCACCACCGGATGTTTGCGCACGAATTCGGTCAGCGGTATCCGGCCCTCGGTGGTTTCGAACAGCAGATGCGGCACCATGATCCGCAGCAACTCCGTCGAATGCCGGGCCATCGCCTTGACACCGAGCGCGTGCACCGACAGGAACGCGGCCAGCCGGTCGGGCTGTTCGGCGGCGATCTCGGTGAGCCATTCCCGCACCCGGTCACCGAGCGCGTCGCGGACGATGGCCAGCCGCTCGTCCTCGTACAGTCCTTCCCGGGAGGCGGTCGGGCGCAGCGAATCGGTGTCGATGACGCAGCGGACGAAGAACGCCCAATCCGGCAGTACCCCGCGCACGGCGTCGCCGAGCAGCATCCCCTTCAGATACACCCGGTGCGCACTGGATTCGGCCGGATTACCCGGCTGCGACAGCACATACGCGACACCGCTCACCCCGGCCAGTTCGGCATTGAGGTCGATGACGTCCAGCGGCTGGAATCCGAGCACCCGTTCGCCGTAGTCGAACAGCGCGGCCCGGCGCAGCGCGGGCGAATCGAACTGCCGCCGCCAGACCGGCTGCGGATCGGTCACCCGGACGACGCTGCCCGCCGCTTCGACGCTCACCTCGTACGGCAGCAGCGAACCGTAATCAGTGACCAACTCCAGCACACGGTCGGCGGTGAACCAGTCCTGCGCGCCGGGCCGCGGCGTCAGTTCGACCGTGGTGCCCGGCTCGGGGTAGTCCGCGGGCTCGAGCGCGCGCAGCGAATACGTGCCATCGGCCTCGGCGATCCATTCCACCGGCGGCGCATCGGGATCGGCGGCCGACCGGGTGCGCACGCGGATCGACTCGGCGACGGTGAAGCAGGCCAGCAGTCCGATCCCGAACTGGCCGAGGAATTCGCGGCGGGCGCCCTCGATGTCGTCGCGTTTGGAGGAGCGGCCGATGGTGGCCAGGAAGCGGTGGACGTCGGCCTCGGTGAGTCCGATGCCGGGGTCGGTGATGCGCAGGCCGTGCCCGTCCAGGTGCAGCCGGATCGCGGTCGGGGCGGTGGGGTCGAGCTTCGTGCGGGCGGTGACGGCGTCGACGGCGTTCTGCAACAGCTCCCGGAGGTAGACCCGCGGACTCGAGTACAGGTGGTGCGACAGCAGATCCACGATGCCGCGCAGATCGACCTGGAACTGATAATTGTTGTCCGCCGAAGCTGTGTTGACCATTCGCGCATTGTCGCGGCAACACCATAAGGTTCGCTTAACAAGCGCTGATGATCACACCGGCAGCAGCCGCGACACCACCCCGGTCAGCTGTGCCGCCGACCTGCATTCGTGCATCTCGATCACCTGCTGATACTTGTCGGCGGCCGAATCACCCGATCCCCATTGGGTTTTCGGCTCCGGGTTGAGCCAGTGCGCATGCTTGGCCACCTGCACCAGACCGCGCAGGGTTTCCAGGTCCGGGTCGCGGTAGTTGGTGCGCGCGTCCCCGAGGATCAGCAGCGAGCTGCGGCTGGTGACCGCGTCCGGCCACTTCTCGGCGAACCCCGCCAGCGCGCTGCCATAATCGGAATGCCCGTCGAAGCCGGCCACCTGGGCCTCGGTGAACACCCGTTTCATCGCCTCGTCCAATTGGGTTCGCGCATCGAAGAACCGGGTCACCTCATCGGTCTGGTCGACGAACGCGAAGATCCGCACCCGCGAGAACTGCTCGCGCAGCGCGCTCACCAGCAGCAGAGTGAAGTTGCTGAAGCCGGCCACCGAACCCGAGACATCGCACAGCAGTACCAGTTCCGGCCGCCCGGGCCGCGGCTTGCGGCTGACCAGATCGATCGGCACCCCGCCGGTGGACATGGATTTGCGCAGCGTGCGCCGCAGATCGATCTCACCGCGCCGGGAATGCTTGCGCCGCACCGCCAGCCGCGACGCCAGAATGCGGGCCAGCCGCTGGCTGCTGCGGCGCAACTCGGCCAGCTCCGACTCCGAGGCACGCAGGAAGTCGACATCGTCGGCCTGCCGGGCGACGCCGTAACTGGCGACCCGTTCGCGTCCGATCCGCTCGGCGACGCGCCTGCGGGTCTCGGCATCGACGGTGGCGCGGAAGGCATCGATCCGCTGGCGCGCGGAGCGGCGGGCGACCTCGGTGTCGAAGGCACTGCCATCGGGACGGGCCAGACCGGCCAGGATCTTGGCCAGCAACGTCTGCGGCTGCACCTCTTTGAGCGCCTGATACGTCGAGAACGACGGGCCACGCGCGGACTGGTACTGCCCCAGTTCCTCGACCATCTGCCCGGCCAGCGACTCCAGCTGGACGGTCGAGCCCTCCTCGGTCAGCAGCTCGGCCAGCAGCTCGCGCAACGCCTCGATATCGACGGTGCCCGACGGCGTGCGCGGGATCTCCACATCGTCGACCGAATCGGTCCGGGCGCCGATCGCGACCGGGAACCACAGATCGAACAGACCGTCGTAGGTGTTGCGGTGGGTGGTGCGGCGCAGCAGGGCACAGGCCAGACCTTCGCGGACCGCTTCCCGGTCCAGCAGGTCGAGCACGGTCAGCACCCGGCCGGCGTCCACCGTCTCCGAAGGCCCGACCGGGACGCCGCGGGCCCGCAACGCCTCCACGAAATCGACGAGATGACCCGCGAACCCGTGCGGCGCCCGGAAATCCGGCGCCTGCGCGGGTACCGATCGCGCGGACATCAGGCCAGTTTCAGCTCGGCCAGCGCCCGCTCGTGGTCGCTGCGATGTTTGAGCACCACGCCGAGAGTGGCGCGCACGGTCGTGTCGTCGAGGTCCTGCATGCCGAGGGCCAGCAGGGTGCGGCCCCAGTCGATGGACTCCGCCACCGACGGCAGCTTCTTCAACGGCATCCCGCGCAGCACATGCACGATCCGCACCAGCTGCGCCGCCACGGCCTCGGGCAGATCCGGAACCCGGCTGGCCAGGATGCGGCGTTCGAGGTCGGCGTCGGGGAAATCCAGGTGCAGGTACAGGCAGCGCCGCTTGAGCGCCTCCGACAGCTCCCGGGTGGCGTTGGAGGTGAGCACGACGAACGGCTTGTGCTGGGCGGTGATGGTGCCCAGTTCCGGGACCGTCACCGCGAAATCACTGAGCACCTCGAGCAGCAGGCCCTCGATCTCGACGTCGGCCTTATCGGTCTCGTCGATGAGCAGCACCGTCGGCTCGGTGCGGCGGATCGCGGTCAGCAGCGGCCGCGCCAGCAGGAACTCCTCGGTGAAGACGTCGGCCTTGGTCTCTTCCCAGTCGTTCTCGCTGGAGGCCTGGATCCGCAGGATCTGCTTGGCGTGGTTCCACTCATAGAGCGCGCGCGCCTCGTCGACGCCCTCGTAGCACTGCAACCGCACCAGCTCGGCCCCCGCGGTCTGGGCGACCGCGCGCGACAGTTCGGTCTTACCGACACCGGCCGGGCCCTCGATCAGCAACGGCTTACCCAGCCGATCCGCCAGGAACACCGAGGTGGCGGTGGCCTTGTCGGCCAGGTAACCGGTCTCGGCGAGCCGATCGATGACCTCGTCCACCGACGCGAAGATCGGCTCCTGAACCGCGACCTGATCCGAATTCGAGCGATCCACCACGCGTCCCTTTCCTGCGACTACCAGCCCCACGCTACGGGACGACGCGACCGCGCCCGGTCTCAGACCGGGCGGACCTGCCCCTCGCCCCAGACGATCCACTTGGTGGAGGTGAGCTCCGGCAGCGCCATCGGGCCGCGGGCGTGCAGCTTCTGGGTGGAGATGCCGATCTCGGCGCCGAAGCCGAACTGCTCACCGTCGGTGAAGGCGGTGGAGGCGTTGACCATGACGGCGGCGGCGTCGACCCGGCTGGTGAACTCGCGGGCGGCGGAGACCTCCGAGGTGACGATGGCCTCGGTGTGGCCGGTGCCCCAGGTGTTGATGTGCTCGACCGCGGCGTCCAGGCCGTCGACCACCTTCAACGCGATATCGAGGGTCAGGTACTCCTCGCCCCAATCGGCATCGGTGGCGGGCACCTGACCGGGCAGATCGCCGTGGATGGTGACGCCGTGGTCTTCCAGCGCCTTGGTGAGCCGGGGGACGGCCGCCTCGGCGATGGCGGCGTCGATGAGCACCGTCTCGGCGGCATTGCAGACACTCGGCCTGCGTGTCTTGGCGTTGATCAGGATCTGCTCGGCCATGTCCAGGTCGGCGCCGGCGTGCACATAGACGTGGCAGTTGCCGGTGCCGGTCTCGATGGTGGGGACCTGGGCGTCGCGGACGACGGCGTTGATCAGGCCGGCGCCACCGCGCGGAATGACGACGTCGACCAGACCGCGGGCCTGGATCAGATGGGTGACGCTGGAGCGGTCCTCGCTGGGCAGCAGCTGCACCGCGTCGGCGGGGATGCCCTGGGCGACAAGCGATTCCCGCAGCACCTCGACCAGCGCGGCGTTGGACCGCGCCGCCGACGACGAGCCGCGCAGCAGCGCCGCGTTACCGGACTTCAGGGCCAGGCCGAACGCGTCGACGGTGACGTTGGGCCGGGCCTCGTACACCATGCCGACCACCCCGAGCGGCACCCGCACCTGACGGATCTCGAGCCCGTTGGGCAGGGTCGAACCACGCACCACCACACCGACCGGATCGGGCAGGCCGGCCACCTGGCGCAGGCCGGAGGCGATGCCGTCGATGCGGTCCTTGGTCAGCCGCAGCCGGTCGAGCAGCGACTCCTCGGTGCCCGCGGCCTGTGCGGCCGCGATGTCCTCGGCATTGGCGGCCAGCACCCGGTCGGCCGCGGCGAGCAGCGCGTCGGCGGCAGCGTGCAGCGCCTCGTTCTTCTGGGCGGTGGTCAACTGGGCGAGCGCCCGTGCGGCGACCCGGGCCTTACGCGCGGCGTCGTGCACGGCCTCGCGGGTATCGAGCTCGGCTGTCTGTCCTACCGTCATGAGTTACAGACTACGCAGCCGCTCCGACACCGAACCATCGCGCTACCCACCGCCGATGAACTGATCCGCCCCGGTCACGCGGTTGTTGTCGGTGCCGTCCCGTAGCTTGCCGGGTACCGATCGTCCTCGACTCAGAGCGGAGCAAGGGTGGCAACCTCTCGCAACAGCAACGTTCCCGTCGTGCCCACCGCGCCCCGCTCCCGGCCCCGGCGTCCTGCCGAATCCCCGCGCGACGATTTCGCCGACGACACCACGATCGACGAGGTCGAGTTCACCGGAACCGACCTCACCCGTGCGGAAACCCACGCCCTCGGCATCGAGGGCTGCCGGTTCGACAACTGCCGCTTCGGCGGGATCATGCGCGGGGTCACCGTCTACGAGTCGGAACTGTCGGTCTGCGATCTGGCCAATCTGCTGGCCGACGAATGCTCGATGGCCGAATGCGTGATCAGCACCAGCAGGCTGACCGGCATGTCGTGGACCGCGGGCAGCTGGCGCGATGTCCTGCTCGACGGCACCCGCGCCGATCTCACCTCATTCCGCTACTCCAAGCTGCGCACCGTCGTCTTCCGCGACTGCGATCTGCGCCAAGCCGATTTCGAGGGCGTCGAATTCCGCAACGTCGTCTTCGAACACTGCGACCTCACCGGCGCCCGCTTCACCGGCACCGCACCGCGCCACAACCTCCGCTTCACCGACTGCACCCTCGCCGACATCGACGGCGTGGCGGGCCTACACGGCGCGACCGTCGACGGCGGCGACCTCATCGGACTCGCCGCGAGCCTGGCGCGGGAGGCGGGGATCATCGTGCGCTGGTGAGCGGGCTCAGGAGGAATCGCCGGACTCACCATCGAACGCGCGTCAACCGAGCCGGACTCCGCCGTTCCGGTCGCATTGCCGGTGCGCTGTGGCCGGTGCCGTTACCGTGCCCGGTATGACCGACGGACAGGCACCCGTGATCGCGGTGCTGGGCAGCATCAATATGGATCTGGTCACCACTACCGCGCGGCGGCCGGAGCCGGGCGAGACGGTGCTCGGGAGCGGGTTCGCGATGGTGCCCGGGGGTAAGGGAGCGAATCAGGCGATCGCGGCGGGGCGGGCCGGTGGGCGGGTGGAGTTCATCGGCGCGGTCGGTGACGATGTGTTCGCCGATGAGCTTCGGGCGGTGCTGCGTCAGTCGGGCGTGGGGACCGCGCGGCTGCGGACGGTCGATGGACCGAGTGGGATCGCGGCGATCGTGGTGGACGCTGCCGGGGAAAACAGCATCATCGTGGTGGGTGGGGCCAATGCCACGCTCACCGAACTCTCCGACGACGACCTTGCCGTCATCGCCGGCGCGGATATCTTGCTGTGCCAATTGGAGATTCCGGTGCAGACGGTGGCAGCGGCCGCTCGGCATGCGCAAGCGAACGGGACCGTCGTCGTGCTCAACCCGTCACCGGCGCGGCCACTGCCGCCCGAGCTGTGGGCCGATGTCGACGTCGCGGTGGTCAACTCGGGCGAATTCGCCGAACTCGGCGCCGCCCTCGACGCGGTGCCGCATCTGGTGGTGACCCTCGGCGCGGACGGTGCGCGTTACCGCGGAACGGACGGCCGGGAACTGCGTGTGCCAGGGCTGCGTGTGCAGGTCGTGGACACGACAGGCGCGGGCGACACCTTCACCGGCGCGCTCGCGGTGGCCTGGCAGCGCGGTCCGGCCGAGGCCCTGCGCTGGGCGTGTGCGGCGGGCGCGCTCGCCACCACCCGGCTGGGTGCCAGCGCCTCGATTCCGGCGCGCGAGGAGATCGAGGCAGCGCTCGACTGAAACAAATTCACGTCATCGATCCTGCCCTTTCTCGCGCCGAAATTCAGGTGCGCAGCGACGCCGCCGTGCCTACCGTTGACGGTGTAAGGCGAAGCGAATTCGCAAGGAGTGAAAGGACCGAGACAATGTTTCCCGTCGAGCTGCCCGGTACCCGGGCGCGGACGTTGATGTGGGCTTCCGAGCACGATATCGAGCAGGCCGCACTGCGCCAGCTGCGGAATATCGCGCAACTGGAATGGGTCCACGGCGTGCGCGTCATGCCGGACGTGCACCTCGGCAAGGGCGCGACGGTGGGCTCGGTCATCGCCATGAAGGACGCCGTCGCCCCCGCCGCCGTCGGTGTGGATATCGGCTGCGGTATGGAAAGCGTCAAGACCGACCTCACCGCCGCGGACCTGCCCGACAATCTGCATTCGCTGCGCAGCCGCATCGAGGCCGCGATCCCGGTGGGCTTCCACGCCCACGACAACTCGGTCGACGTGCGCCGCATCGGTGCCGAGGTCTCGGGACTCGGCGCGAGCACCGCGACGTTGCGTTCGGGCTGGGACCGGTTCTGGGGTTCTTTCGACGACCTCGACAAGAGCGTCCGCAACCGGGAATCCAAGGCACATAAGCAGATGGGGACACTCGGCGGCGGAAATCACTTCCTGGAATTGTGCCTCGACCAGGACGACGCGGTATGGATTCTGCTGCATTCCGGCAGCCGGAATATCGGCAAGGAACTGGCGGAACGCCATATGGCTGTCGCTCGCACCCTTCCGCATAACTCGGACCTGCCGGATCGCGATCTCGCGGTATTCCTTTCCGGCACCCCGGAAATGGACGCCTACCGTCACGATCTGACCTGGGCGCAGGAATACGCGGCACGTAATCGCGCCGTCATGCTCGCCCTGGCCTGCCGTGCGGTCCGCGACGAATTCGCCGATCGCCCGGTGCATTTCGACGCGCCGATCTCGTGTCACCACAACTATGTGGCGGAGGAAATGATCGACGGCGTGCCGATGCTGGTGACCCGCAAGGGCGCGGTGCGCGCGGGCAAGGGCGATCTGGCCCTGATCCCGGGTTCGATGGGTACCCGCTCGTATGTCGTGCGCGGCAAGGGAAATCCCGAGTCGTTCCAGTCGGCGTCGCACGGTGCGGGCCGGCGTATGAGCCGCACTGCGGCCAAGAAGCGCTACAGCGTCGCCGATCTGATCGCGCAGACCGAGGGCGTCGAGTCCCGCAAGGACGCCGGTGTCGTCGATGAGATTCCGGCCGCGTACAAGGACATCGATGAGGTCATCGCCGCACAGCGCGACCTGGTCGATGTGGTGGCGACGCTGCGTCAGGTGCTCTGCGTGAAGGGTTGACCGATTCCGGCCGGACCATCGCGGTCCGGCCGGATCGGTGCCTCAGCGTCGCTTCAACGTCGCGACCACACCCGCACCGAACAGCAAGGTCCCGACCACGAGCACCATCCCGCTGACCAACCAGGCATGCAGGGCGACGTGCAGTTCGGCGGCCAATCCGGGGATGTCACCGATCAGGCGGAAGGTGTCCTCCGGAAAGAAGATCTGGATGATGCCGGGCAGGATGCCCCAGATCAGGCCGGCGATCATGGTCGCCGCCGGTGAGTACGCGGCGAGCACCGCCACCAGCAACAGCAGGACCGCACCGAGCACCGACTGACCTGGTGCGCTCCACCGGTCCACCGAATCCCACCAGCGACTGGTGGCCAGTGAACCGTGCGCGGCGATGCCGATGCCGACCGGCGTCACCACCAGCGCGACAGCGGTGCTGATCAGGGTGCGGCCCAACGCACCGCGATTCTGGAACTGGGCACCCGGCGGCGACCACCCCGCGGGCGACTGAAAACTGTCCGGCATCACGTCCTCCTACCAGGTCCACGGCCCGGTGGCCCCTCGTCGTAGCACTCATTGTCCCCGGGAGTACCCAGATCCGCCGGTCACGGCTCGGATTCAGCCGCTTCGGACGACCTTGTCGGTGGTGTAGGGCACCATGGCCTGCATGGACACAGCTGAGGGGACGACAACGACGGGTATCGACGTTGCCGGGCTGCGGGAGCGGGCCGAGGGCCTGTTGCGGGAGCTGGCCGGTGGCGGGGCGCGGCTGCGCGAGGACCAGTGGACCGCGATCGAGGCGCTGGTGGTGCAGCGCCGCCGCGCCTTGGTGGTGCAGCGAACCGGGTGGGGAAAGTCGGCGGTGTATTTCATCGCGGCGAAGCTGCTGCGGACGGCCGGGCGCGGGCCGACGGTGATCGTGTCGCCGCTGCTGGCGCTGATGCGCAATCAGGTGGCGGCCGCCGAACGCGCGGGAGTGCGCGCCGCGACCATCAATTCCGGCAACGTCACCGAATGGGACGACATCCATGCCCAGGTGGCCGCGGGCGAGGTCGATGTGCTGCTGGTGAGCCCGGAGCGGTTGAACAATCCGGACTTCCGCGATCAGGTACTGCCGAAGCTCGCCGCGGACGCGGGCCTGGTGGTGATCGATGAGGCGCACTGCGTGTCCGACTGGGGCCACGACTTCCGGCCGGATTACCGGCGTATCCGGACGCTGATCGCCGATCTGGGGTCCGACGTTCCGGTGCTGGCCACCACCGCGACGGCCAACGACCGCGTGGTCACCGATGTGGCCACCCAGATCGGCACCGACACCCTGGTGTTGCGCGGCACCTTGGACCGTGAGTCGCTGCACCTGTCGGTGGTGCGGTTCGACGATGCCGTCGAGCGCACGGCCTGGCTCAGCCGTCATCTGGGCGAGCTGCCCGGCTCCGGCATCATCTACACGCTGACGGTGGCCGCGGCGCAGGATCTGGCCGACGTGCTGAACTCGCACGGGCACACGGTCGCCGCCTACACCGGCCAGACCGATCCGGCCGAGCGCGAGATGCTCGAGGCCGCACTGCTGAACAACGAGGTCAAGGCACTGATCGCGACGTCGGCGCTCGGGATGGGGTTCGACAAACCCGACCTCGGTTTCGTGGTGCACGTGGGCGCGCCCTCCTCGCCGATCTCCTACTACCAGCAGGTCGGGCGTGCCGGCCGAGGGACCGACCGCGCCGAAGTGGTGTTGCTGCCCGGCCCCGAGGACGCGCGGATCTGGAGCTATTTTGCTTCCGTCGCCTTTCCCCGCGAGCACATCGTGCGTGCGGTGCTCGCCGCGCTCGACACCGAGCGACCCCAGTCGACGGCCGCCTTGGAGCCGCTGGTGGAGCTGAATCGGTCGCGCCTGGAGATGGTGCTCAAGGTGCTCGACGTCGACGGTGCGGTGCGCCGGGTGCGCGGCGGCTGGCTGTCCACCGGCCAGGACTGGGTCTACGACAGCGATCGCTACGAGCGGCTGGAGGCGGCCAGATCGGCCGAACAGCAGGCCATGATCGACTATCAGACGACCACCGGCTGCCGGATGGTGTTCCTGCGCGGCCAACTCGACGATCCTGGGCTCCGGACCGCCGCACCCGGCACCGCCGACTGTGGCCGCTGCGACAACTGCACCGGTGTCCGGCCGGATACCGCGCTCGACGCCGAAGCAGTCGCGGCCACCCGCGACCGCCTCGACCGACCCGGAATCGACCTGGCGCCACGCAAGATGTGGCCGACCGGGATGGCGAAACTCGGTATTCCGTTGTCGGGCAAGATCTCCGAAGGCGCCGAGACCGGCCGGGTGCTCGGCAGGCTCAGCGCGCTCGGCTGGGGTCAGCGGTTGCGCGCCCTACTCGACGGCCCGGACGAGCCGGTACCCGACGCCGTGGTCCAGGCCTGCATTGCAGTGCTGCGCGACTGGGACTGGCAGGACCGTCCCACCGCCGTGCTGGCCCTGGAATCGCCCACACATCCGGTGCTGACGGCGAGCCTCGCCGCGCGGCTGGCCGAGATCGGCAAGCTCCGCGATCTCGGCACGATGCGTGTACGTCCCGACCGGCCGCCGGTATCGGCGGTGAATTCCGCGCACCGGGTGGCCGCACTGCACGACCTCTGGGAACTACCCGACCTCGGACCGATCGACGGCCCGATCCTGCTGGTCGACGCCCTCACCGATACCGGATGGACCTTTACCGCCGCCGCCCATCAACTCCGCAAGGCCGGGGCCCCGGCGGTACTGCCGTTCGCGCTGGCCACGCCGACCTGAGCCGGCGGCGTGGTTCGGCCGGACGATCCGGGTGCGCCGGGTTATGGTCGGGACGTGGCCAGTAGCAAGGGGTCGGCTATCGAGCTCGAGGTCGGGGACCGGACGGTTCGCGTCTCCAACCCGGATCGGGTCTATTTCCCCGAATCCGGCGCCACCAAGCTCGATCTGGTGCAGTACTACCTCAGCGTCGGCGACGGGATCGTCAACGCGCTGCGGGATCGACCGTGCATGCTGCACCGGTTTCCCAAGGGACTCGCCGGCGACAAGGTGCATCAGAAGCGGCTGCCCGCAGGCGCGCCGGACTGGGTGCCGACCGTGCGGGTGTTCTTCCCCCGGTACGGCAGGCATGCCGACGAGCTGTGCGTGTCCGAGCTGGCCGACGTCATCTGGGCCGTGCAGATGTCGACGGTGGAGTTCCATCCGTGGAACTCTCGCCGCTTCGATACCGAACGTCCCGACGAGTGGCGCATCGACCTGGACCCGATGCCGGACTGCCCGTGGTCGCGGGTGCAGCGGGTCGCCGGGGTGGTGCACGAGGTGCTCGACGAGATCGGCGCGGTGGGCTGGCCGAAGACCTCCGGCGGACACGGACTGCACGTCTACGTGCGGATCGCACCGGAATGGGGTTTCCAGGACGTGCGCCGCGCCGCGCTGGCCTTCGCCCGCGAGGTGGAACGGCGCGCGCCCGATGACGTCACCACCACCTGGTGGCGCAAGGACCGCGACCCGCGGATGCTGTTCGTCGACTACAACCAGAACGCCCGCGACCACACCATCGCCGCCGCCTACTCGGTGCGCGGGGTGCCCGAAGCCACCGTGTCCACCCCGGTGATCTGGGACGAGGTCCCCGATATCGACCCGCGTGATTTCACCATGGCGACCGTGCCGGCCCGCTACCAGAAGCTCGGTGACCTGCACGCAGGCATCGACGACGCGGTGTTCGAACTGGACCGGCTGATCGAGTGGGCCGATAGGGACAAGGTCGAACTGGACGACGAGGACTGATCAGCCGACCATCCACCCTCCCCCGCCTTCGCCGGTACGTTCGATCGGAGGACGGCCGGACGTGGAGCACCGGCGCGGTGAGCGAAGGAGGTCCGAGGATGAGCCGGATGGCGGTTGCGGTCGGCCCGGGTGAACAACCGATGCTCGAACAGGCGGTGACGGAGGCGGGCGCGCGTACCGCCGGGCTCGACGAGGCGCGCGCGCTCGTCTGGAATGGTTCACCGGCGCAGTTCCCGGACCACCTGCCGGACGGGATCGAATGGGTGCAGCTGAACGCGGCCGGAGTCGAGGACTGGTTCGACGCCGGCGTGTTCGAACGGTTCCCGCGGGTTCGATTCACCTCTGCCGCAGGCGCTTACGCCGCCAGCGTGGCCGAGCACACGCTGATGCTGCTGCTGGCGGGCGTGCGGTATCTGCCGGAACATCTGCGGGCCGAGAGTTGGCGGCAGCGTGAGTTCTTTCCGCATGTCGGGTCGTTGCGCGGGGCGACGGTCGCGATCGTGGGTGCGGGTGGAATCGGGCGGGCGTTGATCCCGATGCTGACGCCGCTGGGCGCGAAGATCATCGCGGTCAATCGGTCGGGTCGCGCGGTCACCAGGCCCGGTATTCCGGACGACGTGGAGACGGTGCGCGCCGACGAACTCGCCGGGGTCTGGTCGCGCACCGACCATGTGGTGATCGCCGCGCCGGCCACCGCCGAGACCAGGCATCTGGTGGGGGCGAAAGAGCTGGCGCAGTTGAAGCCGTCATCGTGGGTGATCAATGTGGCCCGCGGCAGTCTCGTCGACACCGACGCTCTGGTCGACGCCCTGCGCGCCGGGACGATCGGCGGCGCCGGCCTGGACGTGACCGATCCGGAGCCACTGCCCGACGGGCACCCGCTCTGGACGCTTCCCAATGCCATTGTCACTCCGCATGATTCGAATCCGCCGCAGCTGCGGATGGCCGCATTCGCCGAACACGTGCGGGCCAACGTCGTCCGGTTCGCCGACGGCGCGCCGTTGCGGGCGCCGATCGAACCGGAACGCGGGTACTGAGGCCGGCCGAGAGCGCGGGAGATACACTCGGGCGGTCGACGGCCGGGCGCCCGCCGGTGCGGCGCAGGTGGGGATGTGAGGAGGTGCAAGCGATGCCGAACTACCGGATCGATGACCTCGCACGGGCCGCAGGCACCACCAGCCGCAACGTCCGCGCCTATCAAGAACGCGGTCTGTTGCCGCCGCCGGTGGGCAAGGACGGGCGCGCCAGCATCTACGACGACACCCATCTGGAGCGGCTGCGCCTGATCGACGCACTGCTGCAGCGCGGTTTCACCACCGCCCATATCGCCGACTTCATCACCAGCTGGGAAACCGGGAAGGACCTCACCGAGGTGCTCGGTCTCCAGCACGCGGTGACCGCGACCTGGGCCAAGGAAGAGCCGTTCGAGGTGTCGCGGGAGCTGATCGGCTCCATCCTCGGCGCCGAGACCGACGACCTCGTCGACCAGTTGCGCGAGATGGGCCTGGTCCGCGTCGAGAACGACACCGTCGTCTTCACCGACACCCACCTGCTGAGCAGCTTCGCCGAACTCGACGAATACGGCTTGGACCTGCGCACCCTGATCAGCGTGCACGCCCAGGTCGCCGCGCATATCGACGACATCACCAAGATCATGATCGCCGCCGCCCGCACCCACATCGTCGACGAGCACGGCCCCGGCTGGCTACCGGAGACCAACGAGGAGATCGCCGAGACCACCGCCATGCTCAACAAGATGCGCGAGCTCGCGGTGGCGTCGGTGCACAACACGCTCGCGCGCTCGCTGGACACCAACCTGCGCCGCGAGCTCGGTGAATATCTCGAGACCGCCGCCGAACGCGAACGCAACCGCACCGCCGCCAAGGGCGAATCGCCCCGCTAGCGACGGCCACGACGCGCGATTCACACCCGGGACGCGGTTCGGGCCGTAATCTCCTTGGCAACCGCGTTTGCCGACGAATGGAGTCGTCATGGCCTCCGATCGAGCGAAACTGCCCCCGCAGGGCCTGGTGCGGGCGGTGGAACGGGTGCGCAATGTCATGGCGAGCGCACACCGGCGGATGGTGCCCGGCCATGCCGCACTACTGGAGATGATCGCGGCCGGGTGGCTGACGCAGGCGATCCATGCCGCGGCGGATCTGGGGGTCGCCGACGCGCTGGCCGATGGTCCGCGCGATGGCGCGGATCTGGCGCAGGCGGTGGGTGCCGACGAGGACGCCCTGCACCGGCTGATGCGGCTGCTGATCAGTCACGGCATCTTCACCCGGCGCCGCGACGGCCGCTACGCGCTGACGCCGATGGCGCAGGCACTGCGCGCCGATGCCGAGGTTTCGTTGCGTGATGCCACCCTGTTCTTCGGCTCGAAGATCCACCGGGACAACTGGACCCAGCTGGCGCAGGTGGTGCGCACCGGTGACGCGGTGGGCAATACCGTGGACGGTGTTCCGCTGTTCGACTATCTGCGCACCGACCGGGAATTCGGCACGATGTTCGATCGCGCCATGTCGAGCATCGACACCCTGGGCCGGGAACCTCTGCTGTCGGCCTACGATTTCGGCCGCTTCCGCACGATCGTCGATGTGGGCGGCGGGCAGGGCGCTTTGCTGACCGAGATCCTGCGGCGGGCACCGCAATCGCGCGGCATCCTGTTCGATCTGCCCGAAGTAGTGGGTGAGGCGCGTGAGCGGCTCACCGAGCTGGGCGTGGCGGATCGGTGTGCGATAGTGGCGGGGTCGTTCTTCGACACCGTGCCCGAGGGTGGCGACGCGTATCTGCTCAAGCACGTCATCCACGATTGGCCCGCCGATCAGGCCACCCGCGTGCTGCGCACCATCCGTGCGGCCATGTCACCGCAGGCGCGCCTGCTGCTGATCGAACTCGTGCTGCCCGACGACGACCGCCCGCATCCGGGCAAGTACATCGATCTGGAGATGCTGGTCAATACCGGCGGCCGGGAACGCACCGAGGCCGAATACCGTGCGCTGCTGGCGGAATGCGGTTTCACCCTCACTTCGGTGACGCCGACCCTGTCGCCGGAGAATGTGCTCGAAGCGGTCCCGGCAGGCTGAGCCCGCCGGGCGCTATCCGGGAACCACTGCCTGCGCGATGAGCGCCAGGTAGAGGGTGAGGATGAACAGCACCGCCGGAATCACCGGGTAGTCCTCGTCCTCGGAGCGCAGGAACCGCAGTCCGCCGAGCAACGGAATCACCAGCAACACCAGCGGAATCCAGGCGATCACGGCGCGCGCACCGTCGTGATCCCACGGCCGCACCAACGCCAGATCGGCGGCCACGGCCACGATCGCGCAGCCCAGTCCCGCGAGCACCGACCCGTTCGTGCCGAGCGCGTTCGAGTAGTACATCTCCCCCGGCCGCGCGATCCGCGAGGTCTTGCGCGCGAACTCGAATTGCAGAAATGCCCCGGCGAAGATCACGGCGGCAGCGGCTGCCTGCCAGCCGGCCTCGACCTCACCGGTGTCGATGGCCGACACCACGACATAGGCGGTGACCAGCAGCTGCACCGGATAGGTGACCAGCAAATTCAGCAGGATATCGCGGCGAATCGGTTCCGAGATCCGTTCCAGCCCCCACAGCGCCAGCCCGTAGCCGAGCACCGCCGCGATGGCCACTGCCGACCCGGCCGACAGCAGCAGGCTCGCGGCGATCGCACCGACCGCGATGACGCCCATCGCGGCCCGCAAGTCGGTCGCGGTGACCGCGCCCGTCACCAGTGGCCGGTCCGGATTGTGCACCCGGTCGTAGTCGAGGTCCTTCTGCTCGTCGACCATCCGCAGATACAGCAGCACGAACGCGACCACCACGATGCGCAGCACCGTCGCCCAGCTCGGCCGCCAGCTTCCCTCCGGTTCGGTGACCAGTGCGGCGGTACCTTCGAGCGCCAGCACCCAGTTGATGCCGTAGAGCAGATAGTGCGGCTTGTACATCACCGCCGTGAAGCGGGCGATGCGCCCGAGCGAGGCGATCGGCCCCGGCGCCACGGAAGATCCGGCACCGTGTTCCCCGGCGCGCACCGTCTCGCTCACCGCGCACCCCAGCGATCCCACATGGTCACCTCGGTCGCGGGCGCCCGCTTGGCCGGGCTCGCGGTTCCGGGCAGCAGATGCCCCACCGGCAGCATCGCCACCTGCGTGACCTCCTCGAACGGGATGGCCAGCAGGTCGGCGATCTCGCGTTCGTAGGCCAGGTGCGCGGTCGTCAGGCAGGAGCCCAGGCCCCGATCGTGCAGGGCCAGTTGAAGATTCCACACCGCCGGATAGATGGAGCCGTAGAAGCTGGCCAGCTGCCGCGCGGATGCCTCGGTCGGTGGACGGCCCAGCGAGCACACCACCACCAGCGCGGGCACCTCGTGCAGATGGGCGGCGAGGTACTGGCCGGAGGCCAGGTCGCCGAGCTGATCCGGGCGCGGCGTGCGCGCGGAGAGGTAGGCGGCGAAGCCTTTGCGGTAGTACTCGGCGATCTGCTGTTTGGTCGCGGGGTCCTGGACTACGACGAACCGCCAGGGCTGGCGGTTGGTTCCGCTCGGCGCCTGCACTGCGATGTCGAGGCAGGCCAGCAGCTCATGGCGGTCGACCGGGCGGGTCAGGTCGAGCCTGCGCCGGAAAGCGCGGGTGGTGGTGAGCAGTTCGGCCGCGCCCGTCACCGGTCCGCCCCGCCGGTCGGCTCGATGACGACGTCGTCGATGAATTCGGCGTCCACCCGTGCGGCCACGGCACCGGCCTGGTGGATCTCGCAGCGCACCACCGTGCGGCCGCCGGTGTCGCCGATGATCTCGGCCCGGCATTCGGCCGGGGTGTCCAATTCGACGAACCGGTCGAAGGTGCTCGACACTCCGATCAGCCGGGGCGCCCGCTCGAGCACCATGGCCAGCGCCGTCTGCCGGCACGCCTCGATCAGCAGGCTGCCGGGCACATGGTCGAGCGGATGGTCGAACAGGAACGGATGGCCGATATCGGGCACCAGCGTGGCCACTGCGGTGTCACCGTCGCGGCGGACCGGGCCGACCACCACATTGCGCCAGTTCTCTCGGCCCACCGCCGCCGGTTCGGCGCGTTCGGTCAACGCGGACGCACCGACGAACTGGCCCAGGCCGAGACCGGTGCGGAAGGCGCTGCGCATCCGGTCCCAGCGGCTGCCGGTGGTCCAGGAGAACGACCCGTCGACGGTCATCATGGGGACGCCGCCGCAGGAGATGTCGAGCACCATGTCCACGCCGTGCATATCGGTGCCGTCGTGATGTTTGCGCGGAACCCGCACGGCCAGCACCAGATCCGCGGGTGCGAACCCGACCTCCCAGGCCGCGGTGTCGGCGCCGGCGCCGTTGAAGGTGCGCACCAGGAAGGCACGGTCGGTTGGGACGGCGTAGAACTCGTGGGTCAGGGCGATCGCGGCCTGCCGGGCGGCCTCCATCACCACCAGCGGATCATGGCGCAGCGCCAGGGTGCCCGCGTGGTCGCCGTAGTAGGAGTGCATGCGCGGTAGTTGCGCGCCGGCGAGGAATTGGTCCTCGCCGAGGCTGTCGAGCGAGGTGACGAACACCTCGGAAACCGCGCAGCGGTGCGCCAACTCGCGGGAGATGGTGCGGATATGCGATGCGGTGTTGTCGGCGTTCACTGTCTCGACACTCACGGCCGGGCCTCCAACCAATCGGATGCGGTGACCGGGCGCAACGTCTGCGGTTGCGTCCCCACCCGCATGGGCAGTACGTAGGACCCGAGCACGATCACCGACCACGGATCGAGCTCGACACCCCGATCCCAGGCCGTGGCCAGCAGTCGCGCGCAGTCCTGGTCGGACTCGGGGTCGATGCCACCGGGAATCGAAAGTCCCGCCAGTTCGGCATCGGCGATCAGGCGGCGGGCGGCGGTGGTGCGGTCGAAATCACGGTCCGGGGTGCTCGCGTAGAGCTCGGCCGCCAGCCGCGCGGCCTCGGCGGATCGGTCGGCGCCCGCGCCGGCATGGGCGATGACGTCGGCGCGGCGCGGCTCGTCGAACAGGATCGCCAGCTCGCGCAGCACATCGGCGGGATCGTCGGGCGAATGCACCAGATTCAGCAGGTAGCTGTGCTGTCCGAGCAGATGACGCAGTTCGCCCGGACGACGTTTGCGCGGGTCGGTGGGGCCCTTCGCGTCGGTCAGCCGGACGGGGACGGGCAATTCGGCGTCGGCTCCGGCGACCACGAGCACCAGCACATCGCAGATGCCGACGAGCAGGTCGGCCAGGCGACGGCGTTCGGTGGAGGCGATGTTCCACGAGTAGTACCACAGGGCGCGCGCCAACAGCCGGTCCCCGGTGACGCGGCCGGCGTCCACCACGCGGAAACCGTTGCCGGCCAGCCACTCCAGCGTCGGCTCGACCGCGCGTCCCACGATGGCATCGGGTTTGAGCAACAACAGGGAGTGTTCGCGGGCGAATTTCGCGGCGTCCACCCCGGCGCGGTCGAGCTGATCGACGCTTTCCTGCACATAGGTGTCGCCCAGATAGGCGGCCACCTTCTCCGGCTGGGTGGTCAGCGCGTTCAGCAGCTCACGCAGCGGTTCACTCATCGGCGCACCCCACCGAAACCGTTGCCCGCCAAGACTTCCTCGATCGAGGGCAGTGGTACGCCGAGATACCCGGATTCCAGGCAGTAGTCGAGCAGGGTGCGCAGGTACTCCTTACCGGTGGCCGGGGACGGACGGCCGAGCAGCGCGTCGGCGTGCTCGGTGTCGAAGACCAGCCGGCGGCGGAAGTAGCTGGTGTAGAGCGAGCCGATGCGGCGGTAGTACTCGCGTTCGATGGGGGCGAGATCGGCTTCGGCGAAGCTGGTCTCCGGGACGAAGGTCGCCACCTCGAACGACGGGTACTCGGCGAGCACATCGGAGACCTCACGCAACGACAACGTGTCGCGCCCGAGCGCGTGCATCGTGCGCCCGGCCGCCGAATCGAAATCGAGGACCGCCGCGGCCACCACATCGGCCACATGGTCGACCGGGGCCAGCGACAGGGTGGCGTCGTAGCGGCCGGGCAGCGAGCGCAGTTTGCCCTCCACCATCAGCTTCACCACGGTGTAGAGGTTCTTGTATTCGCGGATGACGCCGGTGCCGGTCGCGCCGGTGACGATGCCCGGACGCACGATCGCCCACCGCACACCGCGTGCACCGGCCGCGTGGACCAGCTGTTCGGCGCGGAACTTACTGGCCTCGTAGCCGTTGCCGAACCCGTGGCCGGTGTCGAGTTCGTCCTCCCGGATGGTGCCGCCGCGCATCCCGCACACGTAGGCGGTGCTCACGTGCACCAGCGGGACCTGCCAGCGCTCGGCGAGGTCGATGGCGTTGGCCGTGCCCGCCACGTTGAGCTGTTCGTACTCCTCGTCGGAGGCATCGAAGGCGGTGGTGGCCGCGCAGTGCACGATCACCCCGACCCGCTCGGCCAGATCCGCGGCGTCGCGATCGCCCAGCCCGAAACCCGCGGCCCGGATATCGCCGGTGACCGCGGTTCCCGGTTCCAGCAGAGTGCCGTCGTTGCGGGTGATCTCGCCCTTGCTGTGCAGCACCGCCGCGACCGGCCGGCCCGCCGCGGCGAGCCGGGCCACCACTTCGGCGCCGACCAGTCCGGTCGCGCCGGTGACGAGGGCGGTATCGCGATCGCTCATGCCCGGCCGTCCAGACTTCCGCTGATCAGCGTGACCACCTCGCCGACCCGGCGCACCCCGACCAGCTCTTCGGGCTTGTATCGCGGCAGCTCGAAGGCGCGCTCGAGCACCACGGTCAGTTCCATCAGCCGCAGCGAATCGAAACCCAGGTCCTCCATGAGCCGCTGGTCATCGGCCATGGGTGCGTCCTGGTCCGGCGCCATGGCGCGGATGAGGGCGCGGACCCGGTCGGCGACGGCGGTGTCGATGGCGCTCATGCGGGCTCGCTTTCGCGTAGATGGGGTTGCTGGCCGCCGGTGCTCAACAGGTCGCGGGCCTCGTCCAGCGGCAGGTCGGTGTCGAGATAGCCGGCGATACGCAACCAGTCGTAGCCGATGGCGAGGGTGCGCCGCCACTGTTCGCGCGAATCGAACGACGCCGGGAAGTCGGCGCCACCGGCCACCGCGCGCACCAACACCACGAAATCGTCGAGCACGGCGAAGCCGGTCATCAGGTCCGCGCCGGAGGTGATGGCGGTCGAAAAGCTCACCGCCTGAGCCGCTTCGAGTGCGTCCAGCAGCTCACCGCGACGCCCGGCGTGCGACGGGAGCAACCGGCGCACCGTCTCGACCGGCGCGACATCGGCGGGCAGCGGATGAATACCGAAGGCCGACAACAGCACCCGCACGGCCATCGCGATCATCCGGTGCGCGGCGATATCGGCGACCGCGCCCTGCGCGTTCTTCACCGCACCGGCCAGATCCTCGCGGGCGTTCTCCAGCACGATGTTCGACCACACCAGGTTCATCGCGCATTCGGTGAAGCGGGGTGCAGGCAGCGGCGACAGGGTCGCGACCGGGTCGGTGCTCACCGCACCGGTGACGCCCAGCGTCGGCGCCGCCCACGACGGGACGGGCGTGTAGGGCCGCAAGGGTTTACACATGGCCAGCGCCGGTTCGACGGGTCCATCGCCGCGCCACTCCAGACCGACCAGGCCCAGACGCAGGAATTCGGCGAGTTCACCGCGGATATCGGTCTTCGCTCGCGCGAGCACCGCGGCCAGCGAATGCCGGAACACCACCGACCGCCAGGCCCGGCCGCCGCGTTCGGAGAGTACGAACACGTCGCGGTCGCCGCGGATGACGTGGATGCGCTCGCCGATCTTCCAGGTGGTGACACCGGGGATGCGGGCGAACAGGATCTGATCGGCGTCGTCGCTGATCCCGGTGACGCCGAGGTCGGCGGCCAGGGCCAGCAGTTGATCCCACCACAGCCGCTGTTCCAAGGCACGCTCGGTGGCGGCGCCCAGAATGCCGCGCGGCCGATCGGAATCCGCTGCGGACGCCGGCTCGGACGGTTCGCCCGTGGCGCAGGCGATCGTGGATCGCCCGGCCGGGGTGAGCAGGTCGTGGAACCTGGTGATCCGCTCGTCGTCGCCGATGCGGGTCAACTGCTGAGGCAGCCATTTGGTTTCGAGGTAGGTCTCGTGCACCCCGGCGGCCCAGGCCTTCATCGCCTGACGCAGGCCGTCGCGCGCCCATTCGGTCGCTTCGCCGGACGCATCCAGGGTGCGCAGCGCCACCGCGTAGCGCAGGGCTTGGCGAGCGCGGGCGGCCCACCAGTCGGCCAGCGCGGCCGCGAACTCGCCGTGCGGCAGGGTCGCGCGCAAGTCGTCGATATCGGGGGCGCCGGGGCGCACGAGGGTGGCGCGCAGGAATCGCTGGCAGCGGTTGAGCAGGTCTTCGTCCAGGACCGTGGGATCGGCGGCCTGGGCGACCGTGTCGAGTTGGCGTCGCAGCTGGGCCTCCGAGCGGGTACGCACCTCGACGCGGCGGCCATCGATGAACAGCACCGTCGGCAGGGTAGGCATCTCCTCGGCGCCCGGCGCCACGACCAGGAAGTCCACGTCCGAGCCTTCGTTGCCGAAGCCTTCGGCGAGCGAGCCCTCGAACAGCACCGCCGAATCCGCCGGGACGGAGACTTGGGCGAGCGCGGCGTCGAGCAGTTCGCGGCTGCGGTCGGCGGGCAAGGTCGGCGTGGGCGTGCCGGTATCGGCCGGCGCCACCGCACTACTGCCCGACGACGCGGTGCCGTCTGTCTCGTGCACCACCGAGCCGTCGAGGGCGCCGTCGGCGAACAGCTGCCACATGTGCCTGCGCCGCGGTTTACCGCTGGAGGTGCGCCGGATGAGCCCACGCGGGCCGGTGACGATGGTGACTGTCTGCGCGGGCCCGAGCTCACCCCGAATGATCTTGCGCGCCTCGGTGATCCAGTCCCCCGGTGACGATTCGGCGAACAGCGCGATGCCCTGCGCACCGGCCTCGGTGATCGCCACCGCGGCGAGTTTGCCCTTGGTGATGCCGGTGTCCTGGGCCACCCGCGATTCGATGTCTTCCATGAACACCGACCGGCCACGCACCTTCAGGCTCGAACCCATCCGGCCGAGCACGAAAACCTCGCCGTGGTGCAGGAATCCGGCGTCGCCGGTGTAGAGCACGCCGTCCTCGATTCGGGTGGACGATCCCGGGCTCGGCGGCCCGGAATAGCCGAGGGCCACCGAATCACCCACCACGATCATTTCGCCGAGGGTGCCGTCGGGCAGATCGTTGCCGTCCTCGTCGACCACCCGCACGGTCGATTCGGGGGTGGAATAGCCGAGGCCGGTGATCCAGCCGGCACCCTCCACTCGGTGGGTGTCGTCGAGTGGTTGTTCCTCGAGCACCGAGACCGGCGCGCCGAACCGCAGCGTCGCGTTGTCCAGCCGCAGCGCCGTCACCGGGCGGCCGCGGGCCGAGGAGGTCACCATCAGCGTGGCCTCGGCCAGACCGTAGGCGAGGGTGTAGGCGTTCATCGAAAAACCCTGGCGGCCGGTGAGTTCGGCGAACGATTGCAGATCGGCCACTTCGACCGGCTCCGACCCGACGGCAAGGGTCCGCCAGCCGGACAGATCCAGATCGGCGATATCGTCGGGCCGAACCCGGTGCGCCACGTAGCCGAGCGCGAACGACGGTGAGGGCGAATGCTGGGCCCGGGTCATCGCCCGCAGCCAGCGCACCGGATCGCGCACGAACTGGTCCGGCCGCATCAGATACAGCTCGCCCTGATTGGTGACAGTGGTCAGGAACGCGCCGACCAGGCCCATATCGTGATACAGCGGCAGCCACGACACCATCGCCTCACCCGGCTGCCAGTCGATCAGCCGCGAGATCATCGCGATGTTGTTGGCCAGGTTGTGCCAGCTCACCCGCACCCCGCGCGGGGTACCGGTGGATCCGGAGGTGAACTGCAACAGCGCGCACGGATCGGGCGCGCCGAAAACCCGTTCGGCTGGTGCCTGTGGCAAGGCGGCCGGATCGACGACCACCGGTTCATCCGCGCGGCCCGCCTCCACCATCGCGCGACGGGCGAGCTGCTCGAACTCGACCGAGGTCACCACCACCCGCGGTTGCGCCTGCGCCAGGATCGCGGCCACATGCGCGATGTACTGATCGAGATCACCGAACATCGGCGGTGCCACCGGAGTGAACACCCCGCCACACGCCCACACCGCGTAAAACGCCGCGGTACACGGGAATCCGGTCGGCATGACGACGCAGGCGCCGTCGCCGCTGCCCATGCCGTGCTCGCGCATCACCTGCGCGATCGACCAGGTGAGCTCGGCCAGCTCGGCGTAGCTGCGGTAATCCCAGCCATCGGCCTCGTCGGCGAAATGGATGCCGGTGGACGCGTCGGGCTCGACGAGCCAATTGCGTACCGTCGCTACGTCATCGGTGTCACGCATCGCCGGATTCCTCTCCGGACAGCACCGTCACAGTCCCCGTGGTTCCGTCCACCCGTATCCGCATTCCCGTCCGTATCCGCTTGGTGATGTCTTTGACCTGCACGACCGTCGGCACGCCGAGCTCACGCGCCACGATCGCGACGTGGGTGAGCGGGCTGCCCCGCTCGATCACCAGCGCCGACGCGGACGGCAGCGCCGCCACCCATCCGGGGTCGGTGCGGTAGGCGATCAGGATGCCACCGGCGACGTCACGGGGCTCGTCTACCACAACCGCGCCGCCCTCGACCACACCGGATGATGACGGCGTGCCTGCCAGGACCGTACCCGGGGTCGCGGGCGGGGTATCGGTGACGGGAACCCAGCCCTGGGAAGCCAGTTCCTGCCTGCCGAAGGTGGACCCGACGGTGCTGAAGCGCGCGGGCGCCACCAGCCCGGCGTCCTTGGCGCGCTGCACCTTTCGCGCAGCCACCAGTGCGCGGTAGTCGCCGGTGTCGGCACCCTCGTAGCTACCGCGCAGCTCCTGCACGGTGAGATAGAAGACGTCGGAGAACTCGTCGATCACCCCGCGCGCGGCGAGATCGCGGCCCATCACCCGGATCATCCGCTTCACCATGCCGAACGCTCTGGTGCGGCAGAACCGCAACCGCTCGCGGTGCGCGGCGCTGCGAGAAACCTTGGCGCGCAGACGTTCATAGATTCGTCTGCGGAAACCGGTGAGGTGTGCGTCGAGGTAGGCGTCGGCTTCGGCGGCGCGATCGGGCTGCTGCCCGGCCTGGCCCACCCGGCCCAGCGCACTGCGCAGCATGACGAACAGGCTCGCCGGATCCTCGCGCAGATCCGGGGTTTCCAATTTCAACTCGTCCAGGCTGCGGTAGCCGTATCGGTCGATGTAGGCATCGACCTCGGCCCGGAACGCCGCATAGGTGTCGTTGGCATACAGCTGCCGGTAGATCTGTTGCGGCTCGGTCGAATTGATGAGCGCGGTCAGATCCGGATCGGCGTGCACGGTTTCGGCCATCGCCGTCAACGCCCGCGCCGGCTCCGCCGACTCCACATCCGCACCGGGCCCGACCACCGCGTACAGGAACCATTCCGGCGCCTTCGGCAGGAACAGCTTGGTGAGCAGGAACATCGCGCCGGTGCAGGTGAGCAGGATGGCGTCGAGCACCATGAGCGGGCCCCATCGCCGCACCAGATCGGCGTCGACCTTGCGGTAGGCGGCGTAGGCCTGCTCACCGGTGAGGGTGGTGTAGTCGAGGGCCTCGTACTCGTCATAGACGCGGTAGAACTCGGTGAGGAACTGCTCGACCATCGCGTCGATGCCGAACAGCCTGCGCAGATAGGTGACGGTGGTGATCGTGCGCGAGCGGATCCGCGCGGCGGTCGAGTCGAAGGTGTAGGGCCGCAAGGTTTTCGCGATGTCGTCGGGCAGCGGTTCGTCCACCCCGAGGGCGGCCTCGAGCACTTTGCGGTTGAGCGGATAGCCGGGCGCGATACCGACCATGCGATACCAGTGCAGCAGGTTGTAGTACACGCGGCCGTGGAAGTAGCCGAGCAGTACCGGCGTCCACGCATCGGTCTGGCGCAACTGCGCGGGCGGCACCTGCAGCGATTCGGCGTAACCGCGGTAAACACGACCGTAGATGTCGGCGGCGGTGGTGTAGGTCAGTGGCGAGGTGAGACCGCTGAAACTTTCGATGATGTTCGAGTTGTCCCAGATCCGGGTCTCGCCGTCGGGCACGTCCTCACCGGCGCCGCGGATCAGTGCGGTCTCGGCCAGTGCCCGATCGGCCGGCGCGGCCAGCGCGGTGGTGATGGGGCGGGCCTGCAGGAACCAGATGCCGTCGTCGTCGATGGCCCATTCGATGTCTTGCGGTGCGCCAAGCGCGGCCTCGAGCTTGCGGCCGAGCTCGGCGAGACCGGCGATCTCGGCGTCGGACAGTGCCAGGCGTACGCGGCGCTCGGCATCGACCTCGCCGGGCACCGAGCCGCCGGCCGCATCGGGCAGGAAGGCGCGGTCCTTGTCCCCGATGACGGTCTCGAGCACCGCACCCGCGCGATCCACGACCACCGAATCGGCGTCCACCGCACCCGACACCAGACCCTCACCCAGGCCGTACACGGCGCTGATCACCAGCTCGTCGGGCGCACCACTGGCCGGGTTCGCGGTGAACATGACCCCGCTGACCCGGGCAGGCACCAGCCGCTGCAACACCACGGCGACGGCCGCCACCCTGGGCTGATCGTGGGCGAACGCGTACTGGATCGCGCGCTGCGAGAACGCCGACGCCCAGCAGGCGCGCACCTGGCGCAGCACCGCGTCCTCGCCGTCGACGTTGAGATACGAATCGAATTGACCGGCATAGGAATGCGCGGGGCCGTCCTCGGCGGACACCGAGGAACGCACCGCGATCGGCACGCTGCCGAGGCGGCGATACCCTTCGCCGATCAGGGCGGTGACCTCGGCGGGCAGCTCGGCGGTCTCGATCGCCGACCGCACTGCCGCGCCCGCCGCCGCGGCCGCCTCGGGTGTGTCGGCGGCGGCGAACTGCGCGATCTGCTCGTTCAGGTCCGCACCGGCGGCGAACGCGTCGAAGACATCGGTGCCGAGCACCGTCCACTCCGGCACCGCGAAGCCACTGTTGTGCAGCAGGTGCAATCCGCGGGCCTTACCCCCTGCCGAGGCCGAGATGGCCGTCGAGTCGGTCCACGGTCCGAGCAGCTGCACGCTTCCTCCCATCGCTCCCGGCCGGTGCCGGGCAGCTCATATTCTCGGGCCCACCACGGACGCGGTGGGCCCGCGACCGAGTAAATCCGAGCATTGTCTGTATATCCGAGAATTGACCATGGTGTTAGCTCACAATCCTCGGGGCCCCGCCGGTGCCACGCCGCCCGACGGCGCGACAGGCGCGACCTGGCCGGCGCCGGCCACTAAGCTGTCGGGGCAGCGTCGGTGGGTGCGGTGAGGATGTGATCGGGTCGTGAGTTGGACGTTCACCCCGGACGAGTTCGCCCATATCTGGCGCGAAACCGATCAGGACCGGCATCCATACCCCTTGCGCATCCTGGAGACCCCGCGCACCGAACGCGAGGCCGACGCGCTGCGCGCCGAACTCGCCACCCGCCTGCCGCTGGGCGCGGACCCCGATCTGTCGGCCTGCCTGCGCATCCTCGCCGCCCCGCACACCCGAATCGTCGCCGTCGGCGGCGGGCACACCGCAGGCAGCGAAATCCGGCTGCTGGCCGCCGCTGTTTTCGACCGCGGCGTACTCGCGGTCCAGGAACCCGGGCGCACAGCGGACTTCGGCGGGCAGGTGCGGATATCGATCGGGCACAGCGCCAAACTCGGCGCCCGCATCGCCGCCCTGCTGCCCAAGACACCCGCGGGCCGCGAACCGGCGCGCGCCGCGGCGGTCGAGGCCATCCGCGATGACGAAGTCGTCATCGCGACCGACCGGGCCGCGCTGCCGATCCGGCGGCTGCTGCTCACCCCGCACACCGCCGAAGGGCATATCCGCATCGAAGCGCGCCTGGACCGGCCGACACCGCCCGCCCCCGTGCACTACACCTGGATCGACGTCGCCGGCGACGGCCGCTACCTCATCAAGGCCGGTGAGACCGTGCACATCGTGCCCGCCGGCAGCGAACAATTGGCCGCGCAACTCCAGAAGCGGGTGCCTTCCTGATCTGTTCACCCGCTGACCGGCGGCCGCGATTGCCGCTACGCTGAATCGGACCGATGGAGGGGACAGCGATGACGATCGAGAGCAGCCGAACCGAAATCGCCCGGTTTCGGCAAGCGGCACACGCGGGCACCGTCAAGTTCGATCCGGCCGCGGCGCGGCGCTGCGCCGAACTCTACGACCACCAGGTCGATCGCCTCCTACACCTGCAACAACGCCTGGAATCGGTGGCCGAACCGCGCGGCTTCGGCGGATTCGTCTCGGCGCAGCAGTTGCAGGCCGGGTTCGGGCACAAGGCCCGCGACGCCGCCGCCCTGCTCGACCACTACATCGAGGCCGCCTACCGGATGAAAGAGGCGTTCCTGATCAGCGGCGGACTCTACGAGGAGGCCGACGCCGCCAATGCCGCCGCGGTGCGGGCCATCGCGTCGAGGCTGCCCCGATGAGCGGCACCGATCCGGAGTACATCAGCGCGATGGAGCACTTCGAGTCCATGCGGCACGAAGAGATCTACGCGAAAACCCAGGAAATCGACGCCGCCGCGATCGTGGCGACCTCCGCGGCCTGGCTGGAAGCCGCCGCGGGCCTGTCCACCTCGTTTCCCCTCACCCGCGACAGCGTCGACCGGGTGATGGACGCGATGGACTGGGAGGGCGCCGCCGCCGACGCCGCCCACGCCAGCGCCCGCAGCTTCGCCGCCTCGGTCGACGAGCTGGCTGCGGTGCTCGGCCAGGTCGGCGCCCGGATCGGTGCGGTCGCCGCCGCGGCGGAAGCGGTGAAGCTCGCCGTCGTGCCGCCCGGCGGGTCGGGCCCCATCGGTGCGATCGCCCGGCTGCTCGAGGCCGCGAACGTCATCGATGCGCAGATGGCGCAAGAGGCCTTGCGGCAGGAAGCCGTGCTGGCGATGAACATGATCTACAAACCGGCCTACAAGCTGGCCGGCACCGGGGTTCCAGCGCTACCCGACCCGCCCGCGGCCCCCGGAACCCCGGCGCCACTCGCACGTCCCCCGCAGAATCAGCTGCGAGGGGACCAAGAGGTAGCACCGCCGAACGGGTCGAATCCTCCACGGGGCCAGGACGATCCGGGCGCCACCCTGCCCGGCCCGGCTGCCCCGCCGGAAACCGGAACTCCCGCACCACAACAGGGCGGGGGGACGCCTCAACCACCGGATTCGCAACCCCGCGCGGAGGACACCCCGCCGCGCGCCGAGGGGCCGCAGGACGACGCGCCGCCCACTCCCCCCACCCAGCCGGCTCCCCCGCAGCCCGGCCCCGAAGGCACCCCGCCGCCCACCGAGCATCCCCAGGGCCGCACACCGCCTTCGCCGCCGACTCAGCAGGCTCCCCCGCTGCCCGTGCCCCCGCCTGCCGAACCGTCCGCGCCGGTTCCGCCTCCCGCACAGCCCCCCACACCGGCCCCACCGTCAGCCGACGTTCCCGTGCCGACCCCCGCGCCGACACCACCCCCGGCAGACGTCCCGGCGCCGCCGGCCTCGCCCGCACCGCCGGCACCTGCTCCGCCCGCCACCGAAACCACACCGGTTCAGCCACCGGCCGAGCCGTCCGTCCCCGTTCCCCCACCGGCCGCACCCGCGCCGCCACCGGCCGAACCGTCCTCGCTGCCAGAAGCGCCACCGCCACCCCCGATCCCGGCCCCGGAGACCCCGCCGATCCCGCTCCCGGACCCGGGCGGACAACCTGGCATCACCGGACCGATCCCCGAAGGCCAGCCGCCGGCCACAGACCAGCCCGGCGTCATCCCGCCGCAGGGGTAGACAGCGGCCGATGCGCCTGAAGCACTACCGGAATCGGATCGATCCCGGTCGGCGAACGACCTACCATTGCGGCATGACTGTTCCGCGCATCGAGCGTCCGGACCTGCCCGAATACATGACGTGGGAAGAGCTCGACCAGCTGCCCGAAGAGATTGCCAATCAGATCGAACTCTGGGATGGCCGGGTGGTCTGGGTGCGACGCGGACCTGCCGAGCATCAGATGTTCACTGTCCGAATGCGCAATGCTATCGAGCAGTCGGCACGCAAGAGCATGACCGACCGACCGGAGACTTGCTGGCGCGTGAATCTGGAAACCAATGTCTTCCTCGGCGCAAGCGGAAAATCGAACTTCCTGACTCCAGACTTCATGGTTCACCGGTGCCTCGAATCGCCCTACCAGGATGTTCGCGCTGCGGACGTACTCCTGGTCGGCGAGGTGCTTTCGCCGTCGAATACCCCGTCGGATATCGAAGCCAAGAAGAGCCGTTACGCGAGTGCCGGGATCCCTTGGTACTGGGAAGTGATCCTGGCTCGCACGAAAAGCGCCATCGCGGTCGTCAGAGCGTACGCACTGGAGACCGAGCACGGTCGGCTGCCGCAGGGCGTGCGGCCGCTACGTCAGGCCAACTACCTGGTCGCGGGCGAATGGGTCCCGGCCGATGCCGACGGAATCCATATCGACTTCCCGTTCCCGATCAGCATCCCGTGGTCGGAGCTCGAGTACTGATCAATCCCCTGCACCGGCACGGATCGTCGACACGAGCGAAGGCATGAGGGCACCGCACGCTCGGTGATGTCGACCAGGAGCATCAGGTGTATTTGTCGATGTCTTCAGCGTCGAAGAGGTCCGCGATGTCGGCGTTTCCGATCTCCCGCTGCGGCCCTTGGTCGGTCGCGCCGGCCAAGGGGAACGCGATTCGTCCGGCGACTGGTGGCCGCAGCCGGCCTCCGACCTCATGCACAAGAGCTTCAGGGATCTGCTCGTTCAACGTGCGTCCTACACCTTCACCAGGTCGTCGGCGTGGATGACGGGGCGCTGCATGGTGTCGGGGAGCTCGGTGGTGGAGCGGCCGAGCATCGTCGACAGTTCGGCGGCGTCGTACTCGACGACGCCGCGGGCGACCAGGCGGTTGTCGGGGGCGATGAGGTCGACGACGTCGCCGCCGTGGAAGCGGCCGCGCACGCCGGTGATGCCTGCGGCCAGTAGGGAATGGCGACGCTGGGCCACCGCCGCGACGGCGCCCTCGTCGATGTGGATGGCGCCGCGGCTGTCAGCGGCGTGCCGCACCCAGAACTTGCGGGCCGACAGGCGGACCGGGCGGGCGGCGAAGGCGGTGCCGACGGTGCCGCTGCTCAAGGCGGTGGCGGCTTCGGAGGCGGCCGCCAGCAGGACGGGCACGCCGGCGTCGGCGGCCAGCCGGGCCGCGGACAGCTTCGAGGCCATGCCGCCGGTGCCGAGCGCGCCGCCGGTGCCCGCGATCACGCCATCCAGATCGGCACTGGAACGCACCTCGGGGATGAAGGTGGCGCCGCCCTTGCGCGGGTCACCGTCGTAGAGGCCTTCGACGTCCGACAGCAGTACCAGCGCGTCGGCGCCGACCAGATGCGCGACCAGTGCGGCGAGCCGATCGTTGTCGCCGAAACGGATCTCTTCGGTTGCGACAGTGTCGTTTTCGTTCACCACCGCCACCGCGCCGAGCGAACGCAACCGGTCGAGGGTGCGCTGCGCGTTGCGATGATGTTCGCGGCGGGAGAAGTCGTCGGCACTGAGCAGCACCTGACCGACGGTGCGGCCGTAGCGGGCGAACGAGGTGCCCCACGCGTGCGCGAGCGCCAGCTGGCCGACGCTGGCCGCGGCCTGCTTGGTGGCCAGATCGCGCGGGCGCGCGCTCAAACCGAGCGGAGCCATACCGGCGCCGATCGCGCCCGAAGACACCACCACCACATCGGAACCGGCCCGCATCCGCGCCTCGACGGCGTCGGCGAGCCGGTCCAGCCGTGCGGTGTCCAGACCGGCCTTCATGCTGGTGAGGGCCGAGGACCCGATCTTCACCACCACACTGCGCGCACCGGCGATGGCCTGGCGCGCCTCACTGAGTTCGGCGCCGAACTGCACCTGCGTTTCCGTCACGGCTGATCTCCACCACTGTTCTCACGCGCGGCCCGACGCCGGTCGGGCCTACGCTTCGTCCTCGTCGTCGCGCACCAGACCGCGACGCACCCGGGAGGCATGTTTGCGTTCGGCCGCGCTGACCCGGTCGGTCTGCTCCAGCCGGATATCGGTGCCGCGGCCGGTGGGCACCATGTCGACGCCCGCGGAAATCTGCGGCTCCCAATCGAAGGTGACGTCACCGATGGTGACGGGCGCGCCTGGTTCGGCGCCGAGGCGCACCAGCTCGTCTTCGACACCCAGGCGGGCCAGCCGGTCGGCCAGGTAGCCGACGGCCTCATCGTTGTCGAACTGGGTCTGGCGCACCCAGCGCTCGGGCCGGGTGCCGCGCACGATGAACCCGCCGGGCTCGTCCGGATCGACGATCACGCTGAAGCCGGTCTCGTCCACCGCGATCGGCCGGATCACCGGACGCTTCGGGGCGGCCTTCGGATGCTCTTCGCGGTACTTGCGCACCATGTCGGCCAGCGCGAACGTCAACGGCCGCAGCCCGGCCCGGCTCACCGCGGAGATCTGGAACACCGGCCAGCCGCGCGCGGCGAATTCCTCGGTGACCATCTCGGCCAGTTCGGCGGCATCGGGCACATCGGTCTTGTTCAGGATCACCACGCGCGGGCGGTCGGCCAGATCACCCAGGCCGGCGTCGGCGCTCAGCGCGGGCTTGTAGGCGGCCAGCTCGGCCTCGAGGGCGTCGACATCGGAGACGGGATCGCGGCCCGGCTCCAGCGTCGCGCAGTCCACCACATGCGCGAGCACGGCGCAGCGCTCCAGATGACGCAGGAAGTCCAGCCCGAGCCCACGCCCCTCGCTCGCACCCGGAATCAACCCGGGCACATCGGCGACGGTGAAGGTGGTGTCGCCGCTGGCGACCACACCGAGATTGGGCACCAGCGTGGTGAACGGATAGTCGGCGATCTTCGGCTTGGCCGCCGAGAGCACCGAGACCAGCGAGGACTTACCGGCCGACGGGAACCCGACCAGCCCCACGTCGGCCACCGACTTGAGTTCGAGCACGATATCGCGCTCTTCGCCCTCTTCACCGAGCAGCGCGAAACCGGGCGCCTTACGCGCTTTGGAGGCCAACGCGGCATTGCCGAGCCCGCCGCGTCCGCCGCGCGCGGCGATGAACCGGTTGCCCACACCGACCAGGTCCATCAGCACTTCGCCGTCGGCGCCGAGCACCACCGTGCCGTCGGGCACCTTCAGCAGCAGGTCGGTGCCCTGCTTGCCGTCGCGGTTACCGCCCTCGCCGGGCTTGCCGTTGCTCGCCTTGGCGTGCGGATGGAAATGGAAGTCCAGCAGCGTGTGCACATTCGAGTCGACCTCGAGGATGACGTCGCCGCCGTTGCCGCCGTTGCCGCCGTCGGGCCCGCCGAGTGGCTTGAACTTCTCCCGGTGCACCGACGCGCAGCCGTGGCCGCCCTTGCCAGCACGCACATGAAGTACGACACGGTCGATGAATTTGGACATACGCCGAATCATCCTCCTTCGGTCTGGTCGGGGCGGCGAACGTCGCCGCAGGTCACTTCTTCTGGAAACAACGAAAAGCGGGCCAGGGGTATGTCACCCTGACCCGCTCGTCTGTGTTGGAGTCGTCAGCCGGTCAGGCTTCGACCGGCTCCGGAACCACGATGTTGACGGTCTTGCGACCACGCTTGGTGCCGAACGCCACCGCGCCCGCCTCCAGGGCGAACAGGGTGTCGTCACCGCCACGGCCGACGTTCACGCCGGGGTGGAAGTGCGTGCCGCGCTGACGCACCAGGATCTCGCCGGCCTTGACGGTCTGACCGCCGAACCGCTTCACGCCGAGGCGCTTGCTGTTGGAATCGCGACCGTTCCGGGAGCTGGATGCACCCTTCTTATGTGCCATTGCTGTAACTCCTCCAGGTGAGGGCTCGGTGAACCCTCGGGCCGATTACTTGATGCCGGTGACCTTCAGGACCGTCAGCGGCTGACGGTGACCCTGGCGCTTGTGGTAGCCGGTCTTGTTCTTGAACTTGTGGATGCGGATCTTCGGGCCCTTGGTCTGCTCGACGACCTCGGCGGACACCGACACCTTGGCCAGCTTGTCCGCATCGGCGGTCAGCTCGGCGCCGTTGACCACGAGCACCGGCGACAGATCCACAGCGGTGCCCGGCGCACCCTCGATCTTCTCGACCTTCACCAGGTCACCGACCGCGACCTTGTACTGCTTTCCGCCGGTCTTGACGATCGCGTACGTTGCCATCGGTCGGCTGCCCTTCTTCCTCTAGGTGTGCGACGCTTGCTAGCGCGGCTGGAGTGGCACCCGGCCGGAGAATTCCACCGGGCATCCACTACACATCTGGTCTGGTAGTCACCGCCGCCTCAGCACTGGCGATTGCTCTACAGCTTCGCGGGCACAGCGTGATGAAACGCTGTCGCCGGGCAGCGACTGTCCAAGATTACAGGACGCATAGGTGCGCGACCAAACCGGCCGCCGAACGACAGTGGCCCCCGCCACAAGGGCGGGGACCACCAGGTCATTCGTCGGCCGACTCGGCGGGCGGCGGGCCCGCGGGCCGGCCCGCGCTGCGCCTGCGCGGCCTGCGCTCGGGCACCTGGACCGGTACCGGGGCGGTGTAGTCGACGACCGGCGCCGCCGGCTCCTCCGAGCTGCTGAGCACGAACACCGCGCCGGTGCTGTCCGCGGCCGGAGCGGCGGCCGAGCGGGCCACACGGCGGCGCCGGGCCGGGCGGGCCGGGATGCCGTTCTCCGATTCGGCGGTGACCGGCTCGGCGGGTGCGGGCTCCTCAGCTGCCGCAACGGTGGGCTCGGCGGGTGCGGTCGCGACCGATTCACCGGCGGTCTCCGTGACCGCAGCCGGTTCGGCAGGTTCCGCGGCCTCGGGCTGCTGGTCCCCGGCGGGCTGCTCAGCGGCGGAAACCACGGGAGCCTCGGGCTGGGCGACCGGTTCCGTGGCGACCGATTCGGCCATAGCCGCGGCAGGAGATGCCGGCTCGACAGCCGAGACCTGCTCAGCTGTTGAGGCCTGCTCCGCCGGAACGGGCTCCGCCGCCGCAGCCGGTTCGCTGACGACGACCGCTGCCTCAGCCGCGGGTGCCGCGGCCGAGCGGGCCACCCGCCTGCGCCGAGTCGAGCGCGTCCGGGTGGTGCCGTTCTGTCCGGCGGCGACCGGCTGCGCGGCCGGTTCGGCACCGGCTTCCTGCGCCTGCTCGGTGGCGGCAGCCTGCTCGGCGACGGCAGCCTGCTCGGCCACCGCCTGCTCGGCGACATCGGCGGGCTCCGCCGCGGTCTCCGCCTCGGCAACCCCGGCGTCCTCGGCCTGGTGCGCCGCCATCGCCAGCGCGACCGGATGGGCACGCTTGGCGGCGGCCTCCTCCTCGCTCACTTCCGCCACCGCGGGCTGCGCCGGTGCGGTGGCAGCGGCGGCGGCCTTGTCGCGGCCGCGGCGCCGGCGGGAACCGGATTCGCGTCCGCGCCCGGCGCCGTCCTCGGCAGCACTCGGCTCGACCGGGTAGGTGTGCACCAGGATGCCGCGGCCGTGGCAGTGCTCGCAGGTGGTGGAGAACGCTTCGACCAGGCCGGTGCCCAGCTTCTTGCGGGTCATCTGGACCAGGCCGAGCGAGGTGACCTCGGAGACCTGGTGCCGGGTGCGGTCGCGGCCCAGCGCCTCGGTGAGCCGGCGCAGCACCAGGTCACGGTTGGATTCGAGCACCATGTCGATGAAGTCGACGACGATCATGCCGCCGATATCGCGCAACCGCATCTGCCGCACGATCTCCTCGGCGGCCTCGAGGTTGTTGCGGGTGACCGTCTCTTCCAGGTTGCTGTTGCCCGACCCGGTGAACTTGCCGGTGTTGACGTCGATGACGGTCATCGCCTCGGTGCGGTCGATGACCAGCGTGCCGCCCGAGGGCAGCCACACCTTGCGGTCGAGCGCCTTGGCCAGCTGCTCGTCGATGCGGTAGGCCTCGAAGACGTCGATACCGTTGTTCTCGTGCCGCGACACCCGGGCCAGCAGGTCCGGCGCAACCGTGCGGATGTAGGTCTCCACCGTGCTCCAGGACCGTTCGCCCTCGATGACGAGCTTGGAGAAATCCTCGTTGAACAGGTCGCGGATCACCTTGACCAGCAGGTCCGGCTCTTCGTAGAGCGTCTTCGGTGCGCCGGAATCCTGTTCGGCGGCCTTCTCGATGGTGCGCCAGGTGGCCTGCAACCGCTCGACGTCGCGGGCCAGTTCGGCTTCGCTGACGCCCTCGGAGGCGGTGCGGATGATCACGCCGGCGTCGGCGGGCACGATCTCGCGCAGGATCTCCTTGAGCCGCTTGCGCTCGGTGTCGGGCAGTTTGCGGCTGATCCCGGTGGAGGTGCCGCCGGGCACGTACACCAGGAAGCGGCCGGCCAGGCTGATCTGGGTGGTCAGGCGGGCGCCCTTGTGACCGACCGGATCCTTGCTGACCTGCACCAGCACCTGATCGCCCGGCTTGAGCGCCTGCTCGATCTTGCGTTCCTTGCCGCCGAGCCCGGCAGCCTCCCAGTTCACCTCACCGGCGTAGAGCACGCCGTTGCGGCCGCGGCCGATATCGACGAACGCCGCCTCCATGCTCGGCAGCACGTTCTGCACCTTGCCGAGGTAGACGTTGCCGACCATGGACGCCTGGCCGGTGCTGGTGACGAAGTGCTCGACCAGGATGTTGTCTTCCAGCACCGCGACCTGGGTGGCGGTGGGGTGACCGGGGAACTCCTTCTCCCGCACCACCATGACCCGGTCGACGGATTCGCGGCGGGCCAGGAACTCCGACTCGGTGAGGATCGGCGGACGACGCCGTCCGGCCTCGCGGCCGTCGCGGCGGCGCTGGCGCTTGGCCTCGAGCCGGGTGGACCCGGTGATGCCCTGCACCTCGTCGACGGCGCGGGTGCGGCTCTTGTTGCGCGGTTCGCGCTCGTGCACGACCGTGTTCGGCGGATCGTCGTCGGCCGGTTCGTTCTCGCCGCCCTCGCCGGCGACCTTGCGCCGCCTGCGCCTGCGCCGCCTGCGGGTGGAACCCTCGGGCGAGCCGTCCTCGCCCTCGTCGGCGGACTCGGCCTCGGCCTGCTTGGCGTCCTCGGATTCGGCCTCGGCGGCCTCCTCGGTGGCGGTGTCCTTGTCGCGGGCCTCGTCCTTGTCGCGGGCGCCGCGTTCGTCGGTGTCGTGCTCGTCGTCGGCGTCGGTGTGCTGTTCACCGCGACCCCGGCCGCGGCCGCGGCGGCCACGACGACGGCGACGCGGCTGATCATCGGACTCGGTCTGCTCGCCGGTGTCCTGCTCGTCGGCGGATTCGTCCTCGACGTCCTCGGCCTGGGTGGCGGCCTCGTCGGCGCGCGGGGTCTCGGACTCGACGCGACGGCGCTTCTTGCGCAGCTCCTCGGCGGCAGCGGCGTCCGGCGACAGGAACAGCGGCGCGGCCACGACCGCGGATTCGAACACGACCGGCTCGACGACCGGCGGCTCCTCCTGGATCGGGCTGGCGAACAGGCCGCCGGGCGGGCTGAAGGCCGGCGGGGTGGAGAACAGGTCGGCGCCCGGCGTTTCGGGCTGGGCGGTGACCGGCTCGGCCTGCGTGGTGACGGGCTCGGCCGTCACGGCGGGCTCTGCCCCGGCGGGGCTCGACGGCTCGACCGGCGCCGGTTCGGTGGTTTGCTGGGTGGTGTCCGTCGGCGGTGGTTCGGCGGCGGGCTCGGCGGCTGGTTCGGCGAGCGCGTCGCGCACCGACTCCGCGACCGCGCGGTCGACGTTCGATTGGGGGCTGCGCGCGTCGGAGCCGAGCTCACCCAGCTTGGCCAGGATGCGCTTGCTCGTTACTCCCAGACGTTTGGCCAGCGCATGAACTCGGATTCGCTCCGGCAATTGATCGGCATCCTGTGATGTTGTGTCCAGCGGCTCTTGATCGGCCACGAAGTCTCCTCGGGCCCCCGGGCGCGTTCCTCCCGGAAGGGAGTGACGCGGCCGACGCGGGGGCGCTGTTCCGTACGCCTCGCGCGGTTGGCACGAGGTCAATGGTCTCGCCCCGCGTGCCCGGTTATCTCCATGTCGATCGTCGTTCGGGCTAACTGGTCACGCGGCGCCTGGCTGTATGGCTGAACTCCGTGGTGTGAGCGTTCATCCAGCGTGCCGACGCGAACGAGTTACCGCGCCGCGGCAGCGATGATCGGCATCGAACCTCGGGGTGTCATCCGGTTACGACCGCTATCGGTTGCAACCAGTTGCCAGTATCCCACACCGTGCGCCGAGGGTTCGCCATCGGCGCAACAGCGTGCGGTCTCGATCGACGGAAAGGGAGCTCGATTCAGGCCGGGAACTCGGGAAACCAGAGGGCGATTTCCCGCTTGGCCGACTCCGGCGAGTCGGATCCGTGCACCAGGTTCTCCTGGGTTTCCAGGGCGAAATCGCCGCGGATGCTGCCGGTGGCGGCCTTTTCCACCGGGTCGGTGCCGCCGGCGATCTGCCGGAACGCCGCGATCGCGCGCGGACCTTCGAGCACGGCCGCGACGACCGGACCGGAGGTGATGAACTCGATCAGCGAGCCGTAGAACGGCTTGCCCGCATGTTCGGCGTAGTGCTCGCCGGCCAGCTCATCGGACACCTGCTTCAGCTCGAGCGCGGCAATCTTCAGCCCCTTGCGCTCGATCCGGTTCAGCACCTCACCGACGAGGCCACGGGCCACACCGTCCGGCTTGATGAGGATCAACGTCTGCTCAGTCACGGCGACAGCGTAACGGTCTGCTCCCCCACCCTCCCAACCAGCGCCTCAGCCCGGATGCACCCAGGAGCGGTCGGTCCGGGTCAATTCCACGAACCCGCACTGCGTCAGCAACCCGAGCTCCGGGTCTCCGGGCTCGCTGTAGGTGATCAGCCGGTCGATCCCGCCCAGCCGCAACCAGTCCGCGACCTGCCCGTACAGCCAGCGCAGCACATCCGGTTCGCCGTCCCCCCGGCAGACATCGGCCCAGCCGCCCAGCCGCGATATCCGCTCGGGCTGGGTGAGGTTGGTGTCGATCTCCAGATGGCCGAGGTCGTGGCCGTCGCGTTGGGCGATGAATCGGGTGCCGAGCTCGCCCATCACCCGGCGCACCTCGAGATCGGTGCGGTGCGGGCGCGGGATCGTGTCGGTCTCGGCGAGCAGCAGCAACTCGACGCTCGACTCGTCGGACCGCGTCCAGCCGTTGCGTTCCAGGATCGCCCGCAGGTGCGGCCACTGCTCGGACAGGCCATAGGCGGCGAAGGTGGGCAGGCTGCCGCTGAAGTACCGGGACCGGACCTGCCAGCGGGCGAGCTGAGCCAGGCAGGCGGTCATCAACGCGTCGGCGGCCGCGTCGATCGGGCGTGGGCTGCCGTCGTCGCCGACGGTAGGCCGGTTCCAGGCGAGGAACCATTCGACCGTCCCGGCCTCGCGAAAGCTGTCGGTGACGTGGTCGCCGGAGTCGTAGCGCAACAGGTGCGCGGCAGCGACGAGTTCGCGGTCCTGTTCGGCGACGAGGGTGACCCGTTCGGTCACCCACGGATCGAGGATGACCTCGTCGGGGCGCCGCTCCAGGCTGCTCAACATGGTGTTGACCGAGATGGAGACGCCGGGAACCACGGCGGCGATGTGGGTGTTGGCCAGCCGGGTGAGCTGGTCGCGATCATCGCGGCGGAACGGGCGGATGAGAAAGGAAGGCATGGCGAATCTCCAGGACGCTCGATGGGATGCATCGGGATCCGCCAGGGGGACGGTACGGCGTCACTGTAGCAATGGAGGCCGTAGCCCGCCAACGTGTTTCCGGTCCGGCTCAGTCGGTGCGCTGGATGCGCTGGCTGGGCAGGACGCCGAGGTCCATGCGGCGTTTGACGTCGTTGCGCAGGATCAGGATGAACGCCCAGACGATGGCGAAGAGGATGCCGATGACGCCGATGGAGACGTGGATGAAGGCGCCCGCGATCACCAGGACTTGCAGGCCCAGGTTGAACGGGACCGCCCAGGGGCGCCGTTGCAGGCCCGCACCCAGAATCATCACCACGGCCAGCGTCACCAGGTAGGTGCCCGACAGCCAGCTGACGCCGCCGCCGACATCGGCGACCACCGGGAGCGCGAGCAGCACCACGATGGCCTCGAGGACGAGCGTGCCCGCCATCACCCCGCGCAGCCCCTTCCACGGGTCCGGCGGAGCGGGTGCGGGCTGCGCACCGCTCGGTTCGGCCGCGGCCTGCGGATCGTCATCCGGGCGCGGGTCGGATTCGCTCATCGTCTGCCTCCTCGGCACAATCTGCCGCTGTCTCGACCTCGGGCGCCCTCCGTGGTGACGCACGCTGCCGCCTCCGGGCGCTGACCGATCAGGCTGTATCGACCGCGGCGTGCTCGGGCGCCCTCCGTGACGCACGCTGCCACTCCGGGCTGACCGCTCACGCCGGTTCCTTACCGAACAGCGCGCGTGCGGCTCCCGCCGTCACCACCGACCCGGTCACGATGACGCCGGCGCCGGAGACCATCTCCCCGGTATCGGCGACGTCCTCGGCGATCGCGATCGCGGTCTCCAGGGCATCGGGCAGGGTGTAGGCCGGGACGACGCGTTCGTCGCCGAAGCGCTGCACCGCGAGATCGGTGAGCGAATCGACGTCGAGGGCGCGCGGGGAGCCGTTGGTGGTGACCACGATCTCGTCGAACACCGGCTCCAGCGCCTCCAGGATGCCCGCGGCGTCCTTGTCGCCGAGCACCGCGACCACGCCGACCAGCTTGCGGAAGTCGAACTCACTGGTCAGGGTCGCCGCCAGCGCCTTGGCACCGGCCGGGTTGTGGGCGGCGTCGATGAAGATGGTGGGCGCGCTGCGCATCCGCTCCAGGCGGCCCGGACTGGTGACGCTCGCGAATCCGGCACGCACGGCGTCGACATCGAGCTGACGTTGCGCGCCCGCACCGAAGAACGCCTCCACCGCCGCCAGCGCCAGCACCGCATTGCGGGCCTGATGTTCGCCGTGCAGTGGCAGGAAGATCTCGTCGTACACCCCGCCCAGGCCCTGCAGCTCCAGCTGCTGACCGCCGACGGCGATCTTGCGCGCCAGCACCCGGAATTCGGCGCCTTCGCGGGCTACCGCGGCGTCCACCTCGACGGCGCGGCGCAGCAGCACATCCATCGCCTCGGGGTCCTGTTCGGCGATGACGGCCACATTGTCGCGCGGGATCAGGCTCTCCGGCGCGCGCTTGATGATCCCGGCCTTCTCCCGCGCGATGGCGGTGAGGTCGGGGCCGAGGTATTCGGTGTGGTCGAGCCCGATCGGCGTGATGACCGCGACCTGTCCGTCGATGACGTTGGTCGCGTCCCAGGTGCCGCCCATCCCGGTTTCCACCACCGCGACGTCGACCGGAGCCTCCGCGAAGGCCGCGTACGCCATGCCGGTGAGCACCTCGAACTTGCTCATGGCCGGCCCGCCCGCGGCCGCCGACTGCTGATCGATCATCTCGATATAGGGCGCCAGCTCGCGATAGACCTCGACGTAGCGCGCGGGCGTGATGGGCGCGTTGTCGATGCTGATCCGCTCGGTGGCCAGTTGCAGGTGCGGGCTGGTGATGCGGCCGGTGCGCCGGTGCAGAGCGGTGAGCAGTGCGTCGATCATCCGGGTGACCGAGGTCTTGCCGTTGGTGCCCGCGATGTGGATCGCAGGATAGCTCTGCTGTGGTGAGCCGAGCAGATCCATCAGGGTGGCGATGCGGGTCAGCGACGGTTCGATCTTGGTTTCCGGCCAGCGCCGGTCGAGTTCGGCCTCGACCAGCGCCATTTCCGCCAGATCCACCGGCGACGGCCCGGAGCCGAGCGGCGCGCCGGTGCCGTGCTGCGGCTCCGGTTCGGCGTTGCCGGCTTCGCGGGCGAAGTCGGGGCCGTCGGTCTCGTCGGGGCCGGTCACTTGCCGCTCAGTTCGGCGAGCCGGGCGCTGATGCGCTCCACCTCGGCGGCGGCCACATCGCGGCGGGTCCGGATCTTGTCGACGACCTGCTCGGGCGCCTTGGCCAGGAAGGCCTCGTTGCCGAGCTTGGCGGTGGTGCCGGCCAGTTCCTTCTGGGCGGCGGCCAGGTCCTTTTCCAGACGGCGGCGTTCGGCGTCGAGGTCGACCGCGCCGGAGGTGTCGAGTTCGACGGTGACGGTGGCGCCGCTGAGACGGACCTCGACCGCGGCAGTGGCGGCGAAATCGTCTCCGGGCGCGGTGAGCCGGGCCAGATCGGCGATGGAACGTTCGAGCTCGCTGAGTCCGGCGGCGTCCATACCGATCAGCTTGGCCGCGACCTTCTGCTTGTCGGCCAGCCCCTGATCACTGCGGAAGCGCCGGATCTCGGTGACCAACCGCTGGGTGTCGGCAATCCGCTGGGCCGCATCCTGATCGGCGGCCTGGCCGGTGGCCTGCGGCCAGTCGGCGATCACGACCGACTCACCGCCGGTGAGCGCGCGCCACAGCGATTCGGTGACGAACGGGATCACCGGGTGCAGCAGCCGCAGCACGGCGTCGAGCACCGAACCGAGCACGGTGCGGGTGGATTCGGCGCGGGCGTCGTCGGCAGCGAACTGCACCTTGGACAGTTCGAGGTACCAGTCGCACAGCTCATCCCAGGCGAAGTGGTACAGCGCCTCGCAGGCCTTGCCGAATTCATAGGCGTCGAAGGCCGCGTCGACCTCGGCGCGCACCTCGTCGAGCCGGTCGATGATCCACAGATCGGCGTCGGTGAGGGTGGCGCGGTCGGGCAGTTCGCCGGACCGGGCGCCGTTCATCAGCGCGAACTTGGTGGCGTTGAACAGCTTGGTGACGAAGCTGCGCGAGGCCAGGGCGTGCGGTTCGCCGACCGACAGGTCGCCGCCGGGTTGTGCGCCGCGGGCCAGGGTGAAACGCAGCGCGTCGGCGCCGTAGGCGCTGATCCACTCCAGCGGGTCGATGCCGTTGCCGCGCGACTTCGACATCTTCTTGCCGAACTGGTCGCGGATCAGCCCGTGCAGGAAGACGTCCTTGAACGGCACCTGCCTGGCATCGCCCTTGCCCGCAGTGATGACGTGGTCCTCGGCCACATAGGTGCCGAACATCATCATCCGGGCCACCCAGAAGAACAGGATGTCGTAGCCGGTGACCAGAACGCTTGTGGGATAGAACTTTTCCAGCTCGGGACTGTTGTCCGGCCATCCCATGGTGGAGAACGGCCACAGGCCGGAGGAGAACCAGGTGTCGAGCACGTCGGGGTCCTGCACCCAGCCCTCGGGCGGGGTCTCGTCGGGCCCGACGCAGACGATCTCGCCCTCGGGGCCGTACCAGATGGGGATGCGGTGGCCCCACCACAGCTGCCGGGAGATGCACCAGTCGTGCATGTCGTCGACCCAGTCGAACCAGCGCGGTTCCTGGCTGGCGGGATGGATGACAGTATCGCCGCCGCGCACCGCGTCGCCGGCGGCCTTGGCCAGCGACTCGACCTTGACCCACCACTGCATCGACAGTCGCGGCTCGATCGGCTCACCGCTGCGCTCGGAGTGGCCGACGCTGTGCTGGTACGGGCGCTTCTCGGCGACGACGCGGCCCTCGGCGGCCAGGCGTTCACGCACCTTGACCCGGGCCTCGAAGCGGTCCATGCCGTCGAATTCGGTTCCGGTACCGGCGATTCGGCCGCGCTCGTCCATGATGGTCGGCATCGGCAGGTTGTGCCGCAGACCCATCTCGAAGTCGTTGGGGTCGTGCGCCGGGGTGATCTTGACGGCGCCGGAACCGAACTCGGGGTCGACGTAGTCGTCGGCGATCACCGGGATCTGCCTGCCGGTGATCGGGTGTTCCAGGGTGGTGCCGATCAGCGCCTGGTAGCGCGGGTCCTCCGGGTGCACGGCGACGGCGGTGTCGCCGAGCATCGTCTCCACGCGGGTGGTGGCGACGATCACGTGCGGTTCGTCGTCGCGCAGCGAGCCGTAGCGCAGCGACACCAGCTCACCGTCGACGTCTTCGTATTTGACCTCGATATCGGAGATGGCGGTGCGCAGTTCCGGCGACCAGTTGACCAAACGCTCGGCTCGGTAGATGAGCCCGGCGTCGTAGAGCCGCTTGAACATGGTCTGCACCGCGCGCGAGAGGCCCTCGTCCATGGTGAAGCGGTCGCGGCTCCAGTCGACGCTGTCGCCGAGCGCGCGCATCTGCCACTGGATGGCGCCGCCGGATTCGCGCTTCCAGTCCCAGACCTTCTCGATGAACAGCTCGCGGCCGAAGTCCTCTTTGGTCTTGCCGTCGACGGCGAGCTGCTTTTCCACCACGGTCTGGGTGGCGATACCGGCGTGGTCCATGCCGGGCAGCCACAGCACCTCGTAGCCCTGCATGCGCTTGCGACGCGCGAGCAGGTCCATCAGGGTGTGGTCGAGGGCGTGGCCCATGTGCAGGTTGCCGGTGACGTTGGGTGGCGGCAGCACGATCGAGTAGCCGGGCTTGCCGCTGGCCGGGTCGGCCGTGAAGTAACCGGCCGCTACCCAGCGCTCGTACATCTCGGCCTCCACCTCGCCGGGGTTCCAGCTCTTGGGGAGGGCATCGGCACGATTACGCGTGTTGTCTGGGGCTGCGCTGGTCACCCCGCGATTCTAGTGGTCGGCGCGAACCGTCCGACGCAGGGGCGACGACGCCGCGGACCGAGCTCGGATCGGAGCGGTGCCCGGAAAAAAACACCGGCGGAGTCTTCGGTGGATGAGGGACACCGAAGACTCCGCCTACACCCGAGAGCTTACCGCCGATCGCAGGGGCGATACCGAATCCATATGGAATTCTCAGCTTCGGTTTTCGCCCGGATTGGTCACACCCGGTTGCCGAATCGGACATTACTGACAACTCTGGAAGAGTGAACCCCCGGCTCGAACCGTCCGTTGCTCTTCCCCTCGAATCCCCTGTGCCCGCTACGGATTCCGTGCTGCTACCGCACCGGGTCCACGATCTACGCGGCCGGGCGGTCGGCGAATTGCGGTATCCGCCCACGGCGGTGCTGGTTTTCGCCGGTGTTCCCGGCGCCGGAAAGAGCACGGCGCTGCGGGCGTTGTTCGGTTCCACGGCCGAGGCCGAGCAGCCGCCCGCCGGTCCGGGCGGGTCGGTGGTGCTCGATTCACAGCATTCGCGCAACTCGTGGCGCCACCGGCTGGGCCGGTTACCGTACCCGCTGTGGCGGCCGGTGGTGCATATCGCGCACTACACCCGCATCCGGAACGCGTTGCGCGACAATGCCGGTCCGGTGGTGGTGCACGATTGCGCCACCTTCGGCTGGGCGCGGCGGATGCTGGCGCGCTGGGCGGCTGCGCGCGGACGGGAACTACATCTGATCCTCATCGACGTGCCCGCGACCATCGCCCGCGCGGGCCAGTACACCCGCGGACGACGGGTCAACGGGTTCTTCTTCCGGTTGCACTGTGTGCGCTGGCAGCGGCTGTTGCGGGCGGTGGACGCGGGACCGATCACCGATCCGGCGCCGGCGTCGATCGTCATCGCCGACCGGGAGACCGTGGGCGGGATGCGGCGGGTGAGTTTCGCGGCCTGAGCGACGGGTCGCTCACCGGCTGCGGCCGGGTCCTCCGCCTAAGCACAGCAGACGCTCGCCCGCCGACGCGTCTCGACGGAGCGCATCGCCCCTGTAGCTGGGCGCCTACTCGGGTACGAGGATCGACAGGGCGCCGGGCACCGCGCGCAGGGTGATCGGCAACGTGCCCACCGGTTCCCCATCGGCGGTCGCCGGCGCGCCCGGAGCGGTGAGCGTGATCCGCTGCGCCCGGTAGTGCGAGACCGCCGGATGGTCGATCCGTTTCCCGGAGGCCAGGGCGGGCAACAGCCGCAGCATGTTCAGCCGGGAGACCGCGCGCACCACGGTGACGTCGAGCAGCCCGTCGTCGACCACGGCGTCCGGGCAGACCAGCATCCCGCCGCCGTAGGTGCGGGTGTTGCCGACCGCGACCAGCATGGCGTCGGTCTCAACCACGGTGCCCGGCTGGGCCGCTGCGTCCGAGAGTTCGATCCGGTACGGCGTCGCGGCCCGGCTCGCGAGTTCGGCCAGTGCGGCCACGGTGTAGCGCAGCGGACCCTTGGGCCATCGCAACCGGTTGGCGCGCAAGGTGACTCGCGCATCGAAACCGGTGCCGGTGATGGTGGCGAACCACATCGGTGCGGCGTCGGTGCGCTCGATCAGTCCGAGGTCGATGGTGCGCGCCTGCCCACCGAGCACCACGTCGGCGGCGGCCACCGGGTCGTCGTTCGGGATGCCGAATTCGCGGGCGAGATCGTTGCCGGTGCCGCCGGGGATCAGGCCGATCGGGGTACCGGTTTCCGCCAGCGCCTCGAGCATCACCGACACCAGACCGTCGCCGCCCGCGCAGACCACCGCGTCCGGGGGCTGCGGCCCGGTCACCGCGGCGCGCACCAATCGGACCGATTCGGCGGCCGAGGGCGCGCGGATCTCGGTGACCTCCACGCCGCATTCGGCCAGCCGGGCGATGGCGGCCGCGGCGACGTCATGGCCCTTGCCCATCCCCGACAGCGCGTTGGTCACCACCGTGACCGTGCGGATCTCGCGCCGCGACTGCGTCGTCATGGGATCAGCTTGCCCGGATTGAGGATGCCCGCGGGGTCGATCTCCCGTTTCACCGCGCGCAGCACCCGTACGCCGAGGTCGCCGATCTCGTCCGGGATCCACGCGCGGTGGTCGGCGCCGACGGCGTGATGGTGGGTGATGGTGCCGCCGGCGGCGATGATCGCGTCACCCGCGGCCCGCTTGGCGGCCTGCCACTGGGCCAGCGGATCGTCGAGCAGCTTGGCGATAACGGTGAAGTACAGCGAGGCGCCGGTCGGGTAGGTGTGCGAGATATGGCACATCACCAGCGCCGGAGTGCCCTGGGCGGTGAGCGATTCGGTGAGCGCCGCGGTGACCTTCGCCTTGAGGTTCGACAGGTTCGACCAGGTGGTCGCGGTTTCCAGGGTCTCGCAGAGCACGCCGGCGTCCAGCAGCGAATCCCGCAGATACGGCGCCGAGAAACGCCCGCTCTCCCACTCCCGGGCCGGCAGCTCGCCCAGCACCGTGCCACCCGCGGCCGACAGCAGCGCACCGGCCTCGAGCCCGCGCGCGGCCACATGCATCTCGGTGCCCTCGAAGGTGGTGATGGCCAGGCAGCCGCTCACCGCTTCGCCACCGATATCGGCGGTGCGGGCCAGGTTGACGCCGGTCTCCATCTCGTCGGACAGCCGCAGCACCGTCGGCGCCGCGCCGGCCTGGACGACCGCTCGCAGCGCGGCCGCGCCGGTCTCGAAGTCCGGGAACGACCAAGCCTGGTAGGCAATGGTTTCCGGCACCGGATGCACGCGCACCGTGACCTCGGTGATGATGCCGAGTGCGCCTTCGGAGCCGACGAACAGCTCGCGCAGATCGGGTCCCGCCGCCGACGCGGGGGCGCGGCCGAGTTCCAGCGTGCCGGTCGGGGTGGCGATCTTGAGGGCCTGCACCATGTCGTCGAAGCGGCCGTAGCCCGCCGAGGCCTGCCCCGACGAGCGGGTGGCCGCGAAACCGCCGATGCTGGCGAATTCGAAACTCTGCGGGAAGTGGCCGAGCGAGAGCCCGTGCGCGCCGAGCAATTCCTCCGCGCGCGGACCGGTCACACCGGCTCCCAGGGTGGCGGTGGCACTGACCGGATCGACCGCATGCAGGGCATTCAACCTGCGCAGATCCACCGAGATCACGGCGGCGAACGCACCGCGGATCGGGTCGAGCCCGCCGACGACACTGGTCCCGCCACCGAACGGGACCACCGCGATACCGGCCTCGGCGCAGTAGGACAGCACGGCGGCGACCTCGTCGTGGCCGGCCGGGAACACCACCGCGTCGGGCGCGTCCTGCGGCCCCTCGGCGCGCCGGCGCAGCAGGTCGGGAGTGCTTTTGCCGCCCGCGTGCAGCAGCCGGTCGTGGTGGTCGGTCGAGACATGCTCGGCACCGACCACCGCGGCCAGCCCGTCGCGCGCAGCCGGCGGCAATGCCGAATCGCGCAGCGGCACGTCACCCTCATCGCGGCGTGCCACGGTGTCGCCGGACACCCCGAACACCTGCTTCAGCAGGCCACGGATCTGCGCCGACAGCGGCTTGTGTCCAGCGGGAGCGCCCCAGGCGTCCCACACCATACTCGTCGGGAGCGCTGTGTCGTCCGGGTTCGCGAAGGGATCCGGCTCGGCGGGCGGCTGCGTATCGACCATGCGTTACAGTTTGACATAGACTGTCAAGCAGTAACCGACGAAACGTGTATTACTGCGTGACGACCGAGTCGCCACGCCCCGACCCCGGGTGGTGAACCCATGACCGTCGCCGATGAGCCCGGCGCCGAGCCCTCGGCCATAGACCGCTCCATCCTCGATGCCGCGCGCGCCTGCGTCGCGGAGTTCGGGGTGCGGCGCACCACGCTCACCGAGGTCGCACGGCGCGCCGGGGTGAGCAGGCCCACCGTGTACCGGCGCTGGCCGGATACCGGCTCGCTGGTGGCCGATCTGCTGGTGCGCGAATTGGGTGACATCCTCGCCACCGCCATCCCCGCCGACGGCGTGGTGCGGCAGCGCCTGGTCGACGGCATCGTCGCCGGCGCGGCCGCGGTGCGCGCGAACCCCTTGTTCCGCAAGATCTTCCGCGCCGACACCGACCTGATGCTCACCTACGTCTTCGGCAGGCTCGGCCGCAATCAGCGCCATCTGATCGACCTGTTCACCGCAGCGATCCGGGAGGGCCACGCGGATGGATCGGTCCGCGACGGTGATCCCGCACAGATGGCGACGATGCTGCTGCTCATCGCGCAATCGGTGGTGCAGTCGGCGGAGACGGTGTCGGGGCTGCTCGACGGCGCCGCCCTCGACACCGAGCTGGCCCGCGCCGTCGACGGCTATCTGGCTCCCCGACCGGCCTCCTGCGATGCCACACCGAGCGCCCCGGCCGACCCCGGCACCGTGTCCGACCGACGACAAGGACTGTGATGACACGCAATTCGGCACGCACCGGCGACTCGGCGCTCAACGCGCACCGGCGCCGGCGCGAACTCGCGGCGCTCGGCGACGCGGAGCAGATCGACGTGTTGGTGATCGGCGGCGGCGTAACCGGAACCGGTGTCGCGCTCGACGCCGCGTCCCGTGGACTGCGCACCGTGCTGGTGGAACGGCACGATCTGGCGTTCGGTACCAGCCGGTGGAGTTCCAAACTGGTGCACGGCGGGCTGCGGTATCTGGCCGGCGGGCACGTCGGGATCGCGCATGAGAGCGCGGTGGAGCGCGGCATCCTGATCCGCACCACGGCACCGCATCTGGTGCGTCCGCTTCCGCAGCTGGTGCCGTTGCTGCCGGAGTTGGGGATGGCGCAGAGCGCGCTGGTGCGGGCCGGTTTCCTGGCCGGTGATCTGCTGCGCCGGGGCGCGGGCACACCGGCGAGCCTGCTGCCACGTTCGCGGCGAGTCGCGGCGGCCGAGGCGCTGCGACTGGCGCCCACGGTGCGCCGGGACGGGCTGCGCGGCGGTCTGACGGCGTGGGACGGGCAGCTGGTGGACGACGCGCGACTGGTGGTGGCGCTGGCGCGCACCGCCGCGGCGGCCGGTGCCTCGGTACTCACCCGCGTCGAGGTGACCGCTGCCACCGGCGATTCCGCGACGCTACGGGATACCCGCACCGGCGAGACGCTGAGCGTGCGCGCCCGTGCCGTCGTCAACGCCACCGGCGTGTGGGCCGATCAGGTCGACCCGAGTATCGAACTGCGGCCCAGCCGGGGCACCCACCTGGTCTTCGACGCCGCCGCCTTCGGCGGATTGAGCGCCTCGCTGACGGTGCCGGTGCCGGGCAGCACCAGCCGTTTCGTCTTCGCCTTCCCCGCCGCGCACGGCCGTGTCTACCTGGGCCTGACCGACGAGGACTCCCCCGGCCCGGTGCCCGACGAACCCCGGCCGACCGACACGGAGATCGATTTCCTGCTCGACACCATCAACCCCGCTCTGCGGGAACCGCTGACCCGCGCCGACATCCGCGGCAGCTACGCCGGACTGCGCCCGCTACTGAAAACCGGCACCGACAGCACCGCCGACATCTCCCGCGAACACGCCGTCCTGCACTCCCCCGACGGCCTGATCACCATCGTCGGCGGCAAGCTCACCACCTACCGCAAGATGGCCGAGGACACCGTCGACGCCGCCGTCACACACGCCGGCCTCACCGCGGGCCCCTGCCGCACGAAGCGGCTGCCGCTGGTCGGCGCCGTCTCCGGCGCCGCCCGCGACAAGATCGCCGCCCCGCCCCTGCTGGTCGAACGCTACGGCTCGGAAGCAACCGCCGTGCTCGCCCAGACCGACGCCGACCCGGCCCTGCTCGAACCGGTGGCCCCCGGAATCGACGTCACCCGAGCGGAATTCGCCTGGGCGATCTCCCACGAAGGCGCCCTCGGCCCCGCCGACCTCCTCGACCGCCGCACCCGCATCGGACTCGTCGCGGAGGACCGCGCGGCCGCACTGCCCGCTGCGGAAGAGGCGCTCGCAGCGGAGAGAACCGACTAGCTATCCGATCGCAAGGGGCGTGAGGATCATTCGCACGCCGTGCTCGGTAGACCGAGTGCTCAGTGCGCGGTCCAGCCCGCGACCTCGGCGCGCATGCACGCCCGGGGCCATCGGTCCAGTCCGTGCGCGGCTTCGGCGGCGCGAATGGCCCGCAGGCCCGGGGTTTCCTCCTCGGCGGACAGGTAGCGGAAGCCCATTCGCTGGTAGTACGGGCCGTTCCATTCGACCTCGGTGAACGTGGTCAGGGTGAGCGCGGGCAGGGCCCGATCCTGGGCCCACCGGGCCGCGTGGTCGATCAGCCGGCGGCCGATCCGCAGGCCCGCGTGTGTGGGGTGCACCGAGACCTGCTCGATGTGGGCGTTGCCATCCACGACGGCCAGGACCAGGTACGCGACGGGCACCCCGGCGTCGGTCCACACCCAGGCACGTCCGGCATCGGCGAACTCGCGCAAGGTCTCGATGCTCGGCGGCTCGTCATCGGCGACCGCCGTCATCCCGATCTCGGCGAACGGCGCGCCCGCCGCCCGTTCGATGTCCTGAAGCAGGGGAAGGTCGGACGGGACGGTGGCACGCATCACCGGCCCAACGGTAGTCGCGGGCGAGCAGTGATCGCGGGCTGGTGCGGGTCGGCTGCGCGAACCTCCGCCTCTGCCCCGAGCCGCAGGGGCCGGCAGGACCGGCCGCACAGGCACCCGAGCCGACCGGCCGCGATGGCCCCAGTGAGCGACACGACCACGGTCCCGCAAGTCACCAGCGCGGGTCATCCCGCTGGTCGCCGACTTCCACCTGCACCGATGCCCGTCCGCACGTGCGCCACCGAACCTCGCGGCACTCAACCGTCCCGCCGACGGTCTTCATCCCCCGGTCCGACACTCGAACGACCTCTATGCTGGACCCCGTGGTGCGCCAGGAAGGAGGCGCGAGTGCGCGGCAGATCATCCACAGTCGGCGTCGCGCCAGGCGATGGCCTGGTGGCGCGCTTCGACGACGTCATCATCTACATCGGCGGCGAAACCGCCTCCACCGAGCGGATTCTCGGTGCGGTGGAGGCAGTGGCGGAGACCGAACATCCGGGTGCGGCCATTGCCCAGCGGCTGGCGGCAGTGGTGTTCGGAGCGGGATCCGCACCGCCGCCGTTCGGCGTACTCGCCCCCACCGATGACGGCACGCTGGTGTTGTTGCGCGGCGCCGTGGCCGCCATGATCGACGGCGCCGAGGGAGCTCGGCGACTCACCGGTTCCCGAGCATTCACCTGGGTGGACGAGATCGTCCGTGAACCTTTCCGCACCATCGCGATCGGCCCTGATGCCAGCAGCCGGCTCGCCGAGCATCCACGCACCGATCTGCGCGCCGGCGTGGTTCCCGGTGGTGGATTCGTGTTGCGCGCGGGCGTTCGGCGCAGTGGTCGTCAGCCCGCCGGCCGCGTGGCGCGTTCCGACGCGACACCGGGCGAGCCACCCGCCACCGCCCCGGCCGGCTTCGCCGTCGCCGACGCCGAACCCGACCCGCACCCTCCGACCAGCGCGGCACCGCCGGTGGCCAACACCCCGTCGGCCCCCGCCCGGCACCGCGCGAACCCGCGGCCCGATGGCACCCAGGCCATGTCGCTGGCCTGGTCGCAGGCCCCGGGCACGCTGCGCTCGGATCCGCCGGAACCGGTGGCGCTGCACAAACCAGGACCACAGGAAACGGTCCGCCGACGCCCACGCCTGGCCGTCGGAGCCGCACCGAGCACACCAGCCGCGGGCGTGTTGCTCGCCGAGGACGGCGCCACCTATCCGCTGGATCGTCCGTACGTCATCGGCCGGGGCCCCTCCGCCGACGAGTCGGTGCGCCGCGCCACCGCGGCCCCGATCGTGCTGCAACGCGACCGCCACATCTCGCGGGTCCATGCCTATGTGTCGGTGAGCAACGGCAAGGTCTTCGTCCGCGACGCAGGCACCGCGTCGGGCACCTTCCTGGCCACACCCGATTCGCCGGAGTGGGCACGCCTCGGCCGCACCCCCACCGAACTGCCGCCCGGCGGCCGGATCCGGATCAGCGAACGGGTACTGACCTACCAACCCGGACCCGACCCGGCCGCCGCCGACGCAACCGGGTAGGCCCCGGCCGCTCACCCTTCGCTCGCGCCCGGCGTGAGCCGGGGCACAATGGGCGCATGCACCGCAAAGGACCGGCCGAGGATATCGATGAGTCCGCCCTGACGGTGACCGCGCCGAAACAGCAGGCGGCCGGCGTCACCGCGGTCGGCGTCGCGCTGAAGCGGGCGGTCGAGGACATGGGTGTGGCGCGCACGGCCCGCACGCTGGTGCGGCTCAATCAGGTCGACGGGTTCGACTGCCCCGGCTGCGCCTGGCCCGAACCCACCGGTCATCGCAGGCCCGCCGAGTTCTGCGAGAACGGCGCGAAGGCGGTCGGCGAGGAAGCCACGCTGCGCACCGTCACCCCGGAATTCTTCGCCGCGCACTCGCTCACCGAACTGGCGGGCAAGTCCGGGTACTGGCTGGGCAGGCAGGGCCGGCTGACCCACCCGATGGTGCTGCGCCCCGGCCAGGATCACTACGTCCCCATCGATTGGGACGACGCCTACCAGCTGATCGCCGATCACCTCAACGCCCTCGCCACCCCCGACGAAGCGGTCTTCTACACCTCCGGCCGCACCGCCAACGAGACCGCGTTCCTCTATCAACTGCTGGTGCGCAGCTTCGGCACCAACAACCTGCCCGACTGCTCGAATATGTGCCACGAATCCTCCGGCACCGCGCTGACCAGCTCGATCGGCATCGGCAAGGGCTCGGTGACCATCGACGATTTCGCCGCCGCCGATCTCATCATCGTGGCCGGCCAGAACCCGGGCACCAACCATCCGCGCATGCTCAGCGCCCTGGCCGATGCCAAAGCGGCGGGGGCCCGCGTCATCGCGGTCAACCCGCTGCCGGAAACCGGGCTGATCGGCTTCCGCGACCCGCAGACGATCCGCGGCCTCACCACCGGGGTCCCCATCGCCGACGATTTCCTCCAGATCCGGCTCGGCGGCGATATGGCGCTGTTCCAGGGCCTGGGCAAGTTGCTGTTCGAGGCCGAGGACCGCGCGCCGGGCAGCGTCGTCGACCGGGCCTTCGTCGACGCGCACACCGCCGGGTTCGCCGAATACGAAAAGCAGGTCCGCGCCGTCGATCTCGGCATCGTCGAACAGGCCACCGGCCTCAGCCGCGAACAGCTCGACCGCACCGCCCGCCTGTTCGCCGAATCCGAGCGGGTCATCATCTGCTGGGCCATGGGTTTGACCCAGCAGTCCCATGGTGTGGCGACCATCGAAGAGGCCACCAACCTGCTGCTGATGCGCGGCATGATCGGCAAACCCGGCGCCGGTGTGTGCCCGGTGCGCGGACACTCCAATGTGCAGGGCGACCGCACCATGGGCATATGGGAGAAGATGCCCGAAACCTTCCTGGCCGCGCTGGAGCGCGAGTTCGGCATCACCGCGCCGCGCGCACACGGCCTGGACACGGTGAACGCCATCCGCGCCATGCGCGACGGTAAGGCGCGCGTGTTCTTCGGCATGGGCGGCAATTTCGTCGCCGCCACCCCCGACACCGAGGTCACCGAGGCGGCCTTGCGCGCCTGCGATCTCACCGTGCAGGTCTCCACGAAACTCAACCGCAGCCATGTCGTGCACGGGGCCACCGCCCTGATCCTACCCACCCTGGGCCGCACCGACCTGGATCTGCAAGACGGGGTGAAACAGCAGGTCTCGGTGGAGGATTCGATGTCGATGGTGCATCTGTCCACCGGCAGGCTGCACCCGGTGAGCGAGCACCTGCGCAGCGAGGTCGCCATCGTCTGCGAGCTGGCCCAGCAGCTGTTCGGCCCCGGCCATCCGGTGCCGTGGGCCGAGTTCCGCCGCGATTACGACCGCATCCGCGACGCCATCGCCCGCGTGGTGCCCGGCTGCGCCGACTACAACCGCAGGGTCCGGCAGCGCAACGGCTTCGTGCTGCCGCATCCGCCGCGCGATGCCCGCGAATTCCGCACCGCCACCGGCCGCGCCAACTTCGCCGTCAACGAGCTCAGCTGGCTGCCGGTGCCGCCGGGCCGGCTGATCCTGCAAACCTTGCGCAGCCACGACCAGTACAACACCACCATCTACGGACTCGAGGATCGCTATCGCGGGATCCACGGCGGCCGCCGGGTGGTGCTGGTCAATGCCGGCGACCTCGCCGAACTCGGCTTCGCCGACGGTGAACTGGTCGATCTGGTCTCGGAGTGGAGCGACGGCGTCGAACGCCGGGTCGAGGGCTTCCGCCTCGTCGCCTACTCCACTCCGCGCGGCAATGCCGCCGCCTACTACCCGGAGACCAACCCGCTGATCCCGCTCGATCATGTGGCGGCGAGATCGAACACGCCGGTGGCCAAGGCGGTCACCATCCGGCTGGAGCGGGCAACCTCATGAGCCGGGTCACCGCGCGCCGCCGGATGCAGCGCGTCTCCTCCACCGGCCTGGTGCAGCGGCCCGACACCTTGGCAGTCGAGGAGCCGCTGGAGATCCGGGTGGACGGCGCCTCACTGACCATCACCATGCGCACACCCGGCAGCGATATCGACCTGGTGCACGGATTCCTGTTCGCCGAGGGCATCATCGACGCGGTCGACGACATCCTCGCCGCCCGCTACTGCGCAGGCACCGACGACGAGGGCCGCAACACCTACAACGTCCTCGATGTCACGCTGCGCACGCCCGCCCCGGTCAAGGCCAGAAACTTCCTGACCACCAGCGCCTGCGGGCTGTGCGGGAAATCCGCGCTCGACGAGGTCCGCACCCGGACCCGCTTCCCGCTGCCGACACCGGCCGCAATGATCGGGGTCGAGGTGCTCGCCGGGCTGCCCGACGCGCTGCGCGCGGAGCAGTCGGTGTTCGATGCCACCGGCGGTCTGCACGCGGCGGGGCTGTTCACCGCCGACGGCTCCGTGCTGGCGGTCCGCGAAGACATCGGCCGCCACAATGCCGTGGACAAAGTTGTCGGCTGGGCGGTGCGTGAAGCGCGGATCCCGGCCGGCGATCTGGTGCTGGTGGTGAGTGGCCGCGCTTCCTTCGAACTGGTGCAGAAGGCCGTCATGTCCGGCATCCCGCTGTTGGCGGCGGTCTCGGCGCCCAGTTCCTTGGCGGTCGACCTGGCCGCCGAATCCGGTCTCACCCTGGCGGGGTTCGTGCGGGGCGAGACCATGAACATCTACACCCATCCGGACCGGATCATCACCGACTCCTCGGCGCATTCCCGGCCCGCCTGAGCGGGGTCTACACGGTGCACGAGCGGTAAAACGCTCGCGCCGACCTGAGCGTCCGTCGCGGAGAGCTCATCGCGCGGACGCTCAGCGCCGGTTTCTCAGTCGGCGAGGGCCTCGAGCAGGGCGGCGCGCTGGCGTGCGCCCAGACCGCCGATGCGGCGGTCCTCGGGGATCTCGGCCTGGTCGAGCAGCTTGGCCGCCTTGACCGGGCCTACACCGGGAAGGGCCTTGATGACGGCCGCGACCTTCGTCTTCTTGACCAGGTCGTCGGAGTCGGCCTTTTTCAGCAGATCAGCCACTGAGACCTTGCCCGACTTCACCTTGCCGATCAGTTCGGAGCGCGCCTTGCGGACCGCCGCCGCTTTGGCCAACGCTTCAGAGCGCTGTTCCGCGGTCATGGTAGGCAGTGCCATGTCTCCTCCGCTTTCACTCGTCACTCGAACATCTGACTCGAACATCTGGTTGACCGGACCGATTCAACATCACCGTACCGACAAGGTACGCCCGACACACCGGGGAAGAACCCGGTGGATACCGCAGGTTGTACCCAGTGACGCCGCGTAACGGCAGGGCCGCGCGCACCGACACATCAGCAGAAGCACCCGCACGGATCAAGGTTCAACGGCGAACCAGGGAGATCAAAGGCGCTCTCCGGCACCGGGCGCGGACGGAATTGCACCGGCCGTCACCGTGTCCCAGCGGGTGGGGTGAAGGGGTAGGTCCGTTCCCGCCTCGGCGGGACCAGCGGGCTGATATCGTGCCGAACTAGAACACGTTTCATTTCGGCAGGAGTTCCCATGGCACGGCAGATCCGCGATGTGGTCGAGCAGTACGTCAAACTGGTCGGCAGCGGCCCCACCGACGACATCGTCGCGCTCTATGCGCCGGACGCGATCGTCGAGGACCCGATCGGCACCCCGCCGAAGCAGGGCCACGACGCGATTCGCGAGTTCTACAACATCCTGGCAAACCTGGAGCGCGAAACCTCGATCCATCCCGACACGGTCCGCATCGTCGGCAATCACGCCGCCTTCATGTTCACCCTCGTCACCATCGCCGGTGGGCAGCGCATGACGCTGCACCCGATCGACGTGATGGAATTCGACGACGAAGGCCGCATCACGCGTATGCGCGCCTACTGGGGCCAGGACGACCTGACCATGGAGCCCGCCGGATCCTGATCGTGCGCCGGGCCGCGGCACGGCCCGGCGACGCCTCACACCACGATGCAGGCGTAGCCGATGTGCATGCCCACACCCACCTCCACCTGAACCCACGGCGCGATCTCCTGCGCCGTCGTCGGCTGCACCGCCTGCAGCGTGTGGTGGCCGCGGGTGGTGGGGGTCCAGGTGACCAGCGCGACCCCGTCGGTGGGCGCCACGGTGGCGAACGGCACCCCGTTGTCGTAGAAGGTCACCGGCGTCAACCCCTCGGTGAGCCGGGCACGCACGGTGTACTGACAGGTGGTGCCGTAGTTGGTGATGGGCCCGAACGAGTAGTCCGGCATCACACTGACCTGCGTGACACTGGCGGACGCGGCCGGCGCGGTGACCACCAGGCCGGCGGCCGCCGCGGCGGCGAATGCGGCCGCGGTGGCCAGGGTGCGGGCTCGGAAACGCTTCGACATCGGCCGCTCCTCGTTGTGCGACGCCTGCAAGTGCACCGACCCTACAACGATCGCGCCTGCCGGGAGGCCGTCATCGCCAACTCCGCGCCGAAACGATAAACGGCCCGTCCACAGTGTGGACGGGCCGTTTACGTGCGGAACTCAGGCCGACTTCTCGCGACGCTCGGCACGCTCGCGCTTGCGCGGCACGATGGTGGGCAGCACGTTGTCGTTGACGGTGTCGGCGTCGACAACCACCTTGGCGACGTCGTCGCGGCTGGGGATGTCGAACATCACCTGCTGGAGCACTTCCTCCATGATGGCGCGCAGACCGCGGGCGCCGGTGCCGCGCAGGATGGCCTGATCGGCCACCGCTTCGAGCGCGTCGCGGGTGAACTCGAGGTCGACGCCGTCCATCTCGAACAGCCGGATGTACTGCTTGACCAGCGCGTTCTTCGGCTCGGAGAGAATCTTGACCAGCGAATCCTTGTCCAGGTTGGTCACCGAGGCGACCACCGGGAGGCGGCCGATGAACTCGGGGATCAGGCCGAACTTGATCAGATCCTCGGGCATCACATCGGCGAAGTGGTCGATCGTGTCGACCTCGGCCTTCGAACGCACCTCGGCGCCGAAGCCGATGCCGCGGTGACCGGTGCGGTCGGAGATGATCTTCTCCAGCCCGGCGAACGCGCCCGCCACGATGAACAGCACGTTGGTGGTGTCGATCTGGATGAATTCCTGGTGCGGATGCTTGCGCCCGCCCTGCGGCGGCACGCTGGCCTGGGTGCCTTCCAGGATCTTCAGCAGCGCCTGCTGCACGCCCTCACCGGAGACGTCACGGGTGATCGAGGGGTTCTCGCTCTTGCGGGCGATCTTGTCGACCTCGTCGATGTAGATGATGCCCGTCTCGGCGCGCTTGACGTCGTAGTCGGCCGCCTGGATCAGCTTGAGCAGGATGTTCTCGACATCCTCGCCGACGTAGCCCGCCTCGGTGAGCGCGGTGGCGTCGGCGATGGCGAACGGGACGTTGAGCATCTTGGCCAGCGTCTGGGCCAGATAGGTCTTGCCGCAGCCGGTGGGGCCGAGCATCAGGATGTTGGACTTGGCCAGCTCGACGCTCTCGCCGCGGCTGTCGCGGCCCTTGTCGCCGGCCTGGATCCGCTTGTAGTGGTTGTAGACCGCGACCGCGAGCGTGCGCTTGGCCGTGTCCTGCCCGATCACGTAGTTCTCCAGGAAATCCCGGATCTCGGCGGGTTTGGGCAACTCATCGAGCTTGACCTCGCTGGACTCGGCCAGCTCCTCTTCGATGATCTCGTTGCACAGGTCGATGCACTCGTCGCAGATGTACACCCCGGGTCCCGCAATGAGCTTCTTGACCTGCTTCTGACTCTTTCCGCAGAACGAGCACTTCAGCAGATCGCCGCCATCACCGATGCGCGCCATCTCGTGGGTCCTACTTCCTTGTTCGCGTGCAACCGTCCATCCAGTTGCCAGCTTTCCGCCACCTGTGGAAGGTGTCGTTGAATCCGTCGACGGTATCCGGGTGGTGGTGCAGTGCTGTCAACCGGGAGCAAAGGTCCCTAGGTCGACCGTACCCGGTGTGCGCGAAACTGGTCGACAACTCGCGCATGTTTCTCGCCGGGGTTGTGCGGGTTCTCACCATGATTCGCCCGATACGCCCGGTCGCCGAGCCGTCCGCGACACGCGCAACGATTCAGCAATCGCTGCGTGTCGCAGGCAACCCGCGGCGCCGGGCGGGCGCCGCGGGTGCGCGCATCACTTCTGCGCGCTCAGCTTGCGGTAGTCGAACACCGTATCGATGATGCCGTAGTCCTTGGCATCCTCGGCGGTGAGGATCTTGTCGCGGTCGGTGTCCTTGCGGATGGTGTCGGGATCCTTGCCGGTGTGCCGGGCCAGGGTGGTCTCCATCAACCGGCGCATGCGCTCGATCTCGGCGGCCTGGATCTCCAGGTCAGACACCTGCCCCTGGATGCCACCCTCCAGCGACGGCTGGTGGATGAGCACGCGGGCGTTGGGCAGGCAGGCCCGCTTACCGGGGGTACCGGCGGCCAGCAGCACGGCGGCCGCGGAGGCGGCCTGGCCCAGGCAGACGGTGGCCACATCGGCACGCACATACTGCATGGTGTCGTAGATGGCCATCAGCGAGGTGAACGAGCCACCCGGCGAGTTGATGTACATGGTGATGTCGCGGTCGGGATCGAGCGACTCGAGCACCAGCAGCTGGGCCATGATGTCGTTCGCCGAGGCGTCGTCGACCTGCACGCCGAGGAAGATGATGCGCTCCTCGAACAGCTTGTTGTACGGGTTGGACTCCTTGACGCCGAAGCTCGAGTGTTCGATGAACGACGGCAGGATGTAGCGGGCCTGCGGGCTCGCCGGCGCGATACCGGACAGGCCGGCGCGGGGGTCGATCAGGTTGGCCATCTTCGTCTCCAAAGTCGGTGTGAGGTGAGCAGATTCGCGGCTCAGTTACCGGTGCCGTTCGCCTGGCGAGCGCTGTTGATCACGCGATCGATGAAGCCGTACTCGAGGGCCTGGCTCGCGGTGAACCAGCGGTCGCGGTCGGCGTCGGCGGTCACCTGCTCCACCGTCTGGCCGGTGTGCAGCGCCTGGAGCTCGTTGAGTTCGCGCTTGGTGTGCGCGAGCTGCTCGGCGTAGATCGAGATGTCGGCCGCGCTACCGCCGATGCCCGCCGACGGCTGGTGCATCATGATGCGGGTGTGCGGCAGCGCGTAGCGCTTGCCCTTGGTGCCCGCGGTGAGCAGGAACTGCCCCATCGAGGCGGCCAGGCCGAAGGCGATGGTCGAGATATCGCACTCGGCGTACTGCATGGTGTCGTAGATGGCCATGCCGGCACTGACCGAGCCACCGGGCGAGTTGATGTAGAGCGAGATGTCGCGGCTCGGGTCCTCGGCCGCCAGCAGCAGGATCTGCGCGCACAGCTTGTTGGCGATGTCGTCGTCGACCTGGGTGCCCAGGAAGATGATGCGGTCGCGGAGCAAGCGCTCGTACACCGAATCACTGAGGTTGAGACCAGCAGTCGCGGATGTCATGACCCCTGCCTGGTTGATTGTCACGGATACCTGCCTTCTCTCGCCGGCTCGTTGCTGACACAAACATTAACGAAGCAGGGCGGCACCGAACTCCCGGTACCGCCCTTCTTCGCTCACAGCGCAATCACAGAACCCCGCGGGCACCCATCACGCTGATCTCTCAATGGTTCTTCGCCGCTCGGCTTACTTCTCGGCGTCGGCCGGAGCTTCGGCGGTCTCGGTGGCGGCTTCGGTGTTCTCCTCGGCCGAATCCTCCGGGCTGCCGAACATTTCGGCGGTGTCGACGGTGTTGCCGTCGGAGTCGGTGACGGTGGCCTTGCCGACCACACCGGCCAGCGCTTTGCCGCGGCGGACGTCGGCGAACACCGCGCCGAGCTGACCGGCCTGCTGCACCTGCTGGATGAACTGCTCGGGCGACATGCCGTAGCGCTGGGCCTGGAACAGGATGCGCTCGGTGAGCTCCTCCTGGCCGACCTGGGTGCCTTCGGCCTCGGCGATGGCGTCGAGCAGCAGCTGGGTCTTCACCGACTTCTCGGCGGCCTCCTTGGTGTCCTTGTCGAACTCCTCGCGGCTGGAACCCTGCGCCTCGAGCGCCTCGGCGAACTTGGCCTCGTCGTGGTCGAAGCCGTGCACGGCGTCGTGCTCGACGGCGTCGATCTCGGCCTTGACCACGGCCTCGGGCAGCGGCACCTCGACCTTGTCGAGCAGCTGCTCGAGCACCTTGTCGCGGATGTCGCCGGCCTGCTGGACCTTCTTGACCCGCTCGACCCGGCCGCGCAGATCGGCCTTGAGCTCCTCGAGGGTGTCGAATTCGCTGGCCAGCTGGGCGAACTCGTCGTCGGCCTCGGGCAGCTCGCGCTCCTTGACCGAACCGACGGTGACGGTGATGACGGCTTCCTTGCCCGCGTGCTCGCCCGCCACCAGGGTGGAGGTGAACTCCTTGGACTCACCGGCCGACAGGCCGATCACGGCCTCGTCCAGGCCCTCGATGAGCTGACCGGAACCGACCTCGTGCGACAGGCCGGTGGTGGAGGCCTCGGGCACGTCCTGGCCGTCGACGGTGGCCGACAGGTCGATGGAGACGAAGTCGCCCTCCTGCACCGGGCGCTCCACGCCGGTGAGGGTGCCGAAGCGCTGACGCAGCGACTGCAGCTGCTCGTCGATGTCGGAGTCGTCGACGGTGATGGCGTCGACGGTGACCTCGATGGTGCTGTAGTCGGGCAGGGTGATCTCCGGGCGGACGTCGACCTCGGCGGTGAACGCCAGCTCCTGGCCGTCTTCGATCTTGGTGATCTCGATCTCGGGCTGGCCGATGACCTTCACCTCGGAGGTGGTCACGGCCTCGCTGTAGCGGGCCGGGAGCACGTCGTTGACGACCTGCTCCAGGATCGCGCCGCGGCCGAGGCGGGCCTCGAGCAGCTTGGCCGGTGCCTTGCCCGGGCGGAAGCCGGGGATACGGACCTGCTTGGCCAGGGCCTTGTAGGCCTTGTCGAAGTCCGGCTTCAGCTCCTCGAAGGGCACCTCGACATTGATCCGGACCCGTGTCGGGCTCAGCTGCTCGACGGTGCTCTTCACGGACATGCTCCTTGTTCGTAGTTCATCGGTCGTTGACGTCGGTGTGTCCCCCCGATCGCATCCAGGCAAGGTTAGTCGACCGGTGCGCACGCCCTGCAATCCGGGCGGGCAGTGCGCTCCGGCCGACCGGCCGCGCCGGTGCCGATCAGTCCGGGACGTCGACCGCGTCGGTGACGAAGACGAGGGTCTCGTTCGGCTTGATGCCGTTGCCGCCCGCGCCGTAGCCGAGGTCGGGCGGGATGATCAGCAGCCGGCGGGTGCCTTCCTGGACGCCCTCGAGGCCCTGGTCCCAGCCCGGGATGACCATGCCGGCGCCGAGAGTGAGCTCGAACGGTTCGCCGCGGTCGAAGGAGCTGTCCAGCTTCTGCTTGTCCGACCAGGTCACCAGTGTGTAGTTCATCTTCAGTTCCTGGCCGGGCTGCGCGCCCGGGCCGGAGCCGGTGACGAGGTCCTTGACGATGAGCTGCTTCGGCGGATCGCAGTCGTCGGGGATGGTGATGGTCGGGGCCTCACCGAAGCCGCCGGTGACGCCGATGTCCTCGGCGGTGCATTCGCGCCCGGTGGACGGCTTCGGGGTGGGGGCGCCGGTGGCGGCGCGCGCGCTCGTGGCGGCGGTGCTGGTGGCCGCGGCGTCGGTGTCGGAGCTGTCGTCGGAGCCGCAGGCCGACAGCGCGAAGGCGGCCGCGGCGAGGGTGGCGATACCGATGGTCCTGGCGGAGGTAGGCATGCCGCGCACCCTAATCGACGCGGCCGGGCCGGCGCGGAGTCAGCCCGCGGCACCGGACGAGTCCTGGGCCTACCCGGGATCCGGCCGGTAGCCTGACGGGGAATCTCCATCCGGTGCACGGCACGAACGTGAGGAGAATCGCCCATGGCACAGCCTGGTTCTCGAGACAATCCCGCCGCCGACGCCACCGCGGCCGACAATATCGGCACCGGCAGCGGCACTTCGGTCGCGCCGCGTCCGTATCACCTCGCCGAAGCCCCTGGCCCGCTCGACGCCGACGAACTCGCGGCCGTGGACGCCTGGTGGCGGGCGGCGAACTATCTGTCGGTCGGGCAGATCTATCTGATGGCCAATCCGTTGCTGCGCGAACCGCTGCGGCCCGAGCACATCAAACCGCGCCTGCTCGGCCATTTCGGCACCGTGCCCGGGCTGAATCTGGTGTGGGTCCATGCCAATCGGGCGATTCTGGCCCGCGATCTGGACGCGGTGTTCGTCGCCGGCCCCGGTCACGGTGGTCCCGGCCCGAATGCGTGCGCGTGGCTGGAGGGCACCTATTCCGAGTTGTACAGCCATGTGCCACGCGATATCGACGGCATGCGCGCGCTGTTCGCGCAGTTCTCCTTCCCCGGCGGGGTGCCGAGCCATTGCGCGCCGGAAACGCCTGGCTCATTCCACGAGGGCGGTGAACTCGGCTATTCACTACTGCACGCCTTCGGCGCCGCGCTCGATCATCCGGATCTCACCGTGTTCTGCGTGGTGGGCGACGGGGAAGCCGAGACCGGACCGCTCGCGGGTAGCTGGCATGCCAATAAATTCCTCAACCCGGCGCGCGACGGTGCGGTGCTGCCGATCCTGGCGCTCAATGAATACAAGATCGCCAATCCGACGATCCTGGCCCGCATCCCCGAACCCGAATTGATCTCGCTGCTGCGCGGTTACGGCTACGAACCGCTGATGGTCGCCGGACACGATCCGGCTGTGGTGCACCAGGCGATGGCCGCGGCGATGGATGCCGCGCTGGAGCGGATCGCGCAGATCCAGCGCGCCGCCCGCGGCGGTGGCGACGGGACCCGTCCGCATTGGCCGATGATCGTGCTGCGCACGCCGAAGGGCTGGACCTGTCCCCCGCAGGTGGACGGCGAGCGGGTCGAGGGCACCTTCCGCGCCCATCAGGTCCCGCTGCCGGCCGCCCGCACCGACGACGACCACCGCGCCGTGCTCGAGCAGTGGTTGCGGTCGTATCGGCCGGCGGAGTTGTTCGACGGGTCCGGCGCACCGGTCTCGGAGCTGATGGATCTCGTCCCCGCCGGTGACCGGCGGATGAGCGCGAACCCGGTGAGCAACGGCGGCGCGCAGGTGCGCGATCTGCGGTTGCCGGATTGGCGCGAGTTCGGCGTCGAGGTGCCCGCACCGGGCGCCACCCAGCACGAAGCCACCCGGGTGCTCGGCGGCTGGCTGCGTGAGGTGACCGCGCGCAATACCGACAACTTCCTGACCTTCGCGCCGGATGAGCTGGCCAGCAATCGGTTACAGGACATCCTCGAGGTCACCGGCCGGAACTGGCAGGCCGAGATCGACGAATTCGACGTCGGGCTCGACCGGCGCGGCCGGGTGATCGAGGTGCTGTCCGAGCACATGTGCCAGGGCCTGCTCGAGGGCTATCTGCTTACCGGCAGGCATGGGGTGTTCACCTGTTACGAGGCCTTCGTACACATCGTCGACGCCATGTTCAATCAGCACGCGAAATGGCTGGACGCGAGCGCGGCGGTGTCCTGGCGGCGACCGATTCCGAGCCTGAACTATCTGCTGTCCTCGCATGTCTGGCGGCAGGATCACAACGGATTCACCCACCAGGACCCGGGATTCCTCGATGTTGTGCTGAACAAGAAGCCCGAGATCGTGCGGGTCTATCTGCCGCCGGATGCCAATACCCTGCTGTCGACGTTCGACCATTGCCTGCGCTCGCGGCATTACGTGAACGTGGTGGTGGCGGGTAAACAGCCGCAGGCCGATTGGCTGTCGGTCGAGGCGGCGGCGCTGCACTGCGCGCGCGGGATCGGCATCTGGGAGTGGGCGGGCAATAACGACGATGTCGGCGCAGGCCCCGATGTGGTGCTGGCCTGCGCGGGCGACGTGCCGACGCTGGAAACCCTGGCGGCCGCGGCCATCCTGCGCGAGCAGCTGCCGTGGCTGCGGGTGCGGGTGATCAATGTGGTTGACCTGATGCGGCTGCTGCCGAGTACCGAACATCCGCACGGGCTGCCCGATTCCGAATTCGACACCCTGTTCACCCGCGACCGGCCGGTGATCTTCGCCTTCCACGGCTACCCGTGGCTGATCCACCGGCTCACCTACCGGCGCACCAACCACGCGGGTCTGCATGTGCGCGGATACAAGGAACGAGGCACCACCACCACGCCGTTCGACATGGTGATGCTCAACGATATGGACCGCTATCACCTGGTCACCGATGTGATCGACCGGGTGCCCGGGCTGCGCGAGAAGGCGGGCGGGCTGCGTCAGCAGATGCAGGACGCGCGGCTGCGGGCCCGGGCCTGGACCCGCGAGCACGGCGAGGACATCCCCGAGGTGGCGCAGTGGTCCTGGCCGGGCCGCTGAGATCATTGCCCAACGTAATGAAACGGGTTACATTCGGTAGTACGACCGCTTGCAACTGCTAGCAAGCAGCAAGCGGCCGGGCGTCACGCAGACAAAGGAGTCTGACCATGCCGGCTACCGGTACCGAAGGCGTGTGGGCCGAGGACCTCGTCCCGCCCGCCGCCCCCATGCTGATCGACGATCGCTTCGTGCCGGTGGCCACGAAGTTCTTCGCGATGATGCGTCGCCGCCGACACGGTGGCGCGGCGCTGGCGGTCTACCTGGACGGTGAGCCGGTGCTCGACATCTGGGGCGGCTGGGCCGCGGCCGGCCGGCGCTGGCGCGGCGACACCATGGCCCTGGCCTACTCCACCGGCAAGGGCGTGGCCGCGACCGTCGCGCATCGCCTCATCGAACGCGGCGTCCTCGCGCTGGACGAACCCGTCGCGACCTACTGGCCGGAGTTCGCCGCGAACGGCAAGGACGCGATCACCGTCCGCGAGGTGCTCAACCACCGGGCCGGCCTGCAACGCACTCGCGGACTGATCGACGATCCGGACGGCATGCTCGACCACGACACCCTCGCCGCCGCACTCGCCGCCTCCGCACCCGATCCGCTGCGGCTGCGCGCCTCCGGCTACCACGGGCTGACCTTCGGCACGCTGGTGGCCGAGATCGCCCAGCGTGCGACCGGCCGCCCGTTCCCCGAACTGGTGCGCACGGAATTGGCCGAACCACTGGGTCAGGCCGACCTCTGGTTCGGCGTCCCCGAACACCATCGGTCCCGGATCGCGCCACTGTCACCGCGACTGCACGTGGGCCGGGTCCCGCTCGACCGGCTGACCGGACTGACCGGATCGGTGCGCCCGCTGACCTCGTTGCGCGAGGTGATCTACGACGGCTGGGCCGAGATGAGCCAGACCGAGCGCCCCTACACCGCGATGATGCCGGGCTGGAACGGCGTGTTCACCGCCCGCGCGCTGGCCGCCATGTACGGCGCCATCGCCAACGACGGGCGCATCGGCTCGCGGCGGCTGTTGAAGCCGGAAACCACGCGGATGATCGCCCGGATGCCGGCCAACAGCCGTTTCGACTACGTGCTCGGCGCCCCGCCGCACCATGCGCTGGGCTATCACCGCGGCATCGTCGGCGCCACGCTGACCAGGCACGCACTCGGCCACTACGGCATCGGCGGGTCCGGCGCGATGGCCATGCCCGGTCTCGGACTGTCGATCGCCTTCGTCACCAACCAGTTGGGCAATCACGCCATGTCGCTGGGCGATGCGCGGCTGCCGATGCTCGCGGCGGCCGCGGTGCGGTCCGCGCGTGCGGCGCGGGGCGCCGGCCCGGCCGAACTGGCTGCCGCGGCAAGCTGAATCAGCCGCCCCCGCCGCGACCGAAGCCGAGAACAGCCGTCAGCGTGCGCCCTCGAGTTCGCGCAAGTCGCCGAGCCACGTGATGCGGCTCGGTTGCCCGGACACCGGGAAGGCTGCCGGATCAACCGTGCCGGGCTCAGGGACCACGTCGAGATGCGCCGTCGAACAAATACCTCGGCGGCACAGTCGTCGTGACCGACGTACCGCCTCACGTGGGTAACGCGTGAAAAGCTCCCCGGGCTCGACCCCGTAACCCCTGCGCCCGCACTCCTCGGCAGCTCTGCTGCTGCGAGTCGGGGAGCGCGTCGATGTAGTCATCCACGCGCGGATCCCCTCGGTAGTCGCCCATCCATCGCGTCACGCGCGGCACAGCGCGATCAAGCCTTCCCAGCTCCGGGAATAACGGCTCAGCAACCATCGTCACATCGTGTATCGTACCGCTATATAACGACACATTGATTGGGTCAGGCGGCAGCCGCGGCCCGACTGCCGACCCGATGCGGGGCCCTGGCACAACGAACGGAGCAGACCATGAGCAGCACTGTCCGACGCGGCACGGTCCGCAAGATGCTCGCCACCACCGCCCTCGCCGGCGCGCTGGCCCTCGTGCCGGCAGCCGTCGCGCCGCAGTTCGCGGCCGCGATGCCCGCGGGTGCCGACAGCAAGGCCTCCAGCCAGCGCGGCGACGGCCACAGCAGCCGTGGCAGCGATGGGCACGGTCACGGCCGGGGTTACGGCCAGAGCCGCGGGTACGGGCAGGGACGCGGGTACGGCTCGCACAACCACGGCGGCCTGCGCAACTCCTCGAGCAAGACCGAGTCCGACAACAAGCCCGGTTACAGCAGCCGTTGCCACGGTGAGTGCGGCCCGGACTAAACCCTGACGATCGACTCAGCGCCCGCGGGTACGCCGCGGGCGCTGCGGTCGTTGTTCGGCCGCCGCGCGCACCCGTTCGGCGAATTCGGGCGGGATATGGGCGGCGATCCCGGTGCGGGAGGAGATCATCAGCTTCTGCCGGATGCCGGCTACCTGGGCGTCGACGGTGCGGATCGAGCTGTGCCGCCGGGACGCGATGGCGCTGTTGGGCCAGCCGGCCGCGGCGAGGATCGCGACATCGCGTTCGGCCCGTGACAGCGTGTCCCACAGCTGCGACCGGGCGGCGGGTTTCTCCCCCGGCCCGTCCTCGGGCCACGGCCCGTCGCCGAATGCGGCCGCCGACACCTCCATGGCCAGCCGCAATTCGGCGGCGACCAGCGGCAGCGCGGCCACCGCGACGCCCATCGTGCGGTCGAACTCGTCGAAACTTCCCACCAGGCGGGCGATCTCGGTGGCCATCGCGACGGCCGCGCGTCGATCCCGCTCAGCGCATAACAACTGGGTCTTGCCGATGATGCGCGCGACTACCGCCCAGATCGCGGTCCAGCTGTCGCCGGCGGATCGCTGGTCGGCGGGCACGGAGTCGATCAACTCGAGCGCCCGGCGCGCGTCACCGTGCTTGGCCAGCGCGACCGACCGGGTGATCTGCGCCCAGGCCTTGGCCAGTTTCGATCCCGAGCTCATCGAGCGTTCGAGATAGTGCGCGGAGCTGTCCAGGGCGTCCGCGCGGGGACCCAAGGCCGCACGCGACAGGGCCAGGAACATATCGCTGCCCTCTTCGCCGGCGTGATCGCCCGCAGCGGCGTATTTGCGGCGGGCCCGGTCAAGCACATCGATGGCGCGCGGATCGCGGCGCACCAGCATCAGTTCCAGCCCGCAGGTCCATTCGACCGGAGCGGGCAGCCCGGTATCGGTGTCGATGGTCTCCCGCCACGGCACATCGATGTCCGAGCCGGTGCGGCACAGCGTCACGCATTCATCGAGCAGCCGGGCCGCGTACTCGTTGCGGCCCTGCCAGATCGCGTTCCAGGCCAGCATCGCCGAGGCGCGCACGCGGTGCCGGATGCCCTCGGGCGGGGAGTTGCGCGCGGCCTCGAGCGCGCGTTCGGTGAGCCGGGTGACCGCCCATCCGCCACACCGGATGGATGGGATCCAGGTGGCGAGCAATACCGCGGCGGTCTCCAGGGCGACGACGGCGGTCTCCGGGTCGTCGAGCCCGGTGTCGATGGCGAGCAGAATGTTGTCCCACGCCGACCGCACCCACTGCACCCAGGCCTGCTCGCGCGGCCCGAACCAGTCGTCGGCGCCGACCACGACCCGGTCGCGGTAGTAGCAGCGGTGCCGGTCGGCCATGCGGGTCGCCTCGGCCGGATCGCGACGCTGCAAGCGGTCGCGGGCGAAGACGCGCACGCTTTCCACCAGGTACCACCGCACCGATTCGGCGGTGTGGTGGGTCGACAGCAACGACCGTTCGGCGAGCCGTTCCAGCAGGTACTCGATCGCACCGGGCGAGAGCGTCGCGTCGGCGCAGACCGCGACGGCGTCGGCGAGTTCGATGCCGTTGCGCACCGAGTCGGCGCCGTCGGTCTCGTATCCGGCCGCGAAGACCGACAGCCGTTCCAGCAGCAGCTGTTCCTGCGGCCCGCACAGTTCATAGGACCACGCGATGACGTCGTAGACCCCGCGGTGGCGCTGCTCATTACCCACCCGCACGCCGTGCGACCAGCGCATCCGTTTGTCGTCGACGTCGCCGGTGAGTTCGCGCAGCACCATGGCCGGCGGCTGATGACGCAACCGGGCCGCGGCCAGCCGGACGAACAGCGGACTGTGATCGATGTGGCGGCAGATCTGTTCGGCGATCTCGATCTGCTCCCGATCGTCGGGAATGGGCCGCCCCGTGCGTTCGGCGCGCTGCCGGAACAACGCCAGCGACTGCCCGGGCGACAGCGGCGGCACGGTGAGGATGTATTCGTCGATCCAGCCGATCGGTTCGCGGCTGGTGGCCAGGATGGTCAGCGCGGGCGCGGTGGCCAGCAGTTTCGTGATCACCCGGCCGACGCTGACGAGCACGTGTTCACAGTTGTCCAGCACCAGGATTCGCCGTTCCTCGGGTGCGTCGGTGAAGGTGCTCAGCAGCAGATCCCACTCCGACGGGTCGGCGCCGTCGGTGCGCACCACCGAGCGCACCACGTCCTCGTCGACGAGCCGGTCCTCGCGTTCGACCTCGGCCAGCCGGGCCCAATACACCGCTTGCCGCTGCTCGGGCCGCAGCCGCCGCAGCGCTTCGGCCGCCAGCCGGGTCTTGCCGATACCGCCGGGGCCCACCAGCGTGATCAACCGCGCGTCACCGGCCAGCAGGTCGTCTAGGCGGGCCAACTCGGCCGTGCGGCCGACGAATTCGCTCACTCCGAGAAGCTCATGCGCTGATTCGGAGAGCACGCCGTCGGACACCGGTAACACGACCATATGGACGTAAATTAGCCGATGAACGCGGCGACGGAAGAAAATTTCGCCGCGGCAGCCGCTCGCCGGGCCCGCTCCCCCGCTGATGCCGTTCAGCTCGCCGGACGGCCCGCATGCTGATAATGCATCCCGACGACCGCGCTGTCGAAGGTCATCACATCCACCAATTGCAGGCCCGCGGCTTCCGGGCCGGTGTGGAACAACCGCACGCCGCCGCCGAGCAGCACCGGATGCACGAACAATCGGTACTCGTCGACCAGATCGTGCCGGATGAAGGTGGACGCGGTCTCCGCACCGCCGAACAGCACCATGTCGCAGCCCGGCCGGTCCCGCAGCGCCGAGACCCGTTCGACCAGGTCCTCACCGATCACGCTGGTGTTCCACGGCGCCGAGCGCAGGGTGCGGGAGAAGACGATCTTGGTCTTCTCCTTCCAGCAGCGCGCGAAATCCAGATAGAACGGCGAGATCCCTGGCGCCGCATCGGCCGTCGGCCAGAAGGAGGCCATGATCTCGTAGGTCTTGCGGCCGTAGAGGAACAGATCGGCGCGTCGCAGCTCGTCGAGGGACGATTCGCACAGCTCCTCGTCCACCACCGGCCAATGGACCTCGTCATCCGGCCCTTCGGCAAAGCCGTCGAGCGAAATCTGCATCCACAACGTCACGCTTCCCATTCCAGGCAACCCTCACTGTCCCTAGCCGTGCGACAGTGTGCATTGTTGCCCCGTACCGCGGCCGTGCGCATCGGTAGGAGCGCGAGGATCTACTTAGGTAGAACAGAATCGGTGCCGGGATGCCAGTACTTATCCAGGATTACAGCTGACCGGCACTTCCGCTGGGCAGCGACAGTCCGAACGGCAGCCCATGGTGAGTGCCGGGCGAGGGTGCGGGCGTCAGCGGTGCGGACTGGCCGGTGTGCCCGTCGAACAGATCGGTATCGCAATGGGCCCCACGCTGTCCCGGCGCACATGGCGGATCGAAGTCCTCGAGCGGTTCGGGCGACGGCGTCTGCGGGAAGAACGGGCTGAAGGGGTAACCCGGGTCAGGGAAAGGCCAGCGGTCGCCGTGCCAGCCGCCGTTCGGATCGTGGGGATGGACCGGGTCGGCGGGGACCGGTTGGCCGGGGTCAGAGTCGCTCGGCGGCGCGGGCAGCTGGGGAGTTTCGCCCGTTCCAGGAATGGTGCCGATACCGGAATCGCCGCCGAGGTCCGGGAGCGAGTCGGTGGGCAGGCCCGGAACGGTTGCGCCGCCGCCGAACCCGCCGTCACCCAGGCCGCTGCCCAGCCCACTGTCGCCGCCGCTGGTTCCACTGTCGCCGAGGCCGCCGACCCCGCTGTCGGTGGTACCGCTGTCGGCTCCACCGCCGAATCCCGCGTCCCCTCCGGCGCCGCCGTCACCGAAGCCACCGACTCCCCCGTCACCGATCCCGGTGTCACTGACGAATTCGACGCCCACACTCGGCCCTGCCGTAGCGCCTTCGAGTCCGGAACCTTCAACATGCTCCGCGGCTGCCGCGGGAGCAGCGGCGAGGCTCGCAACCGCCGCGGGACCGAGCGTGAGCGCAGCTGCGATCGCCGCGCCGGCCAGCCATGCCGGCGTCCGGCCGGTTCGTGTGAGCGCTCGCATCGCCATCTCCGTTCCTCGCTGATCGGGATCCGGCCTGAGTAGGCCGCCCCCATCGTTATCGCCGCCCAATGTACCGTTAGTTAGCGGCACGTTAGGTTGCGAGGAACCACCATGGGTGGGAAATCAGCAGCTGGGGCGAGGCGTTGTCGGCGGCGAACGCCGACCCTACAGCTCGGCGAGTTCGGAATCCTCGTCGAAGTACTGAGTGACGAAGCGGTTCACCAGTTCTCCGGTCACCTGGCCGGGAACGCTCTTGACCACGCCGAGGCTCTCGGTGAGCCGAGCCCGATCCGCGTCGAACTGCTCGGACTGCTGGTAGGCCTGCCAGGCCGTGCGCTGGAACAGTTCGACATAGCGGCGGGCGATGCGGTCGGTGTCGGTGCGTAGCTTCTTCAGCTCGGTCAGCATGTCGTCGACCGGGATTCCGGCGGCGGCCATCTGATCGAGGACGCGGATGAGCGTGTGATCGGCCGGGCGATAGGTGGTGGCATCGACGGGTTCGTAGAGGCCCGCCGCCACGACGCGAGCCAGGCCGTTGGGGACCTCGCGGTAGCGTCGCTCGAGTTCGGTGGCCGGAATGGTCTCCTCGGCGGGCCCGCTCGCGAGCTCGTCCGAATCCTCACTCACCCCGAGGACGTCGCCGAGATCGTCTCCGCGATCCCAGGCCGCCAGCAACTCCTTGATGCCGTTGAGTTTGATGCCACGATCGAGCAGCCGGCTGATGGTGCGGACCCGGTTCAGGTGCTCGGCGCCGTAGAACCCGGTGCGGCCCTTGACCCGAGGCGGCGGCAGCACCCCGCGCTCGTGGTAGACCCGCAGGCTGCGCACCGTGGTGCCGGCCTCGCGAGCAAGCTCGTCGATCGTGTACTCCACACGCCCAGCCATACATCAAGGAAACCACATCCGGGCGTGTCGGAGTGGGCGTGGACGGGCGCGGCGCGTCCGCTCAGGAGCCCTGGCGACCCCAGGGCCTGCGGCGGGCCGCGGCGCGGCGCTCGTCTTCGGACATGCCGCCCCAGATGCCGTACGGTTCGCTCACCGCCAGTGCGTAGTTGCGGCACTGGGCCAGGACCGGGCAGCTGTCGCAGATCTGTTTGGCCCGCCGTACCCGGGCGGCGCGGGCCCGGCCGCGTTCGCCGTCCGGGTGGAAGAACACCGCCGATTCCACCCCGCGGCAGGATCCGCGCAATTGCCAATCCCAGGCGTAAGCAGCCGGGATGGTGCGCTCGATCACGGTGGACATACCTGGACTCCTCATGGTGCGAGTTCGTGCCGGTGCCAGCCTAAATTCTCCCCAGATGTGGGAACCGTCACTCGTCAGCGCACCGGCGCCCTTCCCGCCCATGGCAATTGGGCCGCCGCCGGGTGTGCTGACGCGCGCCTATTCTGCGCACATGACCGATTCGCCGGGGCTACGGATCAGTGTCGCCGAGCGCGAACGCGCCCTGCGCGAGCTCACCCATCATCTCGGTACCGGGCGGCTGAGCCTGGACGAATTCGAGACCCGCAGCGCCGTCGTGGCCGCGGCCGAACGGCCCGAACAGCTGGCCGAGCTGTTCATCGATCTGCCGGGCGCCGTGCCGGATTCCGTTCCGCTGGGACCACCGGCCAGCCCACTGCCGGCTGTCGGCGCGGGCTTGGTCGTCGTATTCGGTGTGGTCCTGGCGCTGGTCGTCGGCAGCTGGTGGTGGTTGCTGCTGCCGGTGGCGGCGGGCGTAGCAGCACCGGTGATTCTTCGACGGGTGTCCGCCACACGCGGAACGGGCCGCTGAGACGGTAGTTCACCAGCACGCTGAATCCGCAGATCACCAGCGCGCTGACTCCACGGTTCACCAGCGGCTGTGTGGCCGCACGTGATTGGCCAGGTCGACCAGCCGGTACCGGTGCAGCCGATCGGGCGCGGTGCGGGCCAGCGCGCGCAGGCAGGCTTCGAGTCCGCGCGCCAATCCCGGTTCGGTGAACGGGAATCCCAGCAGGGTGGCGCCCGGCTCCGGCACAGTGTGCCCGGCCCGCAACCATTCCAGCGCCGCACCGACCACGATGACCTGCAATTGCAGGGTGCGCGGCTCCTCGGGCAGGGCTTCCAGTCGCTCGGCGGCTTCGCGCAGGTCCTCGGCGATGATCTCGCCCACCGGTCGCGACACCAGCAGCAGGCAGCCGGTCATCCGGGCGACGGCGTGGTGGCGCGAGGCCGCGGGCACCTGGTCGAGCACACCGACGGCCTCGAGCAGTTCCCCGTCGGCGGCCAGCCGGCGCGCCAGCCCGAACGCCGCGCTGACCACACCGTGGTTGGTGCGCCACACCATCCGGTGGTACTCCATGGCCGCACTGTGCCAGCGATCGGACTCCTCGGGCGTCTCGAGGTGCTGTAAGACCAGTTCGGCGGTGGCGGCCAGCGCCAGCGCGGGCGCGATCTCACCGGGCAGGACGGTATGCACCTCGTCGAAGCAGGCGGAGGCGGATTCGTACTGGCCGTCGAGCAGGTCGGCGATCCCGGAGTACCACTGGAGGCGCCAATCCCCGCCGTAGCGGGGGCGCAACCGGTCGAGCAGAGCGCGGGCGGTGGCCACCTCCCCCAGATCCAGGTGGGCGCGCACCGCGGTCAACGGGCCCTCCAGGTCGAATGACTCGGGGGCCTTGATCGTTCCGGCGCCGATGCGTTCGGTGGTGCGTTCGAGCACGTCGAGGATGTGGCGCGGGTCGCCGTGCAGCAGCGTGGCCAGCAGTTCGGCGCTGGGGTCCTCGCTGTCGATGAGCGGGATCGGCAGCGCCGCGACGACGCTGTCGGCCTCCACCGAGAGCATCCGGTGCATGCCGTCGACCATGCCGTCGGTCTGGCCGATGAGCGTGTCGATGCCGAAGTCGCCGCGCATGGAGCCGAATTCGGTCGACGCCTGCGGATGTTCGAGGCCGGTGTCGGCGGCCAGCACCATCCGCAGCACGCCGGCGAGCTGGCAGTACATGGTGTAGGCGGACGGGAACCGGCGCAGCGGGTCGGGATCGGTCGCACGCAGCAGGAGCCGGTACAGGAACGGGTAGCGGCGCAGGATCGGCTGACGCTCGGGTGAGGGCATGCCCGGCAGATAGTGGCCTTCGGAATCGGTGGGCAGATCGAACAGCAGGGCCGCGAGAGTCCGGCCGACCGCGTAGATATCGGATTCGACGGTCGGCCCGGTCTGCAAGATCTCCGGCGCCTGATATCCCGGGGTGCCGTAGATGCTGCCGTAGGACTCCATGGCGGCGACCGCGCCGAGGTCGATGAGCTTGACCTCGTCGTCGCCGACCATGATGTTGTCGGGTTTGAGGTCGTTGTAGGCCAGGCCGATGGAATGCAGATAGTCCAGCGCGGGCAGCACTTCCATCATGTAGGCAATGGCTTCAGCCACCGGGATGCGATCGGGCGCACCGCGATCGAGCATGGATTTCAGCGAATGCCCGCCCACGTACTCCATCACGATGTAGCCGTCGGCCACCTCGCGCGCGGACTTGTGCTTGACGAAGTTGTAGATCTTCACCACGCCCGGGTAGGCCACCTCGGACAAGAACTGCCGTTCGGCCAGCGCGACGACGTGCGCCTCGAAATCGAGCGGGTTCTGCAGCCCTTTGAGCACCACCCACCGATCGCTGACATTGCGGTCTATGGCCAGGTAGATCCAACCGAGCCCGCCGTGCGCGAGGCAGCCCTGCACCTCGTACTGATCGGCGACGAGTTCGCCGGGTTCGAGCGCGGGCCGGAAATTGAACGGTGACCGGCATCGGCGGCATTCACCGGAGACGGGGCCGGGCCCATCGGTGGTGGAACGCCCGACCGGATCCTGGCAGTTCCAGCAGAAGCGTTTGTGTTCGGGGACTTCCGGGTTCGCCAGCACCGCCGAGAGCGGATCGGTTTCGGTGACCCGGGGCACCACGACGAGTCCAGCGCCGAGGCGGCGCACACTCGGCCGGGACGGGGTGTTGCGGGCCGAACCGGTTTCCAGTTCATCGAGTTCGGCCAGATCGAAATCATCGAGCCCGGCCGGTTCGGTGCTGTCCGCACCGGCGAGCGAGATCGACGGGGGCGGTGAAACCCGCTGGGATAGTTCGGCTTTACTCAGGCGCCGGGTGGACCAGTGCGGTGCGAGGCGATGGGGCACCTCCATGCCGCGCATGCGCCGGTCGGCCCAGGCGGGCAGGCGCTGCTGGTCGGATGTGCTGGGCTGTTCCGGCATATGAACCCCTCGAACCCGTTGAACCGAGGCCTTATTCTGGTGCGCCGCACGACCTCCGCGCGCCGGCGATGTTCCCGGAAATGGGAACACCGCTGCCCCGGATTATGCGTCCGGGGCAGCGGCGATACTCACTGTTCGTCGGGCTTTTCCAGGATGACCACCGCTTCGCGGGCATCCTTGCGGGCCGGACGCTCGGCCAGCACCGGGAACTGACCGGTGTGACCACCCCGGATCTGCGCGAGCTGCAAGACCCGACGGCGCGCCAGGAACCAGCCGCCGACCAGGGCCGGAATCATGATGGCGCCCATGGCGATCACCGCGCCGCGCTGCACCTCGTCGTCGCTGAAGGCCATCAGCGCGACCACGCCGACCAGGAACAGCAGGGTGGCGACGCTGGTGTACGGCGCGCCGATCAGCCGGAACTTGGGCCGCTCGACCCGGCCCTGCTTGGACCAGCGCCACAGCTGCAACTGGCACAGCACGATCGCCGCCCAGGCGAAGATGGTGCCGAGCGCGGACACATTGATCACGATCTCGAACGCCTTCTCCGGCACCATCGCGTTCAGGCCGACACCGAACAGCGCGATCGCACCGGTGGCCAGGATGCCGACGTAGGGCACACCGGACTTCGACATCCGGGCGGCCACGGTCGGCGCGCTGCCGTTCATCGACATCGAGCGCAGGATGCGGCCGGTGGAGTACAGCCCGGCGTTGAGGCTGGAGAACGCGGCGGTCAGCACGACCAGGTTCATCACCGAACCGGCGCCCTCGATACCGAGCTTGGCGAAGAAGGTGACGAACGGGCTCTCACCGGACTTGAAGGCGGTGTAGGGCAGCAGCAGCGCGAGCAGCACCAGCGAACCGACGTAGAACAGCGCGATCCGGGCGATCACCGAGTTGATGGCGCGCGGCATCACCTTTTCCGGGTTCTCCGTCTCACCGGCGGCCGTGCCGACCAGCTCCACCGCGGCGTAGGCGAACACGACACCCGTGGTGACCAGCACCAGCGACAGCAGGCCGGTGGGGAACAGGCCGCCGTTGTCGGCGATCACACTCGGGCCCGTGGTCTGGCCCTCGATATCGAAGCGGCCCGCCAGGAACACCGTGCCGACGATCAGGAAGGTGACCAGCGCGACGACCTTGATCAGCGCCGCCCAGAACTCCAGTTCACCGAACCACTTGACCGACACCATATTGATGGCGACCACCAGCACCAGCGCGATCAGCGCGATCGTCCATTGTGGTACAGCCTCGAACGCTCCCCAGTAATGGACATAGGTGGCGATGGCGGTGATGTCTACGATCCCGGTCATGCACCAGTGGAAGAAGTACATCCACCCGACCGCGAAGGCGAGTTTCTCGCCGTAGAACTCGCGGGCATACGAGACGAACGACCCGGAGGACGGGCGATGCAGGACGAGTTCACCCAGGGCCCGCAGGATGAAGAACACGAACACGCCACAGATGGCGTAGACGATGAACAGGCCCGGTCCGGCGCTGGCCAGCCGGCTTCCGGCACCGAGGAACAGTCCGGTGCCGATGGCGCCACCGATGGCGATCATCTGCAGCTGACGCGGGCGCAGCGACTTGTGGTAGCCGGCGTCTTCGGCGTGCAGCGCGTCGACCGTCGTCGCCGGCGCGCCCGACTCGGGCAGTGCGGCCGGGGCCGGCGCCGAGGTAGGTCGAACAGTGGTCATGGTGATGGCCTTTCCTGTGGCGGCGATCATATCTATGGGTAATGTACCGTCAGGCAGCGGCACGTTCAATAGGTATCTACCCCTCGTAACGTGCTGGAAACCAAGAACTTTCAGAAATTCCCGCGACGGACCGCATACGCGCTGGTCATAGCCGTTTGATCGTGCCGATACCAAGCGGTACGTTATTTGTCGTCACTCGCGGATGGAGCGTCCATGGCTTGGTTCGAACGGGAATTCATCGCGGTCCCGGAGTCCGCGGCGGGTCAGCTCGTCTACAAATGGCCCGATGTCAACATCCGCAGCTACAGCCGCGCCATCGTCAATGCCGATCAGACCGCGCTGTTCGTCAAGGCCGGCCAGGTCGTCGCCACCATGGGGCCGGGACGGCACCGGATCGACGCCGACGAACTGCCGGTACTCGGCGCCCTGGTCGACACCCTCTCCGGCGGGAATTTCTATCGGGCGGAACTGTATTTCGTCTCCACCCGCGAGTTCGCGGGCCTGAAGTTCGGTGGCCGGCTGGCCGATATCGCCGATCCGGCCAGCCAGCAGGTGGTGACGTTGCGGGTCTTCGGGGAATTCGCCCTGGCCGTGCGCGATCCGGGCCAGTTGATCGTCGGTCTCGCGGGCACCGCCGACCTCACCGACCCGGCCGCGCTGAACTCCTGGTGCGCGGACCTGCTGCTGAAATCCATGAAGATCGCGGTGACACAGGGGGTTTCGCGCGGGGACTGGCCGGTGCTCGGCTTGTCCGCGCATCTGCTGCCGATCGAAACCGCGGTGCTGCGGCAAACCAACATCACCCTCTACGAGTACGGCCTGCGCATCGTGCGGATGGGCAACTTCGACATCACCCTCGCGCCGGAGGACGCCGATCGACTCAAGCGACTCGCCAAGGACGTCACCTACATCAAACTGGCCGGCGACTTCCGCCAGTACGCGGCCGGCGAGTTCGCCTTGGGGGCAAGCCAGGGCTTCGCGCACGGCGGCACCGGTTCGGACTCCGGTTTCCTCGGCGCCGCGCTCGGCTTGAACATGATCAACCAGCAGACCGGCCCGCCACCGCAGCCGGTCCCGGCTCCGCAGCCGATGTCACCCGCTCCCCCATCACCGGAAACGGCCGCGCTGCCTGCACCGACCGCTCAGCAGGCCTGCCCGGAATGCGCCACCGACAATCCGGCGAAGGCCCGGTTCTGCATGCACTGCGGACACCGGCTGACAAGCCAACCGCGTCACTGCGGCAGCTGCGGTGCCGAACTCGGCGCTGCGGCCAGGTTCTGCGGTGATTGCGGTTCGCCGACTGGGTCCTGATCAGCGCGGTCCGAGCAGACCTGCGACATGGCCGGCCGCCCGTCGTGGCGCGAACTCGAGGCGCCGGTCCACGGCCGAGCCACGGAGACCCGCACGACGAAGGGCCGCAGGCAGTTCCGCCTCCGGCCCTTCGTCGAGTCAGGTGAACTCAGCCCGCCGTCACCATGCCGGCCTCCCCGCCGGCACTGACCATCCCACGCACCTGACGCGCGGCGACCGACAGCGTCGCCAGATCGTAGGTGCCGGAATCGAAGATCTCACCGAGCGCCGCCGCGGCCCGGGCCAGCCGGGAACGGTTGGTGGATTCCCAGTACTCGATCTTCTCGGCCACGGTGTCGTCGGGTTCGGTCGCGGTGGACACGTCGAGGGTGAGCAGCCGCAGCGATTCGTACAGATCGTCGCGCACGGCCAGCCGGGCCAGGGTGGGCCAGCGGTCGCCGTGTTCGAGATTGCCGACCGCGGTGAGCAGCCGCTCGATATCGAGGTGTTCGTTGAGCGCGAAGTAGAGCACCGCGACCTCGTCGGCGTCGCGTTCGGCGATATCGGCGATATCGAGCACATCCAGCAGCGGGAACAGATGGATCAGCCGGAACACCTCGGCGGCCAGCTCCGGCGGGGCGCCGAGGGCGATCGCGCGCTGCGAGCGCGCGGTCAGATCCTCGGCGAGGTAACCGGGCAGCCAGTCCGACACCCGGCCGGCCAGCGCGCTGACGCCGTCGCGGTAGCGGGCGATATCGGCGCCGATAGCGATGGGCTGCGGCCGGTTCAGCAGCAGCCAGCGCGAGGCCCGCTCCAGGGTGCGGCCGGTTTCCAGTTCCAGGGCATCACGTGCGGCGGACGGGATGGGCGCGGTGCGGATGCGCTGCCAGACCTGCCGGAGGCCGAAGATCTCGGTGGCGGCGGTGAAGGCGCGCACCGCGTCGTCGGTGGTGGCGCCGACCTCCTCGGCCAGCCGGAACGCGTAGGTGATGCCGCCGTAGTCGACCAGATCGTTGACCACCATCGTCGCCACGATCTCCCGGCGCAGCGGATGCTTGCGGATGGCCGCGTCGAAGCGGGTCCGCAGCGGCGTCGGGAAGTAGTGCGGCAGCACCGCCGCGAACGAGGCGCTGTCGGGCAGGTCGCCGGCCAGCACATCGGCCTTGAGCGAGAGCTTCACATGTGCCACCACATTCGCCAGCTCGGGCGAGGTGAGGCCGGTGCCCTCGGCGGCGCGCCGCGCCATTTCGGCGTCAGTAGGCAGGGCCTCGAGGCGCCGATCGACGCCGCGGCGGGTCTCGAGTTCGGTGAGCAGTCGGCGGTGCACGGCCTTGCGGGCCGTGGCCTCGGCCCGGCACAGGCCCATCCGGAAGTTCTGCGAGATATTGTCGCGCAGCACCAGTTCGGCGACTTCGTCGGTCATCGCCGCCAGCAGTTCGTTGCGTTCGCTCGCGGCCAGATCGCCGCCGGAGACCACCGCGTCGAGTAGCACCTTGATATTGACCTCGTGGTCGGAGCAGTCCACGCCGGCGGAGTTGTCGAGGGCGTCGGTGTTCATCCGGCCGCCGTTGCGGCAGAACTCGATGCGGCCGAGCGCGGTGGCGCCGAGGTTACCACCCTCGCCGATCACTTTGGTGCGCAGCTGATTCGCGTCCACGCGCACGACGTCATTGGACTTGTCGCCCGCGTCGGCATGGGTTTCGGTGCTCGCCTTGATGTAGGTGCCGATGCCGCCGTTCCACAGCAGGTCCACCGGCGCGCGCAGGATGGCGCGAATCATCTCCGGCGGTGACATCGTCGTCACGTCCGCGGCCAGGCCGAGCGCCGCACGTACCTCGGCCGAGACGGGGACAGCCTTGGCGGAGCGGTCGTACACGCCGCCACCCTCGCTGATCAACGACTTGTCATAGTCCGCCCACGACGAACGCGGCAACTCGAACATCCGCCGACGCTCGGCAAACGACGACACCGCATCCGGATTCGGATCCAAGAAAATATGCCGATGATCGAACGCCGCCACCAACCGAATGTGCTCGGACAACAACATCCCATTACCGAACACATCACCGGACATATCACCGATACCCACCACCGTGAAATCCTCGGCCTGCGTATCGATCCCCATCTCCTGGAAATGGCGTTTCACGCTCTCCCACGCGCCCCGGGCCGTGATGCCCATGGCCTTGTGGTCGTAGCCGACCGAGCCGCCGGAGGCGAAGGCGTCACCGAGCCAGAAGCCGTAGCTCTTGGCGACGTCGTTGGCGATATCGGAGAACGTGGCGGTGCCCTTGTCGGCGGCCACCACCAGGTAGGTGTCATCGGCGTCGCGGCGTACGACCCGCGCGGGCGGCAAGACCGCGCCGCTGGTGTGATCGACGTTGTCGGTGAGATCGAGCAGACCCGAGATGAAGGTGCGGTAGCAGCGCACACCTTCGGCCATCATCGCCTGACGATCCGCACCAGCATCGCCCGTCGCCGCGGGCGGCTGCTTCACCACGAAACCACCCTTGGCACCCACCGGAACGATCACCGCGTTCTTGACCGCCTGAGCCTTCACCAAACCCAGAATCTCGGTCCGGAAATCCTCCAACCGATCCGACCACCGCAAACCACCACGCGCCACCGCACCGAACCGCAGATGCACACCCTCCACCCGCGGCGAATACACGAAGATCTCGAAGCGCGGGCGCGGCTGCGGCAGTTCGGCGATGGACTGCGGATCGAACTTGAACGACAGATACCCGGCCGGTTCGCCCTGGTCGTCGCGGCGGAAGTAGTTGGTGCGCAGGGTCGCCGTGATCAGTTCCAGCACCGCGCGCAGGATGCGGTCGGTGTCGAGGCTGACCACGGCGTCGATCTCGGCGCGCAGCCGCTGTGCGATCGCCTCGATCCGGTCCGCGGACTCGGGGCCCGCCGCATCGGGATCGAAGTAGGCGTCGAACAATTCGATGAACGCCGCCGCCAGCGCGGGATGGGCGAGCAGCACCCGGGTGATATTGCCGAAGGTGTAGGCGAACCCGGCCTGCTGCAAGTACTTCGCGTAGGCGCGCAGCACCGCGATCTGGCGCCAGTGCACCCCGGCCCGCAGGACCAGCTCGTTGAGGCCGTCGACCTCGGCGTCACCGAACCACATGGCCGCGAACGCCGCCGGGAACCGCTGCCGGATGCCGGCGGGCTGCTCCGCGGCGGGGTCGAGCAGATCGGCTTCCATCGCGGGGTCGAGCGAATCGCGCAGCAGCGCGGCGGGCACCCGCAGCGCGAAGTCGTAGATCCAGCGCAGCGGGCCGTCCTGCCGGGCGATCCGGTAGGGCCGCTCGTCGACCACCTCGACACCGAGACTGTGCAGCACCGGCAGCACCCGGCTCAACGACACCCCCGCACCCGCGACGTAGAGGGTGAACCGCCACTCCCCCGACGGCGCGTCGGCGAGCCGGTAGAGCACGGTGTCGATCTCGCCGTCACCGAGTCGCTCCAGCCTGCGCAGGTCCGACAGCGCGCGATCGGCGCCGAACTCCTGCTGGTAGCTCGCTGGGAAGGCCGTGGCGTAATCGGTCGCGACCGCCCGGGAGATGCCCGCGACACCCGCGGCGGCCGCCACCACACGGTCCGACCAGGTGCGGGTGGTGGCGAACAGGATGTCCTGGACCCGTTCGCGATTGGCCTCCGACAGATCCGCCGCCGCGCCGGGCGCGCGGTGCACCGTGAAGTACACGACCGCCAGCTCGGACTCGGTGACCCGCGCCGAATAGCTGATCTGATCGCCGGCGAACTCCGCGAGCAGAATGTCCTGCATGCGCAGCCGCACCTCGGTGGAGTACCGGTCGCGCGGCATGTAGACCAGGCAGTAGATCGCGCCGCTGCGCCCGTCCTGGCGCAGGAACAGCCGGATCTGGCGGCGCAGACCGAGATTCATCACCGCCGAGACGGTGTCGAAGAGCCTGCGCGCGTCGGTGGAGAACAGCTCGACCCGCGGGAAGGTCTGCATCACCTCGAGCATGGCCTGGCCGGAGAACGAGTTCAGTTCGAACCCGGCCCATTCGATGACCTGATGCACCCGCCGCGAGATGACCGGGATATCGAGGATGTTCTCGTGCAACCCGGTGACGGTGAAGGTGCCGACGAACACGTGCTCGCCCTTGACCGCCGCGACGGTATCCCCCGAGGCCCCCGCCCCGCCCGGATCGGTGGTGGCGTATTCGGCGACGCTGATGAAGTACAGATCCGGCGACCCGGGGATCAGCGAGTCGACGGTGCCGTTGGTCAACCGCAGCACCGGGCGTTTCGCGCCGAGCACCGGCACCGGGATCTCCGCGCCGGCCCCGTCGCGCAGCACGCCGAGCCCCGTCCCGGGCACTGGCCACATGCCGAACTCACTGTCGGGCGTGGGACTGGTGCGGCGCATCCGGTAGTCGCTGTAGCCGAGGACGGTGAAATGGCCGTCGGCCAGCCAGCGCAGCAGTCGCGCGCATTCGGCGATCTCGCTGTCGTCGGACCATTCGGCGGTGCGATCGAGCCGGTCGGCCAGCGTCGTCATGGAGGCGACCATGGCCGGGGTGTCGTCGGTGACCGAGCGCAGATCGCTGAGCACCTGCGGCAGCGCCTGTTCGATGCGGTCGAGGGTTTCCGCGGTGACGGTGGGATCGAGCTGGACGTGGATCCAGGACTCGGGGTAGCTGTGGGCGTCGGTGTGGTCGCGGCGGGAGCCGTCACCGTCGCGGGTGGCGATGGCGCGCAGTTCGCCGTTCTCGTCACGGGTGACGTCGAAGACCGGGTGCACGACCTCGGCGACGGTGGCGCCCAGCCGATGCAGCGCCGAGGTGACCGATTCGACCAGCAGCGGCATATCGTCGTTGACGATCTGGATGGCCAGGCCGAGCCCGCAATCGTCGTCGGCTCGGTAGACGCGGGTGGAGACGGTTCCCGGTGCGCGGCGAGCGGCCAGCTCGAGATGATGGCGCAGGATGTGCCCGGCGCGGTCGGTGATGGTCAGGGCGGTCGAATCCGGGCGGATCCAGCGGAAGTAGGCCGGTTCCAGCTCGGTCGGATCACCCCTGAACTGTGTCGCATCCATCGCGTTCTGTGTGGTTGTCACCGTTGACCTGCGCCTTCCGCCATCGTCGGGGTGGGGTACCGAGTAGAGATTAATACGTTGTTCAACGTACCGCTATTTAACGGTACATTAAATGCAGATTTATAGCTCGTGGTTCGCGCGCGGCGAGTTCACGAGAGCAGTCCCGCGCGCTCCAGGAACTCCCGCGCCCCCGTCGTACCGGCGAATGTGCCGCTGTCGAGCAGCAATCCGGTACTCGGGTTCGCGTATTGCACCGCGGCCGAGGCACTCACGGCGGCGAACACGGCGCCGTCCGCGATCACCGTCGCGCCGGCCGAACGCCATTGGCCGACAGTCTCGTTCAACCGTGGCCGTGGGACCAGCCGGGCGTGGAAGACCAGATCCCGGCCCGAGGTGATCGCACCGGCCAGCATCGGATGCTTCGTCCCGATCACGCATCGTTCGACCGGCGTCGCCGACTCCGCCATCGGCTGACACGTGGCGGCGGCGCGCAGCGGGGCGGGCAGCACCGTGACCGCCGAGCCGAAGGGCACGCCCGCGGGCGGCGAGATCGACACCGAGCACGAACGGACCAGCAGGAACCCGAGCACCAGCAGCACCACGATCGCACCGCCGGCCGCCTGCCACTGCCAGCGCGGATGCGGTGTATGGACCGCGTGTTCGACCGCTGCCGCGTCCTTGCGCACTGCTGCTGCGTCGTCCCGGACGATCTCGCCGACCTTGCGCAGCGTGCTCCCGATCAACGCCCGCGCACTCGGATCCGCGGACGCCGGTGGTTGCACGGCGGGCTGGGCCGGGGTGGCGGGTGCGGACAGCGGTGCCCCGCAGTTGGGGCAGGTGGCGTGCCCGCCGCTATCGCGGTGCGAGCAGTACTGACAGATCAGCGCGACCACGGTGGCACTCTCACCGCCCGGTGATGACGATGGAGGAGATCGCGGTGGTGTTGACCGAGGACGAACCATTGGATTCGAGGACGGTCAGCACGATCTCGGAGGCCTGCACCGGCGGTTCGATCCGGGTTTCCACCAGCGTGCGCTGGTCCAGGGTTTCCTGGGTGTAGACGGTGTCGTCCTTGTCGTCGAACTGGTAGGAAACCCGGCTCACCGTACGGTATTTCGCCCACTGGTCCACGCCGTCGGTGCCCACATGGTCCCAGCCCGGCACGATCGCGATCGATTCGATCTCGTAGGTCTTGCCCAGGTCGATACGCATGATCTGGCCGTCGACCTGATAGGCCCGCGCACAGGACCAGGCCTTGCCGGGTTCCCCGGAGAAGGCGTCCATGGCGTCGGTCCCACCGGGCGGGCACTGCGACTTCGCCGATTCCGGCACGATGACGCTGCCCGGCTCGGGCCCCGGCGGCGCGGGTGCGGGCTCGGTGGGCGCGGGCTGGGTCAGGACCTGGAGCTGGTCCGGCTGCTTGTCCTCACCACCGGTCACGACCAGGATGAACACCAGCAGCACCGCCAGCGCCGCGGCCACACCGAGCGCCACTTTCGGTTTGCGCAGCTGGGTCGCCAGGTCGCGGGCGAGTTGCTCGGGGCCGCCGCGACGGCCCGGCTGGTCCGGTAGTCGCTGCGCGCCCGAGGAAGTCTCGGTGCGCGGCGGGTCGTCGGCGGCCGCCTCGCGCAGCCGGGAGGCGGGCACGCCCGCGTATTCCGAGCCCAGCGACGAATGCGTACCCGAGTCCGGGGACTGGCCGCTCAGCAGCGCGTTGATGCGCTCACTCGCGCTGGACTCGCGTCGACGCGGCGGGGATGAGCTCGGACTCGCCGCTGCCGCCGATGCGGCGATCGACGCCATGAGTTCGGGGTCGGGTTCATGACCGGGTGCCGCGGCCGATGCCGGACGGCCGGCGACCGTACCGCCGCCGGATGACCCGAGCGCGGGATCGGACAGCAGGGCATCCAGCACCGCGCCGCGGTTACGAAGGAAGACATCTCCCTGGTCCTCGGCGGGCATGCTCGGATGGTATCGCCGGACCCGGCCCCGCGGAGCCGATGCTATTCCCGGCACCGAGAACAGCCCGCACGGGCGCGGCTACTTGTCGGCGGTGACGAAATACTCAGGCGGAACGTCGAATACCCGGGCCAGCGCGATGATCAGATCCAGCCGCGGAATGGCCTGGCCGTGGATGAGCCGGTACAGCCCCGATTGGGACACCGGCACATCCGGGTAGGCCAGTTCGAGATGCTGCGCGAGCGAGTACAGCGTCAGCGAGCGCGTGGATCCGTCGTCGGTGGAGACCACCGATTCGGCGATCAGCTCCGACAGTTTGCTGGAAAATATCGCCGCCGCGGACTGTCTCGGGGTGAGTTCGTCCGCGTCGTCGGTTTGAGGGGAGGATTCGACATCCGACCGGGAGTCCGCTGCCACGATCTTCGACCCTACCGTCTCCATGCGTCAGCCGACACGACGGCCACCGGGTGGTGCGAGCAACGCCACCTCCGCACCCGCGGGCGCACCGGCCGGTGCGGGCCGGTCGGCGGCATCGAGGTAGCGGGTCTCCCCGCGCGGCTCGATCAGATCCACCCGCACCCGGCGCATCGGAATGCTGACGTCCACGGCCGTGGCACTGACCTGATCGATCGCCAGATCCGCGGCCCGCCGGCGCGGCGCCCCCGGATCGGAGATCGTCACGGTAGTCTGTGCCGCCGACGCGTGGGCGGGGACCTGGTCGAAGACCGCGATCGTCGCCGAAGAGGCCGCACCGGAGCCGTTTTCGTGGTTCTGGCTATCGGCCAGCCGCAGCGTCGACGGATCGCCGACCGCCGAGACCAGCTGCCGCCAGCGTTGCGGGCGGCTGGTGTGGATCTCCACCTCCGCCCCGACCACCGTCGCGCGCAACAGGATCTGCTGTGCCACCGACAGTTGCGCCCGCACATCGACCGAACGGCGACGCGGGTTGTAGCGCGCCGGATCGAACAGCGGCAGCGCCAGCGTATGCCGGGGCTGACCACTGACCGCGCCGAGGATCTGACCGTTGGGACCGATAGCGATCGGCAGCTCCCACAGCTGTTCCAGCGTGGTGGTATCGCTGCCGGTTTCGTCGGGCGGCAGCACGTCGACCGACAGCTCGGCAGGCAGTGTCGCCAGCAGCGCACTCGCCTGACGACCGGAGATCAGGTTCAGATAGTCGGGCAGGTCCTTGGCCTCCACCGCGGGCCCGATGAACCGCACCAGGGCTCGAGGCCCACGCTCGGCGGTCAAGCTCACCACCAGGGTCGTGCGGCCACTGTTCCAGGACCAGCAGTCGTCGAGCCCGGCGCCGTCGAGCCGGTTCCAGTCGATGACGAAGCTGGTGACGCAGCGCCCGGGCGCGGAGGATTCCAGCCGCGTCCACGTCTCCCGCAGATCCGGCAACTCCACGCCCGCGTGCAACAACCGGGTGGCCTCGCGCAAGGCGGCCGCGGGCAGGGCGTGCGCTTGGATGCCGCGCTCGCGCAGCCGGCCCGCGATCCGATGTGCCGCGGCGGCCAGCGCCTTCGGTGCCACCACCTCGCATGGTCCGCGCCGGTTCAGCACCCGCAGGTTCCGCTCCTGATCCAGCCGCACCACCAGCCAGGTCAGCCGGTCGCCGACCACCGGATGGGAGCCGATCAGCTGGTCGTAGAGCATGCTGTAGCTGCCGGTCGGGCGCACCCGCTGGCCGGTGGTGACGATGTCGATATCGACCTGGATGCCGTAGTGATCCAGCAGCGGCACCAGGGCATCCACCGGCACCGTGTCCTCGGTGTAGATCGAGGTATCGGCGATGACAGTCGGCAGGTCCAGATCGGGGGCCAGCTGGATCATCGCGACCAAGATGTTGCCCGACCGGCGCACCCCGCAGGCCCCGCTCTTGGTCGTCACGTCCGCGATGTCCGGCGGCTCGGCCAGCAGGCGCGCTCGCGCGGCCCGGCCGGACCGATACTCCACCCAGTCGAGCAACCAGCGCACCGTGGTGCGGCCGTTGACCCGCACGGTCACCGTCACCAGCAGCACCGTGACCACGGCCGCGCCGGCCCACCACGGCGTATGCGCCGACAACGTCACCAGGAAAGGACTGCCGCCGACCGCCAGCACGGCGAACGGGACGCGTTCGGCACCGCCGACGCGCACACTCGGAAACCTCACCGCCGCCTCCGGATGGCATTGCCGGCGTAGGTCGCGCCCGCGCCGAGGATGGCCGCGGCGAGGATGACGATCGTGGCGGTCACCGCCGGGCGCGTGTCATCGGCCCGTGGTGGCGGCGGGATCTCCAAGGCCGCCGAGGCGAACAGGCCCTGCGGTGGCTTCGGCGGTGTGCGGTAGGCAAGGGCGGCGGCGGGGTCGATGATGCCCGCGCCGACCGCGTTATCGATCCCGCGTGCGGGTTCGTGCGCACTGGCCTGCAAGCGGGCCGCGATCTCGGCCGGGGTCTCATTGGGAAAACGCGAGCGCAGCAGGGCTGCCACACCACTGACGTAGGCGGCGGCGAACGAGGCACCCGCCACCGGCACCAGCTTGCCCTGCTCACCGACACCATTGATGAGCCCGGCCCCACCGGGTCCGAGTGATTCGATGCCGGTCCCCGGCGCGGCCACCGACACCCACGGGCCGTTCAGCGAATCCGGCATGGGTGTGCCGCTGGCGGTGGTGAACCCGACCGTCAGGACGGTCGGGGCGTACCAGCCCGGCGTCGAGATGGTCGCGACGTCGCGCCAGTTCCGTTCGTCGGTGGGCCGTCCCGGGTCGATGGGCGGGTTCTGGCGGCAGCCGTTCGCACCGGTGTTGCCCGCTCCGGCCACGATCAGCGCGCCCTTCACATGGGTCGCGTAGCCGACGGCCGCGGCCATCATCGCGTGGTCGGCGGGCTCGTCGACGGGCACACAGACCGGCAGCGACACGGTGATCACGCCCGCACCGAGATTCGCCGCCCGGGTGATGGCGCGCGCGAGCGAGCGCATGTCCGTGGTCTTCTGGGCGGTCTGATCGCCGGCCGGTCGTTCGGCCCGGAAGGCTCCCGACCGGTAGCGAATGGAGATGATGCGTGCGTCCGGCGCCACCCCGGCGAACCCGTCGGCCGGATCGGCTGTGGCGCCGATGATTCCGGCGACCAGGGTGCCGTGTGCATCGCAGTCGGACAGGCCGTCGCCGCCGGCGGTGACATAGTCCCCACCGCCGACCAGATTGGGCAGGCGCGGATTCGGTTGCACCCCCGTGTCGATGACGGCGACGGTCACGCCCGCACCCCGGCTCAACGCACGCGCACGCTCGAGATCCAGCGCCAGATCCGGCGGCGGCACCTGCGACAGATCGCTGTCGGGCATCACACCGGTGGCCAGGCACGCCTTGTCCTGCTTGGTGGGGAATTCCGGGCCCGGCGGATCGTCGGGTGGCGGCGGGCCGACGATCACCTCCGGCGGCGCCACGGCCGCGGCGGGCCCGCACCCGATGGCCAGCAGCAGCCCGGAGAGCGCCGCCACCGCGACGCGTCCGACCCGCATCAGAGCTCCCGCATGGCGGTGTAGATGCCCATGATCCAGAAGGCGATGATCGGCACGACCAGGATGTGGGCGTACTCGATGAGATCGATGACGCGACGGGTCGGCGGGGACAGTCGCTTGCCCGGCATCCGCACCGCCGCAACGCAGGCGACGGTCGCGAGCACGGCGATCACCGCGACGACGACCAGCCGCGCCGGCGCCGTCTCATACGCACCGACCAGCACCCAGCCGACACCGGCCACCGTCACCGCCGCTGCGGTCACCAGCGCGATCGCCTGCACCAGATCCGGATACCAGCGCGAACGCAGCACCAGCACAACGGCAACCGCACCCGCGAGCACGATCTCCCGGATACCCCCGGGGCTCACCGCCGCGGTGATCACCGCGGACACGGCCAGCAGCGTGGAGATCGCGACGATCAGGCCACGCAGGCTGGTCACCGCGAGCCGGGCCCGGCTTTCGATGCCGGTGGAGGCATCACGCCGGTCGGACTCCTCGACCCGGTCCTGCTCGCCGTCACCGCCGGATTCGGCGTCGAAGATCCCGGTCAACGTCGAGGGCGCGACCTCGTTGCCCGGGTCCGGCAGGTCCGGTGGGCGGATGCGGGCGATCACCACGGCGATACGCGGAGCCAGCGTCAGCAGGATCAGGCCGACGAACACCGCCCCGCTGGATACCTGGCGGATCGCCAGATCCGAATAGGTCAGCGGCAGCGCGGCCGCGGTGAGCGCCAGGCCGATCACGGTCACCGCCATCAGGGTGGCGATCCCGAGCCCGGTCAGCCGGATCATGGTCGCGGCCGCGACCGCGACGACCACCGCGCCCGCCGCGAGATTCGCCGCGGCGAACGGTCCCGGCTCGCCGTATTCGGGCGGCACCAGCATGGCCGCGCCCGCGAACAGCAGCGGAAGCGCGGCCAGCGACAGCCCGAGACAGATGTGTGGCGCGGATTCACGCGCGCGCGAGCGCACCGCCGCGCCCCAGCAGATCAGGCCGAGCAGCAACGCGGGCAGCGCACACCACCAGACCGAACCGGTCTCGGTCCACGACCAGGACAGCAGCGCCGCCACCGCGGTCGACCCCGCCCCCAGGGCCGCCAGCCCGACGACGCTGGACGCGCGGGGGTCGAACTCGGCGAACTCGCGCTCGTTGATCATGGCCAGCGCGTCGGTGATGTCCTCCACGACGGGGGTGAACACCTCCGCCGATTCCACCACCGACAGCATCAGCACGGCGCCGTCGACGACATCGTGATCGGCCAGGGTGCGCCAGCGCGGCATCGGCGGCTCCCCCGGGCGGCCGAGACTCCACTGGCCGGTGGCCGGAGTGAAGTCGACGTCTTCGTCGTCTATCGCGTCGGCGAGGACGACGAGCAGGTCGTCGATGAAGGTCTCGATGCTGAACTTCGTCGGCACCACGACGTCGACCTGATACGTGCCGACGAGCACCGCGATCCGGGCCCGCGCGACCTCGGCGGGCGGTTGCGCCGCATTGGCCGCAGCCGAACTCGACGGCGGCGCAACAACAGTGGTCATCGCCACCCTCCGTGATGGCCGGGATCACCGGCGAGATGAGTCGGGAAGTCGTCGGCGAGGGCCGCGGCGAGTTCCTCGAACGCGAGCTTGGTCTCCTTGGTAACCAGCCGCAGATCGATTTCACCGCCCTCGGCCAGATGGGCGTCGTACGGGAGGGTGAACGTCGGCCGCTGGGCGGTGGCGAACAGATTCTCGATCGCCTCCACGTCGACGGTCGGTTTGAGCGGTTGGTGGTGCACGATGGCGACCATCGATTTCGCGATCAACCGGTCCAGGCCGTGCGTGCTCAGCCAGTTCAGCGTCGCCACCGCACCGGTCACGCCGCCGACGGTCGCCGGGGTCACCACCACGACCGCATCGCTGGTCTGCAACACCGTACGGGTGGCCGAATCCAGCACACCGGTCCCGCAATCGACCAGCAGCAGGTTGTAGTGGCGGCGCAGGATCTCCACGCCGGTGCCGTATTCCTGGCCCGAGAGCGCCTCGTTGGCCTCGGTGGTCCACGGCGAGGCGAGCACGGCCAGATTCGACGCGTTGACCGAGGTGTAGGACTGCACCGCCGAGAAGGCGGACAGATTGGGATCGCGCGCCAGTTCGCGCAGCGTGAGCCCATAGGGGTGGCGCACCGTCCGGGTGGACAGGTCGCCGAAGTCCGGGTTGGCGTCGATAGCCACGACGCGGTCCGGGCGCAACGCGGCGAAGGTCGAGCCGAGCGTCGCGGTCGTTGTCGTGCGGCCCACGCCGCCCTTCACGCTGATCATCGCGATCTGATAGGTGTTGTTGAGCTGGCGCCGGATTCGGCTACGGCGATCCTCGGTGCGCTGCTCGGCCGGCGAGAGCCCGAGCCGGAAACCCACCTTGTTCAGTGCCCCGCGCACACCGCTGTTGGACCGCAGTTGCGCCTGGTTGGCCGCCGAGATGTTGGCCAGCAACTCGATCGAGGTGAGCGCGACCGGGAGCACCTCGACCCGCGACTGGTCCACGTTGGTGACTTCGACACGGTCGGGCACCCAGTTGTTGGGTGGGGTCGCGGCAGTGCCGGTCGCCGGCTGTGGCAACGGAGCGGGCTGATAGCCCGGCTGCGACCCCATCTGCTGCTGTTGGCTCTGCTGCTGCTGTGGTTGCCGGCTTTGCTGCTGTTGTTGCTGCGGTTGCTGTTCGGGCACCGGTCGCGTCTGGCCGGCAGCGGTCTGCTCGGTGGCCGCCACCGGGTTCGTCGCGGACGGCGGCGCATCGCTGGTAGGCAACGACAACGAACTCGGCGCACCAGCAGCCGAAACCTGCTGCGGGGCAGCGGCACTTCCCGGCTGAGCTGCGGCAGCGCGCTGGTCGCCCGCGGTTGTCGACGCGTCCGCGGTGTCAGAGGACGGCTGGTTCACACCGGCCCCGCCCACGCCCGTGACCGTTCCCGGTGGCAGGTCGACCTGCTGGGCGAAGTAGGCGTCATACCCACCGCGGGCCCGCACTGGTTCCGCGGAATGACCGTTCGTGGTCGGTGCGCGATTCATCTGTTCGTCCTCTCCGAAACCGCTCTGGGGACGGTCAACTGATGCGGGTGGTGTCGAACCAGCTGCGGCCGGGCAACAAGTCGACCAGCGCCGCCACCGCGGTCCCGATCGCGGAATCGTCACCCGGCAGGTATGTGGCCCACAGCTGCCCATCCATCGCGACGCTCGGCGTCACAACGATCCGGCCCGACGCGGTGTCGAGCACTGCCGCGCTCACCTTCGGCACCGCCTGGACGCCGTCGTGATGTTCGAACATCACGATCTCCGCACGGCGGACCACTTCATCCATCACCCGGCTGAGCACACCGGCGGTCTGCCGGTGCGCACCGAGCTCCAGCAACGCCTGCCGGCGCTCGGTCTGCTCGGACGGTACCTCACCGAGTTCCTCCTCGGTGGCGGTAAGCGGCTCGAATTCCAGTGGCGGACAAGGGCCGACCGCCGCGAGCACGGCGGCCGTCAGCGTGTCGAAGCCGCGGCCTTCGTGGAACACCGGCTGGATCACCACGTGGTCGTCACAACGCATCGCCAGCACATGCTGCTCACCCTGACGCACCAGCGACATGCGCAACATAGCCAGATCGTCGTCGCCGTCGCCGCGATCGATGACCCGGACGACGAGTTCGGTATCGGGCCGGTCCAGGCAGTGCAGCCACTGCCCCACCACCGGATGCACGCGACCGTCCTCGACGATGCCCGCAGCTGCGAGCTCGCCGAGGACGACCGCGTGGACCCGTGCGTGGTCGTCTTCGTCGTAGATGTTCGGCAGCAGGGCCAGGACCTGCGGATAGTCGTCGATCCCGGCGAGCTCCTGCAATACCAGCGCCGCATCGACATCGAGGTCGACGACGGTCGGGACGTGATCGGTGTCATCCGATCCGGCGAGATACGAACCTGACGAAGAAATCACCACTGGTGGACAGCCACTCCTTAACCGAGGATCCCGTCGAACAACCCGCGCAGGCCCTTGTCGGTGATGTGCATTTCACCGCCACTGCCGCCGACCTGGCCGACCGCGCCCTTGAGGCCCTTCAATGCGCCGTTGTACTCGTTGACGAGATTGTCGAACCGGGCCTGGAACTGGGCCTGGGATTCACCACCCTCACCGCGGAAGTGCTCGGCAACCATGTTGCTCAAGGTGCGCTTCTCGGTGTCGTTCAGCTCCATCTGCGAGAGCAGATTGGTGGTGGCGGTGACGAGCTCGTCTACCCGGTAATAGTCATCGGTCAATTCACCAGCAGCCATGATCTTCCATCCCTTCTATAACGAATAGTGGTGTTCGAGTCGAATTCTCAGAAGTTGAAGTTCGTGCTCTTGCCGACGGCGACGGAGCCATCGATGTCCTGGTTGCCGACGCGCGCGCCGGAGGTCTTCAGGGCGTCGACCGCTTCGTTCAGGAAGTTCTGCAGCCGCGTGCCCTTCTCGATCGCGCGGGTGAACTCGTCCTGGGTGGCCTTACCGGTGGCACCGGTCAGCGGCGCCTGGAACTGCACCTGCAGGTCGCGCAGGACCGACATGTGCGCACCCATCGTCTCCACGTGGGTGAAGAACTTGTCGGCGAACCCTTGCAGCTCCCCCTGTGAGCCGTTGTATCCCATTGCCATAATGAAATCCTTTCAGACAGCGCTTGTTTCACACTCGGGCTGATTCGCCGAGCACTTCTCGATCTCGTGTCTCGGCCTCATCCGAATATTCGATGACGCCGATGGCCGGGGGTTTCTCCAGTACTGGCACCTCCTGGGGTTCGCCGGGGGTGTACACCGCGGCCGTTTTCCGAAGTTCTTCGCGGTCGCGCTTGCGGCGACGGGTATTGGGCGCGATCGCCCCGCGCGGCGGGGCATTCCTCGGCGGTGGCGCCGAGGCGGGGGTCACCGGCGCCCCGAAGGTGGCGCCCGGCGCGCGCAACGACCAGTTGGCCGGCATCCTGAATCCAGTTGCGGCTCCGGACATCGCGCCGATACCGCCGCGGACCATACTGAGGGCGACGGCGGAGCCGACCCCGCCTTGCAGGCCGGCCAAGGTAGTCGACCCTGGCGAGGTTCCGAGGAAGCCCGGATCGCCCTCCATCGCACCCTGACCGAATCCGTCCGGCCCGTTGACTCCGCCCATGTCCGACAGCGTTTCCGGCGCGCCGACCGGATCGCTCAGGCCGGGGTCACCCGGCACGGCGTCACTCGGCCCGGTGCCACCGCCATCGGCAGGCAGGGTGTCGCCACCGCTCGATCCGCCGCCACCGGAATCGGCCGAGCCACCACCGCCGCCATCGGACGATCCGCCTCCGCCACCGTCACCACCGCCGCTGCCCCCGCCCGATGACGACGGGTGACCGTCCTGACCGCCGGAGGAATCGAACTGCGAGCCACCACCACCGAACTCGCCGGTCTGGCCCCCCGGGGCCCAGTTCGACGAGTTCGCACCCGATCCTGGCAACAGGCTCGTCAGGGGTGGCACCATGCCACCACCTGACGCCGAAGTAATCGCCGGCGGCGGGATCGGCGGCGGCAGCGATGCGGCGTTGGCCTGCGATTCGGCTTCATAACCTGCCATGGCGGCAGCTGCCAGCGCGCGCATCACCATGTATTCGGCTTCATTGATCGCGAATGCCGCCGCGCTCGCCCCCGCCATCGTCGAGCCGACGGCCAAGCTCGCGGCTCGGGCCCGGTTGGCGATGATCGCCTCGGGGCGCGGCATGATGGCCCGAGCCTGCATGTAGGCCGCCGCTTGGGCGTCGCAGCGAACAGCCACTTGATTTGCGATGTCGGCCTGCTGTTGCAGCCACGCGGTGTGCCTGCGATAGGCCGAAAGCGCGCCGTTGGAGGTATCGCCCTTCCAATTCGCGGCCAGCGCGGCGGTATGCGCTTCCGAACAGCCGACCGCGACGGTCATGGTTTGAGCGATGGCGCGGTAGGCCGTCGCGGTCTGCTCCATTGCCCACGGACCGGGCCCGGTATTCAGCGCGATGGACATCGCCAGCGGCGACAACGCAGCGAAAATCGGCACTGTCGGCCCTCCACTCTCCGCCGAGAAGCGCTCTCAGCGCAGTCCGGCCACGGACCCATACGCCGACAGCGTTCCACCGCCGGCGATATCGGAATCGGTGTACGCCGTGGCGACCGGGGCCAGCACTTCGCCGCCGTCCCGCCTCTTCAGGCACCCATCGCCGACTTCCTTCAGCAAGTCACCCGCGTAGGTATTGAACCGTGCCGCAGCCATTTTGCTGACGGGGTCGAGGGCGGCGGGCATCGAGATGGTCCCAGGCGCGGCGATCGAGAGCGCAGCCTCGAACGCCGCCTGGTCCACTGCGTAGGAGGCGCCGGTCGACCGCACCGCGGACGACGAAACTTGAAGAGGGAGTGTCATTGCAATACTCCAATCAACACCGTGACCGGACTCGATCGAGCGGTCGTGAGTAGAACGGTAAGTTATGTCCAACAGTGGGAAGGCTCACAGTTTCAGAGCCGGGGAGGTATCCACGCCGACTGCACGAGCTCGCGCCGAGTCAGCATGGGCTCCACCAGGATTCCGCGTCCCGGCGGCTGCTTGGTCGCGCGCACGTCACCGATGAGGGCGCCGTCCTGTCGCGTGCCGTCCATCAGCAGACCCGACGAGTTGAGGTTGCGGATACCGCCCATGACGTTGTCGTACATCGCCGTATCGGCACCGGCGATATTGCGGGCGACGATGGCATGCAAGCCGGTATCGCGGCCGTCGACCAGGATCTGCTTGAGCGGATCGAGCGGATTGGACGCACCCCGCTGCACCACCATGTGGTAGTCGTCGATGAAGACGAAGACCTCCGGCCCGGTCCACCAGGAGCGCTCGGCGAGCTGGCGGGTGGTCACCGTATCGGGTGGCCTGCGACTGTCCATCTTCGCCAGCAGATCCGGCATGATGCCGATGACGTCGCGCTCGTTGGTGACGTGCGCGATCAACATGTTCTCGGGCACGGCGCCGAGATGGCGGCGCCGGTAGTCGATCAGCAGGATCCGCGCCTGGTCCTCGGTGAACCGGCGGGTGATCGACTCCAGCATCGACGCGATGACCGAAGACTTACCGGATCCTGATGAACCCAGCACCATGAAGTGCGTCGAGATGCCGAAGTCGATCGTCGCGGGACCGAGGTCGGATTCGCGCACGCCGAAGGGCACCACCAGCCGCTGCGCCAGCGTCGTCGGCGCGGGGGTGGCCGGGATCTCGTCGAATTCCAAGAGCGCGGGCAACAGCCGCACCTGCGGCGCCGCACGACCGGGGAACCGTCGCTGCACCTCGCCGATCGCCGCTTCCAGACCGGTGGCGACCGATTCGGCCTCGGCTACCCCGTCGATCCGGGGCAGCGCGACGAACATGTGCAGCGCCTCGGCCGACACACAGCGGCCGGGGCGGTCGGTGGGGATCGCGGAGACCACGTTGCGGTGGGTGTTGAACGTCGTGTCGGTGAGATCGCCCAGGCGCATCTCGACCCGGGTCTGAATCATGTCCTTGACCGCGGGCCGCACCGCCATCCAGCGCGAGCTGGTCAGCACCAGGTGGATGCCGAAGTTCAGGCCCTGGAGCGCGATCTGCTCCATGGTCGCGGAGTACTCGTCGAAGTACGGGCCGTTGTTGGACAGGCCGATATCCCAGCCATCCACGACCAGGAACACATCGCCGTAGGGATCGCGATCGGCCCACGGCGGACGGCCACCGGACTCGTTGCGCATCGTTCGGAACTTCCGGATGGTGTCGATCCCGTACTCGGCGAACAGGTTCTGCCGCGTCTCGAGCAGGTTGGTGATCAGGGCGATGGTGCGCCTGATGCGGTCCTGGTCGCGCGGGCCCGCCACCGAACCGACGTGCGGCAACGTGCGCATGGCCGACAGCGAACCGCCGGAGAAGTCCACACAGTAGAACTGCACCTGTTCCGGAGTGTGGGTCAGCGCCGCCGCCAGCATGAAGGTCTGCAGCGCCGTCGACTTGCCGGACTGCGGCCCGCCGACAATCGCCATATGCCCGCCGGCCGCCGAGAGATCGGCCGTCCAGCTGTCCTGGCGCTGCTGACGCGGCTTATCGATCAGGGCCACGGGGATGCTCAGCGAGCCCTGCTCGGCCCCCTCGAGCAAGCGGTCCAGTGTCGGTGGAGTATTCAGCGGCGGCAGCCACATCTTGTGCGCGGGCCTGCCGTGCCCGGCCAGTTGCTGCAACACCGTCTCCATGACCGTGACCTGCTCGGTCTCGGTCGCGTCCGGTTGCTGGGCCGCCACCGGCGCCCGCTCGACCACCGCGGGTCGCACATCGGCGACCGGACCGGTGGTGAATCGCTGCGGCGGCCGGTATCCGCCACCGGCGCGGCGGGCCCTGCTCGAGGCGTTCGTGGCCGGTGCCAGCGCTCGCGGCGTATATGCCTCACCCACATACGTGGCCTGGAATCGCTGCAGATCACCGGAGCCGACCCGCAGATAGCCCGAGCCCGGCTTCTTCGGCAGGTGGTAGGCGTCCGCGGTGCCGATGGCGTCTCGCGAGTCGCTGGTCTGGTTGGTGCGCAGGGCGACTCGATACGACAGGTGCGCCTCGAGTTCACCCATTCGGTTCGCCGGCACCTTCTGCGACGACAGCAGCAGGTGGATGCGTAGCGATCGCCCGAGGCGGCCGATCGCTACGAACAGCTTCGAGAAGTCCGGGTAGTGCTCGAGCAGTTCGGCGAATTCGTCGAGGATGATGAACAGCGTCGGCAGCGGCGCCAGATCCGCGCCCTGCTCGCGGGCCCGTTCGTAGTCGGCGACATTGGCGAAGTTGCCCGCATCGCGCAGAATGCGCTGGCGGCGGACCATTTCGCCGTTGATCACGTCTTCCATACGGGTGACCAGGTCGGATTCTTCTTCCATGTTGGTGACGACGGCGGTCACGTGGGAGAGCCGATCGAAACCGAGGAACGTCGCGCCACCCTTGAAGTCGACCAGCAGCAGATTCAACTGGTCCGGCGAGTGCGTGGCGACTGCGGACAGCACCAGCGTCCGCAGGAATTCCGATTTACCCGATCCAGTGGCGCCGATGCACATGCCGTGCGGGCCCATGCCTTCTTCGGCGGATTCCTTGATATCGAGATGGACGACGGCGCCCGCCGGATCATGCCCGAACGGGATGTTCAGCCGGGCCCGGTCGCTGTCGCGGCGCACCGGCCACTGCTGGTCTACGCGGATATCACCGGGGTCGGTGAGGCCGACCATCTCCTCCCAGGACGTGCCCGTGCTGGCCTGTTCGGCGGCCACCGCCTCCACCACGGTGGACAATCGATACGGCGCCACCCGCCGCGCCAGCGCGGTCATCGCAGGTAGTGACATCGAATCCGCCACACCGACTCGCCGCAGTCCGCGAGAGGTCACCTCGTGCAGCGAACGATCCGCCTCGACAGTGAATTTCAAGGCGCGCGGCAGCAATTGGTCGGTCGTGCCCAGCCGCAACCAGGTGCAGCCGTCGATACCCGAGATATCGCGCTCATTGGCTTGGCCGCCCACGTCGACGATCAGCAGATGATGTTTGCGATCGAGGGCGGGCTCGCTGTTGGCGGAGAACGGGCCGCGATTGAGATCGGCCAGCACCTTCGCCCGCAATTCACCCACGCTGCGATACACCATCCGGGCGGCGCCGACGGCGTCGGTGGCGGTCGGGTGCTGGGTGTGCGGCAACCATTTCAGCCACGCCCATTCGCGTGCGTCCGGGTCGGTCAGCGCCGCCGCCACGGCCACCTGGTCCGGCCCGTGGAGGACGACCGCCTCGGCGATCATGGCGCGGATCAGGCCGGCCACCGCGGCCCGGTCGCCGTCGAAGCCGATCTGCGGCGCGGACAGCAGATTGATCGCGACCGGCATACCACCGACGGTGGAATAGGCCTTGGCGAACCTGGTCAGTTCGACGACACCGACCGGATCGAGGTCAGAGGTGGGCGCCGCCTCGGGCACGATCACCCGCACCTGATTGGCGATGCGGCCGCGGCCGATGCGCACCCGCAGGAACTGCGGACTGGCCACCTGCACTTCCCACATGCGCTTTCCGCCCACCAGCCGGGCGATCTCGGCCGGGCCCGGGTGGGTGTAGCGCAGGAAGGTGTGCAGATCCATTTCGGCGTCGTGCACGGTCTTGCGGTTGTCGGTGAGGCTGCGCAGATAGTCCTTGCGTTCCTCATTGAGGCTCGCCGCCGACGTACCGCCACCGCCGCCGGCGAATTGCCCGCCGACCATGCCGAACATCGACACCATCATCATCAGCGGGAAGAACAGCATCATCGGTGATGTCGGCATTCCGCTGCGGAACATCATCACCATCATGCCGACCATGGCCGCCACCATGATCACCGGCAAGATCATCTTGAGCTTGGAAGGCGGTACCGGCTTGGGCAGTTCGGTCGGCGGCTGCAACCGGAGTTCGGTCACCGCGGGAGCTTTCGGCCCCCGGATCATCCGGGCCGGCCGGACGAAGCGACGGGTGGCCGTCACGACGGACCGCCGAAACCCAGCCCGGTCTTGTCGACCGGAATGCCGTCATGCACGACCTTGGCATCGGCCTGCGACAGAGTGGGGCCGACAGCGAACAACGACACGATGCTCCACGGTGCGGGTACGGGCGCGCGCAGCGCCAGAGCGGACAGGGTCTGGCGGACATCGGACTCATTGGCCGCGTCGACGTCGATGCCGTAGCGCACGCCGCTGTCGGAGATCCAGTACAGGCCCTCCCGCAGCGGTGAGGTCGGATCCGAACCGCTGACCTGCACGAATTGTCCGGTGTTGCGCGGCAGATATGCGGCGTCGGCGGTAGCGCCCTGCGAGGTCTGCGCGGTCACCAAGGACACGGTGCGCGACTGCTCCTGGGCGGGCAGCGGCAACCGGTCGCCTGCCAGCACCTGCGTGGTCGCTGCCGCGTCACCCGCAGTACGCGACCAGTGATAGCAGGTCACGCCGAACCGGCCCGGCTCCACGATCTGCACCGGGGTCGCCGGGTAGGTCGCAGTCCCCGGCCAGGCGCCCGGGCGCAGATTCGCGGCGATCACATCGGGACCGACGGTCCGCAGCGAAATGGAGCCCTGAGAGTCCGCATTGCGGATCATGGCCGCGAGAACCTCGCTGACCTGCACCAGCCCGGACTGCGACACCACATACTTCGCGCCCTCGGCCTCCCGCGCGGACACGGTCAGCACCGATCCCACCGGAACGGTCAGGCCGGTCGACAGGGTCGTCATCTCCCCCGCACCGGGAACGGCGGGCACCCGGATCGGCGGGACTTCCGGAATGGCGTCGATCAAGCCCTTGGAAGCGGCGACCACCGTGGCCGTCGGGTCGATCCCGAGGGCGAGCACCACGGCCGAGTCGGCCAGGTCGATCGCCGCCCGCACGAAGCCCTGCTCCTGGTCGGCATAGACCAGCCAGGTGGTCGATTCGTCGCGCAGCAGCCGTGCTTCTGAACCGGCCAGCGCGCGGGTGGTTTCGCCGTCTATTTCCAGCGGCCCGCCGATGGCGGTGGTTCGCGGCGCGGTCAGGGTGGCGGTGGGCAGGCCGGTGCGCGAATCGACCGGCGCCGCGGCTCCGGAGCGGGTGGTGTCGCAGACCGCCCAGGACGAATCCTTCGAGCCCGAATCGACGATATTGCCCGGCGCTCCGGGAATACCGACCCAGGGCCCGCGCGGAAATTTCGACAGCTCGCCACCGGAGACCCGGACCGGGTTGTCCGCCGAGCCGACCACCAGTCGCGCCGAGGTCAGGTTCAACGCCGGATGCAGCCGATCACCGATGCGGACATACAGCGCTCCGGTGTCCTTGTCGGCGACAATCTTCGAATCCCCGACTGACTTGGCGGGTTTGAAGAACGCCATCACCGCGGCGCCGGCGACACAGACGCAGGCGAGAGCGACGCCGATCAGCAGCGCCGTCGACCGGCCGCGCTGTGGATCGTCGATCATGGAGGCATCGCGACGCACCAGGGCGTGCTCGATCCGGTGCAGGAGAAAACGCCAGCCCGATATCTGGTGTTTGGTCACCACCCGGAAACGTGCCATCAGCTCACCTGGTCGGTGCCAGACCCGCCAGCGCGGAGGTGATGTCGGAGGCGTCGACGGTCATCAGCTCTTCGTCGCTCATCGTCGACACATCCAGGTTGTCGCGGGTGAAGCGGTAATCGCGTTCGGCCTCCGCGGCTTCCACCACATTGCGGACGAAGCGGCCGTTACCGGCCAGGTCGATCAGCCGCCTGCCGTCGCGGTTCTGCACCGCCAGTTGCTCGCAGCGCTCGCGCAGGATCTCCATCGCCTCCGGCGACAGAATCGAATCCTTTTTCTTGGCAATGTGTTCGGCGATCTGCACGAGCTCGTCGGCTTCGTAGCTGGAGAACCGGATCCGTTTGGTGAACCGGGATGCCAGACCGTCGTTGGAGGCGAGGAAGCGGTCGATCTCGTCCTCGTAACCGGCGATGATCACGACCAGCTTGTCCCGGTCGTTCTCCATGCGGGCCAGCAGGGTGTCGACGGCTTCCTTGCCGAACGCGTCACCGCCGGACAGACCTTCCTGGATGAGGGTGTAGGCCTCGTCGATGAACAGCACGCCACCCAGCGCCGAATCGATCAGCGCGTTGGTCTTCGGCGCGGTGTGGCCGAGGTGGGTGCCCACCATATCGTTGCGGGATACCTCGATGACCTCGGCGTTCTGCACCACCCCGAGGCCGGCGAAGATCTTCGCGATGACCCGGGCGATGGTGGTCTTACCGGTTCCGGGCGGGCCGGAGAAGATCAGGTGCTGCGATTTCGATTCGACGGCCAGGCCGCGCTTGGCGCGCACCTGGTCCATCAGCACACCGGATTTCAGGCGGTCGACCTGCTCCTTCACCGAGGCCATGCCGATCTGGGCGTTCAGCAGATCCGAGGCGTCGGTCAGCAGGGTTTCGCGTTCGGCCTTGGCCGCGGTGGCGGCGAGCTGCACCGGGTCGTCACCGGAGCGCGGGTCCCAGATATCGGCACGGGAGGCGATCAGTTCCGCCGTGGTGATCGGCAACCGGTAGCTCTTGTCCTGGACCGCGCGCTGCCATTCCTCCCGCTCGCCCCACAGCCCCGAGCCCTGGAGTCCGGCGAGCACCTTGTCACCGGCTTCGGTATCGCCGTTGTGCCGCAACAACATTCCGAGCAGGAAATGTGCGTCGGCCCAGATGTAGGACAGGTTGCCGGACGAACTGTCCTCGACGATGCGCTGTGCTCGCGGCATGGCCTCGCCGAACCGGCCCAGATGCGCCAGCGCCGAGGTGGTCATCAATTCGGCCGCGATATCGAGCAGGCCGTCCTCGAGCGAGGGCTGCGCGGTGCGCGCGGCGATCACATCGGTCCAGCGTTGGGTGCGGTAGTACAGCGACATGCGGACGAAGCCGGCGACGTCGTCGCCGGGTACCTCGTCCAGGATCGCCGCGGCTTCCTGCCACTCGCCGGCGTCGGCGTAGAAACAGGCCTGCGCGATGGCGATCTGGGCGCGGTCGGCCATCGCCACCCGCAGCCCGTACATGCCCACCTCGACCTGGCACCAGAGCGCGCGATCGGCCAGACCTGCGCGCTGCTGGTCGCGGTAGAGGTTGTGCACGGAGCGGTAGGCCCCGTAGATGACCTCGGAGGTCACCTCGCCGGCCATGGCGCGGCCCAGCCAGGCGTCGCACATGTCCGGATCGAGGTCGGTCGCCGTCCGGAAGGCGGCGGCCGCGTGTTGCTCGTTGCGCACCCCTCCGGCGACAAGCCCCAAACTCTGTACACCCGTGTAGAACGCGTCCTCGGCCGCTGACACTCGGACTTCCCTTCCGCCGATCTCCGCCTGAGTGCAGGTTAGCCACGGGGTCGATCAGTTGAATCGGTCATAGTCCCCAAAATTGGGAATAGGTGGGGTGATTCGTCTACAGCACCCGGATGACGACGGAATCACTCGACATCTGCGACCACGTCACCGTCTGCCCGAAGGTCGGCGCCTCGATCACCATCCCATTGCCCGCGGCGAGCTGGACATGTTCGGGGCCACGGGAACTGAACGAGCTACTGGGGAAAACCAGATCGCCCGGCTGCACGTCGGACGGATGCACCCGGACGCCGCTGTAGATCTGTTCGTAGGTGGTGCGCGGCAGGATCACTTCGCCGTTGGTGGCCTGCGCGATCGCGTATTGGGTAAGGCCCGAACAATCGAAACCGCCGCCGGTCGGGCCGCCCGCGCCGCCCCCGCCCCAGACGTACGGCGCACCGAGCCACCCGCTGGCCGCACTGACGGCGTGACCACCGCGAGTGCCGTCCGATGGAACCCGGCGCCGGTCATCACTGGTGCGCCGGATTCCACTGCTGCGCCGCCCACCCCCGGAACCCCTCGATGGTCGACGTCGACGGCGCCTGCGCCGCTCGATCGGCGGCTGCCCGCGGCGACGCGATGCCGGCTCCTCGGGCGGGACGATCTGCGCGGCCTGGCGCCGGGCCGCGTCTAGATCGCCATTGACCTGCTTGGTCGCGTTGGCGACCGCCCGCTGCGCGGAATCGAGCAGCGCCGGACCACTGAACCGCAGGTCACCGAGGCTGCTGAGGGCCTTGACCCGCGACTGGAATTCGGCGATCTCGCGGTCGAGGGCGCGACGGCCGAGCACGGTGCCGTCACCGGAACTGGCGACCGCCTTGTCGACCACACCGGCCCGGCCCGCATGGGCCTCGACCACGGACTCGTGCCTGCTGCGCGCCTCGGAATAGCCGGTCTGCATCTGACCGCCGCGCAACGCATTCGCCGCAAGGTCGGCCTTGGCGATCGCCGTGCTCGTCCCTGCCGTCGGCTGACCTTCCCCGTAGAGGCCGGCCAGTTTGCGCAGCACGCCCTCGGCGTCCGTCGTCAGCCCCGGCGCCATCCGACCGGCCTACCGTCGCGCATCATCGACCGCCTTTCCGATTCCCCGTCATTGTCCCGACAGCCGAAGCCACCATCTTCCCAGCAATGGGACGCTGCCATCGGCCCGATCGCTTCCCAGCGCCGGGAAGGCCAGACAATGAGGGGCGATAACAGCGGGAGGCGGTGTCGACAGAATGGTGGCAGGTGTGGCGGACACCGAGGTCCAACAGGCACAGAGCGCGAAGCCCGCAGAGGTGGCCGCTGTCGTCGCGGCCCCGCGCACGCAGAGCGCCACGCCCGCCGAACCCGAGGTCGGCCAGGTGGTCGCGCAGCCCGTCGAGAATGCGCGGCCGGCGGATTCGGCAGACCCCTCAGGCGCAAAGGACGCAACCCAACCAGAGGCGCGTCCTGCCCTGCCTGCCGACGGAAAGAAGGGCTCCGGCGATCCTGATTCCGTACGGCCGATCTCAGCCAAAGATCCCGGGCGTACACCACCACCTTCCACCGGCGACTGGATGAAGATCGTGCCGCCGCCCGGTGCTTCTCCGAAGACGAAGCTGTTGATCGCGCAGGCCGAGAAGGCGATTCGGTTCGCCGTCGACCTGCTGGGCCGTGAGTACACCGTGACGCCGCCACCCGAGGTCAGCGCACTGCTCAAGACGGTGAAGGCCGACAATGTCGGCAACGGCCAGATGGTCGAGGCGTACAACAAGATTGCCGACCAGTCCCGCCAGACCAAAACCGCGCTGCTGAGCATGGACGACAAGGTCGCCAAAACGTCAACGGTGATGGCCGACGAAAAGTCCAAGAATCTGGCGGCGATCAAGACGATCGTCAGCGAGCTGAAGGACGGCCTGAGACCGTACAACCTGGTCAAAAAGCTCACCGCCGTGCAGGATTACGCGGTGATGCAGATGGTCGCTCAGGCGCTGCGCAAGATCTGCGAGAAAATCGTCGCGGCCGCCGACTACAACTGGGACATCGCCCACGGCAAAGACGGCGGTAACGGCGGAGGCGGAGGCGGGATCCCGGGTGGCGGAGCTCAGCAGCCCGGCGGTGGCCAGGGCGGTGGGGGCGACGGCGGTCTGGGCGGACTGCTCGGCATGCTGCCCATGCTCGGCATGATCCCTATGTCCCTGATCCCCATGCTGCCGATGCTGCACGAAATGTTCGCGCCTGAGGAGCCCAAGAACGGCGAGGAAAAGAAACCCGAGGGCGCGCCGCCGCCACCACCGCCGCCCGGTGAGGGGAAGCCACCGGAGGGCCAGGCCCCGCCGCCGAGCGATGCCGGTAAGCCAGCCGAAGGCGCTGCGGCGCCGGGCGACCAGAAGCCGAACGACCCGAACAAGCTGGCCGGTGAGCCGGCCAAGAGCGAGGAACCGAAGGCCGCGACGGCCTGAGCCCAGCTGTGCTCGGCACGGCCGTCGCACGTCCTGTCCTGCACACCCCCGCCGGTGACTCAGGTATAGACCTGCGGCCGAACGGGTTTCGGCTGCGGCGGCGCACCGCCTCCCGGTGCGACATCGACGGTCGGCTGGGCACCCGCGGTGAGATCGCCGCCGGCCTTGTCGATACCGCTGGGATGGAAGAAGCCCTGGAACCGGCCGAACGGGCCGTGGCCGTCATCGGGTGGGTTGTGCGGATCCAGCTGCACGAGTTGGCCGTTGAGCAGCACATTCAGGCCTGAATCATTCATGACGACCAGTGCGGTCCGGTTCTCCCACTGGATCACATCGCCGGTGCGCAGCCGCTTATCCGGGTCGGTGCTGTTCGGATCGACCGCGGTCCACGGATTGCTCGGCGTCTGCTGCCCGGTCGTGCCGGCATACGCGGCATTGGCGTCGCTGCCGTTGGCGTTGTAGATCTCCTTGTTCAACGCCTGCGCTACCGCGGACGGCACCTTCTGCGTAGTGCCGTCCGGCAGCGGAGCATCGGTCATCCCACCGGGCATGACCACCGGCGGCGGCGCACCAGGACCATAGGACGCGGTCGCGACCGGCGGTGCCGCCTCGCCCGGAGCCGGCGGCGCACCACCGGGCGCCTGCGCCGACGCCTGCGCCGTCGCGGCCTCCTCGTCGGCCTTCCGCTCCTCCCGCTCGAGCCTGCGCTCCTCCTCGTACCGCTCGCGCTCTTCCTGCTCGGCCTTCTGCGCCATCATCATCTGCGCCGCCTGCCCGACCATCTGCGGCAACGTGCCCAGCATCATCATCAGCGGCAGAGCGAGATTCATCCCGCCGCCCCCTTGCTGCTGACCGGGTTGCGGCTGCGGCTGCGGCTGTCCCGTACCACCGGGCGAAGTTCCACCCTGGCCTTGACCCTGACCACCGGGCTTGTCCTGACCACCCGATCCCGAACCACCCGAGGCACCCCCACCCGAGCCGGTCCCGTCACCGCCGCCGGCCCCGTCGCCCGCACCGGTACCCACGCCTTTTCCGATCTTCTCGATGTCATTGGCGAGGTCGTTGAAGAACTTGGCCAGCTTGGGATCGGTAGCACCGGGAGCCGTCGCGCCGCCCGGCCCATTGGGCCCGTTCGGAACACCGCCCGGTCCGTTCCCCCAATTCTGGTTGGCACCAGGCCCGGTCGGCGTCGGGCCAGGAGCACCCGGGCCCTGTGGTGTGGGGCCGGCCGGTGTGGGCCCCGGATTTCCCTTTTTCTTGCCGTCGTCGGTGGGGTCACCTTTCGGATCGCCCTTGGGTTTTCCACCGGGGTCATCGGATGGCTTGCTACCCCCGACACGCTCGTTGACCTTGTCGATCCTCTTGGAGATATCCAGGGACGTGCTACGGAGCGCTTCCAGGAGCTTCTGTTCCAGCTCCTTGGGCAGTTCGAACGACGTAACGTTGCCATCTTTGTCGTACTTGCGCTGAACCTTGGTCTTCTTCTCCTCTTCCAACTCTTCCAGCGTCTGGCCCCACGGCCGGGAACTCACCCACATCGGCGAGCGCATCACGTGCCCGAGATCTTCGAGCTTCCCCTCGATGTATTTTTTCGCGTCTCGCACCTCGGCTGCGAGATCCTTCGTCAAGACCTTGACCTTTTCGAGTCGGTCGGCCAGGTCCAGGTTCAGGCTCTCGATTTTCTCGTGGTTTTCGCGGTAGGTCTTCACCATCTCCGAGGTGAACTTCCCCGTCGGCAGACCCGCGTTCTTCAATTCTTTTTCCGGGTCCGGCGCACCGGAAGGCTGCCCCGACCCGAGCTTGTCCACCTGCAGCTGCATGATTCGCCGCATCGTTTCGGCAGTGTCGTAGAAAAACTCACTGCCACCCGGCGGGACCGGAAAATCGACCGGTATGTAGTGCTTTCTCTGGTCGCCCATGTAGTAGGCGATACCGAGGATGTCCTTGTTGTCTTTTCCGCCGAGGGCGACGATCGTTCCATCGTCGTTGATCCGGTAGGCCTTGATCTTGTCGGCGATCGACTTGTCGAAGTCGAACGCCTGCGACCACAGGGCCCGGCCTTTGTCCCCCTTGGCAAGATTCTGGCCGCCGAGGATGTCGATCGAATCCTTGTCGAACCGCGCGCCCGTAACCGACGTGGAACCGTTGTCTGTGCCGGATTGGAGAGCTTTTTGGCCGAGCTCTTTGTCGACGAATACCAGATTGCCATCCTGGAATCGCACGGCGTATCGACCATTGTCCGAGACCAGTTCGTCGTTCGGACCGAGGGTGCCGCCGACCTTGATGGTGTTGCTGTCGGTGGCGGCGTCGAGCGTGACGTCTTTCGTCGCCGGGGCATCGAATTCAGGCTCGACTGCCCCCTTGATCGGCGCGGTGCCGTCGAGCTTCTTCTCTTCGTCCTTCGGCGGAGGGTTGAACCGGTAGTAGTGGTAATTGAAATTATCGACCGCCGTGTCCTGTTTCGGATTCGAAGAGGTCGACCCGCCACCAGCGTTTTCACTCGGCTTCTCGGACGGCTTGGCGTCCTCCTGTGCCCGGATGGTGTCGACGAGCGGCGGCGGTCGCTTGTCGGGCGGCAGAATTCCGGCGGCTTCGTTTTGCTGCTGCTGGTATTCCTCCAGCAGGTACCGCGGTTTCTCGTCGTCGGCCATCAGCACACCTGTTCGCGCGCAACCAGAAGCCCGGCACAGCAGCTACCAGCTGCGACGGCGATGGACATCGCTACTCCTGTCGAACTCGACGGTGCGGCAAAGGCCTTCCGAGGCACCCTTGTGACTCGACACGCGCTCAGGACCCATCATGGCTACTCCTCGGGACCGGCGGCGGCGCGACCGGAGGCGGCCCGGCCGAGACTCCCGGCGGCGGCCCGGAGATCCCGGTCGGCGGCGCGACCGAAGTGCCTGGCGCAGAAACGGTTCCGGTGGTGGTAACCGGACGGGCGTCGCGTCCGGTATCTGCGGCCGACACCACCGACGGCGCCTCCACGAACAGCGGGTGCTCCATGATCTGCTCGTGCGCGTACACGGCGTCGCGCAGCGCTTGGCGGCTCGGCTCGCCCTCCAGCAGCAGGACCAGCTCGTTGCAGCGGCGCTCGAACACCATGTCCCGCAACGAGGAATCGGAGCTGTCGACGCGGAGGTCGCCGATGCCGACGCGGCCGGGGTCGACGCGGCGGGAGAGCATGGAGGCGGCGAGCAGGTCGTCGGCATCGCGCAGGTCGTCCCACCAGGGGGCGGGGACGGGCTGGCCGGCTTGGATCATGGCGAGGATGCGCTCGCGCACCGAGCGGGCTTCGGACGCCTCGACCGGCACCGGACCGGCGCGGCCGACGCGGACGTGCGCGTCGACGGCCAGCTCGACGCAGCGGCCGGGGACCTGCGTGTCCGTCACCGCGGACACGTGCTCCAAGGCGCTCATCGTGCCGAACAGTCCGAGTCGGTCGGCCGTATCCGGCGTGAATACGCGCAGATCCACTTCCTCGGCGGGGCGGACGTTGCCTTCGGTCGACACATCACTCAGCTGCGCGCGCAGACCAGGATCGATCGGCCCGGAGGAGACCAGCGCGGACAGCTTGGCATTGGCCTTGGCACCCCACGCGAGACCGAATTCGGCCAGCACTCGGGCCGGGTCGGTGACGCCTTCCCACGGCGAGCCCTCGTCGGTGTCGGTGCCGAGCAACTCGTCCCAGACCCACGGCGAGGACACTTCGCGGGGCAGGAACAGCCCGGCGGGCATCCAGCCGCGGCCTTCGTTGGTGGTGATGAACACGCCGGCACCCGCCGGGCCGCGCATCACCGAGACCGCCCAGGTCAGGCCGATGACCGAGGAATCCACCGCGGCCAGCACCGACCGCAGCAGCGTCCGGGCGATCACCAGGTCCTCGTCGACCTCGTCACCGACCACATGCGACGGCTCGGCGGCCTTCTCCTTCGCGGCGGCCACGGCTGCCGCGAACGGGGTCGGCATGGGCGCCATGAACGGCGTGGAGTCGGCCCGGCCGCCGGTCTGCGACGGCGATGCGGTGGCGGAACGGTCGTCCATCCCGCCCATGACGGGAGCCATCGGCGCGACGCCCGGCACACCGGTCGGGGGCGGTGTGGTCCCGGTCGGCGCCGTCGCTCCCGTGGGCTGAGCCGGCGCGGACGCACCGGTGTTCGTCCCGGTGTCCGTGCCCGCACCTGCGGCAGCGGCGGGCATCTGCGGCGTCGCGCCCGAACCGGGTTGCTGCGCGGCGGTTTCCGGCGCGCCCGGGGTTGCGGGCATGCCGGGCTGCGGTGTCGGGACATTCGCCGCGGGCTGGTCGGGCGCCGTGCCCGACGGGGGCGTCTGATCCGGCGCGGTGCCGCCCGGAGCCGCCGGGTCGGGTGTGGTGCCGTCCGGCGTCGAGGTTTCCGGTGGCGTGACGTCCGGACCGGTGCCTCCTGCCGACGGTGCGTCGGGTGCGGGCCCGACCGGTGTGGGCATGGGCGCCGGCGGAGTGTCGGTCCCGCTGCCGCCCGGAGTGTCGAGGCCCTGGCCGCTGTTGCGAATATTCGCCGCGCCCTGCTGGTCGGACGCTTCGTAGTCGTTGGCGGACTTGATCAGATAGTCCGCGGTCTTGTCGTGGTCGTCGGCGAGGGCGTTGCCGGCCTTCTGACGTTCTCGGTAGTAGTCGAGCAACGCTTTGTGGACGGGGTCGGCGATCGACCCGTAGGTCCGCGGAAAGTCATTCAGCCACTGCTCGGGAGGCTTCGCCCATTCCCGGGTATCCGCGGCGACGCGCCTGTGCTGTGCGGCCAGCTGCCGCAACACCGCAGGGTCGAGACTCAGACCTTCCGGCACGCCTGATCACTCCTTCCACACCACTGACCCGTCCATTTTCGGCGCTTCCCGCTCTTGGGAATCCGTCTGCAATCAACGGACGGTCGGCGCCGAGACCGCAGACGGACGGTTCGCGCCGGTCCGGGGCTCGGCCGGTTCCGGCAGCGCCGGATGCCCGGTCACCTGTGCGTGGGCGTACGTCGCATCCCGCAGCCGCTGCCGGGTGGGTTCACCGGCCAGCAGCAGCACGAGCTCGTCGCAGCGACGCTCGAACACCATGGCCCGCAAGGCCGATCCTTCCGCGCCCGCGTGCTCTGACCGCAACTCCCCCAGGGCCACTCGTGAGGCGTCGAAACGCCGCGACACCATCGACGCCGCGATCAGGTCGTCCAGATCCCGCAGCTCGTCGTACCACTGCTCGGGCACCTCGCGGGCCTGCCGGATCGCGCGCAGCATGCGCTCGCGGAGTGCGGGCGCACCGAGGGCGTCGACATTCTCGCCGAGGGCGCGGGTCACCCGCTGATGGGCGTCGATGGCGAGATCGACGCAATGGGCGTGGATGTCGTCGTCGGGTATCGCGGCCACCCGCGCTAGCATGCGCGGCGACGCCGTCAGTTCGAGCCGGTCGACGAGCCTGCCGGTGCGCGCGCTCAGATCCATCTCCGGAGACGCCGGCACTTCTCCGATGGTCGCCACATCGCCGAGTTGCGCGGTGAGCATCGACGGGATCGGCAGCGAGGAGGCGAGCGCGGTCAGCCGCGCGCCCGATTTGCGCCCCCATGCCACCGCGAATTCGGCCAGCACGCGCGCCGGATCCGACAGGCCCTCCCATGCCGAGCCATCGGAGACCGACCACATCCACGGCGTCGACAGCTCCGGCGGCACGAACACACCGGTCGGCAGCCAGCCCCGGCCTTCATTGGTGGTGAGGAAGGCGCTCACACCGCCGGAGTGCCGCATGATCGCCACCGCGGTCTCGTGCCCGACCACGTGGGGTGCCGCCGCGAGAACACCGGCCAGCAACGTGCGGGCGAGAACCAAATCGCCGTCGACCTTCTCGCCCAGGACGAACGACGGTCCGGCTGCCGCCGCCATCGCAGCGCCGACGACGTTGCGGACCATGTCGCCGGAATCCGCTGCCTCCGAGGGCTCCTCGTGCTGAGGCGCGCCGGTGCGACCCGCGGACTGGTTGTTGGACGACGCCGCGGGAGCGGTGCCGGTGCCCGGAGCCGATGAACCGGGCGGCGGTTGCACACCAACGATCGGAGACTTGGCCGGGGCCGCAGGTGGTGCGGGTGGCGTCGCGGACGACTGCGGCGCCACGGCCCCGGCCGGTGTACCAGCGGGTTTGCTGGTGACGGGCGGTGGCGGAGAAGTAGGAGCCGTCGCCGAGACCGCGGCCGGCGGCGGACCTGCGGGCAGGATCGGCGGCGGCATCGCGCCCATGGCGGCCGCGGCGGCGGCCTCCGATCCCGAATCCGTCTCCGCCACCAGGTCCGTTTCCGGATTCTTCTGACCAGCGGCCCGAATGGCGGCATCGGCGACGGCATCGGTGCGCTCTGCCGCCGGGTCGGTGTCGGGGACATCAGCTTTCGCGCGGGTGGATTCGCCCTCGGACCGCTGCTCGTCGGAACCGGCCGCACGATAGGGGCTCGCACCCGCCAAGCGATCCGAACCGTCCTCGGGGATCCGATCGACCGGGCCGTTCGAGCGATCCACGCCCGGATCAGAAGTCGTTGTGCCCCTGGTCGTATCGGGGACGAAAGCAGCCCACGGTGTTGCCGTCTGACCGGCGGGACCACGCCCCACCGGACCGGCGTGAACCGGAGCATCCGGGGTAGCGGAAACCGGGGCATCCCTGCCCGTCGGTGTCGGGTCGGCATCCGGGTGCGGGACATTGTCGGTCGACTCGACCGGCAGGGTCGTGGGCTCGGGCGCGGGCCCGGTGACGAGATCAATCGGCATCGGCGAATCGGGCGGTTGCTCGATCACATCGCCGGCCTCTTCCAGCGGCATCGGCGGCGGTCCCGATGCATCCGGATTCGGCAGCGGCGCGGGCAGCGGAACACCGCGCGGACCCGGCGGCGCGGCAGCGGGAGGCGGTTGCGGAACCCGGTCCTGCTCAGGCGAGGTCGGCGCACGACGCTGCGGTGGCTCAGGCGCTCCGGACCGTCCAGGCGTCCACGGTCCCGGCTGCCCGAGAATATCGGCGATCCGCGCCAGGGCAGGTACGCCCGACGGGCTCAGCGAGGCCAACGCCGCCGCCACCACGTCACGCACGTCGGCGCGTGCATTCCCCAGAATCGCCGCGATCGACGCTTCGGTCTCTTCCGGCGTCGGCTTGTTCGCCGCGTCGTCGGACTCCCCGGCACCACCGTCGGATTCGGCGCGACGGCGCACGGCAGTGATCCGCGCCGTGGCGTCGTCGACGATATCCAGGATTCGGTTCCGGGTGCGGTAGACCAGCTCGCCGAAACCGCGGAAAACCTCGCTCGCGGCGAGCAGCGCCTCGGAAAACGCCTGCGGCACACCTTGCTGCGCCAGCATTTCGTCCTTGATCGGCTGCAAGCCTTCGCTGGCGCGCACCGCTTGATCAAAGGCCAGCCGCGCTTGTGGCGCGTCGCCGGTGTTCAGCGCGTCGGCCGCGGCCCGTGCCCGGGTTTCCAGGGCATTCCAGTGCGCCGGAGCGATCGCCGGCCAGTCGTCGCCGACGATGGCGTCCCAGTACGGGCTCGTCCGCTCCGGCTCCATGGCGCTCGACTCGTCCGTGTCAGGTCTGCTGGTGTCCGCGCACCGCGGCACCGCCGAGGAGGTCGGCGATGTCGTGGGCGTTGGCACCGTCCACCGCCACCCGGAAGGCGAGATCGGCGCGGCCGAGGCACTGACGCACCGCATTGCCGAAAGTCTCGGTGATCCAGTCGAGTTCGCCGACCAGCGCATGATCCAGCGACGACGACGGACGGCACGGCAGCGTGAAATCGCCCACCGCCGCGCGGACCTGTCCCGCCCCGGACGTCATGGCATGCAGGTATGCCCCGACCGGGCGCAGGACTTCGGGTGTGCTGTCACGGTCCAACATGTCAGGTCCTTGTCTCGGATACCGCCGTCAGGACGTGCGGCCCAGTTCGGCGTTCTCGATGGCCCGGTAGGCGGCCTCGGTCGGCAGGTCGAAGGCGTCGACGGTGTAGGGGCGGGCGCCGTTGTATTCCATCTCCGCGCGCAGGCCCACCCGGGATTTCAGGTGCGCCAGCTTCGCGATGCGCAGGATCTCGGCCGCCAGCCAGGCATCACCGTTCTCCCTGGCCTCGTCGGTCAGGTGCAGGCCGACCACCTCACCGTCGCGGTTGCAGGCCACGCCGACACTGTGATCGAGGTTGACCACCTCGTAGATCATGCTCTGCCAGTCCGGGGCGGCGGGGGCGTCGCCGGGGTAGCCGTCGTCCTGGTCGAAGTCGTCGTAGTCGGCTAGTTCGGTCGCGTTGGGGTGCGTCATCGGCTCATCTCCGGGGGTCGTTCGGTGGTGTCGGCGGCCGCCACTGCGGTGCGGCCGGGGGCCGGTGCGTCCGAGGTCGCGGACGGCGCGGTCAGATCGGCGACCAGGCCCGACCACATCGTGTCGTCGATGGTCATCACGAATTTCAGCGGCCAGAACCACGCCCCCAGGTACACCTCGCCGGTACCGTCGGGCCCCACGTCGATGCGGTCGGTGCCGTCGTCGGCGGCGTCGAGGACGATGGTGGTGACGGGCGGGCGTTTATCGTCGACGTGAATGATCGGCGCTCCCCCACCCGGGAAGAAACCCCGCCGGCATCGTGGGCTCTTGCCGACGGTGACGGCCTCGCTGTTGGTCGTGATGGTGACCTCGGGGTCGAGCAGCAACTGCATCACCCACGACCGCGCGACCGCCACCGCGTCATCGGCGTTGATCGCCACGGTGAGGTACGCAGCGAGATCGATGACGAGAATCGCGTCCGCCAGGGTGATTCCGGCCACCACCAACCGCCGGGCGGAATCCACCGGGGGCGGCAGCTCATCGGCCGACAACGTCAGCAGTTGTGCGCCCGCACCGGTATTCGCGACCGGGTACGCGGTCACCGCGCCCGTCGCCACCTCCACGGTGAAGGCGCCGAACGGGGCCGCGGCATTGGCGGCAGTACCCGCCAGCCTGGACAATCCTTCGTCGTGCAACCAGCGGATCGCCTCGCCGGGGCTGACGGTATCCGCCTGCGTCACGACGTCTCCCCGGGCGCCGCCGCGGCCACCTCCGGTTCGGCGGGCTCCAGCGGACCGTCCATGATCAGGCGATACTGACGTCCGGCGTCATCGGCGCTGTCGCGGATCGCGGCCATGATCTCGTGCACCAGTTCCGGACTACTGAACCGATCGACGGTCCCGGGCGCCAGATACAACCCGGTCAACCGGCCCATCGCATCGACCTCCGGAATGACCGCACCGCTCGGCGACGGACGGCGCGCCCGGATCGCATCGATCTTCTCCCGCATATCGGCGATGCGGTGGCGCAGATCCCGCGCCATATCGAGGGCGGCCTGCACATCGGGGTGAATATCGGTCATGCGGTACCTCCGGTGTGACTCGAATGCTGGTTGGCCCCGGCCGAATTCGGGGTCGGCGGGGTGACGCTGGGCGCGATGGCCGGCCGTTCGCCGATCACCATCTCGGTGTGCGGGGTGTCGTCGACGTACATCAGCCGGTCCGGGTGCCAGGCCACGACTCGGCTGCGGTCCTCACCACCGCCACCGGCCCCACCGGCCCCCGGCGCCATCGGCATGTACGGCATCATCGGCATCCCGCTGCCGCGCATCGCGCTGCCGGCCCCGCCGGACGACGACGCGGTCAGCGGTTCGATCACCGGCGCCCGCGGCAGGCTCTGCGACAGGCCGGCCGGCACCGACGCCGACGCCGTCAACGGCATCGGCGCGGCCACGTCACCTGAGCCGAAGCCCCCACCACCCAGTGATCCACCGAAGCCACCGCCGCCACCGCCGCCGAAACCGCCGTAGCCGCCGAGCGAGTCGAAACCGTAGCTGTCGTCGTAGTACTCGTCGCCCAGGGCGTAGTCGTCGAGATACTCCTGCGACGACTGATCCAGCGGTAGACCGCCCATGGTGGACATCGCGTTCATCATGGCTGGAAGCAGGTTCGCGAGCATGCTCGGATCCATGGCCTGCTCTCCCGAGCCCTGCTCGCCGCCGCCCTGGCCGCCCGCGTTCTGCCCGGCCGTGCCCGGACCGGTTCCGGCCTCGGCCGCCGCCTCACCCGGCAGCGGCGAGTTGGTGGCCGCGCTGTAGCCGGTGACGGTTTCGGCCGAACGCGCGTTCTGCTCCTCGAATTTCGCCAGCGCCAGTGCCGTGCGCGCCTCGTCTTTCGAGCGCATCGCGGCCAGCAGTTCCTTACGGGCGGCGATGATCTCCTCCGGAGTCGGATGCGTCGACTTCGCGATCCGGAACGCCTCGCTGTAGGAGTCGATCGAATCGGCGAGCAGCCCCATCCCGGTCACCAGATGACCGAGCCAGCCGCCGTACCGGGTGAGATTGCCTGCGACCTTCTCCCCCACCGGCGTCCAGTGCGCCATCGCCGAAGCGGAATCGGCGACGGCCTGATTCGCGATCGGCGAGATGTCACGAGCGAATCCTCTGACCTTCTCGGCGAATTCCTTCGCCGGTCCCGGCCCCGGACCGGCGTGCAGCTGCTTGGCGAAGGTCAGCGGATCGATGGACCCACCGCTCGGCGCGGAATACACCGGTGGCTTGCGATGCGGCATCGGCACTGGCTCGGGGATCGGGTTCGCGATGATCTCGCCACCGCGCCCGCCGATGGTGCGCGCCCCCTCGCTGTCCTGGGTGCTGTAGGCCTCGGCCGACTTCCCGATCTTGTACGCATCCTCGGCGACCGCATTGAGCACATCGATCATGCCGTTCACCACGGTCGCGGTCTGCGCGTTCAGCCGCGGCACCGTCGCGCCGGAGATCGGGTCGGCCCCGGCAGGTACCACCCACCCACTCGGCAGCGCCAGCCCGGTGTCGCGCGCGGCGTCGGTCAGGCTCGACGCCGCCTTCACCAGCGCGCTCAGATCGACATTGAGAGCCACGATCGTCTCCCCTCACACCAACCCGCACCCACTACGCCACCACCGTCGGCTGCTGATCAGCCGTTGCGGGCGCGGGCGCCGCCGCACCGGCGTCGGCGGGCGGCACCGCATCGATTCCGTTCGGATGGAAGAAGCCGATGAACTCGCCGTAAGGACCTTCCGCCTTCATGATGTCGCCGGTCAGGGCCTGGAGTTCGCCATTGGCGATGATCTCCAGATTGCCTTCCGCGCCCGCCGCGGGAACCGCACCATCGGCTGCGGGAACCGCACCGGCACCGGCCTCGCCGGGCTTCCACACCACCACGATCGCGGTACCGTCCTTGAAACTCACGACATCGCCGGGGATCAACTTGACCGGATCGATCCGCAGTCCGATCTTCTTGTCGTCGTTCCACATCGCCGGCGTATTCGCGTACGCGGCCTTGGCATCGATACCCTTCTTGTTCGCGACCGCGGCGTCGAAGGCGCTGTACACAACAGGTGACACCCACAGCGAGGGCCGACCGGCGAACTTGTTGTACTCCACCAGCCCTTTGTCGTTCGGCACCGGCCCCGGCGCCTGACCAGGCGGTGGCGGCGTGCCCGCCCCGGGAGCGGCAGTCACACCCGAATTCGCGTTCACCTGCTGCCCATTCGCACCACCCGGCGCCCCCGCACCCTGCTGCGCCACCGCAGGCTGTGCCGCAGACCGCGGCGGCACCACATCACGCGGCTTGTCCCTGTCCCGCCGATCCTCGAGCTCCTCCCGGCGACGCGCCAGATCCCGATCCAATTCGTTGCGCCGCGCCAATTGATCGTTCATCCCGGGCAACCCCATCCCCATACCAGGCATGCCCATGCCCATGCCCGGGAAGCCCATCCCGGGCATCCCCATACCCGGCATACCACCGAGCCCCGGCGAACTCGGCGAGGAAATCGGCGGATTCACCCGCGGCGGCGTGGAGATCGGCGGAGTCGCCGTCGGCGGTTTGATATCCGAAACCGGCGGCTTGACCCCTGTTGTGGGCGGTTTCGTCGTCCCCGGAGGGGTGGCTCCGGGCGGGGTGATCGTTCCCGGACGAGTCGGGTCGGGGGTGGTGCCGGGTTGTTTGGGGCCGTTGTCGTTGAGCCAGGGGGGCGGGTTCTGGCCGGGGTTGTTCGCGCCCGGGGTGCCTGGGGTGCCCGGGGCGCCGGGAATGCCGGGCCCCGGAGTGCCTGGTGGTTTCTGCCCGGCGAGCGCGGCCTCGACCTGCTTCCGAAAGGCGTCCATATCTTTCTTGCCCTGCGCCGCGCTCGCATCCAGAGCTTTCTGAACTTCCTCCCGGAGGTCCTGGCCGAATTCCTGCGACTTCTCGGTCGTCTCCGCGCGCACTCCATCGACGCTCAGGAACCCCTGCTCCAGTATCTCGAAGAAGGTGGCGTCATTATTCGCCATCTTGGCGTAGTTATTGATGCCGTCTATCAAGTCGAGAATGTTGGTGCGACCGGTCTTCGTCAATTCCTTGGACTTGACGACCGTGTCCCAGGCCTTCTGCTGCACCGCTTCGTAGCCATCGGCAGCGCGGATGAGACCTTCGGACGCATTCGTGTACTCGTCGATACCGGGGTTTGCCAGATGCATCTTCGGCAGCTCGGGCAACTCCATATCGGCGGGTTCGTCCTGACCGAACATCCGGTACGTGATATCGAGGTATTCGACCAGCGAAGGGTTCGAAGGCGCCGAGGATTCCGGCGACGTCGAAGGATCCGAAGGTTCCGCCACTACGCCGACCTCCCAACTCGCGAGGACATCAAATGGTCACTGCGGCCGCAGCCCCGGTGTCCTTTGAATACAGTTCCTTCATGCCCCGAGACAGCCCGTCCGGCTGCCATATGAACCCCTTCGTATTGTCGGGATTCGTATACTGGGCAAAGTCACCTTTTTTCGCCGACTCGACGAAGCCGCCCACATACTTGCCTGCATTTCCCCCGCCCTGTGCGCCGGAACCTTTTGCACCCTTGCCAGGTGGTTGAACAGGCGGCGTCGGGCCCGAACGATTCAAACCATATCCCACGAGTGCGAATGCACCCTTGGTCAAGTCCGTGCCATAACCCGAAGATCTGAAGTTGTTGCTCACGTTGAACGGATTCCTGGTACCCGCGCGGCGGCCCGGATCGAACAATCCGTTCTGACTACCGCGCTGACCGACCGGATTCGGAGTCCGGCCCGCTCCCCCGCCTGCCCGTCCGGCGGCGTGCCTAGCGCCGCCGGCCGCACGACCGCCGAACCTCCCGGCGAGTCGGCCGAGGCCCCGCGCCGCGATGGATCCGCCGACTCCAGCGGTCAGTCCCGCACCAAGGGCAGCTTTCCATCCACCGGCGCGCATCCCTCCGTGCTCGATCCCATCGGCAATCCACCCTCCGGCAGCCGCCCCGAGCATGCCGCCGACACCCGGCAACATCGCATTGCCCACCGCGCCGAGCACAACCGGCGCCGCTACGGTCGCAACGGTCTTGAAGACCGATCCCCAATCCATTCGATCACTCCCTCACAGATCGGCGAACGCGCGTAGCCCGGGCCGTACACGACAGCGCCAAGCCTGCCAACGGGACCTGTTGCGGCCCAGGTCGGTGGCAACTGCGATCAGCCATGGCAGGCCCCTTTCACGGACCTATTGTCGGAGATTCCCAACACTGGGAAGGCGGCGCCGGCCGAGACGGGTCAGGATTGGGTAGACCACATCCGCCGAGCACGCGATGACCCGGTCGCCACCGTCGAGTGACGAACCGCTGTCATGGAATCGCCCATCGCTGACCGACAGGGGAGGACTGCTGGATGGACCTCCGTCGCCGCGGCCGCTGGGTCGCTACCGAAGGGCTCGCCGGCACAGGTGAATACGCGCGGAATGTGAGCCATGACGAGCGCTGAGCTATGGGCTGCTACCAATGAGTCCGCACTCGACCCGAATGTAACCGAGGACGAACTTCCGCCCGGCCAGGGCCCCCGGTCACCGGAACGTCCACACATCGCCAGTGCGCGTACAGTATCGGTCAACCCACCCGGCACCCCTGCCAATTCTGGTCCCACAGCCGCTGATTCAGGGCAATCGAACCGGGCCCCGTCGGTAGTTCCCGCCCCGAGGGACAACTCGTCGACAACGGTCGCGCCGCCCGGAGGAACGCCGGCTACGGCCGCCACGACCAACGCAGCCACCGCCACACCGGGCCAACCGCTGAATGCGGTGCCGACCACCGGATCACCGTGGGCGACAACGGGCACAACGACTTCGACGCAACAGTCCGCGCCGGTCGACGATGACAATCCGGACCAGCTCACCGGCTCGCTGGACTTCGGTACGCAGATGCTGCCGATCTTGGCCTCGGCGTTGTCGAGCCTCGCCGATGGCAACGGCGCTGCCGTACCGAAACAAGGCGCGGGAACAACGAACGCCGACAGGGCCGGGTCAGGGAAAGCGCAGGCGCCCGACACCTCCGCGCTGACACTGCGAGGGCCCAGCCCGGCAGAGGCAGTTGATCCCGAAGTCGAATCGGCTGACGACGCCGCCGCGACCGGCTTGTCTCCCGCCGCCCAGCGCGCGATCAGGGCCCTCCGGATGCTGGCCGCGGCCTATGGCAACGGCAACCCGACAGACCCAGAGATCATCGAGTTGCGGAAGATGCTGGGCCTGACCCCTGGCAGTGGTGGGGCCGCCAGCGGCAGCCGCGCTCAGCAACTGTTTCAGCGAACTGCCGCGACCGCGTTCAACAATCTCGACAATCAACTGGCGCGATATGTCACGGAACTGGCAGGCAATCACCAGGTCGACAGAACGAAGCTGACACAGCTGATCCGGGAAGTCAACGGCGCACTGGCCACCCTCGGCCCTCATGCCTATACCCGGGCGGGCCACGCGAGAGTTCACCAGATCCTCACCGCGGCCTTGCAGAAGGCACACACCATTGTTTCCGCCGGGCAGTCCACAGCCAAGGACATGGCCGCCCATGTCGAACGTCTTACGGCTCAATACCTCTGGAATATCAACGGTCAGCGGCAAGCTACCTACGGGAACGGCACCGCAGGAGCCTGGAATGGCCCCACCGCCGTCGGGCAGGGCGGTTCGATAGGCCTCTGGATCCAGCAGGCCTTGGCGATCCTGCGCCAGTCGGGCACCGATATGAGCAAGGTGGACCCCGCCGCGATAGCCATCATCGCCCAGTACGAGTCGACCAACAACCCCCATGCGATCAATCTGACCGATAGCAACGCCGCCAAGGGAACGCCTTCCAAGGGCCTCATGCAGACCATCGACGGGACGTTCCGGCAGTATGCGCTACCCGGCTACACCGACATCTGGAACCCGGTGCACAACATCATCGCGAGTGTGCGCTATTCGCTCGACCGGTACGGATCGCTGGCCAATGTCCCGGGCGTCAAAGCGGTCCGGGCCGGCGGCCGGTACGTGGGGTACTGACCGTGGCTGTGCCCACTGCCGACACCGGTCCCGTCCAGCCGGCACCCGGGCGCAGCGAACGTCGACCGCGCTACGGCAGCAAAGGCGCACCGCCTCGTGCATCCGGCGGTGGCCCCGGCTCCGTCCCACCAGGTGCGGGAGCGGGCACCGCGCCCGCGAAGCCGGGCACACAATCCGGTAGCACGCCGACTCCCTCAGCACCTTCGACCGCGCCCGGTTACATCCCGCACAGCGGTGACGCCCGTCCTACGGGCTCGGCGCCAATGGGTGGCGCCGATCTGGGCGCCGTGCCCGCCGCGCTCCTCGCAATGGCCGCGCCCGCGCTGGCGGCGCTCGCCGCCATCGCCGGACGCTATGGTGACGGCTCACCCTCCACCGTCACCGGTCAAAGCTACGCACCCCCGGTCGTCAACACGGACGCGCCGACCGGCCCTCTGCGCATGGGTGGCGAGATGGGCGCACAATACGGCCTGCACGAGGGTAATACGTCTCGCCGCGCCGACGCTCTGGGCGAGTTGAACGTCGAGCTCGAGCGGATTCTCGGCGACGCCGCGGGTTCCACGGCGCAGGGACGAGTCGCGATCGGCACGATCATCGCCAACGTCAACACCGCGCTGACTGCTCTGGGGCCCGTGGCGGATACCCCCGCCGGTCAGCAGATGGTGACCGCCGCGCTCGGCTCCGCGCTGCAACGCGCCGGCGCCGTGCTGGGACAAGGCCAGAACGCCGCGGTGATTGCCGCGGATCGGGTAGCCGCGCTGGCCGGCCGGTATGTACGGGAGTCACGGCCACAGGCACCGGCGCCGCGCCCGCGACGCCGCACCCGGCCTGGTCGCGGCGGTGCGGGCACGGGTCCTCCCGGGACGATGCCCTCCGGGCAGCAGAGTCAGTGGATCGATCAGGCCATGCGTGTACTCGCCGAAAACGGCTACGACACCGGTCAGATCGACCGCTCCGCCATCGCGGCGATCATCCAGCATGAGTCCAGCGGGAACCCGCATGCGATCAATCTATGGGATAGCAATGCCGCCGCGGGGATTCCGTCGAAGGGACTGATGCAGACCATCGACCCCACCTTCGACGCGTATTCGCTGCCGGGGCACCGCGATATCTGGAACCCGGTCGACAACATCATCGCTGGAGTGCGCTACTCGATCGACCGGTACGGGTCGGTGAGCAATGTGCCCGGAATTGCCAGCATGCGCGAAGGCGGAGCGTACATGGGTTATTGAGCAATCATGCTCAATAACCCGGACCGGCAAGAACTCGTTTCGCGCGGGCGTCGCCGCCGGCCGGAATCTCGATTACCGCGAACTGCCCGGTGGACGGGTCTGCGGTGACGACGCGCGTCTGGTCTACCGCCACCCCAACCCGCGTAGGTGCGTGTTGGCGATAGTCCCAGAAAATGAGATCGCCGGGTGACACAGCGTCGAGCTGCACACGCTGTCCGCACAGCCCCTGGTCGGCGAGCCGACTGGGCAGCTCAACGACGGTCGACTCGGAGTTTTGTGCGCAGGACCCGGTCGGATGCGTGTACTCGGCCTGGCCGGCCGGCACCCCTGCGCCGACCGGCTCCGATGTGTCGCCCGCCGGCGTATCACAACGACCGCTCGTCAACGCTGCTGATGCTTGGTAGATCACCTCTCGAACCATCGCCGCAGGAGCCGAGTCCAATGGCTCCGCCTGGCTCCCGACCCGCATGAGCGCTAGTTCACGAGCACACTCCACGGCAAAGCCCGTATTGGTTTTCGAGGTCGCCGGAGTTTGCAGGGGAGCTGAAGCCATGGCCGAAATACAGTCACGCCGCCACTCGGTGATCTCGGTATCGCCGGAGGCAACCGTCAGCGATGCGTAGGGGTTCGTCGTCGGCACTCCCGAAGAATCCCATTCCTCGTCGGAATCACAAACGCCGGATGTGGGCGAGGCCGTCGCGGTGACCGACGGGTCCGGACCGATCGCGCTGTCGCATTGGCAATTGAAGAACCGTTCGCCGGCAGACGTACTGATTCCGGTGAATGCCGCGACCACGACGAACAACGCTCCGCCGACCGCGGCCAGCCCGACCGCGGACCACGCCATGAACTTCATGAAGAGACTCGACTACCTTCCGTTGCGGAACCTACCGTGGCGGCGCCATATCCGCACCGGTCGCGCCGTCACCATGCGTCTGCCGCTCCAGTCGCCGCGCATCGGTCACCCACCGGCGAAGATCGCGAACGGCAGGGTGCGCGGACCGGACGCGGGCGCCGGCCTGAATATCCTCCAGCGGAGTTTGATTGAGCTGGTCGACCGCATTCAGAATGTTCATCGCATAACCATTCTCGATCCAGGATAGCGTTCGCTCAGCGGCGATTCGGTCGTCCCGGGTGCTCCCGGGATCGACGTTCCCGGTCACCGGGTCAAGCCCATCGGCGCGTCGCTGCAGGCGCCGAATCCCTTCGAGGGTGGGGTTGTCCATGTAGTCGCGTGCGAGGTCGCGCTGCGCACTTGTCAGGGCAACACCGCCGCTCCGCTCGGTACGAAGCTGCACAGCAGCCATTTCCAATGCGTACAGATTGTGCTCGGTCGGGTTGCTCTCGAAAACCCGGGACAACGCTGCCACACGGGCCATCGGCTTGGCCTTGGCAGGTTCATCAGCAGTGTGATTCTCCGCGTAAACATGCGCCCAGATAGCATTGTTCATCACCTGACGATCGGTGAAGCCCGCCATGGCGAGCGCCGCGAGCAGATCACCCTCGCTGGCGGCACCGGCGCCCGCGGCCCACTGGACGGCGATCGCGGCGCCGCGTGGTGTGTCGATACCGCTCGGGATGTGAACGTGGTCTGGTGTCCTCGTGTTGGCCGTGGTGTTCCAGCCACGCAAGCGCTCGGCCTGATGGCGGGCGAGACCCTCGCTGGCGGCCTCGGCGAACTGCACGCGGTTGAGGAAGCTGGCCGGGTACGCCTCGGCCATGTGCGCCTGGGTCCACCCGGCGATCTGGGTCCTCCGCATTTGTTCCGCCCGGCGCGCGGCCGGGTTCAGCGGGTTGACGCGCCCGATCAGCCAGGCTGCCGCCGGTGAGTTGTTGATCGTCGAGAGCGCTCCCATACCGGCCAGGAGAGCTGCGCCGGTACCCATCGTGTTGGTGACTCCGGCCAGTCCCATCCCGGAACCACCGGCCCCACCGCCCCCGCCCGCGCCGAGGGCTTGCCCACCCTGCATGACGGCGGAAAACCGATCGGCGATCCATTCGTTACCGCGGGTCAGACTATCGTTGAGGCGACGTGCCTGTACGACACCCACGATCTGGATGACGGCGCCGACGACCAGAACCGTGATCACCTGACCGCCGGCCTGCTCGAATACTCTGCCCAGGATCAACAGGTACACGCTGAGGAAGACGGTGTTGACCGCCATACGCGCGCCGGCGATGATGCTGTCGGCCGCGTTCCGGGCCATGAAGGTTTGCGTGGGACCGTAGATGAAACCGCCCGCGGCAAGGCCGAAAATCATCATGAACCCGTGGTAGATCGCGTCCAACGCTGCCCAGATGATGCGGATCGACAAGCTCGCCGCGAAGTACAGCATGATGATCGCCGACAGCAAGATGAGGATCCCCGCGCCGATCTGGCCGATCGTCGGCTCCGAGGAGACCGCGTACGCGTACTCGCCTGCCTGTCCGCACGCTTTGAGATTGTCGCGAACAGCGTCGCCACTCTGCGCCTGGATTCCCGCCGACCATGCCTCCTTACAACCGGTGTACTCATCGACCACAAGGCCGAAGTTCCATACTTGCAATGGCTTACGGGCGAAATTGTCGACTGTGTCCGCCTGCATTGTCGCGACCAACTGGTCGGGATCGATTGCGGTACTGCCGTGCAGCCCCGCGGCAACCGATAGCCCGATGTCCCTTCCCTGAACCAGCACGCCATGGGACGAGAGGATCTCTGCGAGTGGGTTCGCGAGGAAGATGGGTCCGAGCATGGCGACGCCGATCATCGTCACGATCTGCGCAGTGGCCTTGGCGTGCAGCCCCCGTGCCAGGAACACTCCGACGATGACCGCTCCGATGGTCGCGGCCGTGACGAGCATGATCGTCGTCGCGATCTGGCTGGTGAAGCTGTTCGCGACACCTGTGATGACGTTTCCGATCAGGTCGAGCCAGACGAAGCTCAGGACCCAGCCGACCAGCCACAGCACGGCACCGACCACGACGAGCCAGCCGGCGAAAATCAGGCCTATCACAAGGGCCAACGCGGTGTCGGCGGGATTGAACAAGCTGTTGCCCACGTTGACCACGAACATGTATTGGGCTAGATCGACCCCCGACGAATCCTTGACTTCTAATGCGCTGAGCGCGGTATTGGCCGATGAACCCGCGGCCAGGTTGCCGGTTCCCGCCGTGGCTACGGCACCGACCAAGCCTGGAAAGACGAACAAAATGAACGCCGACCCGACCAGCCACACCGTCCATCGCCGTCGTCGCGTGGCACCAATCCAGTTTCGTAAACGGCGCGCGGCGGTTCGGGGACGCCAGCGGTCGAAATCGCAGGTCGCGGGGTCCCAGGCAATCATGTGACAGCCTGACGTTCCAGCGCCGCCACCCGCTTGGAAGCCGCCACCGTCGGCGTACTGGTAATCGCGGCCGCACGGTCGGGCCGCGCGGGCCCGAGGACCTTGCCACGGCCGATCCGGTTCAAGGCGTCGCGCATGAACATCTCGCCTCGCCGTTCCTCGGGAACCTGCCTGCCCTGGCCAACCGGGGGCGAAGTCTCCTCGCGCAGCACCTGCAGCATGAACGGCGCTTCGTTCAGATCCACCCCTACCCATTCCAGGCTGTTGCGAGCCAGGGTTTCATCGCGCTGCCGGAATACGAAGCGGTTCGGGATGAGATTGTGTGCCGCACCTTGGAAGTCGGTTGCCGGATCGTGCGAAGCGAGCCCGATAGCCGCCAGGTGTTTACGTCCGTCTCGGCTGAAGTCCGAGGTCACTGCCGCGCCGACCTGGGTTTGGGTGAAGTGATGGGCTTCGTCGCCGACCAGTAGGCCGAAGCGGCCGTTGTCGGAGAGGAACGCCTCACGGGCGGCAACGCCGACGAGTTCGTAGAGGGCTGTGCCCAGACGCTTGGTCAGGGGCAATCGGTTGTACAGGTGCGGGGTGGTGAGCTCCTCCGCGGTGGGCAGGGCGAGCTTGTGACTGCGCACGACCGTCGCCGCAGCGTCCAGGCGCAGCGGCGGGAGGTCGGGGTCGAACAGGACCGGCACGCGGTCGACGATCGTGCCCAGCCGCGCCGCCAGATCGGCGTACTCCTCACCCAGGCCGGGATCGTCGCGGAGTCGTCGAGCGACCATGAACAAATCGAGCAGACTGCGGATGTTGTGTTCGACAATGCCTTTCGGCGTGAGCAGGCTACTGACCGCGGCGCCGGCGCCACTGGTCGGCGACAGGTCCAGCAGCGGCAGAATCGAGTCCAGCGTCCGCTCCCCCGCCACCGAAGGCTCGAACAGGCGCAGCGGGTCCAGCGACACCGTCGGGCTGGTCAGGTCGACGATCACCGCGTCGTCGATGGTGGAGGCGAAGTACTCCCATTCCCCGACCTGGCTGCGGTCCAGGGCCAGGAACTGCCCGCCCATATCGTGCACCAGCACGGCCATGAGCTTCAGGAAATACGACTTGCCCGAACCCAATTCGCCGGTGACCGCGAACGATGCGGAAAGGTCGTGCAGCGCCGCTTCCATGATCCCGAAATGGATCGGCTCGAAGTTGCCCGACAGCAGGTTCACGCCGATGACCGGCCCACTGTCGTCACCGATCTGATTGGTGGTGAACGGTACGAAGCCGGCCCACATGTCCGACGGGACGATATGGGCGAAGTCGTCGTAGGCCCGCCGCGCCGGACTACCCGGGATCATCATCGACCAGAGATCGACCTGAGCGCCGACCGGCGCGGTCAAGTCGACCTGGAAACGCTTGTACCGTCGTTTGATCTGGTTGACGGCGTTGAGCGTGGTGTCCCGCGAGTTGCTACCCACCGCGATCACCGTGGTGAACGAGACCTCCGATTCTCCGCCGTTGACCTCGAAATGGTTGTTGTATTCGCTGAGCAGCTGCGCCTTGGCCATCAGCGTGTTCTGCGCGAACGAGACCTCTTGGTCGCGCTGGTCCATCTGTTCGCCGAGGCGGCGCAAATTCAACTCGTTGCTCTTCAGCACCTGGTCGGCGGGCCGAGTCGAGACCCGGATGGCCCAGTCGACGGTGACTTCGTCGATTCCTTCCAACAGGTTGAGGAACTCGCTGCCCCCGGGAAATGTCATCCCCCCGTAGGGGAATGACAGCGGTGTCAATATCGTCTGATACGACGGCCAATCCGCTTCATCGGGTTGTACGACCTTGATCACCGGGCTGAACGAAGGCCGCAGCCGGCGACCGCTGTCGGCTTGTGCGCCCTCGTCCAGTGCTGCCGAGCGGAACACCGCGGCGGTCGCGTCTTCGAGTGCTCCGATCCTGGTCGGCGCCACCGGTTCGCTCAGCGCCCCGCGCGCGAGGTAGTGCTCCCACAGCCATTGGAACAACGCGGCCGGGACCGGAACAGGGTCGAAGTCATCGCCGATGCGCGACAGGATGTCGGCTGCTGTGGCGTCGTAGGAATCCATATCGGCGCGCGAAATCGCCGATGGATCCACCGAGGCGCCACTGCTCCACATGCGTGACAGCGCCGACATCGGGGTACCGACAGTGCCCACGGGAATGGAGAGCATGTGTATGCGGGTGCGCGGCCGGATCGCCCGGATGCGTTCGTAGGCGGCAACCGATTCGATGGCGTAGTCCTCGCATTCGTCGAGGTCCACACCCTCCACCATTTTGCTCAACACATCACGGGTATTGAGTTGCGCCTGGATCCCGAGCAGCAGCGAGCCGTCGGGCAGGTTGTTGATCAATGCGTGGTGGGCAAGCTTGACGTCGTGCTTGTCGCTGGCCTTGCGAAGTCCGTACCCCAATGGGCTGATGAAATACGTCGCCGTGACCAGGCCCATCGTCGTGAACTGTAGGTTCCCTCGGATCGCTGCGGTCGGCTGTAGATCCTGCCCCAGCCCCATCACGCCACCCCTGCACCGTTGCCCGAGATCATCGTCTGGTTGCCGTCCACGAGTTCGCGCAGCCAGCCACCTGCCGGCAGGGCCGGCTGGGGACGCCTCTCCCCTGTGGATCGATCAGGAAACACCACCACCACCGTCTCCGAAACGAACACCGTATTCCGCGACGACTCCTCCGTCACCGGCATCCCCGATGCCGACACCGGCTTCCGGATGAAGATCAGCCGGGCGAACCACAGCGCCCGTGACGTCAGCCGGACGCCGGTATAGGGGATCAGGCCGAACAGGAACACCGCGAGGATCGCCACAGCCGTGCCGGCGAAGAACGTCACCGCCGGGTTCACCGGCAGGCTCATCGCGAACGTTCCGGTCACCGCCATCACCACGACTCCGGCGCCCACCTGCGGCAATGTGTAGGGCCCGAACGGGAGTTTCTGGCCGTTCTGGGCCTTGCCGACCACTACGGGGACGCGTTTGATCGGCGTGAAAACCTTGATGACCTGAGCCATCAGTACGCGCCCACCGGGGAGTCGGGGACGACGGTGTTGACTTCCCAGCGGGCGTGGTTGATCAGGGTCGGCAGGAGCCAGATCAGGACGCCGGCCAGGATGGCCGAGCCCGCTACCGTCAGGACCTTCGCCGGGGACAGTTTGGATTTGGCGCCCTCGCTGATGAGGGTGCCGATGCCGATGATGGCGATCAGGATGAGTCCGGCGGCGCGGACGAACTGGAGGATTACCAGCAGAACGCCGGTCAGATTGCTACCCATTGTGCACTCATTTCGCCGATCACTTGTGCGTCGCTGGTGGGATGGCCGCCGTGGACGGCGGCGCTGACGTGGTGGGGCCGGCCGCCTGGTCCTTGGAGCCTTCGGCGATCACGGCAAAGGGTTCTACGAAAGCGGGCACCTGGTCCATCGTCTGGACCTGCCATTGACCGCCGTTGTTGATCATGGTCAGCGGGTATTCCAGAGCGGCCGCCTCGGCGCCCGCGGCCGACGGCGTGACCGAAGCGAGCACCCGGATCTTCGAACCGCTTTTCCCGCAACTCGAATCGTCGGCGTTGACCGAGACGACGTCGGCCTTGGTGTAGGGCGGCGGCGCGAGCGCGGTGATGCCCGAACCCTGCGCGATATAGCGGGTGATATCGCCCGAACCGGTGAGGAACGCCGCGAGGAAACCGGAGGCCACCGTGGATACCGGCGCGTCGGCCGGGCAGGTGGTCTTGTAGGTGGTGGCCAGATCGAGCCCGAGTCCCGGCGGGGTGACGGCGGCCGGCAATCCGAGCGCCCGCAGTCTGCCCTCGGTCAGGGAGACCGCGACCCGATAGAAGTGCCTGGCCCCCGCGGTGTTCCCGGAACCGCCGAGGCGCACCGATACCGTGACGGTCCAGATATCGAGACTGCCCTGCACATCGGTCCGCCGGACGAACACGACCGCCGAATCCGTCACTTGGCGCCCGGTTTTCGGTAGCCGCATACGCGAACTATCGGCGACGAACTCGGCCAGCCGCTCCTTCTGGCTGTCGTTCGAACTCAGATAGGTGACCACGAATTCCTGGGCGAAGGTGCCGGCGAGCTGCGCCCGTCCCACGATGGTCACCGCTTCCTGACCGCTGGTGTCCGGAACAGGTTTGCTGAACAGGAAACTGAAGATCGCGTGGCCGCCGCCGAGCACCGCGAGTACGGCGAGCACGGCGATCACCGCGTTGTCGCGGCGGCGTCGCGCGGCCATCCGGCGAAGCAATGCTTCCCCGGAATCCACCGAGCTACCGGCCACTGTGCGCACAGTCGAAATCGTAGAGAGCATTGCCGATTCCGACTCCGGCACCATTCCCAATCATGGGGAGTGCGATCAGAAGGCGGGGCTGTGATTCTGCCGACCCGCCAGCCAGTGCCGTAGCTGATGGTCGTAGCCGATGGGCGTGCGCACCCGCTGCATGGGCAGGCCGTAGCGGGAATCGTCGAGCATCGGCCGCTCACCGGCGGCGCGCACCAGCTGGCCGATGGCCAGATCGCGGTGCCGGATACCGGGATACGGGTGCAGCAGCAGCGAGGTCGACTGGTAGTCGCCGCCGTAATCGAGGGTGCGCACAGTCAACCCGGCCGATTCGCCGGCCAGCAGCCGGTCGGCGACCATCGGCAACCGGGCGCGGTCGTCGGGATGGAACACATCGACCGGCCGGAACAGGTAGTCCCACCGGATCCACGGCGCGGGGTCGGTGAGCCAGTGCGCGATGCTGGCGTGCGAGATCTGGATGACGGCCAGATGCGTACCGGCCCGCCGGTGCGCCTCGCGCAGACCGACGTGCTCGAGTGTCGGCGCGCTCACCGTCGTGGTCTCGGAGGTGATGTCCTCGATCAACAACCACGCGCCGCGAACTCGGGCATCGACCCTGGCGCGAATGGTGATCAGGAGTTTCGCCGGGGCGCCCGATCCGGTCCGGACCGCGGCCTCGAACTGAAGTTTGTCGCCGGCCTGCGGCCCGTAGAGCAGCGAGAGCACTTCGGCATGCCGGTCGAAGCCGGTCAGCCGGTGGAACACCTCGGCCAGCGACATCCGGGGGACGTACTCTTCGGCCACCATTCCCGGCAGCCCGGAGATGCCGTTGGGCTGACAGATCATCTGCGCGTCCAGATCCCAGCTGACGCCGACTGCCGGGCGCAGTTCCGGCACCTTCTCCGAACCCGGGCCGAGCCAGATCCGCAGGGCGTGCACCTGGCGCGCCGGCCCGAAGACCGGCCGGATGAGCAGCCGGTGCGGTCCGGACGACGTCGGGATCGTCAGGTCGACGTCCTCGGCCAGCTTCTGCGCCGCGTCGATCGCCTCACCGATGCCGCGGGTGGACAAACTGTCATAGAGCGCAGGCGTTTTCGACAAGATGCGCTGCAACACGCGTCGCCACCCGGCGAACCCCCGCGCTTCGTTCCCCACCGATGCCACCGTCTGAACGTCCGGCGCCAATGTTTCGACCGTCACCCACGGGATCACTGCGCTACTTCCCTCATCCGACTCGCCAGTACCACGTGCGCACCTCGGATGGACTTACCGAATGCACCATTGTCACACTGCACAATGTACCGTTATATAGCGGGCCGTTCAATGGCTATTCGCAAGCCTGTTCACTCAGTGTGCCGCACAACTGGGCGTGAGCGTTGCCAAACGAGTGATTCGCTTCGATGGAATCGCTAGATCGACGACCCGCCATGGCGGTGTCAACAGCGAAGCATGCCACGGGAATTCCGTGTCACGTGACGGTAGTACGCGCGCTTGTTCAGCCCTGCGCCGCGGACAGCGCGAGGACACCGGCCCCGCACAAAATCGCGTTCTCCCCCAGCTCCGAGGCCACCACCCGCAAGCCGGGCAGGAAACTGAGCCGGGCATGGGTGGCGACCGCGGCGTTCATGGGCTTCCACAGCGCCGAGCCGGGTTCGGCGAGGCTACCGCTCAACACCACCAGATCGATGTCGAGCAGCGCCGCCACCGAGGAAATCGCCTGGCCCAGCGCGGTTCCGGCGCGACCGAGCGCCGCCACCGCGACCTCCTGACCTGCGGCGGCATCGGCGACCAGCTGTGTGGTCGCATCGCCGCTCCAGCCCTGCGCGCGCGCCCAGCGCACAGCCGATTTCCCGCCGGCTACCGCCTCCAGGCAGCCCCGGCCACCACAGTCGCAGGCATCATCGAAACCGCTCACGAGGACGTGGCCGATGTGCCCGCCGTTACCGGTACGTCCGACGACGGTCAACCCGCCCAGCTGGACACCGCCGGCAATCCGGTCGGAGACCGAGATCGACAACGCGTCCGGTACCTCGGCGGTGCCACCGAGGTACCGTTCGGCCAGCGCCAGGCATACCCCGTCCAGAGCGAGCTGAACCGACGACCCGGGAAACAACTCCTCCACCGCGCCGAGGATGCCGAACCCCGACTGCCAGTCCGAGACATCGCTCGGCGCAACGACACCCGCGGCCATATCGATCGGCCCGGTGGAGGCGATGCCGACACCGACGACGTCGCCACCGGCGACGACCTCGGCGAGTAGTTCAGCGCACCGGTCCCATGCGGCGCGTTCCGGCACCGGGATCTCATGGATCTCCATCAGTCCCTCGTCCGGGTCCACGCGGGTGGCCGCGAACCTGGACGTGCCGATTTCCAAAGCCACATAGGTCATGAACTACGTTCTCCTACAACATGTCCGGCGGTGACAACCAGGCCGGACGATCAGTGCGCGCCGGTCCCGGTGGGCCGGAGCGGACGCCCGAGCACCAGGTGCCGACGCGGGGCGCCGGTCGTCGATTCGATCCGGCTCGGACGTGGACCATTTCGGATGATCCGCATCGGACGCTTGTTGTCCAGCGCCGCGACACGGTGTTTGTCCAAGTCGTCTACCACATGTCCGGACGCGTCGTACGCGGTTCCGGCCCAGATCATCGATCGCGGGTAATCCCCACGGGCGATGAGCATTTCCGCCAATTGCCGGCATTGCGCCAGCACCGGACACCCACTACAGGTACTGACCGCGCTGCGCCAGGTTTCCGGCGTGCCCGCGTCCAGGTCCCAGTTGTCGGGAGTGTCCGCACACGGCGGTCGAGTGGTGGTCCGGGCGGGAATGGTGGTGATCCGCGAGGCCGCGAGATCTTCGCGGTCGAGCAGATCTGTCCGAGCAGTTGTCATGGCAATCTCCGGGGAAGCCGAGGGCACGCCGAGATCGACGCGTGTCCGTGGTCGCGCGAGCGCGCTGGGGAGTCATCGGAGCTGCTCGACAGTCTCCGGAAACCAGCTCGAAAGCCGGTCAAACGCACGTTAACCGACGGTTGGTCTCCGAGCAAGCGAATCTGCCGTCAGGTAACGGGACATTGACCAACTAGTTACCTTCCGTACCGACATGTAACGGCACATTTCAGCACGGTCCGTTTTTCTACGGGCCCGATTGTGGTTTCCTAGTAGGCATGGCAGCAGAGGCGGAGTACACGATCGACGAACTGGCGCGGGTAGCCGATACCACCGTGCGCAGCGTGCGCGTGTACCACGAACGGGGGCTCTTGCCGTCACCCGATGTACGGGGACGGATCGGCTACTACGGGTCCGACCACTTGAACCGGCTGCAGACCATCAGCCGGCTACTCGGGCGCGGCATGAAGCTCAACGGCATCCGCGAACTGCTCGATGCCTGGGATCGCGGCGACGGCCTGGCCGACGTGCTCGGGGTCGCCGATCAGCCGGCCGCTGAGCCGTCGGCGACTCCTCGTCAGGCCGAGGAGCAGCCCGAACGCGAGGCACAACCCGAGCTGCCGGATTACGTGAAGCAGGCGCTGGCCGCCAGCGACGATCCGCTCGACGCCTACCGAGTGACCAACCCGCGCTGCTGCGATCTGGCCACCCGGCTCAGCGACGCCGGCCTCGCGGTGGACGCGACCTTCCAGTTCGTCGAGCGGCTGCGCGCCGATTGCGACCGGATCGCCGACCGGTACGCCTCGGAGGTCTTCTACCTGCTGGCCGGCCAGAGCTATGAGCAGTCCGCCCGCACCCCCAAGGACCGCACCAAGCTCGAGACCGACCTCGCCATCGCCCGCCTCATCGCCACCAGGGCCGCCTCCGAACTCATCGATCAGGCCTTCGCCCGGCATGCCGAGCTGCCCGCGCCGATGGCCACCGACGGCGTCTGATCGCAGACCGCAGAAAGCCCCTGGCCGCACTGGTCAGGGGCTTTTTTTTCGATGGTCGGGGTGACAGGATTTGAACCTGCGACCCTCCGCTCCCAAAGCGGATGCGCTACCAAGCTGCGCTACACCCCGAGGCCTCGCCAGGGGCGAGCATATTGCGTGTGAGCGGGTGACGGGAATCGAACCCGCACCATCAGCTTGGAAGGCTGAGGTTCTACCATTGAACTACACCCGCAGGCATACGACATCGATGGGATCGCCACGATGTCGTGTGCATGAGCGACTGTACCGAACTCGCGTCCGGTAACGCCAATCAGCCCCCCGCCCCAGCGCGCGGCCGGTCTCCCGGCGATTTTCGAGCTAACCCGAATTGTTGTGTAACACTTTCGCGGGCACAGCGATCACATACCCGATCGCCCAGCGTTCAGCACCGAGAACTCGTTGCAGAACGGCGTTTTTCGAGGCCGATCGGCTTGCTAGGATCCTTTTTGCCGGACGGGGGTATCTGGAAAGGGGGCGGTGAGCGTGCACCCGACGAGGTGGACCATCCGCGTAGCAGTGAGAACGACCGGTGCGACGCCGGTGTCGGGCTCGGATCGGGGAGCCCGCGCGGAGTCGTCACCTGTGTCCGGTGAGCGCCATGCCGGCTGAACAGCGACCGCCGGTCGCCGCGACCGCACGAGCTTGGGCGCGCACGGTATGCGCCGAGCCCGGTGTCGAGGCGGCCCCACAACAGCTGGAACCTGTTCTGATCGAGATCATCGAGCGCTTGCTCGAACTGGCCCGATCCGAACCATTTCCAGTGCTCGAAGCCCGATCCCTCGGTGCGCGGCTGGCCGAGGCGCCGTTGGAACGAATTCGCATGCTGGCGCAGGCGACTCGGACGCTGCTCGGTTTCCGGGCGGGCCCGCCCGGATCGCTGGCCGCGACCCGGTGGCCGTTCGTGGCCAGCCAGGCCATCGACAGCTATGCCCAGGCGCTGCAGGAACGTGCGCTGGCCCAGCAGGAACAGCACATCTCGGCGGCGGTCTCGGTGCGGGTGCAGGAGATCGCCGCGCTCCAGCACCGGCTGCGTCACGAGGCCACCCACGACGCGCTGACCGACCTAGCCAATCGCACGCTGCTGCAAGATCGGGTGCGGTTGATGGCCGCGGACCCGACGCGCGGAATCGGGCTGCTGCTGATCGATCTGGACCGCTTCAAGCAGATCAACGACGGCTACGGCCATGCCGTGGGCGACGAGGTGCTGGTCGATCTGGCCAACCGGCTGCGTGAGGTGTGCCCGCCCGATACCGTCATCTGCCGCTACGGCGGCGACGAATTCGTGCTGGCCACCAACCCGCCGCGCAACAACCTCGGCGATCTCGCCCATCGGATCGTGGCCGCGCTGCGTGATCCGGTGTGGTCGTCGGCGGGTCCGGTGCCGGTGTCGGCGAGCGTGGGCACGGCGTATTCACCGCCGGGCAGTCCCTGCGATTTCACCGATCTGCTGCGCCGGGCGGACCGGGCGATGTACTCGGCCAAGACCGCGGGCGGGCGCCGCTTCGCGCTCGCCGACGCCGACGAGGAGGGCATCGGGGCGGCCGTCGCCGGTTGAAAGGCCGACACGACACCCGCGAATCATGCGACACGCGGAGTGAATCGGCGCGGCCGCAGCCGGCTCGGTCGGTAGGCTCCGCGTCGGTTATTTCGGCTGACATGCCGGACACCAGAAGAGGTTTCGCCCCTCCAGCACCGAATGAGCTACCGGGGTACCGCAGATCCGGCAGGGCGCGCCCGCGCGGCGATAGACGTAGGTGCGCGGGCGGTCCGGCGCATAGGACGGTTCGCCGTGATCGTGTTCGGGCCGCACCACGTGCATCTTGCCGCGGCGCACGCCCACCCGCATGAGCTGCACCAGGTCGGCCCACAGCGCTTCCCACTCGTCGAGTGCGAGGGCGGTGCCCGGTCGCTGCGGTGCGATGCCGTGGCGATAGAGGACCTCGGCCCGGTAGACGTTGCCGACCCCGGCGATGACCTGCTGGTCCATCAGCAGTGACCCGATCGGCCTGCGGGAACGATGAATCCGCCGCCAGGCACGGTCGGGATCGGCGCCGCGGCGCAGCGGATCGGGACCGAGCCGGTCGACGAGCGCACCGACCTCGGGAGCCGTCAACACCTCACAGGCGGTCGGCCCGCGCAGGTCCGTGCCGAAATCCGCACCGGCCAGCCGCATCCGGACCTGCCCGACCGGCTCCCCCATCGGGATCGCCGATTCGGTGAAGCTGCCGTACAACCCGAGATGCACGTGCACGACCAGCCCGGATTCGTAGTGGTGCAGTAGATGTTTGCCCCACGCCTCGGAGCGCACCAGGACCTGCCGGTCCACCCGGGCGGCGCCGTCGGCGAATTTGCCCTGTGGGCTCGATACCCGCACCACACCGCCTGCCAGCCGCCGCTGATGCAGCCTCGCCAGGCGGTGCAGCGTATGACCCTCCGGCACGGTCGAATACAGCCGGTCCTACTGGCCGGGCAGCGCCGGCGCGACGCCGGTCTTCTCGTACTCGGCGAGGATGTCGATGCGGCGCTGGTGGCGCGCTTCCTCCGACCACGGGGTGCTGATGAACGCGTCGACGATGGCCAGCGCCTCCTCGGTGGAATGCATGCGGCCGCCGATGCCGATGAGCTGGGCGTTGTTGTGCTCGCGGGCCAGCTTGGCGGTCTCGACGCTCCAGGCCAGTGCGCAGCGGGCGCCGGGGACCTTGTTGGCGGCGATCTGCTCGCCGTTGCCGCTGCCGCCGAAGACCAGCCCCAGGCTGCCCGGATCGGCGACGGTGCGGCGCGCGGCCTCGATGCAGAAGGCGGGGTAATCGTCGAGCGCGTCGTATTCGAGGGCGCCGCAGTCGACGACCTCGTGGCCCGCCTGCTCCAGATGGGCCTTGACGTGATTCTTCAGTTCGAAACCGGCATGGTCGGCACCAAGGTATACGCGCATGGGGGAATCCTATCCGCGGCGCGACGGGTCTCCGTCGAGGGTGCTGACCGGGGCGGTGCGAGGCCACTGCCCGCTTCCACAGAGCTGCTTCTGGGCGGAGTGTGGCGGTTGCCACACTCGGGCCCGGACCGCCCTCGGCGGCCCGACTCGGCGGTGCCGGACTGAATAGAGTGGGCGACCATGCAACCGATCGATCCTCAGCCGCCGCAGCGTCCGCAGGCCGATCAGTCCGGGGGGCAGCCAGAGTTGTTGCGCAAGAACGCGCCGCAGGGGTCGTCGTCCGGTTCCGAGTCGAGCGACGTTCCGCAGCCACCGCCGTCCACCTCGCCGTCGGCGTATCCGTCGGCGCCGTATCCGGGGCTGCCCTACCCCGGCTACCCCACCGGCGGGTATCCGGCGTATGGGTCGGCGCCGGTGCCGCCCGCGGTGCCACCGGCCCGGCAACCGCGCGGGCTGTCACCGTTCGGCATGCCCGCTCGGCATCTGTGGGAGATCCCGCTGCTCATCGTGGTGGTGGCGCTGACCGCGCTGGCGTATCTGTTCGCGGCGCTGCTGCTGGTGTTCGGCAATGTGAACGAATACATCCTGGCGCTGGTCTTCGCGCCGATCCTGATCTGGTTCGGCCGCGGCGTGAACTACGCGACCCAGCGGGTCAATGGCGTGAAGATGTCGCCGAGCCAGTTCCCGGAGGGTTACCGGATGGTGCAGGAGGCGGCGGCGCGTTTCGGCATGGCCAAGGCGCCGGATGCCTATGTGGTGCTGGGCAACGGCCAGATCAACGCCTTCGCCTCCGGGCACGGATTCCGGCGGTTCGTGGTGGTCTACAGCGACCTGTTCGAAATCGGCGGCGCGGCCCGCGAACCGGACGCGCTGGCGTTCATCATCGGCCACGAGGTCGGGCATATCGCGGCCGGGCACACCTCGTACTGGCGCCAACTCGGCATGTTCCTGGTGCCGTTCCTGCCGATCATCGGCAGCTCGCTGATCCGCTCGCAGGAATACACCGCCGACAACCACGGCTTCTGCAACCGGCACGAGGGCGCCCGCGCCGCGATGGGCACCCTCGCCGCGGGCAAATACATGAACACCATGGTCGGCTTCGACGAGATGGCCGACCGCGCCGCTCAGGAGAAGGGCTTCTTCGTCTGGATCGTCAACGCGCTGTCCACGCACCCGGTGCTGACCTGGCGGATGTGGGCGCTGCGCGATCGCAGCAGGCACGGCCGCCTGTTCTGGCGCCCGAGCGCTCCCCCGCAGTTCCCGCCGGGTCAGCATCCATACGGCCCGTACGGCGAGGTGCCGAGCCTGCCGCCGAAGCCGGTCGCCTGATCAGTCGAAGACCGGGTCCTCGGTGCGGGTGCGCTTGAGTTCGAAGAAGTGCGGGTATGACGCCAGAGCGACGACACCGTCCCAGACCTTGCCGGCGTCCTCACCGCGCGGGATGCGCGAGAGCACTGGGCCGAAGAAGGCCACACCGTTGACGTGGATGGTGGGGGTGCCGACGTCCTTGCCGACCTTGTCCATACCGGCGTGATGGCTTTCGCGCAGCTCCGCGTCGTAGTCGGTGCTGGTCGCGGCCTCGGCCAGCTCGGCGGGCAGGCCGGTCTCGGCGAGTGCGTCGGCGATGACGGCCGCGAGGGTCTCGGCGGTGGTCTCGCGCTCGTATTCGGCCCTGCGATCGTGGATCCGGGTGCCCATGGCGGTGTAGAGCGGGGCCAGCACCTTGTCGCCGTGTTCCCGCGCGGCGGCGATAGCCACCCGGACCGGGCCCCAGCCGTTGTCCATGAGTTCCTGGTATTGCGGCGGCAGGTCGCGGCCCTCGTTCAGCACGGCCAGGCTCATGACGTGGAAGCGCGCCTCGATATCGCGCACCTTCTCGACCTCGAGGATCCACCGTGAGGTGATCCAGCACCAGGGACACAGCGGGTCGAACCAGAAGTCGGCGACATCTTTGCCCTTGGCGTCTCCGGCGGTATTGCTCACGTCGATTCCTCTCGATCGCAGACTCGGACGCAGCGGCGTGGCCGCTGTCTTATCGACAAACCATCGCCCGGCCCGATTCGTTCCCGCATTCACCGAATCGGCGTGGCGTGCGCACCTAAGCTGAGCGTCGAGGAGCTCGATTCGCCTGGCGATTAGGAGTCCACTATGACCTCTGCCCAGCATTTCGTCGTCGTCGGTGGCGGTCTCGCCGGCGCCAAGGTCGCACAAGCTTTGCGCGACAACGACTTCGACGGGGCCATCACCCTGCTGACCGACGAGGAGCAGCTGCCCTACGAGCGGCCGCCGCTGTCGAAGGAGTACCTGGCGGGTAAGAAGGCCTTCGACGAGTTCACCGTCGAGGACAAGCCGTGGTACCGCGACCATCATGTGGACCTACGCCTCGGCACCGCCGTCACCGCGATCGACCGGGCCGCCAAGACGATCGCGCTGCCCGACGGTTCCACCCTCCCCTACGACAAGCTGGCCCTGGCCACCGGCGCCACGCCCCGCACGCTGCCCATCCCCGGGGCGGACGCGGAGAAGGTGTACACCCTGCGCACCGTCGACGATTCGAACACGCTGATCGAACTGTTGCGCAGTGCCCGGCGGCTGGCCATCATCGGCGCGGGCTGGATCGGGCTCGAGGTGGCCGCCGCCGCGCGCGAGGCCGACGTCGAGGTGACGATCGTCGAGGCCGCCGAGGGGCCCCTGCTCAATGCGCTCGGACCGGAGATGGGTGGGGTGTTCGCCGACCTGCATCGCGCGCACGGGGTGGACCTGCGTTTCGGTGCGCAGGTCGCCGAGATCGTCACCCGGGACGGGATGGCCACGGGTGTGCGACTGGGCGACGGGAGCGTCGTCGAGGCGGACGCGGTGCTGATCGCGGTGGGCGCCCGGCCGAATATCGAACTCGCGGCCGACGCCGGTCTCGCCGTCAACAACGGCGTGCTGGTGGACGCGAGCCTGGCCACCAGCGATCCCGATATCGTCGCGGTGGGCGATATCGCCGAACAGGAACATCCGCTGCTCGGCCGCCGGATCCGGGTGGAGCACTGGGCCAACGCACTGAATCAGCCTGCGGTCGCGGCGGCGACCATGCTCGGCAAGGACGCGGTCTACGACCGGCTGCCGTACTTCTTCACCGATCAATACGACCTCGGCATGGAGTACACGGGCTACGTCGCGCCGGGCGAGTACGAGCGGGTGGTGGTGCGCGGGGATCTGGCCGCCCGCGAGTTCGTCGCGTTCTGGCTGGATGCGGACAACCGGGTCCTCGCCGGGATGAACGTCAACGTCTGGGATGTCACCGATCGCATCAAGCAATTGATCCTGGCGGGCGAACCGGTGGATGCCGACCGGCTGGCCGACACCTCGATCCCCATCTGATTGTTGTGATGCACACCACATATCTGCGTGCGGAACTGTGTCGAATCGCCCGGCCGGGCTCCGACCTGATCACGAGAGCGTCGCCGGACGCACTGAGAACGAGGAGCCCGAGATGAAGTACATCCTGATCAAGACCTACGGACCCGCCGCCCACTGCGATACCCCGATCACCGAGTGGGCACCGGAGGACATCCAGGCACATATCGATTTCCAGCGGGCGCTGAGCGAGAAGCTGGCCGCGGCTGGCGAGCTCGTCAGCGCCCAGGGGCTGGCCGGGCCCGACCAAGCCCGGATCGTCAGCTCCGACGGCCGCACCGCGCCGGTCGTCACCGATGGCCCGTTCCCGGAGACCAAGGAGTTCCTGGCCGGGTATTGGATCGTCGACGTGGACAGCCCGGAACGCGCGCTCGAGATCGCCGCGGAGGCCTCGGCCGCGCCGGGCCCCGGCGGCGCCCCCATCGGGGAGTACATCGAGGTGCGCCCGGTGATGAGCGCACCGTCCGCCGATTCGTGATCGCCGACGACCGCGCGACCGAGGACCTGCTGCGTGAGCTCGCGCCCCAGGTCCTCGCCGCGCTGGTGCGCCGGTTCGGCGATTTCAGCACGGCCGAGGACGCCTTACAGGAGGCCTTGCTGGCCGCCGTCACTCAGTGGCCGGCCGAGGGCACGCCGGATAATCCGCGCGGCTGGCTGATCCAGGTGGCGCAGCGGCGGATGGCCGACGCCGTGCGTGCCGAGGTCGCCCGCCGCAATCGAGAAACCGTCGTCGCCCTGCGCGAACCCGAACCGACCGATGCGGTTGCGGCCCAGGACGACTCGCTGATGCTGTTGTTCCTGTGCTGTCATCCGGTGCTGCCGCCGGCGTCCGCGATCGCCCTGACGTTGCGCGCCGTCGGCGGGCTCAGCACCGCGGAGATCGCGCGAGCGTTCCTGCTGCCGGAGGCGACCATGGCGCAGCGGATCACCCGCGCCAAGAAGCGGCTGGCCGCCTTGGACCGCCCGTTCGCCACCCCCGGCGACGTCGAATGGCGCGAACGCCTCGACGCGGTGCTGCATGTGCTGTACCTGATTTTCACCGAGGGCCACACCGCGATGAGCGGTGACCGGCTGCGGCGCGCGGACCTGTCCGCTGAGGCGATCCGGCTGACCCGCGCGGTGCACCGGATCCTGCCCGGCGATCCAGAGGTGGGCGGCCTGCTCGCCCTCATGCTGCTGACCGACGCCCGCCGCGATGCCAGAACCGGCCCACATGGCGAACTGATTCCGCTACCCGAACAGGATCGCCGCCGCTGGGACCGCGCCGCGATCACCGAGGGCATCCGCCTGACCACGGCGACCCTGGACCACGACCTGACCGGGCCCTTTCAGATCCAGGCGGCGATCGCGGCGCTGCACGCGCAGGCCGCCACCACCGAGACCACCGACTGGGAGCGGGTGCTGGCGCTGTATCGGCTGCTCGAACGCATCGCGCCCAATCCCATGGTGACGTTGAATCGCGCGGTGGCCACCGCCATGGTGGACGGGCCGGCCGTGGGCCTCGCGGTCACCGGCACCGTCGCCGACGCGCTCGCCGACAGCCACCGGCTCGCCGCCGTGCGCGGGCACCTGCATGAGATGGCGGGCGATATCGACGCCGCGATCAGCCACTACACCGCGGCCGCGCAGCGCACGACGAATACTGCCGAGCGCGACTACCTGATGATCCGGGCCGCGCGCCTGCGTTCCCGTACGGCGCGGGAAGCCGGTGCAGAACATCCCGCACCGACAGCGCCGCGGGACTCATGACGCGCGAGTTCTACCCCGCCCGGCAACAGCGACGCCTGGAAACAGGTTCCGAGGCTCCGCTACCGAGGGCGCCTCGTCGCGGCTGAGGTTTCCGGCTGTCGATGACGTCGACGCGAACTTCCCGGCCATGACGCAAGCTCCGCTCAGGCGGGCGACCCCGCCCAGGTCTTGCCGGTGATGAGCTCGTAGGCCTCCCTGTACTTCTTGCGGGTGGCCTCGACGATGTCGGCGGGGATCTCCGGGCCGGGCGGTTCCTTGTCCCAGCCGGTGGAGGTGGACCAGTCGCGGACGAACTGCTTGTCGAAGGAGCGCTGCGGGCGGCCGGGTTCCCATTCGTCGGCGGGCCAGAAGCGGGAGGAGTCGGAGGTGAGGACCTCATCACCCAGGGTCAGGGTGTCGCCGTCCCAGCCGAACTCGAGCTTGGTGTCGGCCACGATCACCCCACGTTCGGCGGCATGCGCGGCGCCACGCGAGTAGATGTCCAGGGTGAGATCCCGCAGCCGCTCGGCCACCTCGCGGCCTTCCTGGTCGACCACGTCGGCGAAGGAGATCGCCATATCGTGGCCCTCGGCGGCCTTGGTGGACGGGGTGAAGATCGGTTCGGGCAGCCGGTCGCCGTCCCGCAGCCCCGGCGGCAGCGCGATTCCGGAGACGGTGCCGCTCTGCTGGTACTCCTTCAGACCGGATCCGGTGAGGTAACCGCGGGCGATGCATTCCACCTGGACCATCCGCAGCGGCTTCACCCGGATCGCGCGCGCACCGAACTCGGCAGGCACATCGGTGGTGGACAGCACGTGATTGGGCACGTCGGCGAAGAATTCGAACCACCAGTTCGACAGCTGGGTCAGCAGGGAGCCCTTGTCCGGGATCGGCGTCGGCAGCACCACGTCGTAGACCGACACCCGGTCGGAGGCGACGAGCAGCAGGGTGTCGCCGTCCTCGTACAGGTCGCGCACCTTCCCGGCGTGCACATGCTTCACGACGTCGCTCCGATCGTGGTCGATGGTTGTCGATGCGGAATTACTCCCGCGCGGGCAACCTTACCGACGTGGCATTGTGGGAAACGCCGTGCCCGTATCTGTTCTTCGACCATGAAGGAGTCCGATGTCCGCACCGAACCTCACCCGCGAACAGGCGATCGAGCGCGCCGCGACCGTCTCGGTCGACAACTACCGCATCGAACTCGATCTGACCGACGGGTCGGGCAACCCGGGCGAGCAGACCTTCTTCTCCCGCAGCACGGTCGCCTTCACTGCGACGCCCGGCGCGTCCACCTTCATCGACATCGTGGCGCGCGGAGTGCGCTCGGCGGTGCTGAACGGCAAGCCGATCGACGTCTCCGGCTATGACGAGTCCACCGGCATCACGCTGACCGATCTCGCCGCCACCAATGAGCTCGTGGTCGAGGCCGATTGCGAGTACTCGCACACCGGCGAGGGCCTGCACCGGTTCGTCGACCCCGCCGACGACGCGGTCTACCTGTACTCGCAGTTCGAGACCGCCGACGCCAAGCGCATGTTCGCCTGCTTCGACCAGCCCGACCTCAAGGCGACCTTCACCCTGAGCGTGACGGCGCCGAGCGGCTGGAAGGTGATCTCCAACGGCGCGCCGGTCGACGCCATCATTGCCGCCGACCCGGCCAACCACCTCTTCGCCACCACCCCGAAGATGAGCACCTACCTGGTCGCGCTCATCGCGGGCCCGTACGCGCAGTGGACCGATGAATACTCCGACGAGCACGGCACCATTCCGCTGGGCATCTACTGCCGTGCCTCGCTGGCCGAGTACATGGACGCCGACCGGCTGTTCACCGAGACCAAGCAGGGCTTCGGCTTCTACCACCGCAACTTCGGCGTGCCCTACGCCTTCGGCAAGTACGACCAGCTGTTCGTGCCGGAGTTCAATGCGGGCGCGATGGAGAACGCCGGCGCGGTGACCTTCCTGGAGGATTACGTCTTCCGGTCCAAGGTCACCCGCGCCTCCTATGAGCGTCGCGCCGAGACCGTGCTGCACGAGATGGCGCATATGTGGTTCGGCGATCTGGTCACCATGAAGTGGTGGGACGATCTGTGGCTCAACGAATCGTTCGCCACCTTCGCCTCGGTGCTGTGCCAGGCCGAGGCCACCGAATACACCAGCGCCTGGACCACGTTCGCGAACGTGGAGAAGTCCTGGGCCTACCGCCAGGACCAGCTGCCCTCCACCCACCCCATCGCCGCCGATATCCCGGACTTGGCCGCGGTGGAGGTCAACTTCGACGGCATCACCTACGCCAAGGGCGCGAGCGTGCTCAAGCAGCTGGTGGCCTATGTGGGGCTGGAGCCGTTCCTGGCCGGTCTGCGCGACTACTTCGCCGAGCACGCCTACGGCAATGCCACCTTCGATGATCTGCTCGCCGCGCTGGAGAAGTCGTCCGGCCGTGATCTGTCCACCTGGGGTGCGCAGTGGCTCAAGACCACCGGTCTCAATATCCTGCGGCCCGACTTCGAGGTCGACGCCGACGGAAAGTTCAGCTCCTTCACCGTGATTCAGGAAGGCGCGGCTCCGGGCGCGGGTGAACAGCGGGTGCACCGCCTCGCGGTGGGCGTCTACGACGACGACGCCGACGGCAAGCTCGTCCGCACCCACCGCGTCGAACTCGACCTCGACGCCACAGAGCGCACCGAGGTCCCGGAGCTGGTCGGGGTGCCGCGCGGCAAGTTCGTGCTGGTCAACGATGACGACCTGACCTACTGCTCGATCCGCCTGGACGCCGACTCGCTCGACGTGCTGATCAACCGCATCGCCGATATCGCCGAACCGCTGCCACGCACGCTGGCCTGGTCGGCGGCCTGGGAGATGACCCGGCAGGCCGAGCTGCGGGCCCGCGATTTCGTGGCGCTGGTGCAGCGCGGGGTGGGCGCGGAATCGGAGATCGGCGTGGTGCAGCGGCTGCTCATGCAGGCCAACACCACGCTCAGCAGCTACGCCGACCCGGCTTGGGCGGCCGAGACCGGCTGGCCCGGCTTCGCCAACCGCCTGCTGGAACTGGCCCGCGAGGCCGAGCCGGGTTCGGATCATCAGCTCGCCTTCGTCAACGCGCTGACCGGCGCGAAGCTGTCGGCCTGGCACACCGAGGTGCTGCGCGAGTTGCTCGACGCCGACCCGGCCACGGTGGGCCTGCCCGGCCTGGTTGTCGACACCGATCTGCGCTGGCGCATCGTGACGGCGCTCGCGGCCGCCGGCGAGATCGACGCCGACGGCGTGGACACCCCGACCATCGACGCCGAACTGGCCAACGACCAGACCGCCGCAGGCAAGCGGCAGGCCGCCGCGGCCGCGACCGCCCGGCCCATCGCCGAGGTCAAGGAGCAGGCCTGGTCCACGGTGATGGGCGACGATTCGGTGCCCAACATCACCGCGCGCTCGATCGTCAACGGGTTCGCGCCCGCCGGTCAGGGTGAGCTGCTGTCATCGTTCGTCGAGCGGTACTTCGCCGAGATCCCCGACGTCTGGGAGCGCCGTTCCAGCGAGGTCGCCCAGACCGTCGTCATCGGGCTCTACCCGTCCTGGGAGATCAGCGAGGCCGCGGTGGCCAGCGCCGACAAGTTCCTCTCCGAGGACCGCCCGCCCGCGCTGGCGCGCCTGGTGAGCGAGGGCAAGGCGGGCATCGAACGCTCGCTGCGCGCCCGCGCCTTCGACGCGCAGTAGGTCGCCGGCCCATCGGCCTCGGCACAGGCCCGGATCCCCTTGGATCCGGGCCTGTTTCGCGTCTTCCTGGCCGCGCTGCTGTGAGCAGATCTGCCCAGGGCAGCGTGGCGAGATTTTTCGCCTCGGTGGCGGGCACGGTGGAGTCATGGCACACGACGACAAGGCTCCGCTGTTCAGCTGGCGGGCCCGCGAACAACTTTTCGGCAGGCGCATCCTCGTCCTCGACGGTGGCCTCGACGACGACAACGGCACGCTGCTGATGACGCAGATGCTCACCCTGGCGGCAGAGGATCCCGACGCCGGGATCTCGCTGTGGATCCACTCCCCCGGCGGCTCGGTACCCGCGATGCTCGCCATTCGCGACGTGATGCGGCTGGTCCCCTGCGAGATCTCCACCCTCGCGCTCGGATTGGCGTGCAGCGCCGGGCAGTTCCTGCTCTCAGCCGGTGATCCTGGACGGCGTTTCGCGCTCCCGCACGCGCGGATCCTGATGCATCAGGGTTCGGCCGGAATCGGTGGCAGCGCCGTGGAGGTCGAGGTGCAGGCCGACGATCTGCGCCACACCGTGGAGACCGTGCTCGGGCTCATCGCCGCCGACACCGGCCGGCCCTACGAGCGGATCTACGAGGATTCGCTGCACGACCGCTGGTTCACCGCCGCCCAGGCCAAGGAGTACGGCTTCATCGACCACATCGTCGACTCGTTCGGCCAGGTGGTTCCGCAGCGCCAGAAGATCGGAATCTCATGACCTCCTACACCATTCCCAATGTGATCGCCCGCCAGCCCGGTGGCGAGCGGATCATGGACGTCTACTCGCATCTGCTGGCCGAACGCATCGTCTATCTGGGCACGCCGATCGATTCGGGGGTAGCCAACGCGCTGATCGCGCAACTGCTGCACCTCGAGTCGGAGAACCCGGAACAGGAGATCAACCTCTACATCAACTGCGAGGGTGGCGAGCTGCCCGCGATGCTCGCGGTGTACGACACCATGCGGTTCATCAAGGCCCCCGTCGCGACCACCTGCGTCGGCCAGGCCATCGCCGTCGGCGCCGTCCTGCTGGCCGCCGGCGAATCGGGCCGGCGTTCGATGCTGCCGCACGCCCGAGTGGTGCTACACCAGCCCGCCGCCCGCGGTCAAGGCGCCATTCCCGATCTGATCCTGCAAGCCGACGAGCTGGTCCGGATGCGCGCCGAGATCGAATCCATCCTGTCCCAGCACACCGGCCGGCCCGCCGAGACCCTGCGCCGCGACACCGACCGCGACCGAGTGTTCACGGCCGCGGCTGCGGTGGATTACGGGCTGGTGGATCAGGTACTGAACGCCCGATGAGCGAGTAGCCGGGCGCGACGGCCCGGAGCGCGAGTCGGCCCGCGACCGGGCGTGGTCCAGCCGCGAGCACGACCGAGGCGCGGGGCCGCACGTCAGGCTGCGAATGGGCGCGGTCGAGCGGCGAGCGACCCCGCGAGCTCAGGCAGCGAGCAACACGATCCCGCCCGTCGTGGCGGCCCCGGCGCTCGGGGTGGCGGTTTCGTTTCCGGCCCGGGTGTGGCCCGCTCCCCCGACTGGGCGCAGGGCACGGCGGCGACCCAACGTCTCCGCGACCTCGCCGGCCAGTTCGGCCAAGGAGGTACCGAGCGCGCCGGCCAGGGCGGCGATCATCTCGCTGGAGGGTTCCTTGCGGCCGCGCTCGATCTCGGACAGGTACTGCGGGGAGACTCCGGCCCGCCCCGCGGTCTCGGCGAGGGTCTCCTGCTGCTCCTGCCGCAGCGCGCGCAGCCGGGTGCCGAGCACCTCGCGCCACAGCGGTTCGGCATCCGGGCGCGGTGGCGCGGATCGGTCCTCGCGTCCACCGGGAATCGAGTGCAGCCTCGGATGCTCGCTCATAGCCGGAGCGTACCGCCGCCTCGGCGCTCGGTCGCCGAATTACGCTCTCGGCGGACAACTCCCGGAGAAAGCCCGCACCCCCGCCGCATCCCGGCGCGCCGCGTCGACAGCGGCGCCGGGTGCGGCGGGGGTGCGTGGACGTGTCGGCTCAGCGGCCGATGGCGGCGGCCATCACGCGCACGGCCGAGACCAGACCGTCGATGAGCTGCCCCTGACGCATCGAGCTCAGGGCTGCGGTGACGCCGAGCTGGCAGACGCGGTCGTTGGCGCGATCGGCGACGTCCTTGCCCGAACGCACCTCGACGGCGCGGTCGTTGGGCGAGACGGCGATGAGCACCGACCGGTTCGCCTCCGGGGTCGCCGGGAAGATGGTGTCGGCACCGGCGGACGGGTCGGCACCCAGATCGCCGATGAAGACGTTGAACCGCACCTTGGTGGCGCGAGTCGCCTCGGTGAGCACGTTGTCCATGATCAGGCGCTCTTCATTGCTGAAGGGAGCTTCCTTGAAGACGTCACCGGCCTCGTGCACGCCGGACACCCGTCCACTGCTCATCAGGGCGTATCCGTGCGGTAGTTCGGATTCGACCACCGCGGGCCACTTAGAACCTGCCACTTGCCCTGCCTCCGATCAGCTCCGCGTCCGCGGTTTCGATAGCCGCATGGTGACCATGCGATTCAGCAATGTGGTGCCCGTACACGGTCACCTCGTCGGTCGCACTCCACAGCACCGGCTCGGAGGTCCACTTCTTGCTCAGGTCGTAGTGGACCGGCTTCTCGCCGGGCAGCGGCTTACCGAGAAACGACAATCCGGCGATCACGCCGTAGATCACCAGCGGGATGCCGACGAAGATCAGCACTGTCTCGAGAATGCTCACAGCTCAAAGGTAGACGATGCTCTGTAGTAGTTCATCGATCGGTAAGGGTTTTGCGCCTCGACCAGGGGTTTCGCCGAGCCTCGCGTACGTTCGCCGAAACCCGTTCGACCTGGCATGAGCTGCACGATCGGGCAGTTTCAGACCAGCCACGCGGCCGAATCCGGCGGCAGCATTCCGTCGGCGAGCGGTGCGCTGACGAGGATCGCCTCGCCCGCGGGTAGCTCGATGGCGGCGGCCGAGCTGTTGAGTACGCAGATCAGTCCGCCGGGCCGTCGGAACATCAGCACACCCGCCGGGGCGGGCAACCATTCCAGCCCGGCCCCGTCGAACTCCGGCCGCTTGTGCCGCAGCTCGATGGCGTCGCGGTACAGCTCGACGGTCGACCCGCTGCGATCGAGCTGAGCGGCCACCGTCAGCTCGGCCCACGGGGCCGGAATCGGCAACCACGACCGCGCCCCGGTGGTGAATCCGAACGGCGGCGCGGAGCCCTCCCACGGAATCGGGACCCGGCATCCGTCGCGGCCGCGTTCGGTGTGCCCGGTGCGTTCCCAGACCGGGTCCTGCAACACCTCGTCGGGCAGATCGTCGACGTTGGGCAGGCCCAGTTCGGCGCCGTTGTAGATGAACACCGCGCCGGGCAACGCGAGCTCGACCAGGATCATCGCGCGAGCCCGGGCCAGGCCGAGGTCGCCGCCGCCGTAGCGGGTGACCTCGCGCTCGATGTCGTGATTCGACAACGTCCAGGTGGGGGTCGCGCCGACCGGGGCCACCGCGAGCAGGGAGTTCTCCACGGCGTGACGGATGGCGTCGGCGTCGAACGGGGTTTCGGCCAGGCGGAAGTTGAAGGCCAGATGCAGCTCGTCGGGGCGGACGTATTCACCGAAGCGCACATTGTCGTCGACCCACACCTCGCCGATCGACACCGCGTGCGGATAGTCGTCGAGTACCCGGCGGATGCGGCGGTGGATGTCGTGCACTCCGGGGTTGTTGAAGCGGGGATCGCTGTCGTCGTGGATCAGCATCCGGGTATCGACGCGCTCCATGTCCGGCAGGCCCTCTGGTTTGGCCATGCCATGCGCAACATCGATGCGGAAGCCGTCCACACCGCGGTCCAGCCAGAACCGCAGGGTCTGCTCGAAATCGGCCGCGACCTCGGGATTGTCCCAGTTCAGGTCGGGTTGCTCGGCGGCGAACAGATGCAGATACCACTGGCCCGGCCTGCCGTCGGCCTCCACGACCCGGGTCCAGGCCGGGCCGCCGAAGATGCTCGGCCAGTTGTTGGGCGGCAACGCGCCGTCCGGGCCGCGCCCGTCGCGGAAGATGTAGCGACCGCGTTCGGGGCTACCGGGTGCGGCGGCCAGCGCGGCGCGAAACCAGGGGTGAGCGTCGCTGGTGTGATTGGGCACCAGGTCCATGGTGATCTTGATATCGCGGGCGTGCGCGGCCTCGATCAGGGCATCGAAGGCCGGCATACAGCCGAACAGCGGGTCGATATCGCGGGGATCGGCGACGTCGTAGCCGCCGTCGGCCATCGGTGACCGCATCACCGGGCAGATCCACAGCGCGTCCACCCCGAGGCGCTCCAGATAGTCCAGCCGGGCGCGCAGCCCACCGAGATCGCCGACGCCGTCGCCGTCGGAATCGGCGAAGGAACGCGGATAGACCTGATAGAAGACCGCGGTCTCCCACCACGGCCCGGACGCTGCGTTCATACCCACCCCGCCAGGCTCACCAGGCCGCGTTCATCAGCGAGTTCGCGGCCATCTCCAGATAGTCGAGCAGCGCCTTGCGGTGTTCGTCGTCGAGCACCTCCGGCTCGATCTCGGCCACCCCGATCCGCATACAGCGCAGCCAGGCGTCGCGCTCCACCGGACCGATCTTGAACGGCATATGCCGCATCCGCAACCGTGGGTGCCCGCGCTCGTCGCTGTAGGTGCGCGGGCCGCCCCAGTACTGCTCGAGGAACATCCGCAACCGGCGTTCGGCAGGACCCAGATCCTCCTCGGGGTACAGCGGGCGCAGCACCTCGTCGGCGGCCACCTCGCGGTAGAACGCGGCCACGATCCGGCGGAAGGTTTCCTCGCCGCCGACCGCCTCGTAGAACGACGTCGCTGTGTGCTCGCCCGAAGTCATAGACCCTCTCGATTCGCTGGATGCGCCGCGCTCCATTGTGCCCGCGCACCGGCCTGCTCGCGCACATCGCGGCCCGATGGCTCTTCAGCCACAGTTAACCCGACATTGTGTTAAATCACCGTGCACCGGCCCGCATTCCGTGGTCAACTTGGTGGCAGTCTCCGGCGAGATACCACATGATCTTGGAACGCAGAAATTGGGGTCGACATGAAGCAGCGACACGCCCGATCACAGGAGGCGAGGGCGCACCGACAACTCCAGCCCGCCGACGTCCACAACCGTGGGTCGGGGGCTACTCCGCTGCACTTGTTGTCCGATCATCATTCCGGGGCGCACCGCGACGGTCATCGCGTCGATTCCGCGCCGACACCACTGCCGACTCCCACCAACAACTGGCTCAAACGCCGCGTCCTGCTCCTCAATGCCACCTACGAGCCGCTGACCGCGCTGTCCGCGCGTCGCGCCGTGGTTCTGCTCATCTGCGATAAAGCCGACACCGTGCACCACGATCCGGAAGGCCCGATCGTGCATTCGGCCGGATCCTCGCTGGCCATTCCGTCGGTGATCCGCCTGCGCACCTACGTCCGCGTCCCCTACCGGGCCCGCGTTCCGATGACCCGTGCCGCGCTCATGCAGCGCGACCGCTACCGCTGCGGCTACTGCGGCGGCAAAGCCGAGACCATCGACCACGTCGTCCCCCGCAGCCGGGGCGGTGAGCACAGCTGGGAGAACTGCGTGGCCAGCTGCGCACCGTGCAACCACCGCAAGGCCGACAAACTGCTCAGCGAGCTGGGCTGGACGCTGCGCGCCCCACTGGTGTCGCCGAAGGGGCCGCACTGGCGATTGCTGTCGACGGTCACCGAGTTGGACCCGGTGTGGCTGCAGTATCTGGGCGAGGGGGCCGCGTAGCGGTCAGCGATATTCGACGACCAGCATCGCCCAGGTGCCCGGTTCCAGCGCTTCGAACAGGTGCGGAAGGTCTCCCGGATAACTGAGGTAGTCGCCGGGCCGCAGTTCTTCCGGTGCATCGGTGAGCCCGGCGCGAGCGCGTCCGGCGCCGAGCAGGATGTGCTCGACCGATCCGCGCGTATGCGGTTCGGATCGCCGCGGTTCACCGGGCTCGGCGGTTATTCGATACAGGTCACGCCGGGCATCGGCCGGTCCGGCGGCGAGCAGGGTGGCACGGTATTCCGATCGCTCCGCGGCGACCACCGGCCCCTCCCCCGCGCGGATCACCCGCACACTCGGCCGCGGTGGATCCAGCAACCGTGAAAACGGCATATCCAGCGCGACGCACAGCGCCCACAGCGTTTCCAGACTGGGATTACCGGATCCCGATTCCAGTTGCGACAGCGTGGATTTGGCGATCCCCGCGCGGGCAGCGACCTCGGTGAGCGACAGTCCCGCGCGCCCGCGTTCCCGGCGTAGCGATGCGGCGATCACCGCCTTCGGCGCCACCGCCGGCTCCTCTGCTGACATCACCTACTCCTCGTCGCCGTTGCTCGCTCGGCACCACATCACCAAGGCGACGAGCCCCGCCAGGCAGTCCGGCTCGCGAGCCGACGGCGGCCACGCATCCCGGTGCCGCTTATCGCGTTGACGGGACCCACCCGATGTGTTCACTATAAACAACATGCGTTCGATATGGCGAACACTCGATCGGGACACGCTGTCCAGTATCGCGGCGACCTGTGTGGCGGTCACGATGATCGGGGTCTCCTACGGCGCGGCGGTGGTCGGCTCCGGATTCCCGATGTGGATGCCGGTGCTGCTGGCCTCGACGGTCTTGGCGGGCGGTTCGGAGTTCCTGTTCTTCGGCATCCTCGCCGCGGGCGGCGGTCCCCTTGCGGCAGCCTCGGCCGGGCTGCTGGTCAACGCCAGGCATCTGCCCTATGGGTTGTCGATGCCGGATGTGTTCGGCACCGGAATCCGGCGGCTACTCGGCGTGCATCTGATGGTGGACGAGAGCGTGGCGTTCGCGCTGGCGCCGGGCGACCTGGCGCGGCGGCGCGCGGCCTACTGGCTGGGCGGGATCGGCATCGCGGTGTGCTGGCCGCTCGGCGCGCTGGCCGGAGCCGGCATCGGCAGCGTTGTGCCCGATACGGCCGCGTTCGGGCTGGATGCCGTCTTTCCCGCCGTCCTGCTCGCCCTGATCCTGCCGGCCCTGCGCGATCGGGCCACCCTGCGAGCGGCGGGTGCGGGCGCCGGATTGGCCGTTGCCACAACACCGTTCGTGCCGGCGGGGCTGCCGGCGCTGATCGCGCTGGCCGGGCTTATCTTCGCGATGGAAGCGCTGTGATGGGGTCGCCGCTGCTGGTTCCGGCCATGCTCACTATGGCCGTCGGCACCTACCTGTTCCGCTGGGCCGGCCCGGCGTTGCGTAACCGGGTCCGGTTCCCGCCGCGTGCGGCCCGGCTGCTCGAGATCGCGGCCGTGATCCTGCTGGCGGCCTTGGTGGCCACCACCGCGCTGCCGTTCGGCGACGATTTCGGATGGGCTCTGCCCGCCGGTGTGGCGGTCGGCGGGGTGCTGGCGTGGCGCAAGTGCCCACTACTGATCGTCATCGTCGCGGCCGCGGCGACGACGGCGGTGTTGCGGGCGATCGGCGTCGGCTGAGTGGGGCGGTGCCGACCACTCAGCGCGGTGTGAGCGGCAGACCTCCGCCGAGCCGGCGGGCGACCGAACCGTAGCGGGCGTCCAGGCGCAGCCAGGTATTGCTGGAGCGGACCCGAACGATCTCATCGGGCGGGATACGGCGCGAATCGGCTCGGTCGCCGGAGTGCGGGATGAAATCCATGGCGGTGAGCGCGAAGACGACGCGCATGGGCACCTGAACCTGCACGGCAGCACCGGACACGGTGAGCACCGTCTGGTCCAGCAGGGCGGCGGGCGGGCCGTGGCCGGATCCGTGCTCTTTAGCCAGATCGGCGCCCTGTTCGGCGAGTTCGACGAGGGTGCGGGCGGGCACGTCGTCGACGTGGGAGAAGCCGGTGACCGGTGGCAGCGCGCCCCGCCAGGCCGAATCCATCGAGTAGCCGAGGTCGATCGGACTGCCCGAAGCCAGCCCGGCCAGCACCAGATCGGCACCGACGGTGACGTCGTCGACGCCCAACTCGGCCACCACCGTCCGCACCGCGAGCGCCTCGAATCCGGTGGCCACCCACGCCGACACCAGTCGCTCATCGCGACGGCGCAGCCGCACCACCGCGGCCTGATCCAGCCGCAGGGCCCGACCCAAGAAGGTGGCCAGGTTCTCCCGTTCGGCCGGATCGCCGACGTACAGCACTCGTTGTTCGGTCATCACAGCGCGACGATCACCGGGCGCGGATCACTCACTCATCCACTGCGCGAGGTAGTCGCGCTCGTCCTCGGTCAGCCTGCGCAGGCGCTGGGTGTCCATGTCGAAGGCGGCGAGCTGGGTGGATGCGATCACCGCGGGCGGGGAGTCGGGTGCGGCACCGGCGGCGCGCACCTCGTAGGCGACGGTGAAGTCGACCGCGCGCAGCTGTTCGATCCACATGGCGATATCGAGCGGGGTGTCCTCGTGGCGCAGCTGCCCGCGGTAGCGGACATGCAGGTCGGCCAGCACACAGCCCTGGCGCAGGGCGGCGGTGGGACGGTCGTCCTCGAACAGCCACGGGATGCGCGCCTCCTCCAGCAGCGTCACCATCCGAGCGTGGTTGACGTGCTGGAACGCGTCCATATCCGACCATCGGATGTCGACCTTGGCATGGAAGCGCTTGGGCAGGACCAGCGTGCCCTGCGCCTTCGGATTGCCGTTCAGCGATCCGACACTCGTCACCGTGATACCTCCGACTGGGTGCCCGCCCCACTCACCATGCTGCGCACCTGCCGCGCGGCGACCGACAGCGTGGCCAGATCGTGGGTACCGGACTCGAACAACTCCGACAGCGCGGCCCGGGCACGCCCGAGCCGAGACTGGTTCTTCGACTCCCAGTATGCAATCTTTTCGTCCGCCGTCTCTTCCGGGTCGCCGCCGGAGAGCACATCGAGGGTGAGTGAACGCAGCGAGCTGTACATGTCGTCGCGCAGCGCGAGCCGGGCCAGCGCATGCCAGCGATCGCCGCGTTCCAGGTGGCTGACGGCCTCGAGCAGCCAATCGATCTTCAGGTGCTCGTTGAGCGCGTAGTACAGCGAACCCACCTCGTCGCCGGTGCGGTCGGTGATGTCGGCGATATCGATCACATCGAGCAGCGGGAACAGATTCAGCAGCCCGTAGACCTCGGTCGCCAGATCTGTGGGCGCCCCGCGGGCGATCAGTTCGGCGCTCTGATCGGTCAGCGACGTCACATGGTGGCCGCGCAGCCAGCCGGGCACCTTGGGTGCGAGTTCCCGCACACCCCGGCTGTAGCGATTGACCTCGGCGCCCACCGCGATGGGCTGCGGGCGGTTGGTGAGCAGCCAGCGCGAGGCACGGTCCAGGGTGCGTTTGGTTTCCAGTTCCAGCTCGTCGCAGATCGCGACCGAGGTGTCGGCGGCGCGGATCCTGGCCCAGATGTCGTGCAATCCGAAGATCTCGGTGACCGCGGTGAACGCTCGCACCGCATCGCTGGCGCTGGCGCCGACCTCTTCGTTGAGCCGGTGGGCGTAGGTGATTCCGCCGTAGTCGACCACCTCGTTGACGATCATGGTGGTGAGGATTTCCCGGCGCAGCCGATGCCGCTTGATCGCGGTGCCGAACCGGCCACGCAGCGGCGTCGGGAAGTATTCGGGCAGCCGGGTCGCGAAGTAGGCCATATCCGGCAGGTCCGAGTCGAGCAGGTCGCCCTTGAGCGCGAGCTTCACGTGCGCCATCAGGTTTGCCAGCTCCGGAGACGCCAGACCGGTGCCCTCCTCGTGCCTGCGCTTGATCTCCGGCTCCGAGGGCAGTGCCTCGAGTTCGCGGTCGAGGCCGCGACGCGATTCCAGATCTTCGATCACCCGGCGGTGCACGTTCAGCATGCGCGGTGCGTCCGAACGCGACAAGCCCATCAGGAAGTTCTGGGAGACGTTGTCGCGCAATACCATCCGCGCGACCTCGTCGGTCATCGAGGCCAGCAACGGGTTGCGTTCGGACTGCGGCAGCAGGCCGGCGCTCACCACGCCGTCGAGCAGCACCTTGATATTGACCTCGTGGTCGGAGCAGTCCACGCCCGCGGAGTTGTCGAGAGCGTCGGTGTTCATCTTGCCGCCGTGGCGGCAGAACTCGATACGGCCGAGCGCGGTGGCGCCGAGGTTGCCGCCCTCACCGATCACGTTGACCCGCAACTGATTTCCATTGACGCGGACCGCATCGTTGGACTTGTCGCCCACCTCGGCATTGGATTCGGTGCTCGCCTTGATGTAGGTGCCGATCCCGCCGTTCCACAGCAGTTGCACGGGCGCGAGCAGGATGGCGCGCACCAGCTCCGGCGGCGACAGCGCGGTCACCTCGTCGGCCAGCCCGAGCGCCTGCCGGGCCTGCGGGCTGATCGGCACCGATTTCACTGTGCGGTCCCAGACACCGCCGCCCTCGCTGATCAGCGACTTGTCGTAATCGGCCCACGACGAACGCGGCAACTCGAACATCCGCCGACGCTCGGCAAACGACGACACCGCATCCGGATTCGGATCCAAGAAAATATGCCGATGATCGAACGCCGCCACCAACCGAATGTGCTCGGACAACAACATCCCATTACCGAACACATCACCGGACATATCACCGATACCCACCACCGTGAAATCCTCGGCCTGCGTATCGATCCCCATCTCCTGGAAATGGCGTTTCACGCTTTCCCAGGCCCCCTTGGCGGTAATGCCCATGGCCTTGTGGTCGTAGCCCGCCGAACCACCGGAGGCGAAGGCGTCGCCCAGCCAGAAGCCGTAGCTCTTGGCTACGTCGTTGGCCACGTCGGAGAAGGTGGCTGTGCCCTTGTCGGCGGCGACGACGAGGTAGGTGTCGTCGCCGTCGCGGCGCACCACTCGCGCCGGCGGTACGACCGCCCCGGTCGCCAGGTCCACGTTGTCGGTGACGTCGAGCAGGCCGGAGATGAACGTCCGGTAGCAGCGCACACCCTCGGCCATCATCGCCTGACGATCCGCACCGGGATCACCCGTCGCCGCGGGCGGCTGCTTCACCACGAAACCACCCTTGGCGCCGACCGGCACGATCACCGCGTTCTTGACCGCCTGAGCCTTCACCAAACCCAGAATCTCGGTCCGGAAATCCTCCAACCGATCCGACCACCGCAAACCACCACGCGCCACCGCACCGAACCGCAAGTGCACACCCTCCACCCGCGGCGAATACACGAAGATCTCGAATTGCGGGCGGGGCTTGGGCAATTCGGCGATCTCGCGGGGCTCGACCTTCATCGAGATGAAGTCGCGAGCCTGGCCATCGCCGTCGGTGACGTAGTAGTTGGTGCGCAGGGTGGCCGAGATCAGGCCGAGGATGGCACGCAGGATGCGGTCGGCATCCAGGCTCACCACCTGGTCGATCCGGGCGCGGACCTGTGACTCCAGCTCCGCGGCCCGTTCGGTGGAGCAGGTGTCCGGATCGAACCGGGCCGCGAACAGTTCGGTGAACAGCCGCGAGGCCTCCGGGTAGTTGAGCAGCACGCGCGCGATATTGGTCTGGCTGTACGGGAATCCCGCCTGTTGCAGGTACCGGGCGTAGGTGCGCAGGATGGCCACTTCGCGCCACGGCATCCGGGCGCGCAGCACCAGTTCGTTCAGCCCGTCGGCTTCGGCACGGCCGTACCAGACCGCGGCGAAGGCTTCCACGAAACGCGCGCGCAGACCGCCGGCCTTGGCATCGAGTGCGTCGGTGCGGGCGGCGGATTCCAGCAGTTCGGCGTCCAGGTCCTCATCGAGCGCACTGCGCAGCAGCTCCGGCCGGGCCAGCAGGCCGAAGTCGTAGATCCAGCGCTCGCCGCCGGGCTCGCCGGTCGCGGTGTCCAGCTGGATCTGATACGGCCGTTCGTCCACCACCTCCACACCGAGGCTTTGCAGGACGGGCAGCACCTGACTCAGCGAGACGCCGGTGCCGCCGATGTAGAGGCTGAACCGCCACGAACCCGGTGCGGCATCGGGCTGGCGATACAGGTGCTGGTCGATATCGCCTTCGGTGAGGTGTTCCAGGCGCGCGATATCGGCCAGTGCCCGCGCGGGCTCGAAGTCCTGCTTGTAGCCCTCGGGGAACGCGTCGGCATAGCGGTCGACCACGCCGGGGTCGAGCACCGTCGAAGTGCTGACCGCATCGTCGAGGTGGTCGTCCCAGGTGTGGCTGGCCGCATCGAGCAGACGCTGGATGCGCACCCGGTTCTCTTCGGAGGTATCCGCCTCCGCGGGCAGCTCGCCCTGCCTGCCTGCCTCGGCCTCAGGCATCCGCACGGTGAAATAGACGCTGGCGAGCTCACTTTCGCTCACCCGCGCGGAATAGTCGATCGAGACGCCGCCCAGCTCGCGGACCAGGATCTCCTGCATCTCCAACCGCACCGCGGTGGTGTAGCGATCCCGCGGCAGGTACACCATGCAGGCGACGAATCGGCCGAAACCGTCGGCCCGCATGAACAAGCGCACCTGCCTGCGCAGGCTCACGTTCAATACCGCGGTGGCGGTGCGGCGCAGCGTCTCGGTATCGGAAGAGAACAGTTCGGTGCGCGGGAACGACTGGATGACCTCGAGCATTCCCTGCCCGGAGAACGAGTCCAGATCGAACCCGCTGTCCTCGATCACCGAGCGCACCCGGCGCGAGATCACCGGGATATCGAGCACGTTCTCGTGCACGGCGGTGACGGTGAAGACACCGATGAACAGATGCTGGCCGGCTATTTCGCCCGCGGCGTCGAGATCGGCGACGCCGACGAAATACGGGTACACCGACCGATGCACCGTGGCGGGAACCAGACCCTGGGTGAGCATGAGCAGCGGCTGCTCATCGGCGGTGATGACCGGCACCTCGAAATCGGTGCCGACGCCCGGACGCAGCACGCCCAGGCACGAATCCGGCACGACGTCCTGGCCGGCGCTCGCCTCGGAGGACTTGCGGTAGCGGGCGTAGCCGAGCACGGTGAAATGCCCACTGGCCAACCAGCGCAACAGGTTTGCGCAATCGGTCAGGTCGACGGCCGGAAACGGGGCCGTGCCGGCGGCGGCCGCCCGATCGAGCTCGTCGGCCAGGGTGCTCTGCGCCGCCCGGATCGCGGCGGTATCGCCGATGACCTGGCGCACGTCGTCGACCACCACCGGCATGGCGGCCTCGACCCGGTCGAGGACCGCCCGGCTGGTGGAGGGATGCAGTTGCAGATGCATCCAGCTCTCCCGCAGCCCGGTACCGCCATTCGCGTCGACCTCATGCGGTTTGGCGTCGATCAGCCGGCCGTCGGCGGCGCGTTCGACCTCGAAGATCGGATGGATCACCTCGCTGACGCTGACCCCCATCCGGCTCAGCGAGGAGGTGATCGACTCCACCAGCAGCGGCATATCGTCGGTAACCACCTGAACGGCGGAGCCGAGACCGGACCCGTCATCGGGGTGATACACCCGCACGAGGGCCCGGCCCGGACTGCGTGTCATCGCCAGTTCCAGATGCCTGCGGAAGATCTGGGTGATCCCGGTGATCGCACAGGCCACATCGCCCGCGTCGACGTGCCGGAAGTACGCCTCTTCCAGAGCAGCGAGGTCGCCGCGCAACGGCTGCGGCAACCCCGCGACCCACGCCGCACTGGACAATTCCGACGAGACCGTCATTTTTTTCGCCAACTCCCTCGGATTCGGTTCCGCAACAAAGTGACGCCGGTCTCGACACTAGTCCCGCACCCGGGACCGGTGGGCAAAAGCTTTGCGGTTACCCGCGAGTCAGCTTCCGGTGGGTGACGCGATGCGGCCGCGCGGCCTCCGGACCGAGCCGCTCGATCTTGTTCGCCTCGTACGCCTCGAAGTTGCCCTCGAACCAGAACCACTTGGCCTCGTTGTCGGCGTCGCCTTCCCAGGCCAGGATGTGGGTGCAGGTGCGGTCGAGGAACCACCGGTCGTGGGAGATGACCACGGCGCAGCCGGGGAACTGCTCGAGCGCGTTCTCCAGCGAGCCCAGCGTCTCGACGTCGAGGTCGTTGGTCGGCTCGTCGAGCAGGATCAGGTTGCCGCCCTGCTTGAGGGTGAGCGCCAGGTTCAGGCGGTTGCGCTCGCCACCGGAGAGCACGCCCGCCGGCTTCTGCTGGTCGGGGCCCTTGAAGCCGAACGCGCTGACGTAGGCGCGCGAGGGCATCTCCTGGTTGCCGACCTCGATGAAGTCGAGCCCGTCGGAGACGACCTGCCAGACGTTCTTCTTCGGGTCGATGCCCGCGCGGTTCTGGTCGACGTAGCTCAGCTTGACCGTCTCGCCGACCTTCACCTCACCGCTGTCGGGCTGCTCGAGCCCGACGATGGTCTTGAACAGCGTGGTCTTACCGACGCCGTTGGGTCCGATGACGCCGACGATGCCGTTACGCGGCAGGGTGAACGACAGGTCCTTGATCAGCTGGCGATCGCCGAATCCCTTGTCCAGGTGCTCGACCTCGACCACCACATTGCCCAGGCGCGGCCCGGCCGGGATCTGGATCTCCTCGAAGTCCAACTTGCGGTGCTTCTCGGCCTCGGCCGCCATCTCCTCGTAGCGGCCCAGACGCGCCTTGTTCTTGGCCTGGCGCGCCTTGGCACCGGAACGCACCCAGGCGAGCTCGTCCTTGAGGCGCTTTTGCAGCTTCTGGTCCTTCTTGCCCTGCACCTCCAGACGCTGGGCCTTCTTCTCCAGGTAGGTGGAGTAGTTGCCTTCGTACGGGTAGGCGCGGCCGCGGTCGAGCTCGAGGATCCACTGCGCGACGTTGTCGAGGAAGTACCGGTCGTGGGTGACGGCCAGCACGGCGCCCTGGTAGGAGGCCAGGTGCTGTTCGAGCCAGAGCACGCTCTCGGCGTCGAGGTGGTTGGTCGGCTCGTCCAGCAGCAGCAGGTCGGGCTTGCTCAGCAGCAGCTTGCACAGCGCGACGCGGCGGCGCTCACCACCGGAGAGATTGGTGACCGGCTCGTCCGGCGGCGGGCAGCGCAGCGCGTCCATGGCCTGTTCCAGCTGGGAGTCGATATCCCAGGCGTCGGCATGGTCGAGGTACTCCTGGAGCTTGCCCATCTCTTCCATGAGCTCGTCGGAGTAGTCGGTGGCCATCAGCTCGGCGATCTCGTTGAACCGGTCGAGCTTGACCTTGACCTCGCCGAGGCCTTCCTCGACGTTGCCGCGGACCGTCTTCTCCTCGTTGAGCGGCGGTTCCTGCTGGAGGATGCCGACCGTCGCGCCGGGGGCGAGGAACGCGTCGCCGTTGTTCGGCTGGTCCAGTCCGGCCATGATCTTCAGCACGCTGGATTTACCGGCGCCGTTCGGGCCGACGACACCGATCTTGGCGCCGGGAAGGAAGTTCAAGGTGACATCGTCGAGCACGACCTTGTCGCCGTGCGCCTTACGAACCTTCTTCATTTGGTAGATGAACTCAGCCATGAGCAAAGCCTATCGGTGCGAGGAATGTCGGATCGAAGCAGAGCCAGCGCCCGCGCTCGGCGCGCATGCGCCTCAGGCGCCGACGGGTTCGTGGTCGGGAGTCCGGGGCGGTGCCTGCGCGGAGATCTCCGCGGCCACCTGCTGCCCGTCGCCCCCATGCTCTCGACCATCAGCGCCTGAGTGCCCAGCAGTATTCCCCATCCCGGGCTCCTCGGCATGCGCGGCCTGGTGCCTGCGCCGCACCACCGCCGTGCACCTGGACAGATCCGGGCCGATCGCGCTGGCCCGCATCTCCAGATCGCGCCGGTCGACGCCGTCGCGGGTGCGGTATTCATTGGTCCGCAGCTGACCGTGCGCGATGATCGGATCGCCCCGCCCGATCGAGGCCTGCACCCCCGCGACCAGCTTGCGCCAACAGCTCACCGTCAGGAACAAGGTGCCGCTGTCGACCCAGTCGCCCGAATCGCGGTCGAGTCTGCGGGAGGTGCTGGCCATCCGGAAGGTCAGCACCTGCTCACCGCCCGGCAGTTCGCGGGTGACCGGCTGGGTGGCCACGGTCCCCACCACGGTCGAAAACGTCTCGTACATCTGTCCACCCCTTCGTCGGCGCCCCGGACGACCGGCGCTGCGCCGGTCGTGTGTCGCTGCGGCGGTGCAGGGCGACGGACTCGACCACCGACACCTGCGACGGTCATCGACCACCACGAGCAACGCCACCAGCATGCGCGGGAATCGGCATCGACGACAGCCGGAAATCGCCGGGTGTGGATAACTCCGGCTGCTGTGAACAACCGATGTTCCGCACGAGCACAAGGACCGCGCCCGCAACCTCGGGGCCGCAACCACACGGCACCGCCTTACGACAGTGCCTGGCTCGCCCTAGAACGTGGTCAGATCGGTATTCGCCCCGCAGAGCACCACGACCGGCCGCTCCCCCGGCGCCGGCACATACGCCCCGCTGCGGATCGCGGCCAGCGCGGTCGCCCCGGCCAGCCCGACCACCATCCGGAACTCCCGCCACAGGTACTCCCGTGCATCGGCGATGGCGTCATCGCTGACCAGCACCGATCCCACGTCGTAGCGGCGCACGATGTCGAAGGCGATATCGCCGATCCGGGAGGCGCCGAGTGCGTCGGCCGCGATGCTCGACACCTCGACCTCGACCGGTCGCCGGGCCGTCACCGCCGCGTGCAGCGTCGGCACCCCTTCCGGCTCCACCCCGATCACGCGCTGCCTGCGGCCGAGTGCCGCGGCGATACCGGCGACCAGCCCGCCGCCACCCACCGCGACCAGGACCGGCGGACGGCCACGGACCTGTTCTTCGATCTCGAGCCCGACCACACCGGCGCCGGAGACGACGGCGGGCAGGTCGTAGGCATGCAGTTGCAGAGCCTGGCGTTCGACCGCGAGTTCGGTCGCGTAGTCGTAGGCCTCGGCGTAGGTGGTGCCGTGCCACAGCACCTCTGCGCCATAGGACCACATGGCCGCGACCTTGGTATGCGGTGCCGACTCCGGAACCACCACCGTGCACGTCTTGCCCAGCGCGGCGGCCGCGAGCGCCGCGGCGATCCCGGCATTGCCACCGGAGGCGATGACGACGTGGTCGGTGTGCTCGCCCGATTCCAGCAGCGCGTTGAAACTGCCCCGCGCCTTGAAGGTGCCGCCGTGTTGCAGGTGCTCCAATTTGAGGGTGACCGGCACCGGTCCGTCCGGGCCGGAGACGGAAGTGTGGAAGACCGGGGTGCGGCGGATCCGTCCGGCCAGCCGCCTGCGGGCCGCGCGCACGTCGGAGCGATACACCCGGGAAACGGGTCGTTGCCGCGGCGAGGAGGTCTTCTGGCCGGTCATTTGCGCACCGCCCGGTCGCGTTGGGCGAGTTCGGCGAACATGGCGTTGTGCGCGGCAAGCTCCGCGTCGTGATCGCGTTCGGCCGCCCGGTCGGTGCGCTGGGCCAGTCGCTGATCGCTGCGCGACCACTGGATCAGCAGCGCCAGCATCACCACCACCAGCGGCACCTCGCCGCTGGCCCAGGCCAGGCTGCCGCCGGTGCGCTGGTCGCCGAGCAAATCGGTGTTCCAGTCCAGGCCGAGGCTGCGATAGAACCAGCCGCCGAGCACGGTGGTGGTGCTCATCAGGGCGACACCGAAGAAGGCGTGGAACGGCAAGGAACCGAACACCATGCCCAGTTTGGTCAGCGGTTGCACCTGCCGGGGCTTGGGATCGATGCCGATCACCACCCAGTAGAAGAGGTAGCCGCTCAACAGGAAGTGCAGGTTCATCAACAAGTGGGCGGCGTGCGAGTCGACGAAGTTGTCGAAGATGCCACCCAAGTAGAGGGCGTAGAAACCGCCGACGAAGATGACCGAGGCCACCACCGGCTGGGTCAGCGCCCGCGACACCGGGTTGTGCACCGCAGCCAGGATCCATTCGCGCGGTCCCGGCACTCCGCCGCGACCGGCGGGCGGCAGCGCGCGCAGCGCGAGGGTCACCGCGCCGCCGAGTGCCAGCAGGATCGGCACCAGCATCGACAGCGCCATATGCGCGCCCATGTGCACGCTGAACATGGCGGGCATGTACCGGCCGACGCCCGAGGAGGTCGTGAACAGCAGGATGACGCAGCCCGACAGCCAGGCAATCGTGCGTCCGATCGGCCAGGCGTCGCCGCGTGTGTGCAGCCGGCGCACTCCGAGCAGATACAGCACCGCGAGCACGATCGCGATGGTTCCGAAGATCAGATCGAAGCGCCAGTCGAACAGCAGTCGCGCCACCGTGGGCGGTCCGGCCAGTTCATAGCCGAGTTCCACCTCCACCGGAGTCGGCACCGTACGCGGCGGCGGTGGCGGCGTGCGGCCCAGCCCGGCGGCCAGGCCGATGGTCGCGGCGAAGATCAGCACCTCGACCGCGGCGAAGCGGATCAGCGCCGAGCGGTCCTTCGGATCGGCGGCCAGCGCCGGAAGCGCCGCGCGCCGCTGGAAGTAGCCGAACACGCCGAGCACTATGAGCGCGGCGGCCTTGGCCAGCACCAGCCGGCCGTAGGTGCTGGTGAACAGCTCGTCCAGCGGGACCCGCACCCAGGAATTGATGACGCCGCTGGCCGCGATGACGACGAACGCCACGGTCGCGATCCCGGAGAACCGGCGGGCGGCGATATCGGTGTGGGTACCGTCACGCAGTGCGTGCGCGAGCACCGCGAACAGTCCGCCCACCCAGATCGCCGCCGAGATCAGATGCAGGATCAGACTGTTGGTGGCCACGTCATGTGACCCGCCCGACGACGAATGGCCGGTGAACGCCAGCGGCATCATGGTGGCGATGGCGGCGCCGAACAGCACCGGCGTCCAGCCCCAGCGCAGCGCCAGCCGGCAACCGACCGCGACGATCAACGCGAAGATCACCGTCGTGCGCCACGCGCCCGCGAGCGCGACCTGATCGATCGCACCCCACAGATCTGTCGGCGCGAGCACCTCCCGCACAGGGCGCCCGGTCGTGTCGGACACCGTCAGCGGAACCAGCAGCGCGGCGCAACACGCCCAGGCCAACGCCATATTCGAGGCCCGGCGCACCGCGCGATAGCCACCGACGTCGAGCAGGCCACTCGATTGCGGCGGGATGAGGAACGCGGCGAACAGCAGCGAGCCGACCGTCAGCGCGGCGAACAGATCCGACAGCGCGCGCACCGCAGGCATACCGTAGGTGGTCAGCGGTCCGGGATCGGGAATACCGAGCAGCGTCAGCGCCTCGGCGGCCGACAAACCGACCACCAGTGCGGCTACCACCGCGGTGATCGCACCGGCCAGCACACCCAGCGCCGCGAAGGTCGTCGCCGAACCCGGCCGAGCGAGCTCGACGTCGGTTTCGGCGGACGGGCCCTGCGGTGACGACATACGACTGAGGGTAGTCGGCAGCGCCGACCCGGCGTGCCCGGCCCGGCATCCCCATCGCACGACCGCGCCGCCCCTCGGCAAAGCTGGACGGTCGCTATACTTTTCCGCTGGACAGCACGGCCGAAGTCGGCCATGGTGGAACCCACTGCCTCCGTAGCTCAGTTGGATAGAGCAAGGGCCTTCTAATCCCTAGGTCGCAGGTTCGATTCCTGCCGGGGGCGCCAGTCCGCGGTGACCTGCGTGTTGCGGGTCACCGCGGTTAATACCCGCACCGAAGCCGGCCCAAACACCTAGGGATTTCGCCGGAACCGTTCGGCACCCGCGCTGCCGCTCAGCCAGCTGATCCGACCAGCCGCAGCGCACACAACCGGTCTATGCACTAGTTGGAATCGTGGTGATCGTAGGGCTCGGCAGAGCTGGTCTGGATGTCTAACTTGTCCGGAATGCGCACAGTTATTCTCCTGGCTTTCGCCGGGTTGGCCGCACAGCTGGTGGACGGCAGTCTCGGGATGGCCTATGGCGTCACGTCGACGACGTTGCTGTTGGCGTTCGGTACCAATCCTGCGGCGGCGTCGGCCACGGTGCATCTGGCCGAGATCGGTACCACGCTCGCATCGGGTGTGGCGCACTGGAAGTTCGGCAATGTGGACTGGCGGGTGGTGGCCAGGATCGGTATTCCCGGTGCGCTGGGGGCCTTCATCGGGGCGACGGTGTTGTCCAGCCTGTCCACCGATCTGGCCAAACCGGTGATGGCGCTGATCCTGCTGGGGCTCGGGGTCTATCTGCTCGGGCGGTTCACGCTGCTCGATCTGCCGCGCACCAACCTCGGCAAGCCGTTGCGCAAACGCTTCCTCACCCCACTCGGCCTGGTCGCCGGCTTCCTGGACGCGACCGGTGGCGGCGGCTGGGGCCCGGTCGGCACGCCCGCCATCCTGGCCAGCGGACGGATGGAACCACGCAAGGTGATCGGTTCGATCGATACCAGTGAGTTCCTGGTCGCCGTGGCCGCGAGCGTGGGCTTCTTGGTCGGGCTCGGTTCGGCCGGGGTGAACCTCGGCTGGACGCTGGCGCTGCTGGCCGGCGGGCTGATCGCCGCGCCGATCGCGGCCTGGCTGGTCCGGCACGTGCCGCCGCGGGTGCTGGGTTCGGCGGTCGGCGGACTCATCGTGCTGACCAATATCCGCACACTGCTGCGCAGTGACTGGATCGATGCGGGTGCGGGCGCACGGTGGGTGGTCTACGCCATCGTCGGGGTGATCTGGGCGGGAGCCGTCGCCTACTCGTTCGCCCAGCTGCGCGCCCAGCGTGGCGAACCGGCGGAGAGTGCGGCCGACGAGCCCGCAGCGCAGCGTTTGTGACGCGACGCCGAACCCGCCGGCCCTCCGTGGCGAACCAGCGGACGTGCGGCCGACCGGCCCGCCGCCGTGCAGTCTGCCCCGGGGAGGACGCGGCACCCTCCCCCGCGGAAGGGTGCCGCGTGTTCCGGTCAGGAGTTGGTGGGGAAGCCCAGGTTGACCTGGCTTTCCGACGGCTCCGGCCAGCGGGTGGTGACGACCTTGCTGCGGGTGTAGAAGTGGATGCTTTCGGGCCCGTAGATGTGGGTGTCGCCGAACAGCGACTTCTTCCAGCCGCCGAACGAGTAGGCGCCGATCGGGACCGGGATCGGGACGTTGACGCCGACCATGCCGACCTCCACGTCGAACTCGAACTGCCGGGCCGATTTGCCGTCGCGGGTGAAGATGGCGACGCCGTTGCCGTAGTAGTTGTCGTTGACCAGGTCGACGGCCTCCTGGTAGCTGCCGACGCGGACCACCGCGAGCACCGGGCCGAAGATCTCGTCGTCGTAGACCTTCATGCCGGGCCGGACCTCGTCGATGAGGCTGACGCCGATGAAGAATCCGTCGGAGTCGAACACCTGCTGACGTCCGTCGACCACCACCTTCGCGCCCTCTGCGGCCGCACCGGCCACATAGGAGGCGACCCGGTCCCTGGCCTCGCGGGTGATCAGCGGACCCATCTCCGAAGCCGGGTCCGATCCCGGTCCGATGCGCAGGGCCCGCACCCGGTCGCCGATCTTGTCGATCAGCGGATCGGCGACCTCACCGACCGCGACCAGCACCGAGACCGCCATGCAGCGCTCACCGGCGGAACCGTAGGCGGCGGAGACGGCCGCGTCGGCGGCGGCGTCGAGGTCGGCGTCGGGCATGACCACCATGTGGTTCTTCGCCCCGCCCAGGGCTTGCACGCGCTTGCCCTGATCGGAGGCGCGGCGGTAGATGGCCTCGGCGATGGGTGTGGAGCCGACGAAACTGACCGCGGCGACGTCACTGTCGTCGATGAGCGCGTCGACGGCTTCCTTGTCGCCGTGCACCACATTCAGCACGCCGTCGGGCAGGCCCGCCTCGCTGAACAGTTCGGCGATGAACACCGCCGCCGACGGGTCCTTCTCGCTCGGCTTGAGGATGACGGTGTTGCCGCAGGCGATGGCCGAGGCCACCATCCACAGCGGCACCATCGCCGGGAAGTTGAACGGGGTGATGCAGGCGACCACACCGACCGGCTGCTTCACCTGATGCACGTCGACCCCACCGGCCACCTGCTCGGAGTAGTCACCCTTGAGCAGATGGGTGAGCCCGGCGACGAATTCGACGTTCTCCACCCCGCGGGCGATCTCGCCCATTGCGTCGGCGACGGTCTTGCCGTGCTCGGCCGAGATGATCCGGGCCAGTTCCTCGCGCCGTTCGCCGATCAGGTGACGCAACCGGAAGAACACATCCGAGCGTTTGATGAGGCTGGTGGCGCGCCAGCCCGGCAGGGCGTTCTTGGCGATCTGGACGGCATCGGCGACCTCCGCGGCGGAGGCGAAGACCACCTCGGCGGTCTGTGCGCCGGTGGCGGGGTCGAAGACCGGCCCGGTGCGGACGCCGGTGTCGATGCGTTTGCCGTTGAGGTAATGCGGAATGCGGTTCATTGTCTGTGTCTTTCGGGTCGGGAGCTCAGGCGATGGAGTCGTCGATGTGCTTGATGATCAGCGCGCAGTCGCGGTCACCGAGGCCGCTGTCGACGAGGTCTTGGAGTTGGCCTGCGACGATGCTCGCCGTCGGCAGCGGGGTGCCGGTGGATTCGCCCGCGCGCAGCGCCAGGCCGATGTCCTTGTTGGCCAGGCTGGCGGCGAAGGTCGGATCGAAACCGTTGTTGGCGGCGGAGGTTTCGACGATCCCCGGCACCGGATACCAGGTGCGCAGCGCCCACGAATCCGCCGACGACACCGAGGCGACATTCCAGAACACCTGCGGGTCCAGCCCGAGGCGCTGGGCCAGCACCGCACCTTCGGCGCAGCCGGCCAGATTGATCAGCAGCATCATGTTGTTGCAGATCTTGGCGGCCTGACCGGAGGTGGCGCCGCCGGTGCGGATGATGTTGCGGCTCATCGGCTCGACGAGTTCGGCGGCGGCGTCCACCGCATCCGGCTCGCCGCCGAGCATGAAGGTGAGCGTCGCGGCGGCGGCGCCGCTGATGCCGCCGGAGACGGGAGCGTCGACGAATCGGAAACCCCGTTCGCGCGCCATCTCGTGCAGGGCGGCCGCGGTGTCGATATCGATGGTGGAGCTGTCCACCAGCAAGGCCGACGAATCCGCCTGCGCGAGCACCCCATCGGGACCCTCGTACACCGCGCGTACGTTCTCACCCTTGGGCAGCATGGTGAACACCGCGTCCACCCCACGCACCGCCTCGGCGATCGACTCACACGGCTTCACACCCGTGGCCGCCGCGGCGGCGAGTGCGTCGGCGTTCAGGTCGAAACCGTGGACGGTGTGCCCCTTGGCCACCAGATTCGCCGTCATGGGCTGGCCCATATGGCCGAGGCCGATCCACGCGATTGTTGCCATCGTCGAGCTCCATCCTGATGTCGATTGGCAAGTACGAAGTGATGCAGGCCACGCTATGGGACGCCCCGCATGGATATCAATGCAGTTCTTGGCCTACTTTTGCAGCAATGTGCTGCAAATTTGCAGCCTTCGTGGTGAGATCGTCGGGTGACGGCAGAGCGACGAAACATGGCCGCGGGCCAGCCCAACCCCGATGATCTGCTGGTCATGCTGGCCGTGGCGCGGCTGGGCAAATTCTCCGCGGCCGCCGACGCGCTCGGCGTGAACTCGACCACCGCCTCGCGCCGCATCGCCGCCTTGGAGAAGGCCATGGGCGGGCGGGTGCTGGTGCGCGGATCGGGCGGCTGGGAACTCACCGAATTGGGTCGTGGCGCCTTGGTCGTGGCCGAGGAGATCGAGCGCTCGTTGCAGCAGCTGGCCACCCCGGCCCAAGCGGTGCGCGACGGCGTGAGCGGGCTGGTGCGGATCGCGGCCTCGGATGGTTTCGCGGTGCGGTTCGCGGTGCCGGCGCTGGCGCGGCTGCAAGAACGCCATCCGCGGCTGTCGGTGGAGCTGATCAGCGCGACCCGGCGGGTGCGCCAGAACCGGTCGGGAGTCGATCTGGAGATCGTCGCGGGCCGCCCGGATGTGCACCGGGCCATCGCGCGTTTCCTGACCGACTACTACCTGGGCCTCTACGCCAGCGACACCTACCTGTCCCGCCACGGCAGCCCCGCCTCGCTCGCCGACCTCGCCGATCACCGCTTGATCTACTACATCGAATCCGCGCTGCAGGTCGACGAATTGGATCTGGCCGCCAAGCTGCTGCCACAGCCGGCCACCAGCCTGCGCTCGACCAGCGTCTTCGCTCACGTCGAAGCCACGGTCGCGGGCGCGGGCATCGGGATTCTGCCGGTGTATCTGGCCGACGAGCGACCCGAACTGCGGCGGCTGTTGCGCGCGGAGTTCAATCCGGAGATCTCGTATTGGTCGGTGGCGCGCGAGGAATCGTTGCGCAGCAATGCCGTTCGCGCGGTACTCACCGCACTGCGCGCCGAGGTCGAGTCACGATCGGCCGAATTGCGCGGGCGCCCCGGCTGATCCGCTGTTCGAGCACCAACCACCTTCCGTCGAACCCGTATGGCGGGTAAAGTCATACGCTTGTGTCTCGGCATCGGGAGGGGGTCTGCTGTGCTCATGTCTGCGCTCGATCTGCGCAGGTCGGCCGCGGTGTACTGGTATCTCGCGGTGGCCGGTTTCCGCAGGCAATGGCAGTACAAACTGGCCATGTTCGCGGGGTTGTTCACCAACTGTGTGTTCGGGTTCGTGCGCGCCGCGGTGATGGTGGCCGCGGTGGGAGCGGCGGGCAGTTTCGGCGCCTACGACGCCGACAGCATCGGCGCCTACGTGTGGATTTCGCAGGGTCTACTCGGCGCGGTGCAATTCATGGGCCCGAACCTCGAATTGCGCGAACGCGTCCGCGACGGTGACATCGCGATCGACTTCCTGCGCCCGGTCGACGTGCAACTGGGCTACCTCGCCGCGGACCTGGGTCGCGCGGCCTGCACCCTGCTGCCGCGTGGTGTGCCGAGCATCCTGGTCGGCACCCTCACCTTCGGCGTGGCGATGCCGACGACGCCGGGGCCCTATCTGCTGGGGCTGATCAGTGTGGTGCTGGCGGTCACGGTGTCGTTCCTGTGCCTGTTCGCGGTGACGACTATCGGATTCTGGGTGGTGGAGACGCGCGGCATCGAGATTCTGCACCGGACCTGCGGGGTGTTCCTGGCCGGTCTGGCGGTCCCGATTCACGCGTTTCCGGACTGGCTGCGCGCCATCGCGAACGCCACGCCCTTTCCGTCGATCCTGCAAGCGCCGGTCGACGTACTGTCGGGCCGGGTCGTCGGCCTCGACGCGCTCCAAGTGGTCGGAGTGCAGTTCTTCTGGGTGGTGGTGATCGGCGCACTCGGCCAGGTGCTGTTGCGGGCCGGACGACGCAGGCTCGAGGTGCAAGGTGGTTGACCGAACCGCGGCAGGCACCTGGCTCACCCCGTATCGAGCGGTCCTGCGCTCACGCCTCGACGCGCAACGCAGCTATCGGCTGTCCTTCGCCAGTGATCTGTTCGGCTCGCTGCTGCTCGGGCTGGCCGAATTCGCCGAGGTGTGGGTGATTTTCGGCAGTGGGCGGGTGCTCGGCGGGCTCGACCTGAACGGCGCGCTGCTGCTGTTCGGACTGAGCAATACCGGGTTCGCGCTGGCCCAAGTGCTGTTCGGACATCTCGACCAGCTGCCGACGCTGATCCGGCTCGGCACCCTCGACATCTATCACCTGCGCCCGCAACCGTTATTGCTGCAACTGATCACCGGCGATATCGCGCTGCGCCGCTTCGCCCGCGCGATCGTGTCGGTCGCGGTGCTCATCGCCGGGTTGACCCGCAACGACATCGACTGGTCGCTCGGCGCGGTCCTGCTGCTGGTGACGGCGCTGATCAGCTCCATCGCGCTGTTCGGCGGCTTGTTCGTCTGCGCTGCGGGCTGCCAGTTCTACCTGATCGACGGCTCCGAACTCACCAACAGCTTCACCTACGGCGGTGTATTCGCCGCGACCCAGCCCGCGTCGGTGTTCCCGGTACCGCTGCGGCTGCTGTTCGGCTTCGCCATTCCGGTCGCGTTCACGGCCTACCTGCCGACCATCGCCCTGCTCGGGGTGCCCGGGCCGGCGTTCCTGCCCGCGTGGCTGGCGTGGCTGACGCCGCTGGCGGCGCTGTGGGTCTGGCTGATCGCACTCGGGATGTGGCGGCTCGGCACCAGGCACTACCAGGGAGGTGGCGGCTAGATGGACGACATGACGATGGAACCGATCATTGAGATCGAGAATCTGACAAGGCAATTCGTACTGCGGCGCAAGGACGGCGACCGCTGGCGCAGGCGGCGCGAGGTACTCACCGCGGTCGACCGGATGAGTTTCCGGGTCGAGCGCGGCGCCGCCGTCGGCTATATCGGCGCGAACGGCGCCGGCAAGTCCACCACCATCAAGATGCTGACCGGCATCCTGGTACCGACCTCCGGGCAGGTGCGCACCTGCGGGCTCGAGCCGGTACGCCAGCGCAGGCAACTCGCGAGCCGGGTCGGGGTGGTGTTCGGGCAGCGCTCGCAGCTGTGGTGGGATCTGCCGCTGCGCGAATCGTTTTCGATTCTGTCGGCGATCCACCGGCTCGATACCGAGATCGCCCGCAAACGCACGCACGAGCTGGTCGAACAGCTGGAGATGAGCGACACCCTCGACACACCCGTGCGTCAGCTGTCGCTGGGCCAGCGGATGCGCGCGGAGGTCGCGGCGGCGCTACTGCACTCCCCCGACCTGGTGATCCTGGACGAGCCGACCATCGGACTCGATGTGCTGTCCAAGCAGCGGTTGCGGGAATTCCTGCGCGATGAGCGCACCCAGCGCGGCACCACCCTGCTGCTGACGACCCATGACATGGGCGATATCGAACGCCTCTGCGACCGGGTGCTGGTCGTCGATCACGGCAAGCTGGTCTACGACGGCACGCTGGCCGGGCTCGGCGCGACCGTCGGCGCGCGCCGGGTCCTGGTGGTCGACCTCGCCGAAGCTACACCGGATCTGAGCGATCTGCCGGGCGCCACCCTGGTGTCCAGCGAAGGCGGCGGGGTGCGGCAGCGGCTGGCCTTCGATGCCGAAACCACCACCGCCGCATCGCTGCTCGCCGCCGTCTCGGCGCGCGCGGAGGTGCGGGATCTGTCCATCGAGGAACCCGAGATCGAGGACATCGTGCGCCGGATCTACCAGTCGGCCCGCTGATCGGCGGCCGCACGGAACGCCGGGCGACACGCGGGCGGCGACACGTAACACCGGTTGTCGCCGGGTGGATGAACCGGTGACATGCCTGGCGCGGCCGCCGCGCCGGCGACACAAACCGGCGCGGCCCCCACCGCGCCGCAGCTCGGACCTGCCATCGACTCCATCCGGTGCGACATCGGATTGTCGGGCCCGTCCGGTCATGAGGGTGAACGATGACGACGATAGCGCTGCTCGCGGCGATGATGATCGCGTTGCTGATCGGCATTGCACTCGGCGTGCACACCGCCCGCGACGAACACCGGGCGAGCTCGTTGCGGGGCCGATATTGCCGACGGCGCACTCGTCGTAAATACTGGCTGACGTTCGCCTGATCCGAAAACCTTTGGGGGGAGCCCGATCATGGTCAAGTCCCGGCCTGTGCTCGTGATACTCGGCGCATTGCTCGCCGCCGTCCTGGTGCTGACGATGAGTGGCTGCGGCTCCGGTAAGAAGCGCCGCTCGTCGAGTTCCTCGCATTCGGCGGCCACCACCAGCGCGCAGCCGTTCCAGAACTGCACCCAGGTCTGGGATGCCGGCAAGGCGCCGCTGCGCAAGGGCTCGCCGGGCTACACGACCCAGCTCGATCAGCTCGACGGCAAGAACGACGGCGTCGCCTGTGCCGATCGGCCGGCCGGTACCTCGACCACCAAGCGGGTGGTGCCGGGTGCGGCCACCCAGTCCGCGCCCACCCCGACGGTCGCACCCGGCGGCACCGCCTCGGGCGGGTCGTCCCATCCGCGCACCACGCAGTCGCCGAAACACACCACCAGCGGAGGCTCGGGCTCGAGCAGCAAGTCGGGCTCCGGTTCCGGGTCGGGCAGTCGCTCCGGGTCCGGCAGTCGCTCCGGTTCCAGCCGCCGCTAGCGAGCTCGGCGACCACCTGCCGAGGGGTTGTACTATCGGCAGACGTGAGCACCGACGCGATACGTACCCCGGGTATCCGGATGGTCGTCGCGTTCCTGTTCGCCATCTGGTCGATCGCGATGTCGCTGCCGGAATGCCATGTGTTCCCGGCGCACGCTCCGGCGCTCGTGCATCCGCATATCGAATCCACCGATCCGGGTATCGCGTCACCCGAGGCGGTGCGCGCGCTGGCGATCCCGCACCCGCATGCCGCTGATCCGGACCGGCATCTGCCCGGCGACGTCGTCCTCGCGACGATGCCGCGCAGCGGTGCCGGCCTGTTCGACCTGCTGGTGCTCGCCACCCTGCTGACCTTCGCGTGCTCACTCGCCGCGGCGCTCGTACCCGGGGTGCGGGCGCCGCCCTCGCCCGGTCCGCTCGCGCCGAGCGGCCGGGAACTGCTCACTCGATTCTGTATCGCCAGGAACTGATCGGTCAGCGTCAGGCCGATGCTGCCGGGCCGGCCGGTGTTCGTGCTTTCCGCACTCACACCTGTTCGCTGCGACCAGCGACCGCACAGAATCGACTGTTCACGATGTCTTCTGCCCTGCACAGTGCTGCCCTGTCCCCTGCCCTGGTGGGCGCGGCGACGACCCGCGCCCACCCCGACACCCTCAGCCCCGCCGCCCTGCTGACGACGGCGAACCGCTGCCTCCGACCGGCCACGATGGTGGGCAACACCCCCGTCCTGTGGATCACCGAACCGCTCGCGCCATCCGGCCGCGGCTTCTGGGCGAAACTCGAAGGCGCCAATCCGGGCGGCATGAAAGACCGCACCGCCTTGCACATGGTCGAACGCGCCTGCGCGCGCGGCGAACTCGCGCCCGGCGCCCCGATCATCGAATCCACCAGCGGCACCCTCGGTCTCGGACTCGCGTTGGCCGGGATGGTGCACGGGCATCCGGTCACCCTCGTCACCGATCCGGGCCTGGAGCCGCTGATGCGTCATATGCTCGCCGCTTACGGCGCGCGGGTGGAACTGGTCGACCGGGCACATCCGGTCGGCGGCTGGCAGCAGGCCCGCCGCGATCGAGTCGCCGAGCTGCTGGCCGAGGATCCGGCGGCCTGGTGCCCGGATCAGTACCGCAATCCCGACAACCGCGACGCCTACCGTTCGCTGGCGCTGGAACTGGTGGCGCAGCTGGGCCGCGTCGACGTGCTGGTCTGCTCGGTGGGCACCGGCGGCCACTCCGCCGGGGTGGCGCGGGTACTTCGCGAGTACTTCCCGGATCTGCGACTCGTCGGGGTCGATACGGTTGCCTCCACCATTTTCGGCCAGCCCGCAGGTCAACGGCTGATGCGCGGGCTCGGTTCCAGCATCCATCCGGACAACGTCGATTACGCCGCCTTCGACGAAATCCATTGGGTCGCACCGGCGGAAGCAGTGTGGGCGTGCCGGGCACTGACCGCCACCCACCATGCCAGCGGCGGCTGGAGTGTCGGTGCGGTCGCGCTGGTGGCCGGGTGGCTGGCCCGCATCAGCGAACCCGATGTGCGCATCGCCGCGGTGTTCCCGGACGGTCCACTGCGCTATTTCGACACCGTCTACAACGACGACTACTGCCGCGACCACGGGCTGCTCGATGTCGCGATCCCGGACGAACCGGCCACCATCGCCCATCCGGACGACGCCGTGGTCACCAGCTGGACGCGATGCACCACCGTGGTCGATCCGCGTGGGCGCCACCGCCCCGGTCCGGCGTCTACCGGCGCCCACTCCGCGACGAGCCCGCACGACACCACTGCCTCGACCATCCAGGAGACCACCCGGTGACCGAGTTCATCACCACCTACCGCAGCTTCAGCAAGCCGAGCCGGATGCTGATGATCAATCAGTTCGCCATCAACACCGGCTTCTTCATGCTGATGCCGTATCTGGCCGGCTATATGGCGGGGCCGCTGGGGCTGGCGGCGTGGGCGGTGGGGCTGGTGCTCGGTATCCGCAACTTCAGCCAGCAGGGCATGTTCCTGGTCGGCGGCACGCTGGCCGACCGGCTCGGCTACAAGCCGCTGATCGTGGCCGGATGTCTGTTGCGCACCGGCGGATTCGCCCTGCTGGCCTTCGCCGATTCGCTGCCCGCGCTGCTCATCGCCTCGGCCGCGACCGGATTCGCGGGCGCGCTGTTCAACCCGGCCGTCCGGGCCTATCTGGCGGTGGACTCCGCCGATCGCCGGGTCGAGGCCTTCGCCATGTTCAACATCTTCTACCAGGCCGGGATCCTGTTCGGCCCGGTGGTCGGATTGGCCTTGATGGCCTTCGATTTCCGTGCCACCGCCGCCGGATCGGCCGTGGTGTTCGCGCTGCTGACCATCGCCCAGTTGCGCGCACTGCCGCAGCACGAGGCGGAGAAGAAGTCGGCCTCGGTGCTCGACGACTGGCGAGTCGTGCTGGCCAACCGGCCGTTCCTGCTGTTCTCCGCGGCCATGATCGGCTGCTATGTGCTGTCGTTCCAGGTGTATCTGGCGCTACCGATGCAGGCCAACCGGGTGGTGGGCGCCGAGGCCGCGACCACGCTGATGACGGCGGTGTTCGTGGTGTCGGGGCTGATCGCCATCGCGGGTCAGCTGCGCATCACTCGCTGGTTCGCCGCACGCTGGGGCCGGCCGCACAGCCTGGTGCTGGGCATGGGCATCCTGGCGGCCGCGTTCGTGCCGTTGCTGCTGGTGCCGGGTACCGCGCTCGGCACACCGGTGGCGATCGCGGCCATGCTGGCGACTGCGGCGGTGCTCGGGGTCGGCGCGGCGGCGGTGTTCCCGTTCGAGATGGACACGGTGGTGGCGCTGTGCGGTGACCGGCTGGTGGCCACCCATTACGGGCTGTACAACACCATCGTCGGCGTCGGCATCCTGCTCGGCAATCTGGGCACCGGAACCATCCTGGACGCGGCGCGGGCGGCCGGCGTCAGCTCACTGGCCTGGGCCGGCCTGATCGCGATCGGGGCGGTCTCCACAGGAGGGCTGGCCCTGCTCGCCCGCGCCGGGCGGCTGGACGCCCCGGTTCCCGTGGGCTGACACAGCAGTGGGTGGTGTGCACCGGGTCCACCGGCGCACACCACCCACGTCCGCAGCGGTGCCTATTGCATGGCGCTCGGGCCGCCCGGCATTCCGGGCTCCCGGGCACCCTGATCGAGCCGGAACGGCGGGTACTCGTCCCGCATGAGCGAGGAGTACGCCTGTACACGCAACGCCCAGCGCTGGATGCCGACGACGAAGTCGAACAGGCCGCCCGGGTAGCGCGCGGTGAACAGCAACGCGATGACCGCGATCAGCACCAGCAGGCCGAGCAGCGGCGGCGCGTAGGCGCCCGACCAGTCCTCGTCGTCCCAGCCCATCGGCCACCAGGTGCCGCTGACCATGGCGCCGACCAGCAGATAGTGCGGGATCGCCAGCAACCACCACTTCACCAGCACCAGGCCGCGATGCAGGCGTTCGGGGTAGTCGACCACCACATCGGCCGGGTAGTCCGGCTTCGAATCGAGCGAGAACGGCGGGTACTTGTCGGTTCCGAGCACACCCCACGCATAGAACGAGACCCGCCACGACCACCGCATCACACCGACATTGAATTCGAACAGCGCCCGCGGATACTTGCCGGTGAACAGAATCGCGAAGAAAGCGATGATCGTGACGATCGCGTAGGCGATGTGCAAGAAGAACAACACGATGTAGTGCGGAATGGCGAGAATCCACTTCACCAGCCACATCCACCGCGACAGCGCCGGGTCGAGATCGCCGCGCACGTAGACCGGATAGCCGGATGTCGCGGGTACGCCGGTATTCTCGGTATTGCCGGGTTGCATGTTTCGACACTCCTTCACCACTGGGCGGAGAGCGGGACGGCACGCGGGCCGATATGTGGTGATTGTGTCCCACCACGGCGTCGACCGCGACAACGTTGCGGTACCGACACGCCAACAAATCGTTCGCCGGGTGAACGACGCTGGTGTCGCAGGCTTTTCCGGGCCGGAAATTCCGGTGTCAGTGTGGCGCTTCGCCGTGCGCAGAGTAGAGGCTGATGTCGCCGTCCTCGCCGAGGAAGGCATTGACCAGCATGATGCGATCCTCGCGCAGCACATCGGGTTCGGGCGCGCTGGTGGTGATGGTGATCTGCGGGATCGACGACCAGTTCACGACATAACGCTGCGGCGGGCCCGCGTCGTCGGACAGCCGGGCCAGCCGGAACACCGACACCGTGTGGCGGAGCATGAGATCGCGGATGACCTCGGCGATTCGCTCGGGGTCTTCCAGCGCGAACATGAAGCCGAATGTCAACTCGGGCGAGGACACGTAGGCGGGCACAAACTCCGAGGCTAGCCCATCGGGATGCGGTACGCAGGCACTACGCGCGGGCAGTTGCCGGGGATACGCCGGTCGCCGCGGCGACGGCGTGCGCACGTGAGCGGCACCGGGTGGATCGCACCGGCGCCGAGGGATTGTCCGTCCCAGTCGGACTCCTCGGCGCCGGCGCTGCCATCCACGGGGTTCGCCGCGATGGTGGTCGGCGGCCCGCGGCTAGCGCGGGCTGTCGGTCTCCGGATCGACGATCTCGGCCTCGACGTAGCTTGCCGGGGCGGCGTCCGGAGTGAACCGCGGATCGAGGTCGCGCTCGACCGGAGCCGGCTCGGGGTCGAGCTCGTCGCCGGCGCCGGCCGCGACCGGCTCGGCGGCGGCGTCGCGCTTGGCCGCGGCCGCCGCCTCGTTCATTTCGATCGCGTCGGTGATCCACTCACCGATCTCCCGGGTGACCTCCTGGACGGTGCCGGTGATGATGGTGGCGATATTGCCGACATGCCGGGCGCCGGAGGACGTCAATTCCTGGATCAGATCCTTGTTGGCTTCGAATTTCCCGATCATTTACACGCCCACTTCGGTAGCCTTCCGCTGTCGCATCACGATAACACCGGGGGCCTTTCGCTTCCGTAGTGCAGCGGGCAGCAGGGCGGCGAAACGGGATTCGAGCAGTTGCGGCGGCAATGCCAGCTGGAAAATCTTCGCCCACACCGAAGCGATCTGCTTGCCGAGCGGCCCGGTGTTGTACGGCAGGCCGTATTTCTCGCACAGCGCCTTCACCTCGGGCGCGATCTCCGGGTACCGGTTGGCGGGCAGGTCCGGGAACAGATGGTGCTCGATCTGGTGCGACAGGTTGCCGGACATGATGTGGAACAGTTTGCCGCCGGTGATGTTGGCCGAGCCGAGCATCTGGCGCACGTACCACTCACCGCGGGTCTCGAACTCGGTCTCTTCCTCGGTGAACGTCTGTACGCCCGAGGGGAAGTGTCCGCAGAAGATGATCGAGTACGCCCACAGGTTGCGGACCAGGTTCGCGGTGAAGTTGCCCGCCAGTGTGCTGACGAACAGCGGCCCGGTCAGCGCCGGGAAGATGATGTAGTCCTTGAGCACCTGCCGGCCGGACTTGCGCAGCTGCCCCTTGATCAGCGGCTTCAGATCCGACCACTTGCGCTTGCCCTGGATGATGTTGTCGGCCTCCAGGTCGTGCAGCATCACGCCCCACTCGAAGAAGACCATCAGCAGGAACGCGTACAGCGGGTTGCCCAGGTAGTACGGATTCCACTTCTGATCCTCGTCGATGCGCAGGATGCCGTAGCCGATGTCGCGGTCGCGCCCGTGGATGTTGGTGTAGGTGTGGTGCATGTAGTTGTGCGAATGCTTCCACTGATCGGCCGGGCAGACCGTATCCCATTCGAACACCCGGGAATTGAGGCCCTGTTCACGCATCCAGTCGTACTGGCCGTGCATGACGTTGTGGCCGATCTCCATGTTGTCGAGGATCTTCGACACACCGAGCGCGGCGACACCGGCCAGCCAGAACGGCGGCAGGAAGCCCAGATACATCAGGCCGCGGCCGGCGACCTCGAAACCGCGCTGTGCCTTGATGATCGAGTAGATGTATTCGCGGTCGCGCTCACCGAGGTCGGCGACGACGCGATCGCGCAGCTCATCGAGCGCGCGGCCGATCTCCTCGACCTGCTCCGGGGTGAGGACGAGCGGGCCGTCCTTGGTCTCGGTCAGAATGGTCATCGGTTGCTCCCCTTCAGTTGTCAGATGTCGATGTCGACGTCGCCGACGGCGGCGCTGACGCAGAGTTGGATGGGCTGATCGGGATCGGCGTCGGTCTCACCGGTGCGCAGGTTGCGGGTGCAGCCGGTGCGCCGGACGGCGGTGCAGGAGAAGCAGATCCCCATCCGGCAGCCGTATTCCGGGTTCAGCCCGGCCGCCTCGGCCTGTTCGAGCAGGCTCTCGCCGGTGTCGTCGGCGCTGACGCCACTGGCGGAGAAGGTGATGGTGCCGTGCGCGTCGGCGGCGTCGACCGGTGCCACCGAGACGGTGAATTCCTCGGTGTGCAGGCGGTCGCCGAGCTGTTCGGCGTCGAACACCCGGCGCACCGAATCCATCAGCGGCGCCGGACCGCACAGGTAAGTATGCGCGTCGGCGAACCACGGTGCGGTCCGCTCCAGTTCGTCGTAGTCGAACGCACTGCCGTCCAGCTCCGGGTACCGCATCTGCACGCTGACATTCGGATTGGCGGCGGCGATGGCGTCCAGTTCCGCGCGGTGCGGCACGTATTCCGGCGAACGGGCGTAATGCAGGAACACCACCGGACCGGTGTAGCCCTCTTCGGTGAGGGTGCGCAGCATCGACAGCACCGGCGTGATGCCGCTGCCGCCACTGATCAGCAGTACCCGGTCGGGGCGCTCGTCGGGTAGATGGAACACACCCGAGGCGGGTGCCAGATCGACGACCAGCCCCGGCTCGGCGGCGCGGTGCAGATAGCGCGACACCAGGCCTTCCGGATGCACCCGGATGGTCAGGTCGATGCGACGGTCGCGCTGGTGCTGCGAATTCACCGGTGAATAGCAGCGGGTGTGGCGCACCCCGTCGATGACGACGCCGATCTGCACGAACTGGCCGGCCCGGAAGCCGGCCCACTGACGCGTCGGCCGCAGTGACAGCGAGACCGTACCGGGCACCGAACGGTCCACCCGCACGATCTCCGCCCGCATATCCCGGGCGGTGAGCATCGGGCGCACCAGCTCCAGATAGCGGTCGAGCGGATGCGGTGTGGTCAGGGTCTGCACCAGATTGATGAGATCCACCATGCGGTTTCTCCGTGCCTGTCGTTGGTCACACTCGGCAGTCGAGCCCGAGACAAATTTCGGTGTACGTCTGTACACTCAATAGTGTGACTGATGACCGGGGACGGATGTCAACCAGCAGCTGGTGTGACGCGAACTACATCTGGAGAAAGAGCACATGGTGAACGGATGTATGCTCACCGTGATGAGCGAACAGGCGGAAACCCGAGTCGAGCGCAAAGAACGCACTCGACAGGCGCTGCTGGACGGGACGCTTGCCCTGGCCGCGGAGCGCGGGTTCGCCGCGCTCAGCCTGCGTGAGATCGCGCGCTCGGCCGGCATCGTGCCCACGGCGTTCTACCGGCATTTCGCCTCACTGGACGATCTGGGCGCCACCCTCGTCGACGAGGGCGTCAAGGCCCTGCGCCTGGCACTGCGGCAGGTGCGCCGCAGGCCGGACCCGCAGCTGTCGGAAACGGTGCGCTTCGTCTTCGATCAGGTGGCCGAGAAGCGCGAGCTGTTCGGTTTCCTGACCCGGGAACGCCGGGGCGGCTCGGCCACCCTGCGCCGGGCGATCGCCACGGAGATGCAGTTGATCGTGCGCGAACTGGTGGTCGACTTCTCCCGGATCAGCGCGCTGGATTCGTGGTCGTCGGAGGATCTCGAGCTGGCGGCGGACCTGATCGTGTCCACCGTGGCCGACGGCATCGCCGATTACGTCGCCGCCGCGCCCCGCGATCAGCAGGGCACCATCGACCGCACGGTGTACCAGGTCCGGCTCATCGCGCTGGGCATGGGCGTCTGGAAGCCGTAGCCGGGCCTGCCTTCTGGATCGGGGCGGGCAGAGTCCCGGCACGCGCCCTCTCGACGGGCATCCGCCCGGGTCATTTGTCCTCGGCGAAACCCGCGGATTCCCGCACCGGGTCCGGCCCGGGAACGGCGAGCAGGGCGAGTAGCCCGAGCGCGAGCACCACGAGCAGGCCCACAATGCCCGCGCGGTCGGTGGCGAAGGCCCAGGCGAAGAAGCCGAACAGCATCGGCGCCAGGAACGACACCGCCCGGCCGGTGGTGGTGTAGAGGCCGAACAGCTGGCCTTCCCGTCCCGCGGGCGCGAGCCGGGCCAGGAACGAGCGGGCCGAGGATTGGGCCGGTCCGACGAACACTGTCAGCAGCAGGCCGAACACCCAGAACATGACCGGACCGGAGACCACCAGCAGCGCGGTGCCGCAGATCAGCATCGACACCAGCGACACCACGATCACCCGCTTCGGGCCGACCCGGTCGTCGAAACGTCCCGCGACGACCGCGCCCAGCGCCGCGACCACATTGGCGGCGATGCCGAACAGCAGCACATCGTCATCGGCGAAGCCGTACACACCGACCGCCAGCACCGCGCCGAAGGTGAACACCCCCGCCAGGCCGTCGCGGAAGATGGCGCTGGCCAACAGGAATCCGACGGTGCGCCGGTCGTCGATCCACAGCTCACGCAGGTCGCGCCACAGCACCCGGTAGGAGCCGAGCAATCCGGCGCTCGCCGCGCCGGGGTCGGCGCCGGTGCGCACCACTTCGGGCACGGCGAACAACACCGGCAGCGCGAACGTCGCGAACCACACCGCGGCCAGCACCGCGACCAGCCGGATATTGAGGCCGTCATCGGTGGGGATGCCGAACAGCCCGCGCCGGTCGCCGTCGCCGGCAATGAAGCCGAGGTAGCAGATCAGCAGCAGGAAGATGCCGCCGAAATAGCCCATGGCCCAGCCGAATCCGGAGACCCGGCCCACCGTGGACGGGGTGGATACCTGGCGCAGCATGGCGTTGTAGGGCACGTTGGCCAGCTCGAAACAGGCCGAGCCGAAGCCGAGCAGCACCAGTCCCAGCCACAGATCGCGGTAGTCGTCGTGGACGAAGAACATCGCGCCCATCGCGGCGACCGTCAGCGCGGTGAGCACGCCGAGGGACCGTTTGCGGTTGGCCGTCGCGTCGAAGCGCTGTCCGCTGATCGGCGCGGTGAGCGCGACCACCAGCCCGGCGATACCGAGCGCCCAGCCCAGCCACGCGCTGGCCGAGATCCCGCCCGGCAGATCGTCGCCCACGCTGTCGGTCAGATACACCGAGAACACGAAGGTCAAGATGACGGCGTTGAAAGCGGCCGATCCCCAGTCCCACAGCCCCCACGCCACCACCTGGCCGCGCCCGGTTCCGGCCGCACCGCGCACGTCGACCTCGCTCATACCGCGAACCCTACTCGAGCGGGACCGCGGTAGCCCGGCTTCAGGCGCGCCGCGCGATTCCGATGCCGGCGGTAACCCCCGCCGGGACGGCGCGACGAGCCGGCAGCAATCGGCTCTGCCCATACCGGCCGCACGACACCCGATTTCTCGCTATGCACCCAGTTGCATAGTACTTGCGGTCTCAGATACCCTGTGTGGCATGGCTCTCGAGCATGCCCTGCTGGTCTCACTGACCGAACGCGCCGGTTCCGGATACGAACTGGCCCGGCGGTTCGACAAGTCGATCGGCTATTTCTGGAGCGCCACCCATCAGCAGATCTATCGGGTGCTGCGCCGCATGGAGGAATCCGGCTGGCTGCACAGCGAATCGGTGGTCCAGGAGGGCAGGCCGGACAAGAAGGTCTACTCGGTGAGCGAGGCCGGTCGCGCGGAACTGGCGCGCTGGATCGCCGAACCCACCGAACCCGAACGCGAGCGCAGTGAATTCTTCGTCAAGGTGCGCGCGGCCGCCTACGGCGATCTGGACGCGCTGCTCACCGAGGTCACCCGGCGCCGCGACGAACACCTGCGGCAGCTCGAGCTGTACCGGCTCATCGAAAAACGAGACTTCCCGGCGCCGGATCAGCTCACCGGCGCCGGGCTGCACCAGTACCTGGTGCTCCGCGCGGGCATCCGCAAGGAGCTCGGGTCCGCCGAATGGTGCGACGAGGTCCTGCAAGCGCTGCGACCGAACACTCCGCCATCGCGCCCGTCAGCCCCGGGCGCGGACTGAGGTAAGAAAGCGAGCCCGATCGTGCGATCGACCAGCTACCCCCACCTGTTCGAACCCCTCGACCTCGGCCACACCACGCTGCGCAATCGCGTGATCATGGGGTCGATGCACACCGGTCTCGAGGATCGAGCCTGGGACACCAACCGCCTGGCCGCCTATTTCGCCGAACGCGCGCGCGGCGGGGTCGGGCTCATCATCACCGGCGGCTACGCCCCCAACCGCACCGGCTGGCTGCTGCCCTTCGGTGCCAAACTCACCAACAAGACCGAGGCCTACCGCCATCGCACCATCACCCGCGCGGTGCACGCCGAGGGCGCCAAGATCGCCTTGCAGATCCTGCACGCGGGCCGGTACTCCTATATGCCCGGCAGCGTTTCGGCCTCCTCGATCAAGGCGCCGATCAACCCGTTCCGGCCGCGCAAGCTCTCGGCCAAGGGCGTCGAGCAGACCATCGACGACTACGTCCGCTGCGCCCGGCTAGCGAAACTCGCCGGCTACGACGGCGTCGAGATCATGGGTGGTGAAGGCTATTTCATCAACCAGTTCCTCGCCCCGCGCACCAACAAGCGCACCGACAAATGGGGTGGCAGCGCGGAGAACCGGCGGCGGCTGCCCGTCGAGATCGTGCGCCGTACCCGCGCCGCCGTGGGCGCGGACTTCATCATCGTGTTCCGGCTGTCGATGGCCGAGCTGGTGGAGAAGGGGCAGACCTTCGACGAGATCGTCGCGCTGGCACAGGAACTGGAAGCGGCGGGCGTCAGCATCCTCAATACCGATATCGGCTGGCACGAGGCCCGCGTGCCGACGATCGTGACCTCGGTGCCGCGCGCGGCCTTCGTCGAATTCACCGCCAAGATCACCTCGAAGGTGAACATCCCGGTGTGCGCGTCGAACCGGATCAATATGCCCGAGATCGCCGAGGAGATCCTCACCCGCGGTGACGCGCAGCTGGTGTCGCTGGCGCGCCCGTTCCTGTCGGATCCGGAGTGGGTGAACAAGGCCGCGCAGAACCGGGTCGACGAGATCAACACCTGCATCGCCTGCAATCAGGCCTGCCTCGACCACGCCTTCCAGCACAAGACTGTGTCCTGCCTGCTCAACCCGCGCGCCGGGCACGAAACCGAGCTGAAGCTGCTGCCCACCCGGCGCAGCAAGCGCATCGCGGTGGTCGGCGCCGGGCCTGCCGGGCTGTCGGCGGCGGTGAACCTGGCCGAGCGGGGGCATCGGGTGGACCTGTTCGAGGCCGACGACAAGATCGGCGGCCAGTTCGACATCGCTCGCCGCATCCCCGGCAAGGAAGAGTTCGACGAATCCATCCGGTATTTCACCCGCAAGATCGAACTCACCGGCGTCACCCTGCACCTCGGCAAGCGCGCCACCGCGACCGAACTCATCGAGGGCCGCTACGACGAGGTGGTGCTGGCCACCGGCGTGCGCCCGCGCATCCCGAACATCCCCGGCATCGACCATCCGATGGTGCTCACCTACGCCGAGCTCGTGCGGGAGGAGAAGCCGGTCGGCAAGCGGGTCGCGGTGATCGGCGCCGGCGGTATCGGCTACGACGTCAGCGAATTCCTCACCGTCGAAGGCCATCCCACGCTGAAACTGGACGAATGGAAGCAGGAGTGGGGCGTCGACTCGGTCGACGAACAGGTGCGCGGACAGCTCGCCACCCCCGTACCCTCCCCCGCCGCCCGGGATGTAGTGCTGCTGCAACGCAAGTCGGGCTCGTTCGGCAAGAGCCTGGGCAAGACCTCCGGGTGGGTGCACCGGGCGGCGCTGAAGGCCAAGGGCGTCGAGCAGATCGGCGGGGTCAACTACGAACGCATCGACGACAACGGGCTGCACATCAGCTTCGGCGAGAAGCGCGAGCGGCCGCGGCTGATCCCGGTCGACAACGTCGTCATCTGCGCCGGTCAGGAATCGGTGCGCGACCTGGAAGACGAGCTGCGCGCGGCGGGGGTGAACCTTCACCTGATCGGCGGCGCCGAACTCGCGGCCGAGCTCGACGCCAAGCGCGCGATCGATCAGGGCACCCGCCTGGCGGCCCGGCTCTGACTCGGCCCGGCTGGTGAGCCGACATACCGCGCCACAGCCGGGCGAGTGTGTTTACCCACCTCCGAGCGACGATGCGGCTGGGTTCCGGACACTGGATCGCCGCGAGGAGGGCCCGGCCTCCGTGCGGCAGGCACCGCCAACTCGAGGCGCTACATCGCGGCGAGCACCCACCGCGGTTGCGATCCGGCCAGCGGTACGTGGCCGGCCCGAGTCGCTTACGCTCTTGGCGTGAGCTTGCCTTCCCCCACTGCCGATAACCGTGCCGTCGTCACCGGAGCGTCGTCCGGGATCGGAACCGCGCTGGCCGCCGAGCTGGCCATGCGCGGGTACTCGCTGATCCTGGTGGCCCGGCGCGGGGACATTCTCGAAGAGCTGGCGCACCGGCTGACCCTCGCGCACGGCATCACCGCCGAGGTGCGCGCGGTCGACCTGGCCGACCGGGAGCAGCGGGCGCCGCTGGTGGAGGAACTGTCGGCGCGCGATATCGCCATCCTGTGCAACAACGCGGGCATCGCGACCTTCGGCCCGGTCGCCGAACTCGATCCCGCCTATGAGCGCGACCAGCTCGAACTCAATGCCGTCGCGGTGCACGACCTGAGCCTGGCCGTGCTGCCCGGCATGATCGAGCGCGGCGCGGGCGGCATCCTGATCAGCGGCTCGGCGGCCGGCAATATGCCGATCCCGAACAACGCCACCTACGCCGCGAGCAAGGCCTTCGCCAATACCTTCTCCGAATCGCTGCGCGGCGAACTGAAGGGCACCGGCGTCCATGTGACGCTGCTGGCGCCCGGCCCGGTCCGCACCGAGACGCCCGATCCGTCGGAAGCCTCCATCGTCGACCGCATGGTCCCCGACTTCATGTGGGTGTCCTCCGAGTACACCGCCAAGGTCTCCATCGACGCGCTGGCCCGCAACAAGATGCGAATCGTGCCGGGCCTGATCTCGAAGGGCATGAGCGTGGCCGGGCAGTACGGGCCCCGTGCGGTCACCGCGCCGGTCGCGGGAGCGTTCTACAAGAAGCTCGGCGGCTGATCACCGCGGTCCGAACGGGGTCGGAGTCGGCGGTGAATTGCCCGGCACGGGTGCCGCCTCCCCAGCGTGTGCGCCCGCATCTGCACCTGCTGGGAGAAAGAGCCCTCTCGCGCGGAGCTGACGTGCTGCGCTACGGCGACGATACGGCCGCCGGGCGCTCCGGTGGCGCGCCGATTACCGCGACGGGAACAAGGCGAGCACCTGCTCCATCACTTCCCTGGTCACCTCATAGGTGGTAGCGGAGACTTCGACGACCGGCACACGCGGGCCGAATACCGTACTGCCGGGCGGTAATTCGGGACCGACGACGGCAGTCAGGATGGGAATGCGGCTGTCGTAGAGCGAGGCCCAGCGGTGCACCGGACGGTCGCCGATCTGCTCCATCGTGCTGTTCGCCGCGACGTGGGCGGGATCGCGGTACTCGTAGCTGACGGTGACGGTCTCGTTGCGGTAGCCGAACAGGCATTGGGTGAGCCGCCGCTGATCGGTGTCGGTGGTGCCGGGCAGCTTCGCGCGCACCGCGCACGGGTCGGCGCCCAGCAGTACCGAGGGCTCGGTGTCGCGCGAGGTGCCCTGCGGCGGTGACTGCCGCCAGCGGTCGATCATGCCGGGCAGCAGCCGGTCGGCAACCGCGCACGGGTCCTGTCCGGGTGTGGTCGCGCCGAGATAGAACGCGGCACCGGCCGGGAAGCGGACGGTGGCGCCGCAGGAACCGGGCGGCCCGTCGGGGCGGTCGGGCACCAGCAGTACGTTCACGTCACCGAGGTGTTTGTTGGTGCCATGGCCCGGGGCCAGCTCGGGTAGCAGTGTCGCGTGCCAGGTGAGCGTGCCCGTCGCACCCGAGGCGCCGAGGATCGCGCGGCACGAGTCGAGCCCGACCGTGACACTGTCCACGCTGCCGAGATCGTCGAGGACATCGCGCGGCAGCAACGAGCACACATCGATCTGCCGGGTGGCCTGCGCGACGGTGGCGTGCTGCTGCGGGGTGGTGGCGGGGGTCGACCAGAACTGCGGCGGTGGCGCGGGGATCACCGGCGACGGAAACGGTGACGCCGGCGCCGGGTCGGCCGCCTCGTTCGCCTCGGCTCCGCAACCGACGACAGGGATGAGCGCGAAGGCGGTGAGCGCGAGCGCGCGGAACATCCTCACGTCGGTCCTCCCGAATCGGTCCCGGGCTCACGAGTCTGCCGCAGGAGCAATCGCCGCGCAAATGGGCCGGCGACCAGCGGTTACTCGGTCGCGACCGGCCCTCAGCGCCGTTTCCGGGTGCCGAACAGGGTGCGGGTGATCTCGCGTCCGGCGACCGTGGCCGCCGAGCGCAGGAAGCTCTTGACCGCCGGATTCTTCATGATCCGTTCGGCGGCCGAATCCTCCTCCGCGCTCGGCGACCGTCCGGGCACCGGCTGCGGCTCGGCCTCCGGTTCGGCCGCCGCGACGTTGGCGGCGAGCATCTCGTAGGCCGATTCCCGGTCGACGGTCTGGCCGTATTTGCCGTGCAGGGCGCTGGCCAGCGCGCGGGATTTGATGGCGTCGGCGCCGATGGTGTCCATCAGCGAACGCGGCGGCTGAATCCTGGTCCAGGCCACCGGCGTCGGCGCGCCACGCTCGGACAGCACCGTCACGATCGCCTCGCCGATACCGAGGGAGGTGAGGGCCTGCTCCAGGTCGTAGGTGTCGGTCTTCGGGTAGGTGCGCACCGTCTTCGACAGCGCCTTCTGATCGTCGGGGGTGAACGCGCGCAGTGCGTGCTGCACGCGTGCGCCCAGCTGCGACAGCACCGCGTTCGGGATATCGGTGGGCAACTGGGTGCAGAAGAACACACCCACGCCCTTGGAGCGGATCAGCTTGACGGTCTGTTCCACCTGATCCAGGAAGGCCTTCGACGCGTCGGCGAACAGCAGATGCGCCTCGTCGAAGATGAAGACGAGCTCGGGTTTGTCCACGTCACCGACCTCGGGCAAGGTCTGGAACAGATCGGCGAGCACCCACATCAGGAAGGTGGAGAACATCGCCGGGCGCGCGGCCTGCGCGCCGAGTTCGAACAGCGTGATCACGCCCTGATCGCCCTCGGTGCGCAGCAGGTCGGCGGGGTCGAGTTCGGGCTCGCCGAAGAAGGTGTCGCCGCCGTCGGCCTCCAGGTTCACCAGCGCCCGCAGGATCACCCCGGCCGTCGAGGCCGAAACCCCGCCGATGCCTTGCAGATCCGCCTTCCCTTCCGGACTGGTGAGGTGCTGGATCACCGCGCGCAGATCCTTCAGGTCGAGCAGGCCGAGGCCTTGTTTGTCGGCCCAGTGGAAGATCAGCCCGAGGGTGGACTCCTGGGTTTCGTTGAGCCCGAGCACCTTGCTGAGCAGGATCGGGCCGAACGAGGTGATGGTCGCGCGGATCGGCACCCCGAGACCGCCGGTGCCGAGGGAGACGAATTCGGTCGGGAATCCGGTCGGCGCCCAGTCGGTGGCGGCGGTCTCGACCGCGCGCTGCGCCAGCTTCTCGTTCTGCTCCCCCGGCCGCGACAGGCCCGACAGATCGCCCTTCACATCGGCCAGCACCACCGGCACGCCCGCCCGGGACAGCTGTTCGGCGATGCCCTGCAACGTTTTCGTCTTACCGGTGCCGGTCGCGCCGGCCACCAGCCCGTGCCGGTTCATCGTGCGCAACGGAATCCGCACCCGGGCAGACGGATCGACCGTGCCGTCGACGATCACGGTGCCCAGTTCGAGCGCCACGCCCTCGACCGCGTATCCGGCGGCGATCTCCTGCGCGGCCGGCGAGCCGCCGCTGGTCGCCGTGCCGCCGGAGTCGACTGCCGTAGTGCCGGGCTCGGCAGCTGATCCAGCCGCCTCACCCGACGCACCGCCGCCACCATCGGATCCGGCTGTCGCGGTATCCGACTCGGCCGTGGCACCCCCGGAACCGCCCGACTCGGCCGCGGCCGCTTCGGCTTCGGCGGCCTCCGCCGCGGCCGCCGCCTCCGCTGCCACGCGCGCGGCTTCCTCGGCTGCCTTTCGCGCGGCCGCGGCCTTCTCCTGTGGGCTGGTCATCGCAGGTCCTCCTGTGTCGAGCCGAACACCCGCCGGCGGAGGCTCGCGGCGGTGCCGACCGCGACTCCGGGAGCTCCGCGAGGGCGGGTACTTCGCCTGCGGCTTTCCCGCAGTATCGAACGCCTAACCGGACTTCCGAGCGGCACGTCGTCGCGGGCGAGCCGGGCCGACGTGCTTGGCCAACAGCGTATCGCCGGATCCGGCGCGCACAGGCGAAGTGAGGTAATCGGACACGCCCGGTTCCGCGCTGACTAGGGTATGGCGAGTGTCCGACAAATTAGTGGTGTGGATGGATTGCGAGATGACCGGGCTGCGCCTGGACAGCGACAAGCTGATCGAGGTGGCCGCACTCGTGACCGACAGCGACCTCAATATCCTCGGCGACGGCGTCGACATCGTCATCCACGCCGATGACGAGGCCTTGGCCGCCATGCCGCCGGTGGTCGCCGACATGCACGCCCGCTCCGGCCTCACCGATGAGGTGCGCCGCTCCGCGGTCACCCTGGAAGAGGCCGAGCAGCAGGTGCTCGACTACATCCGCCAGTTCGCCCCCACCCCCGGCACGGTGCCGCTGGCCGGCAACTCGATCGCCACCGACCGCGCCTTCATCGCGCGCGATATGCCCGCCCTCGACAGCCACCTGCACTACCGGATGATCGACGTCAGCTCGATCAAGGAGCTGTGCAGGCGCTGGTACCCGAGGATCTACTTCGGCCAGCCGGAGAAGGGCCTGACCCATCGCGCGCTGGCCGATATCAAGGAATCCATCCGCGAGCTCGAGTACTACCGCCGCACCGCGTTCGTGCCCGCGCCCGGCCCGTCGACCGCGGAGATCGCCGCGGTGGCCGCCGAGGTCATGGGTGAGCAGGAAAACCCCCAGGTCAGCGACGCGCCGGTAACCGATTAGCTCCAAGAGGGGTTGACGCGCTACTATCGACCGCGCCGGTATCGCACCGGCGATGGTGAGTGTAGTTCAGTTGGTAGAGCACCAGGTTGTGATCCTGGCTGTCGCGGGTTCGAGTCCCGTCACTCACCCCACGAGGTTCGGGCCCGGGAGAATTCTCCCGGGCCCGAACTTTTTTCACCGTGCGAGAATGCGTCATGGCCATCAAGATCGATGCCCTCGACTCCGCGCTGCTGGCCGAGCTGGCGGCCGATCCGCGCGCGCCGATTCTCGAACTCGCTCAGCGGCTGGGCATTGCCCGCAACACCGTCCAGGCCAGGATGAAGCGGCTCGAATCCTCCGGCGCGGTGCGCGGATACCCGCCCGACGTGGACTTACAGGCCGTCGGGTTCGCCGTGCACGCGTTCCTTGGCATCGAACTCGACCAGAACAAGATGGACGCCATCGTCGAGGCGTTGCGTGCCTTCCCGCATGTGCTCGAGGTGCACGCGACGACCGGACGGGCCGACCTGCTGGTGCGCATCGCCGCCCGCACCCAGCAGGACCTGCTCGAGATCATCCAGCGGGTGCATGCCATCCCTGGCGTCAAACACACCGAGACCATGCTCGCGCTGGCCACCCCGATCCAGTACCGGTGCCTGCCGATCGTCGAGCACCTGACCGAGAACCCGCCCACGTCCTGATGTGACCCAGATCTCCCCCGGCTCGAGCAGACTGACGCACACGCCGGAGTGCTCCAGATCACTTTTGAGCAGATTGATCAACCTTTCTGCCGACTGTTGACACAGATCACCCATCCACGGCACATTTCGCTGCACCGAACGCAAGTCCCTTCGTTTGCAGCTCACGATCTGGGTTGTGGAAAGAGTGGTGAGGTGTCATGACGACCGTTGCCTGTCCGACCTGTGTGCCGCAGGCCGAGCCGACCGCGCCGTACGACCTCGCCGACCGCTACCGCTCCGGGGCCGGCCCGGTCCTGCTCACCGGCGTCCAGGCCATCGCGCGGCTGCTGGTCGAACAGCATGTGCGCGATATCCGGGCCGGGCGCCGGGTCGCGACGTTCGTCTCCGGTTATCAGGGCAGCCCGCTGGGCGGGGTGGACAAGATGCTGTCCGGCATGCCGGAGGTGCTCGCCGAACACGACATCACCTTCGTGCCCGGGCTCAACGAAGAGCTGGCCGCGACCTCGGTGTGGGGCAGCCAGGCGGACCTGCCCGCGGGCCGTGCGACCCATGACGGCGTCGTCGGGGTCTGGTACGGCAAGGGACCGGGCGTGGACCGCGCCACCGACGCCATCCGGCACGCCAATATGTACGGGGTCAACCCGCGCGGTGGCGTGCTGCTGCTGGTGGGCGACGATCCGGCCTCGAAATCCTCGACGGTGCCCGCGGTGAGCGAGCGCTCGCTGGCCGCGCTGGGCGTGCCGGTGCTGTTCCCGCGCAATGCCGAGGAAATCATCACCATGGGCATGCAGGGCGTGGCGCTGTCGCGGGCCTCGGGTTGTGTCGTGGCGATGAAGATCGTGGCCGACGTCGCCGACGGCGCCTGGACGGTGGACGCCTCGGTCGCCGACCGGCCGATCGTCGTGCCCGAGGTGCGCTGGGAGGGCAAGCCTTTCACCTACCGGCAGCGGCCGATGGCGGCCCCGACCGACAGCGTGCTGGCCGAGGCCGATCTGTACGGCCCGCGCTGGGCGATGGTCCGGGCCTATGGCGCGGCCAATGATCTCGACGTCATCGAGGTGAATCCGGCCGACGCCCGGATCGGCATCGCCGCGACCGGCACCACCTTCGACGCGGTCCGCCAGGCGCTGCTGGACCTCGGCGTCGACGAGGCCGCCATGCACCGCGCCGGTATCCGGCTGCTGCGGATCGGTATGCCCTACCCGATCGGGGCGGGCGTGGTCACCGAGTTCGCGCGTGGCCTCGACCAACTGGTGGTGGTCGAGGACAAGACGGCGTTCATCGAGACGCAGATCCGCGAAATCCTCTACGGCACCGCGGATGCCCCGCGGATCCTGGGCAAGCAGGACGAGCGCGGTGCCCGGCTCATGCCGGTCGACGGTGAGCTCACCGCGGGCCGCCTGCTCGGCCCGCTGCGCCGGGTGCTGCGCGATCGGGTCGAGCTGAAAAGGGCCGCGCCGCCGCCGCTTTCGCTGGAAGTGCTCTCCGCCAAGCGGACGCCGTACTTCTGTAGCGGCTGCCCGCACAATCGCTCCACCGCGCTGCCCGAGGGCTCGATCGGTGGCGGCGGCATCGGCTGCCACACCCTGGTCACCATGTCCGGCCGCAGCGACAGCGCCGTCACCGGATTGACCCAGATGGGTGGTGAGGGCAGCCAGTGGATCGGCCAGGCGCCGTTCACCGACGTGCCGCATCTGTTCCAGAACATCGGCGACGGCACCTTCTTCCACTCCGGCCAGCTCGCCGTGCAGGCGTGTGTGGCGGCCGGGGTGAACATCACCTACAAGCTGCTCTACAACGAGGTCGTCGCGATGACCGGCGCCCAGGACGTCGAGGGCATCCTGACCGTCGCGCAGCTGACCCACAAACTGACCGTGGAGGGCGTCAAGAAGATCATCATCTGCGCCGACGAGCCGCAGCGGCACAAGAAGAAGGACCTGGCCAAGGGCACGCTGCTGTGGCATCGCGACCGGCTCGACGAGGCGCAGAAAATGCTGCGCGAGATCAAGGGCGTCACGGTGCTGATCTACGACCAGCACTGCGCCGCCGATGCCCGCAGGCAGCGCAAACGCGGTGCGCTGCCGGTGCGCAACACCCGCGTGGTGATCAACGAGGCGGTCTGCGAGGGTTGCGGCGATTGCGGCACCAAGTCCAACTGCCTGTCGGTGCAGCCGGTGGAGACCGAGTTCGGCCGCAAGACCCGCATCGATCAGACCTCCTGCAATACCGATTACAGCTGCCTGGACGGCGACTGCCCGTCGTTCGTGACCGTCGAGCTCACACCACAGAAGAAGAGCCGGAAAGCGCCGAAGGCCGCCGAGCCGCCCGCGGTGCCCGATCCGGGTCTCGGCGCGCCGTCGGGCACGCAGAACGTGCTAATCGCCGGCATCGGCGGCACCGGAATCGTCACCGTGAACCAGGTGCTCGCGACCGCGGCCCTGCGCGCGGGCTACGAGGTGGAAAGCCTCGATCAGATCGGTTTGAGCCAGAAGGCCGGCCCGGTCGTGTCGCATCTGCGGTTCTCCGCTTCGGCGCTGGAACCGTCCAACCGGCTCACCCCGGGCAGCGCCGACTGCATCATGGCCATCGACCTGCTCACCGCGACCGACCCGCGCTACCTCCAGTACGGCGATGCGGCGAGCACCATCGCGGTCGCCTCGACCAGCCAGACCCCGACCGGCGACATGGTCTACGACAAGTCGGTCGGCTACCCCGGCACCGGCCTGCTGCTCGACCGGCTGGACGCGGTATCGCACTCGCTGCGGCACTTCGACGCGCTGGCCGCCGCCCAGACACTGTTCGGCAATACCGCGGCGGCCAATTTCCTGATCGTCGGTGCGGCCGTGCAGAGCGGTGGTCTGCGGCTGCCTGCCGCGGCGATCGAAGAGGCCATCGGGATCAACGGTGTGGCGGTGGACAGCAATATCGCCGCCTTCCGATGGGGTCGCGCCGCCATCGCCGATCCGGCGGCGTTCGCCGCGGCTGTACATGAGGGGCAGCCGCGGCGCACCCCGCCGCCGGTCCCGGCGGATCTGCTGGCGCACACCACGATCGACGGCGAGGTGCGACGGCTCGTCGAGCGGCGCGCGGCCGAACTGGTCGGCTACCAGAACGCCACTGTGGCGCGGCGATACGTTGCGACCGTGGAGCGCGTGTGGTCGGCCGAGCGCGCGGTCACCGAGCGCACCGACTTCAGCGCGGCCGTGGCGCGCGGGCTCTATAAGTTCACCGCCTACAAGGACGAGTACGAGGTGGCGCGGTTGCTGGTGGACCCGGCGTTCCTGGCCGAGGTGCAGGCCCAGGTGCCGGGCGGGGACAAACTCACCTACAAGCTGCATCCGCCGGTGCTGCGGGCCATGGGACGGCGCAAGAAGATCGGGTTCGGACCGAAATCGCATGGGGTGCTCAAGGTGCTGGCCAAGGGCAAGGTACTGCGCGGCACCAAGTTCGATCCGTTCGGCTACGCGCACGTCCGCAAGGTCGAGCGCCGGTTGCTCGCCCACTACACCGATATGGTGTGCCGCCTCGCCGACGGCTTGACCGGCGAGTCCTACGACACCGCGACGAAGGCCGCCGAACTGCCCGATGTCGTCCGCGGATATGAGGACGTGAAGCTCGGCAACGTCGAGCTGTACTGGGCCGGACTGCGCGAACTCGGCATCGAGCACTGAGCCGGCCTACCGCGCGAAACCCGCACGGGCCCTGTGCCGCACACGGTGCGGGAAGCCACGGCTACCGGCCGCTCACAACACAGCGACAACAGAAATCCGCCGCACACCCGCGGCGAACCACCCAGCCGCGGCAGCTCCCAGCCCACCGGCACCGCTGCCCGGCGCCCAGGAAAGGAATCGACAGTGACAGTTCTGCACACCGATGCAGGAGTCTTCGGCCGCTCGCATGAGCTCAGCGCCCGCCGCCACGAGCAGGTGGTGTTCTGCGAGGACGACAATACCGGCCTGAAGGCGATCATCGCGATCCATTCGACCGCGCTCGGCCCCGCCCTCGGCGGCACCCGCTTCTACCCGTACGCCGACGAATCCGCGGCGTTGCAGGACGTGCTGCGGCTGTCGTGGGGCATGACCTACAAGGCGGCGGCTGCCGGTGTGCACCTGGGCGGCGGTAAGGCCGTCATCATCGGCGACCCGGCCACCGACAAGAGCGAGGCGCTGCTGGCGGCCTACGCGCGGTTCGTCGACACCCTCGGCGGGCGCTACATCACCGCGGGCGATGTCGGGACCAACACCGACGATCTCGACGTCATCGGCCGCCACACCCGCCACGTCACCGGACGCAGCGTCGCGGCCGGCGGCTCCGGCGACAGCGCCCGGCTGACCGCGCTCGGCGTCTTCCACTCGATGCGCGCCGGCGCCGAATCCGTCTGGGGCGCACCGACCCTCGCGGGCCGCACGGTCGGCGTCGAGGGTGCGGGCAAGGTCGGGCGCGAACTCATCGCGCTGCTGCTCGCCGACGGCGCGGAGGTCTGCGTCGCCGATGTGAACCAGGCGGCCATGCAGCGGGTCGCGGACGAGCACCCCGCGGTGCGGCTGCTCGGCGCGGTCTCGACCGCACCCGTCGACGTCTACGCACCCTGCGCCCTCGGCGCCACCCTGACGCCCACCAGCGCCGCCGATATCGAAGCGAAGCTCATCTGCGGCGCCGCCAACAATCAGCTGGCCGAGCCGGGCGTGGAAGAGCTGCTCGCCGAGCGCGGTATCACCTGGGTGCCCGATTTCGTCGCCAACGCCGGCGGGCTCATCCAGGTCGCCGGCGAGCTGCGGGCCGCCGCACCGGCCGAGGTGGAGTTCGAGGTAGCGGGCATTTTCGACCGGTGCCGCGACATCATCGCCACCGCCCGGGCCGAGGGCATCGGCACCGGCGCGGCCGCCAACCGGTTCGCCGAACGCCGCCTCGACGCCATCCCGCGGTCGCTCTGACGGCGCCGGCGGACTCAGAGAGGAGACCTGCAATGGCGATCGCGAGCGGAATGTTCCGCACCAAATCGGTGGAACAGTCGATCCGGGATACCGACGAACCGGATTCGAAACTGCGCAAGGACCTGACGGCCAAGGACCTCACCATCTTCGGTGTGGCGGTCGTCATCGGCGCCGGCATCTTCACCCTCACCGCGCGCACGGCGGGCACGGTGGCCGGGCCCTCGGTCTCGCTCGCGTTCGTCTTTGCGGCGATCGCGTGCGGGCTGACGGCGCTGTGCTACGCCGAATTCGCCTCGACGGTTCCGGTGGCCGGCAGCGCCTACACCTACGCCTACGCGACCTTCGGCGAGGTCATCGCCTGGATCATCGGCTGGGACCTGATCCTGGAATTCGCGCTGGCGGTCTCGGTGGTGGCCAAGGGCTGGTCGCAGTACCTCGGCGAAGTGCTCGGGTCCAGCGCACCGGTGGTGCAGATCGGATCGGTGCACTTCGACTGGGGCGCGGTGCTGATCATCGCGATCGTCGGCGTGCTGCTGGCCACCGGGACCAAGCTGTCCTCGCGGGTCTCGGCCATCGCCGTGGCGATCAAGCTCGGCGTGATCGCCCTGGTGCTGGTGGTGGGCGCGACCTACTTCAAGCCGTCCAACCGAACGCCGTACGTGCCACCGTCGGAACCTTCGGAGAAGGCCGAGGGCGTGCGCCAGTCGCTGTTCGCCTTCCTCACCGGCTCCGGCGGCACCAGCTACGGCTGGTACGGCCTGCTGGCCGCGGCCAGCCTGGTGTTCTTCGCCTTCATCGGTTTCGACGTCGTCGCCACCACGGCCGAGGAGACCCGCAATCCGCAGCGTGATGTCCCGCGCGGCATCTTCGGTTCGCTGGCCATCGTGACCGTGCTCTACGTCGCGGTGTCGCTGGTGCTCACCGGCATGGTCTCCTACACCCAGCTCGCCGACGGGAATGCCACCCTGGCAACGGCTTTCGCCCTCAACGGGGCCACGTGGGTGAAGAACATCATCGCCATCGGCGCGCTGGCCGGGCTCTCGACGGTGGTCATGGTGATGTATCTGGGCCAGACCCGGGTGCTGTTCGCCATGTCGCGCGACGGGCTGCTGCCGCGCAGCCTGGCCCAGACCGGTCGCAAGGGCACGCCGGTGCGGTTGACCGTCCTCGTCGGCGTGGTCTGCGCGCTGCTGGCCGGGTTCGTCGACTTCGGCACGCTCGAGGAGATGGTCAATATCGGCACCCTGGTCGCCTTCGTGCTGGTGTCGGTGGGCGTGCTGATCCTGCGCCGCACCCGCCCGGATCTGCCGCGCGGTTTCCGGGTCCCGTTCGTGCCGGTGCTGCCGATCCTGGCCGCGCTGGCCTGCCTGTGGCTGATGCTCAATCTGTCGATCGAGACCTGGCTGCGGTTCGTGGTCTGGATGGCCCTCGGCACGGTCGTCTACTTCACCTACAGCCGGTCCCATTCGTTGCTGCGCCGCGAGCCGGCGCCGGAGGACAAGAGCCTCACCCCGGTGCAGTAAGCGATGACGCGGGCCCCCGGTTCACCGCGGACCGGGGGCCCACGCATGTCCGGACCCGCGGATGTGAGGTGTGAAACGATCGTGGTCCGAATGTGTGGTGCATCTCAGTACGGGTCCGTAGACTGCGCTGAGGGCAGCCACCGTGGCGCGCCCGTTCGACGAGAAAGACAACATCTCCTGATGCGTTCCGCGGTAATCGCAGCCTTCATCGGCGCCACCCTCGTCACCGGATCCGCCGGGACCGCCGCGGCGGGGGTCGGGCTGCCGGACATGCCCGACTCCGGTTCGGCCAGCAGCGGCTCGGCCGGCGGTCTGGCCACCACCGGATCCTCGGGCACCGGCTCGGCCGGGCTGCCCAACCTCGATCGACTGCTGCTCGGCGGCGAGAAACTGCTGTGCGCGGCCACCGGCAGTGCCGCGGCCATGGCGGGCACCGCCCACCTCGGGTGCGGCATGCTGCCCTGATCGAACCCAGAAACGAAGCGAGCGGGCGCCGGATTCACCGGCGCCCGCTCGTGCATTTTCTGGTCGGCTCAGCCGACGTCGGCGTTGCCCGCCTTCCACTCCGACCACGGGATATTCCAGTCACCGAGGCCGTCTACCCCTGACAGCGTGCCGCCGACGGTGTTCTTGACGATGGTGATGTCACCGCGCTTGGCGTTCTCGAATACCCAGCGCGCGTTCTCCGGGCTCAGATTCAGGCAGCCGTGACTGGTGTTCGAATAGCCCTGCTGCCCCACCGACCACGGCGCGGAATGGAAGAAGATGCCGCTGTAGGAGATCCGCGTCGCGAAATCGACCGGCGTGCGATACCCGTCGGGCGAGTTCACCGCCACACCGTAGGTGGAGGAGTCCATGATGATCTCGCGGTGCTTGTCGGCCACGATGTAGATGCCGTTGTCGGTGGGCGTGCTGTCCTTACCCATCGAGGTCGGCATGGTCCGGATCACCTCGCCGTTCCTGGTGACCGTGACCTGCTTGGTGGCGTCATCGGCGGTGAAGATCACCGCGTCGCCGATGGTGAAGTAGGAATGGATGTCATCGGCACCGTAGAGGCCGTCACCCAGGTTCTTGCCGTAGACGTTGACGTCGATGGTGACCTTGGTGCCCGGCGCCCAGAAATGCTCCGGCCGCCAACGCACTTCGCGATTGTTCACCCAGTAGAAGGCACCCTCCACCGCGGGCTCGGTGGTGATCTTGATGGCCTCCTGGGCGGCCTTGCGGTCGGGGATGTTCTCGTCGAACTGGATCGCCACCGGCTGGCCGATACCGACGACCTCGCCCTCACCGGGGATGAGATAGGGCTTGGTCTTGTTGTCCGGCGAGGTGGTGGTGAAGCTCATCGTGGTGGTGGTCGCACCGCCGAGCCCGACCGCCTCCGCGACCAACTGATAGGTGCGGCCGTAACCGAGCGGTTCGGTGGTCGCCCACGAGCGGCCGTCGGCGGCGAGCGCGCCGCTGACCGGCTGCTGCTCGGGCGTGAGCAACGACACGTTGGTGAACTTGCCGTCCTCGACCTGGAACGTCAACGGCGCGGCCGGCGACACACCGACATCGCCATCCTTGACCGGCGCGAGCAGCTTCGGCTTGATCAACTCGGTGATGGGATTGCGGTCGATGGGCACCGACGCGTCCGTCGCCTGCGACGACGAGCACGACGGCAATGCCAACGCCACGACCGCGAGCAGGACCAGCGGTCCTGCGAGTTTCCACGTCGACCGATGTCGACCTCGACCAATGCGCATCTCAACCCCGTTTCAAGTCCCGGTGCAACAGCCCGCACCGACGGCTTCGGATCCCACCGACTACCCACCGAGCTCAACCCACCGCGCCGGGCGGGACCGGTCGAGACCACGTCCTGACATTCTGCCAGCCCGGCAGGCGGTTCCCAACGTGATGACCGGCTCGCCCCGGCGAGTCTCACCGGGTAGATCCCCCTCGAACCACAACCCGTTACGGGCACAGCGACGAAGGCCACACCCCTGTCCGGGGTATCGATTTCACTTTCTGTGCCACGGCCTGTTAATGTCTGTCCCGCACCGGAACACGGAGCACGCGCCATTAGCTCAATTGGCAGAGCAGCTGACTCTTAATCAGCGGGTTCGGGGTTCGAGTCCCTGATGGCGCACAGTAACAAGAAAGGCCCCGGCGGCACACGACGCCGGGGCCTTTCTCGTTTCCGCGATTGTGTTCGCGCTCACGCGCGAATACACCGCGAAGGTCACGGGAATGTCACTTTCCCGGCCGAAAAACAGACCAGAAGTTGAAAACTTGTGTGAACTGAAGCACAAGAGGTTTATTGACAAACTCCCTGCATAGGTCCGGGATCGAAGCCGTTCACTCGAGGGTTTCAAGGTCAACATCGCCTCCGCTTAGGGATCTGTTCACCTTCCGTTAACCTTCCGTGACCATTCTGCAATCAGGTCGAAGCAAGGGCCGACGCTCCACCCGAGTGGAGTTCCGCGCGACGCGGCGGGCCGGGACAGGAATTCCCGGCAACCGCTTGAGATCCACGCGTCGGGTGATCGGGAACCGCTGAGTGTTCCCGTCACACAACACAACCCCACAACAACAGCACACAGCCCTGTTCCGGCGTGCGCGCAGAGAGCCGCCGCCGTGGATCCGTGCTGCCCCGATGTGGCCGGATCGAAACCTGAAACGATCAAGGAACCGATTTCGCATGCCTGACCGACGCCTTTCCAACATCCCCCGCCGCTCGCTGCGTGAGGGATTCGCCTTCGCCGTTGCCGCGGCCGGAATCGTCGCCGTCGCCGCATCCTCGGCGGTATCGGTCGCCGATGACAGCGTGCCGGAGCGCATCGCGATGGTCTCCGAGCAGCAGCCCGCGCAGGCCCAGCCGGTCGCCGACAAGCCGGCCGATCAGCCGGTGGCCGAGGCCATCCCCGCGCCTGCGCCCGCCCCGGCCCCCGCGCCCGCACCGGAGCCGATTCCGGCACCCGCGCCCGCGCCGCCGGTGTACCCGAACAACCTCGACGGCTGGATCCGCGAGGCCCTCGACATCATGGCCGCCAAGGGCATCCCCGGCTCCTACGACGGCATCATGCGCAACATCATGCGCGAGTCCACCGGCAACCCCCAGGCGATCAACCTGTGGGACTCCAACGCCGCCGCGGGCATCCCGTCCAAGGGCCTGCTCCAGGTGATCGACCCCACCTTCGCCGCCTACCACGTCGAAGGCACCCCGTTCGACATCTGGAACCCGGTGTCCAACATCGTGGCCGCCTGCAACTACGCGGCCCACCGCTACGGCTCGATGGACAACGTCAACAGCGCGTACTGACCCGAATCCGGCGTCACCGGCCCGACGTACACTGCGCCATGGCCGATTACGCCCACTCCGACGCAGCGGCCAGGAGCCGCGCCGAGAAGGCGCGGCGCCTGGCCGGCTTCGTCTGGGAACGCGGTATCACCGGCGCCGAACTACTGGCGATGCCCGCCGCGCTCCGGCGCAAGCTTGCCCGCGCTGCGCGGACCAATCCGCCGAGTACCGACGAGACCTGGCAGTCGGTGGCGCGGCTGCTGGATGAGAAGGACGCCTGGGCCGCGCGTCATCCGGAACATCCGGCGGCCACCCGGGCGCATCTCGACGAGAAACTGCTCTGGGTGAAACCGCCGATCACACCGTGGTCGTGATTCTCGGACCGCACGGCCGGGCGCTCGATCGGCCCCGCCGCCGTCGGCCCTCGCTGACACCGATCGGCCCTCGCTGACACCGATCAGCCCTCACTGACACCGATCAGGCAGTCCCGACACCGGCGGCCGTCGCCTTCGCAGGGCCCGAGCCCTCTGATCGAGCCGCCACCCGCGCCGACAACGTCCGCAGCGCCTTGGCCTCGGCATCGGTGATCCCGTCGATGAACATCTCCCGCACCAGCGCCACATGATGGGGCGCGGCGTGCTCGAGCTGCGCGCGCCCTTTCGGCGTCAGCCGGACCAGCACCCCGCGCGCGTCCTCGGCCGCCGGTTCCCGTTCGACCAGCCCGCGCGTGGCCATCCGTGCCAGATGTTTGGACAGCCGGCTCTTCTCCCAGCACACCCGCGCCGCCAGCTCCTTGGCCCGCAGGCAGCCGTCCGGCGCCGCGGAGAGCGGGACCAGCAGCTCGTAGTCGGCCATCGACAGCCCGTCGGCCGCCAGTCCGGCGGTGATCGCCGCGTCCATGCGCTGACGCAGCAGGATGTAGGCCTGCCAGGTGGCCTGTTCGTCGTCGTCGAGCCATCGCGTCACGACTCGATGCTAGGCCCCGTTGGTTGACATAGCCACCAAACCCGGCGGGCCGCTCACCACCAGCCGGTGGTCGCACCGATCTGCCGCTCCAGTTCGGGAGTGATGGTGCGGACGTAGCTGGCGGTCATGTGGTGCTCATCGTGATAGACGAGCACGTTGCCGATCACCACCCGGCACACCTCGGGACCGCAGACCGCATCGCTGAGATCGAGCAGATGCACATTGGGGAACGCGGCGGCGGGCTCCACGGCCGGGTTCACCGGAGACAGCGCCTCGCTGCGCGCGATGCCGCAGCTCTCGGCATTGCCGCCGGCGGCCAAGCAGTCGACGGCCCGGTACCGGGTGCCCTTCTCATTGCGCAACCACGGGGTGTCGCGGATGGCCAGGACGTTCAGGTCGCGCTCGGCCATCGCCGACCACACCTCCACGAACTCGTCCGGGGTCTTGTCGCCGCCGATCGGCCATTGCGGTTCGGTCGCGGTGGTGAACACCCAGTCGGGCCGATCGGTGCCGAGCCGATCGATCACCGCCCGCGACCAGTCGCGGCAATCCGGAATGTCGAGGCCGCGGTACTTGGCGTCTTCGCGGATATTGAGCGGGCAACCCATCTTGAGCAGCACGACGACCTTCACCCCGTGCGTGCGGCCGAGCGCGTCGAGCGCGGGCAGCCAGTGTTCGGCGTGTGAATTGCCGACCACGGCCATGGTGCGGGTGCCGGCCGGGTCGCCGTAGGTACAGGTGGTGATCTCGGTGGTGAACCAGTCGGAGATACAGCCATCGATGGTGGAGGCGGGCACATCGCCGGGGGCCTCCAGAACCGAGGGCCGCACTCGGGCCGGCGGGACGGTGGCTCCGGCCAGCAGCGCCTCCGCACCCGGATACTGCACCGGATCGAGCGCGCCGATCGGCCGGGCCGGGTTGGTGATCAGCACGCCCTGCCAGAACCCTGACACACCGAGCACCATCGCGCCGATGACGGTGACCGCGACCGCCGCACCGCGGCGCAACCACACCGGCGAGCTGATCGAGCCCGCCGAGCGCAACCGCAGCGGCTCTTCGATCAACCGGTTCGTCAGCACCGCCAGCAGCAGCGACAACCCGATGATCATCAGCCCGGCGGTCAGCGTGACCTCGGTGGTGTCCGCCCGGATCAGGTAGTAGATGAGCAGCGGCCAATGCCACAGATACAAGGCATAGGCGACGGCCCCGAGTTCGACCATCGGGCGGGTGGCCAGCAGCCGCGACACCGCGGGCTTCCAGCCCGACTCGGTCCGCACACCGGCGAGGATCAACGCGACCGCGGCACCCACCGGGAACAGGGCCGCCGGTCCCGGGAACTGGCGGGCGCCGTCGAACAGGATGCCGCAGGTCAGCACGGCCAGCAGGCCGGCGGCCGCGAGCAGCGACAGACCCAGCTTCGCCCACAGTCGCTCCGGCACCCGAAGCAACGGCACGACCACGGCGAGCAGGGCGCCGACCAGCAGCTCCCAAGCCCGGGCGCCGCTGTCGTAGTAGATCCACTCCTGATACGAGGTCGAGCGCACGGCAGCGTAGATGAAGGACGCGATGCCGAGCACCACGGCCAGCGCCCCCACCGCGGGCCGGATCGTGGCGCGACGCCCGGTGCGCCGGCACGCCCACGCCACCGCGGCCAGCAACAGCGTGATCGCGATATAGAACTGGCCCTGCACCGCCATCGACCACAGATGTTGCAGCGGGCTCACCGACGGATCGGCCGCCAGATAGTCGGCGGCGGCGGTGGCCAGGTACCAGTTCTGGTAATACAGCGCCGAGGCCACGGTCTGGCCCGACATATCTCCCCACTGGGTATAGGGATGGTCGGCCACCGTCATCACCACGACCAGCGCGAGCACCACGAACAACGCGGGCAGCAAGCGCCGGGCGGTGCGCCGGAAGGTCTGCCACAGGCCGATACCGTCCGCACCCTCGGCGCGGCGCAGCAGCATGCCGGTGAAGAAGAAGCCCGACAGCACCAGGAAGACGTCGACGCCGCCGGAGACCTTGCCGAACCAGACGTGGAACACGACGACCAGGGCGATCGCTACGCCGCGCAGGCCGTCCAGATCCAGGCGATAGTCGGCGGATTTCGTCGTTCCCGGCACCGAATCGGCGGCCGCCGTGGCGACCGCCGAGCCCTCGCTGATCCGTACCAACTGCCCTCTCCCGGTTTAGCTCACTCGCCCGCGCACCGGGCGCGCGATGATCGCGCGCGGCGGTAGGCACTCAACGGACATAGCTGAATCCCTATCACAACCGGCCGTTTCACCGGAATTCACCGAACCCCGCCACGCGCGTGTCCCGCCCCTGGTCGCGGCTGCGGATCCCCGGTCGGCACCGGCATATGGGAGTCATCCGGTTGACAAGTGCGTGGGTCGTCACAACAGTGGATGCGGCGTTCGGACTCTCCAGCGCCAATCCACCGCAGCAGAACATAGAGGAATACATGAACGTTCGCCGGCTCACCGTCAGCGTCGCCGCCGCGGGACTGACCCTCCTCGCGGCGCCCACCGCGCTGGCCGTCCCCGCTCCCTCCGGTTCCGCAGGCACCGGTTCGTCCGCCGTCGACACCGGTTCGGCGGCCACCGGCTCGGCCGGAACCTCGCAGACCGGCTCGGCCGGTGGCGCCTTCGCCAACTGCGAGGACGTCAAGGCCGCCGGCCGGGCGCCGATCTTCCGTGGCGAACCCGGTTTCGGCCCGCACCTGGACCCCGATGGTGACGGATTCGCGTGCCCGACGGTCTGACACGCTCCACACAGACGAACACCCGGTGCGGCTGCTGCCGACCGGGTGTTCGTCTGTGTGGGCCCGCCGCGTTCAGCGGAAGATCTTGACCAGCACCAGCCCGGCCAGCAGCACACCGGCACCGATCAGGGTGTACTTCACCTTGGGCTCGTTGACCTTGGCCACCACCAGCTGCTTGGTGTCGTCGGCGATCCGCTGCGGATCGGCCCGCACCGCGATCTCGTCCAGCGTGCTGGCCAGTCGCGTCCGCGCGGCCTCGATCTCCTGCTCGATCCGCTCGGTATCCCTTGCCACTTGGCGCCTCCTGTAGACAATTGCCGGGTTCGCGGGCCCGACCGGTCGTCGTGCACGGGCCGGTCCAGGGCTCGCCGACGAGTGTATCCGCGCTCGCTGTCACCGCCTTCGGTTACGGTTCGGTGATGACCGACAACCGTCTCTCCCCCGGCGATCCCGCCCCCGAATTCACCCTCCCCGACGCCGACGGCACCGACGTCTCCCTCGCCGATTACCGCGGCCGCAAGGTGATCGTGTACTTCTACCCGGCCGCGAGCACGCCCGGCTGCACCAAGCAGGCCTGCGATTTCCGCGACAACCTCGGCGAGCTGTCCGGCGCGGGCATCGACGTCATCGGCATCTCCCCCGACAAGCCGGCCAAGCTGGCCAAGTTCCGCGACAACGAGGGCCTGAACTTCCCGCTGCTGTCGGACCCGGACCGTGCCGTGCTCACCGCGTGGGGCGCGTTCGGCGAGAAGATGATGTACGGCAAGAAGGTCACCGGCGTCATCCGCTCGACGTTCCTGGTCGACGAGGAAGGCAAGATCGAGGTGGCCCAGTACAACGTGCGCGCCACCGGTCATGTGGCCAAGCTGCGCCGGGATCTGTCGGTGTGAGGTGAGCTGCCGGTGTGATCAGCTGCCGTAGGCGTTGAGGAAGCATTCGTAGCCGTCGAGCAGCCGCTCCATGCCGAACTCGAAATCGCCTTGTTCCCAATCGATGTCATCGTCGTCGAAGGCGTGGTTGGTCAGCGCCGACAGCAGCGCCGGGAACTGCTGCGGATCGAGTAGCTGCCGCAGCGGTTCGGTGAAGTCGGCCTCGGACTCGAGGCTCGGGGCGATATCGCGGGCCGCGCGGCGGCGCCCGATCACATACAACGACAGGTTCATCACGAGCTTGAGCTTGACCGCGTCCGGCACCGGCACCTCGCGCAAGGTGCCGAGACCGGCCTCGAGCCAGGCCATATTGTTCGGGCCGAGCGGCGGTGAGCCGCCGAACGAAATGTCCAGCGCCCAGGTGTGCCTGCCCAGCACCTCGTATTCGCTGCGCGCCCACTGCGCCAGGCCCGCCCGCCAGGAGGTGCCGGGCTCGATCTCCGGCGGCAGCCCGATGACGTGATCGAGCATCATCTCCATCAGGGTCGCCTTACTGTCGACATAGCGGTACAGCGACATCGCCGTGAACCCGAGTTCGCGGGCGACGCGGTTCATCGACAGCGCCGCGAACCCCTCGGCATCGCCGATCGCGATGGCGGCCTCGATGATCTGCTCGAGGCTGAGCCCGCGTTTGGGCCCACGCCCGCCCGGTTGTTCGAGCCCCCACATCAGCGCCACGGCCTTCGGTAGCGCGCCTGTACCGGACGTCATCGTCTGCGCATCCTCCTTCGCTCGCGTCGACTCTATCCGCGACCCGTCCGCCCTTCCCTTGTGCCCGATAACTGTTTACTCTATAAACTCAGTTTAGATCATAAACAGTTTCGATCGGAGATCCCTCATGAGTTCCCCTCCCCTGCCCGCCCTCTCCCTCGATCGCCTCGCCAAAGCGTTCGGCGATCATGTGGTGCTCGACGGCATCGACCTGGATATCGCTGCCGGAACGGTGTTTTCGCTGCTCGGCCCCAACGGCGCCGGCAAGACGACGATGGTGCGCATCCTCGCCACGCTGAGCACACCGGATCAGGGCCGGGCCGCGGTCTTCGGGCACGACGTCGTCGACGAGCCCGCGATCGTGCGCCGGCTCATCGGCGTCACCGGCCAGTACTCGGCGGTGGACGAGGTGCTGACCGGGGTGGAGAACCTGCGCCTCACCGGCAAACTTCTGCATCTAGGCCGCACCGAAACCCGCCGCCGCACCGCCGAACTGCTGGAGCGTTTCGATCTGACCGAGGCCGCGGACCGTCGCGCGGGCACCTATTCCGGCGGCATGCGCCGCCGCCTCGATCTGGCCATGAGCCTGATGGGCGAGCCGCGCATCCTGTTCCTCGACGAACCGACCACCGGCCTGGATCCGCGCAGTCGACGCGATCTGTGGCAGGTGATCCAGCAGCTCGCCGCCGACGGCACCACCGTCTTCCTGACCACGCAATATCTGGAGGAGGCCAATCAGCTCGCCGACCGCGTCGCCGTGCTCGACGGCGGCAAACTGGTCGCCGACGGCACTCCCGAGGAACTCAAACAGCTGGCCCCCGGTGGGCATATCCGGCTGCGCTTCGCCGACCGCGACCAGCTCAGCGCCGCCGTCCACGCCCTCGATGACCGGGTGGTCGCCGCGGGCAACCACGCACTGGCCGACGTCGACCAGCTGACGCTGCAGGTTCCCTCCGACGGCAACGCCGGCGATGTGAAGCGGCTGCTGTATCGCTTCGACGAACTCGACATCACCGTCGATCAGCTGACGGTGCACCTTCCGGATCTCGACGATGTCTTCTTCGCCTTGACCGGCCACTCCACCCGTGTCGACACCGCCGCCTGACAGCGCGCACACCGAATCGAGTTGAGAATGACCACCTTGTCCCCCGCTGCGCGTACGCTGCGCGCCGCCGCCGATTCCGGCACCATGCTGGACCGCAATCTGCGCCATACCCTGCGCAGTCCGGACACCATGATCATGACGATCGCGCTGCCCGTGGTGATCCTGCTGATGTTCGTCTACGTGTTCGGCGGAGCGATCGAGTTCGGCGCAGGCGCCTACATCGACTACGTGGTGCCCGGAATCATCCTGCTGTGCGCCGGTTTCGGGGCCGCGATGACCGCGCCCGCGCTGGCCACCGATATGCACAACGGCATCATCGACCGGTTCCGCACGATGGATATCGCGCGGTCGGCCGTGCTCACCGGGCATGTGGCCGAGAGCGTGATCCGGAATCTGATCACGACGGGCATCGTCATCGGTGTCGCGGTGGCGCTGGGGTTCCGGCCCACCACCGATCCGCTGCGCTGGCTGGGCGCCATCGCGGTGATCGCGATGTTCGTGCTGGCTCTGTCCTGGGTCGCGGCGGCGCTGGGTCTGCTGGCCCGCAATCCGGAGGCCGCCAACGGCTTCACCTTCGTGTTCATGTTCCTGCCGTACGTGAGCAGCGCTTTCGTGCCGACCGAGTCGATGCCGACCTGGTTGCATCCGTTCGCCGAACACCAGCCCGTGACGCCGGTGATCGAGACGATGCGCGGGCTGCTGATGGGCACCCCGATCGGCAACAGCGCGGCGCTGGCGATCGGCTGGTGCACCCTCATCGCGCTGGCCGGCTATTGCGCGGCGCGAGTGCTGTTGCGGCGCCGCACCATGAACTAACCGCGCGCGGCCGCCGATCAGCTGGGCAACACCTGTTCGGCGGCCCACTGGGCGAGCATGCGCACATGCTCGGTCCACCAGGCGTAGGACTCGGCGGTGAAAGCGGGCGGGGGCGGCGATTCACCGGGGAACAGGAACCCGTGTGGCTCGCCGACCTTCACCTGCGGCTCGGGCACGACGGAGTTGCGGCTCGGATCCCAGGCCGCGGGCGCGGTTTCCGGTTCCGCAGGCACCAGCGGAATCCCGCGCTCGGGCTCGGGCCACGAACCCCAGTGCGATGCCGCGTACTGCGGGCGGGGCGTGGTGTGCAGGCTCTCGGTTTCCGGGACGCCGGTGGCCGAACCCGGCTGGAACGCCATGGGTTCCGGCGCGCGAGCGGGTGCGTGCGGTGGCTGGTCGGGGGCGCCCGGGCGGACGCGATCGGTGCCGTCGGCGCCGACGGTGTGCGAGTTCGCCGCCGACATCGCGTCGGTGGCGGCGGGCCCGGAGTGCCGGTTCTGCTGGGCCAGCAGATACACCCCGCCGCCTGCCAGACCACTGGCCAGCACACCGGCCGCGGCGACCAGCGCCACTCCACCACCGCGCTGGCGGCGCGCCTGCTCGATCGGGACCACGGTGTCGATCAGATCGTCCATGGCGAACAGCGCGGCGCCGATGGCGGGCGCGGGGCCGGCGATCATGCACGGGATCACCGGTGCGCCGAATCCGGCGACCGCACCGGTGACGGCGGGCTGGTCGGCACTCGAGCCGATCAGCACCACCGCGTCGGGCCGGACCTCGGCGGCGTCGAGTTGATCGCGGGCCACCGCGACCGCAGCCCGCATGGTCTCCATGGTGACCGCGGCACCCGAATGCCCGGTGGCCGCCAGCACTCGGCTGCGGGCCTGGTCGACCAGGGTGAATGCCTGATAGCCGGGGACCACTTCGCAGATCAGCAGGTTGTCGAATTCGTTGAGCCAGGTCATCGCCCCGGCCACGCTCAGATGCGCGGATTTGGTGGAGACCAGCGAGGCGCTGCGCCACGGCCCGGACGCGAGCCGGGTGACGATCGCGCGGCGCTCGGCGGCATCCCGGTAGGCCACCGCGACCCCGGCGATCTCGCCCGCGGAGCCGATCTCGGCGGCGATGCGGTCCAGCGCCCGAGCCACGGTCTCGGCCAGCTCGGCCTTCCCGTCGCCCTCGGTGGTGGCCACCCGGTGCAGCAGCACCCGTTCGGACAGTTTCGTTCCCTCGTCGCCGAGGGCCACCGCGTGTATCGCACCACGTTCGGTGGACACGCCGAGGGTTATCACGGATGGAGCCTGATCGGAGCGAGCTACCACAGTTCACGCCTTCCCTGTGCCGCTACCGGCTCACGGACGCATCGAAACCCATGAGCCTGGAGAGATTTCCCTGCATTTCCCCTGGATCCCTGCCCTGAACACCCGCCGGAGGCACGTGCCCTTGGTATGTGTTCGATACCACGGCCGATGCGGATGGGTGGTGATAAATGACAGTTTCAGGTACCGGGAGTAGCGGCCGTGTGCCGCGGACCGCGCGCTACCGCTAGCCTGGACGTGTGGAAACGCGCACGGAGACCAGGTCGAAACGACGCCTGGACCCTGCGTTGGATCTCCAGGACGATCCGCAGGAGCTGATGCCGCGCAAGCGGCCCACCCAGGAACGCAGCAAACGCAAGTTCGACGCGCTGTTGCAGGCCTCGCGCGAACTGCTGGTCGAGGTCGGGTTCGAATCGTTCACCTGCGAAGAGGTGGCGGCGCGCGCCGAGGTGCCGATCGGCACGCTGTATCAGTTCTTCGCCAACAAGTACGTCATCGTCTGCGAGTTGAATCGGCAAGACCTGGTCGCGGTTTCCCAGGAGCTGGCCGACTTCCACGGCGAGGTGCCGTCACTGGACTGGTTGCGCCATATGAACCAGTTCGTCGATCACATGGCCAGGCTGTGGATGACCGACCCGTCGCGCCGCGAGGTGTGGCTGGCGATGCAGTCCACGCCGTCCACCCGGGCCACCGGCGCTATCCACGAGAAGGAGTTCGCCGAGGTCGTCTCGCAGATGCTGCGCCCGCTGACCCCGCGCACTCCCCGGGCCCGGCGCACGATGATGGCCGAGGTCCTGGTGCACGTGGTGTATTCGATGCTGAATTTCTCGGTGCAGGACGAGCAGAGCCACGCCGACGCCGTCGCCGAACTCAAGCGGCTGATGGTGGCCTATCTGCTGGTCGCCGAGAAGGAATCGCGCACGGCCAGCAAGACCTGAGCCGGCAACCGCGGACCGCGTCGCCGATTGCCTCGTAGCGATCAGCTCTCGGGCACCCGGCCCTCGATCAGGTCGGCCAGTTCACCCGGATCCTCCAGCACCACCATCGCCGCGGCGGTATCGCCGTCATGGGTCAGCGACAGGTGCACCCGCGCCCGAGGCAGGAATTCCGCGGCCAGGCCGTGCAGCTTGATACTCGGCCTGCCCCAGGCGTCGTTGACCACCTCGATCAGTGGATACGGGTTGTCCCCGATCTGCGGGCGGCGCGCGAAGCGAGACGATGCCCAGGCTTTGAGCACCGCCTCCTTCGCCGCCCATCGCGCCGCGTAGCTGCGGGCCGGGTCGGTGCCTTTGCTCTGGCAGTAACGTCGCTCACCGGCGGTGAAGCTCTCCCTGAGCATGGTCGTCCCGGACCGTTGCAGCTGTTCGGCGAACTCGGAGATGGTTACCAGGTCCAAGCCGATTCCGAGGATGGTCACAGTGGCGCAGCCTACGGTGTGGCGCGCCCCGCGGTGCCGGAACCGTCGACGAGTTGCCCGGTCTCACAACCACGTCCACCGATCCGGTACACCCCGTCCGCGCCGAGCCTGGCCTCGCCGGACAGCAGCACGCCCGCCTCCAGCCCGCGCACCTGCGCCGCGGGAGTGCCGTCGCCGCCGAGCCGTCGGTCGGCCGGCCGCTCGTAGAGCGGGGCGCCACCGCACATGGCCTCCACGAACCGCTGACGTCCGGCGAGCTGACGCTGCTGCGCCCGGCGCTGGTAGTCCTCGCGCCGGTCCGGGTCGATCGCCTGGATGAACGCCTCCGGATGCACCACCGCGAGCAGACCCGACACGTGGCCGAAGCCCAGCGAGGTCACCAGGCCCGCCTTGAGCGGGAACCGTTCGCCGAAGCGCAGCGCCTCGCGCACCCACACCAGATGCGGGTATTCGCGCATCTTCTCGTCGACGCAGTCCAGGCTCCGGTTCGGCGGCACCACACCGTTTTCCAGCACCTGGCACAGGCCGATCAGCTGGAACGCGGCCGCACCGCCCTTGGCGTGCCCGGTCAGGCTCTTCTGCGAGATGACGAACAGCGGCGCGCCGTCGGAGCGCCCGATCGCCTCGGCGAGGCGTTCGTGCAGTTCCGATTCGTTCGGGTCGTTGGCCGCGGTGGAGGTGTCGTGCTTGGAGATCACCGCGATGTCGTCGGCGCCCACGCCGAGCTTGCGCAGTTCGGCGGCGAACCGGGATTCCCGCCCGCCGCGGCCCGCACCCAGCGCGCCGAGTCCGGGCGCCGGGATGGAGGTGTGCACGCCGTCGGCGAAGGACTGCGCGTAGGCCACCACACCGAGCACCGGCAGGCCGAGCTCGACCGCGATGTCACCGCGGGCCAGCAGCACCGTGCCACCACCCTGCGATTCCACGAACCCGCCGCGGCGGCGGTCGTTGGCGCGGGAGAAGTAGCGGTCGCTGATGCCCTTGGCGCTCATGGCCGCCGAATCCGCGGTGGCCGACATGTCGCCGAAACCGACGATGCCCTCGATACCCAGATCGTCGAAGCCGCCGGCCACGACCACCTCGGCCTTGCCGAGCTTGATCTTGTCGACACCTTCTTCCACCGACACCGCCGCGGTCGCGCACGCCGCCACCGGGTGCACCATCGCGCCGTAGCTGCCGACGTAGGACTGCACCACATGCGCCAGCGCCACGTTCGGCAGCGCTTCCTGCAGGATGTCGTTCGGGCGCGGCTCGCCGAGCAGGTTGTCGACGTAGAGCGAGCGCATCGAGGACATGCCGCCCATGCCGGTGCCCTGGGTGTTGGCCACCAGGCTCGGGTGCACCCAGCTCATCAGCTCGGCCGGGCTGAACCCGGAGCCGACGAACGCATCGACGGTGCAGGCGATGTTCCACAGCGCCACCCGGTCCACCGAGGACGCCATATCGGCGGAGATGCCCCAAACCGTCGGATCCCAGCCGGTGGGGATCTGGCCACCGACGGTGCGCGAAAGCTTCGCCTTGCGCGGCACCCGGATCTCGGTGCCGGCCTTGCGAGTCACGGTCCAGTCGCCGGACTCGGCGACCGGGGTGATCACCGTGTGCTCGGGGTCGGCGGCGTGGAAGGCGCGGGCCTCGGCCTCGCTGCCGACGGTGAACGACAGGTCCTGATCGAGGAACACCGAGGTCATCAGCGGGCTGGTGTTGTCGATCATGGCGCCGTCGTCTTCGTAGCGGCGGATACCGCAGCGCTCGACCACGGCGTCGTGGTACTTGCCGGCCAGCTCGGATTCGGGCACGTACTCACCGGTTTCGGTGTCGTACCAGCCGGGCTTGGGCTCGTTCTCCCAGGTCACCATGCCAGTGGTCCAGGCCAGTTCCAGCACGCCGGCCGCCGACAGCTCGTCGGAGACCTCCATCTCGAAGCGGGTGCGCGCCGAACCGTAGGGTCCGAGCTCGCCCGCGCCGACGATGACGACCATATCGCTGAGATCGGCGGTCACCGGGCCCCATTCGGGCACCGGCAGCGCGGAGGTCAGCGTGGGCGGGGCCGGCAGGGCGGGAATCAGCTGCGACTGTTCGGCATCCGCGTCCTGCGCGGCGGCCTGCTCGGCCTCCATGGCCTGCTTGGCCAGTGCGGGCAGGTCGAGCTTGGCGCCGGCCAGGCCGCCGGTCAGGTCGATCTGCTGCGGTGCGGTCGCGGTGACCGCCCGGGCCCGTGCGGTGGCCCATTTGAGCAGTTCATCGGCCATCTCCCCGGTGGACCAGGTCTGCACGCCCGCCTGCTCGACCGCCTCGACCATCGGATCGTTGTGGCCCATCAGGCCGGTGCCGCGGACCCAGCCGATCAGCGCGTGCACCAGGGTGACCCGGCTCGACCACGACTTCTCGGCCCGCCACTTGGCGACCACGGCGTCGAGGGCGGCCTTGGCCTCACCGTAGGCGCCGTCACCACCGAACAGGCCGCGGTTGGGCGAACCCGGCAGCACCACATGCAGTTTCGCGTCGACGTCGTGGTCGGCGCCGAGCTTGGACAGCCCGCCGATCAACCGCTCCACCGACCACAGCAGTACCCGCATCTCCATTTCGGCGCGGGCACCGGCGTCGGAGAGATCGCCCGCGACGCGCGGCGCCGCGAACGGGAACAGCAACGTCGGGGTGAGCGCGTCCTTGACCTTGATCTTGGCGCCACCCGCGGTCTGCACCTGCTCGGTGCCGACCCATTCGATCAGCGCGTCGATATCGGTGTAGGAGGCCATGTTCGCGGGCACCACCCACAGGGCGGCACCGTTGCGGGCGTTGGCGCGGTAGAGCTCGCGGTAGAAGCCGAGCCGGTTGTCGTCGAGGCCGGAGGTGGTGACCACGACCGTCGCGCCGCCACCGAGCAGGCGCCCGGTGATCGCGGCGGCGATGGAACCCTTACTGGCACCGGTGATCACGGCGACGTCGGCCGACCACAGTCCCGGCTCCTCGGTGCTCAACGCGGCCGTGGCGATCCGCTCGTAGTGGCCGGCCAGCACCGAACGCGCCTCGTGCATGGCGCGCTGCCGCCACCACTTCGCCTGGGCGGCAACAGCCTCGCCGGCACCGGTGAACCCGTCCACCGACTGCTTGGCGGTCTCGGCGTCGTCGGCCAGCCACAGCCGGGCCAGATCCTCGCGCGCGGTGGCCCAGCGGTCGTCGATCAGTACCGCCTTGCGGGCATCGAAGGCGGGCGCGACCAGGCGCGGCCAGTCCGAACCCAGTTCGGCCGAGACCAGATCCACCAGGCCGTCCTCGGTGGCCTCCGGCGCGGAGACCTCCTCGCTGAGGCCCAGCTGCTCGAGCACCAGGCGCGCGGCCGAGGCCAGCACGCCGTCGCGGCCGGTGATCTGCTCGGTGAATTCGCCGAGCGCGGCGGCGTCGACCGTCGCACCGCCACCACCGCCGGTGGCGGGCAGCGCCACCGAGATTCCGCGACGCGCGGCGACGGCCTGCACGGCGGCGTCGATGGCGGCATCGACCGAGGCCGCGTCGGACAGGGCGCCGGAGACGAGCCCGCCCAGATCACCGCCGCGCACGCTGGCGCCCTCGCGGGTGCCGAGCGAGACCTCGGCGGTGACGTGGCTGGCCCAGCCGTCACCGAGTTCCCACACCTTCTTGACCCGCTCGGCGATCGCGGCGGGCCGCTTGCCGGAGGGGCCGAACACCTTGCGCAGGTGATCGCCGATGGCGTCGGTCAGCACGGAGCCGAACGGCTTGTAGGTGCGGGCCAGCCGGTCGACGGTGGCCGACAGAGCGCCCATATCGGCGTCCGCGGCACCGTCGATGGCACCGAGCGAGAGCTCCGCACCGAGGTCGACCAGCAGCTGGTTACGGCGGGAGGAGACGCCGTCGCACAGTCCTTCGATGGTGTCGACCGGGCCGATCTGGTCGATGCGCAGCTTGGTCCACAGCGCGATGAGCACGCGGGTGGCGTCGGCGGCGGTGAAGGCGATGTCGTCCGGACGCGGACCACCCGAGGCGGCCGGTGCGGCAGCCGGAGCCGGGGCCGCGGCGGGAGCCGGAGCGGCGGCGGCGGTTTCGGCGGGAGCCTCGTCGGGCTCGTCGACCGGCGCCGGGTCGGTATCGGTGGCGTACACGATGCCCGCCTCGCGCTCGATATTGAGCACCTCGACGGTGGTGGTGCCGAACGCCGGCAGCTTCAGGGTCTGGCTGGCGAGGTTGGCCACCGTCGGCGTCGCGCCGAGACCGATCTCCACGAACCGCTCCACGCCGAGCCCGCCGTGCGCGGTATCGGTGAACAGCAGGTCCTGGGTCTCGATCCAGCGCACCGGGCTGGCGAACTGCCAGGCCAGCAGTTCGATCAGTACCACCCGGCACAGTTCGGTGGGCCGCTGCGACCAGGAGTCGAAATCGGCCAGCACCGCGGCCAGCGGCTCCGACGGCACCAGATCGGCGATCTCGGCGATGAACTCGCGCTCCAGCGAGAACGGCTTGGGCACCAGGTTCGGGATGTAGCGCCCGACCAGGACCTCCGGGTGCAGGTTCGCCGGCAGCAGCTGCTCGAGCTTGTGCCGGAACTCCGGCACACCCTCACGCAGCACGGTCGAGTGGAACGGCACGTCGATGCCGGGCACCAGGATGAACGCGCGCTTGCCACCGAATTCGGCGCGGCGCCGGTCGATCTCGGCCTCCAGGTGCTCGAGCCCGGCCACCGTGCCCGCGATCGCGTACTGCGAGCCGCGCAGGTTCAGGTTGACGACCTCGAGGAACTCCCCGGTCTGCTCCGACAGGCCGGAGACGAATCCGATGACTTCGTCGTCCGGCAGCCCGAACTGCGAGGGCCGGATCGCGGCCATCCGGTAGTTGCTGCGGCCCTTGGCATCACGCGGCACCAGCTCGTGCATCGCCGAACCGCGCTGGAACACCACCTCGAGCACCGCCTCCAGCGGCAGCACTCCGGCCACCGCGGCGAGCGCGTTGTACTCACCGACCGAGTGCCCGGCCAGGTAGGCGCCTTCGACGAACGCGCCGGCCTCGCGCAGTTCGGCCACCTGCGCCACACCGAGAGTGGCCATGGCGACCTGGGTGAACTGGGTCAGGTGCAGCACGCCGTCCGGGTGCCGGTGCTCGACGCCGCGCGCCTTCAGGTAGGTCGGGTTGTCCCGGACCACGGCGAGAATGGAGAAGCCGAGCGCGGCGCGGGTGTGCTTGTCGGCACGATCCCAGATCTCCTTGGCCGCCTTGGACCGCGAGCGCGCATCCAGGCCCATGCCCTTGCGCTGGATGCCCTGGCCCGGGAAGGCGTAGACGGTCTTCGGTGCGGCGGTGCGGCCGGTGGCGGTCATCACCAGATCGCCACCGGTGCGGCAGGACACCTCGACGACCTCGCTGCCCTGGTCCACCGCGACGCGCTCGACGCGCACGTCGATCTCCGCGCCGGGGCGAACCATGCCGAGGAATCGGGTGGTCCAGGCCGTCAGCGTGCGGGCGGGCACCGAACTCTGCGGATCAACAGCCGACACCGCGTGCTGGGCGGCGGCCGACAGCCACATACCGTGCACGATCGGGCTGCCGAGCCCGGCCAGCTTGGCGGCGGCCTCGCTGGTGTGGATGGGGTTGTGATCGCCGGAGACGGCGGCGAACGCGGCCATGGTGCGCGGCGCGACGATGGTGACGTCGCGGCGACGACGACGCGGGGTGTCGGTGGCCTGCTCGGACAGCGTGCCCGCCGCGCGCGGCGGATCGGTCAGCTCGCCGGAGCCGTTGCGGCCGCGGATGGCGAAGCGTTCGGTGAGCTCGGCCAGCGGCACCACCTCGAGGCCCTGATCGCGCATCTCGCCGACGGTGACCTTGACCTCCACGACGCGGCCCATATCGGTGTCGAGCACCGAGGTCGATTCCGCGCGCACCACCAGAATGCTGGTGACGCCGGGCAATTCGCGCACCAGCTCGATCTGGTGATCGAGGTGCACCAAATCGAGCATGCCCTCGATCACCGATTCGGCGGCGTCGGTGCGGGTTGCGCCGAGCACCGCGAAGACGGCGGGCCAGCAGGCGCCGACCAGCACATCGGGCACGGTGCGGCCGAGCGTGCTGAGGTCGGCGGGCAGGCCCGACCCGGTGACGCCGGCGTGGTCGGCGATCAGATCGGGGGTCCAGGCCAGGTTGACGTGCGCGACACGGCCCTTGACCTCGGGCAGCGACTGCCCCGCGGCGACCGCGAGCAGCGCGGACATGGCAGCGTCGGCGTCATCGGCGGTGATCACCGGCGCGCCGCCGTTGTACACCGAGGCAGGCACGGTGATCCGGATCCGGACCACATTGCCCGCGTACAGCGGAACCGTGAGCTCGACGTAGTTGTGCTCGGCCACCGGGCCGGTGGTCTCGACCAGCGTGGCGCCGGTCGGCGGATGCACCGCACCCTGGCCGTCGATGGTCCACTCGGCCAGATCGCCGAGCCGGTGCACCGGGTTGACGGTGGTGCGCCCGGACCATTCGACATCCGGCGCGGCCAGCACCACATCGATCGGACCCGAGGTGACCGACGCCGTGCGGCGCGCGTCCACCGCCGCCGGGACCACACCGGCGCGCACCAGCGAGTACGCGGTGTCCTGTTCGAAGCGGTCGAGCAGCTCACCCACCGGCTCGTCGACCCGGGTGATGCCCGCGACGGCAACGGTGCCGGGGATGATGCACACCTGATCGGCCGAGTAGCGCGGATCGTGGGCCTGCCACAGCGAATCCGAGCGCCACCAGCGCCGCACATCGGCGTCGACCACCGGGACGAAGTTCACCGGCTTGCCCGGGGTCTTGCACAGTGAGATGAAGAACGGCACGTCCGCCGGGTGCAGCAGGGTCTCGGCGACGGCCGGGTACTGCTTGCGCAGCTCGCACAGCGCCGCGACCGGACGCTCGAGATCGTCGTCGGAGAACAGCGTCGGGATCTCGCCGCGGTCGGCGGGGTTGAGCCGGGATTCGGTGCGGCGCACCATTTCCGCGAAACGGTCACGCCAGGTGATGTCCAGCCACACCGAACGGGTGGCTTCCAGGATGGCGTCGCCGAGGTCGCTGCCGCAGTCGAAGTCCTTGCGCCGGTCCAGGCCGACGGCGAGTTCGACGTAGCGTTCCAGCCATTCGATGTAGGTCATGGTGGCCAGATCGCCGAAGTACGGCTTGGCGGTGGCGTCGAGCGCGGCGATGATCTCGTCCCGGCGCGCGGCCACGGCGTCGGCGTCACCGGCGACCTCGTCGAGCAGGCGGCCGGTGCGCGAGGCGGCGTTGTCGATCTCGTGGATATCGGCGCCGAGCTGGCTGCGGCCCGAGGCCATGCCGCCGGTGGCGGTGCCCGCGCCGACCCAGTCCGGGGTGCCGGGGGTGTCGACCAGCATCTGCTTGACCTCGGGGGCCGTGGTGGCCTCCAGGGTCGCCATGGCGGCGGTGCCGACCAGCACGCCGTCCAGCGGCATCACCGGGTAGCCGTGCGGCTGCGACCAGGTACCGGTCAGGTATTCGGTGGCCCGCTCCGGGGTGCCGATACCGCCGCCGACGCAGACTAAGACATTGTCGCGGGCGCGCAGCTCGGCGTAGGTCTCGAGCAGCAGATCGTCGAGGTCTTCCCAGGAGTGGTGCCCACCGGCGCGGCCGCCCTCGATGTGCATGATCACCGGGTAGCCGGGGATCTCGTCGGCGATCCGCAGCACCGCGCGGATCTGCGCGACGGTGCCCGGCTTGAACGCCACATGGGTGATCCCGGCCTCGGTCAGTTCCTCGACCAGCGCGACGGCTTCCTCGAGCTCCGGGATACCGGCGGTGACCACGACACCGTCGAACGGAGCGCCCGCCGCGCGAGCCTTCTGCACCAACCGCTTTCCGCCCAGCTGCAACTTCCACAGGTACGGATCCAGGAACAGCGAGTTGAACTGCACCGAACGGCCCGGCTGCAACAGCGTCTTCAGTTCCGCGACGCGGTCGGTGAAGATCTGCTCGGTGACCTGGCCACCGCCGGCCAGCTCGGCCCAGTGGCCGGCATTGGCGGCGGCCGCGACGATCTTGGCGTCCACCGTGGTCGGGGTCATGCCCGCGAGCAGGATCGGCGAGCGGCCGGTCAGCCGGGTGAAGGCGGTCTCGACCACGATGCGGCCGTTGGGCAGCCGCACCGGCTTCGGCGCGTACGCCGACCACGGCGCCGCCACCTCGGGCGCGGCGCCCGGCGTCAGCAGGCTGCGCTGGCCCGCGCGGGTGGCGACCGCGACGATGCCGACGCCGGTGCCCTTCAGCGAGCCACCGGTCACCCGCGACAGCAGATCGCCCGGGCCCAGGTCCAGAATCCATTGCGCGCCCTCGGACACCACGGCGTCGACGGTGGCGACCCAGTCGATCGGATCGACCAGGATCTCCTTGGCCAGCCGGCCCGCCAGCTCGGTGTCCAGCCCGCATTGGCCGGCCCAGCCGGCGACCAGCTCGACGGTGTCGGCCAGCGCCGGGTGGTGGAAGGCGACGTCGACGTCGACGTCCTCGAAGACGGGCGCGAACACCGCACCGCCGCGCACCTTCGCCTCGCGCTCACGAGTCTGCTCGGCATGGATCTGCTGGCACCGCAGCCGCACCCGCTCCAGCTGCGCGGGCGTGCCCGACAGCACGGCGCGCCTGCGCCCGTTGCGAATCGAGACCACAGCGGCGATCGCCGGATCGACGCCCTCGGACACCTCGGCCACAACCGCGCGCAGCTCGTCGGGATCGACATTGGACACCGCCACCATCGGCGAACGCTGCCCCACCGGCATCAGCCCGCGCCGGCGAGCCACCAGACCCGCTGCGGCGCCGATCAATTGGGCGATGGCGAGCAGTTCGGCATCACGCGCGCCGCCCGCTTCCACCGCCGAGGCGGCCAGCCGGCCCTGCGAATGGCCGATGATCGCCATCGGCGCGTGCTCGGCCGGGTCGAGGCCCTGCAACCGCAGCGCGCGCAGTGCGGCAAGCTGGCTCAGCATCACACCGGGCATCGACACGGTGGCCGAGCGCAGCACCTGCTCCGACGGCGCCGCGGAGGTCTCGCCCTGATCGGCGTCGACCAGCTCGTCTTCCAGCATCCAGCCGATCGGGTCGAAGCCCATCGGCCGCACCACCAGCAACTGCTCGGCAACGGGCTCGAGCAGCGCCGCGGCCTCGTTCACCAGCGCGGTGAGCTCCGGTTCCAGTGCCGCGTCGCGGCCGATCTCCTCCAGCTCGCCCAGCCACTGGGCCCCCTGACCGCCGAACGCCAGCGCGTACGGCGCCCCGTTCAGCAGACGATCCAGCAAGGGCGATCGCGTTCCGTCGGCTTCGCCCCTACCCGTGTGTGCGCGAAATCCGGTCCCGGCCGTGGTGCTCTCGTTGATCGTCAAGACGCTTCGACTTCCTTCTCGTGGCGACGTGCCGTCCGGGGATGCCGCACGTCCTCGTGCGCGCACTCCTCACCCAACAGGCCCTGATATGGCGAGGATCGCACAAAATCATGAGGGAACCCTCACGTTTGCTCCGCGGCCGCTCGGCTACCGCCCAGTATTTCTGTACGTCAGTACCAGAACCTTCAGAAACATGACTCCTCCTCATGTTTGAACCCGCAGGTCCCCCCATTGTTTCCCTTGACGAAACATGAGTCCCCCTCATATTGGCCGTTACTTAATCGTTATAATCGCTGGTGGGGTTACTCGCGAGTACGCCACGCCCATCCAACGCTTCGCGATCCGCGCCGAGACCGGTAGAGTTTGCACGGTCGTACCATCAGCGCGAGTGGCGAAATTGGCAGACGCGCCAGATTTAGGTTCTGGTGTCCACGGACGTGGGGGTTCAAGTCCCCCCTCGCGCACCACAGGAATCCGGCCCGCACCCCCGGGCGGTCCGCAGGTCTTTCAGGCTACGCAGACGCCGCATCGACCAGCGACGATCCATTCTCAGTCCTGGGAATCAGACGGTGAGCGAACCAGCTTGTCGAGTGCAGCAGGGCCCGCGGCTACCGCCCAGGCATCGCCGCCCCGATCGCGGCAAAGCAGAATGCATGCGCGCTGACCGGTCGACCAGACCGGACGGTTCCGGCACCCGCGCGGATCATGGTCGGCTACCACTCACCATCTCGAGACGACGCGGTAGCCCAGCGCGCGAGCCGCGAGAGACCGGCCCGAGGAGTTCAGAGATCGCTGTAGTTCGTGCGAACACGGTCGACAAGTTCGTGGATATTCGTCCAGGGGTTGGTGGCGATTCCATCGACGTCCGGCAGGCAGAGTGTTGTGGCATGCCGGCGCGCCGCGGGATATCGGGCCCTGTAATTCGGCGTAGCGGACCTTCTTGTGTGTGAGACAGTAGCCGCCGTAGCAAGGGTCGCGGCATCCTTCTCGGTAAGCCAGATCTGATCGCGAGAAATCTCGGTCTTGGCATGCCTGCCGATGAGTGATACGTCATGGGTGCTACAGATCAACTGTGCTCCACGATGATTCAGAGTCGGGGACATGAACATCCCGACGAAAGTGTCGACAAGCTGCGGATGCAGCCGCGCGTCCAGTTCGTCGATACACAGAACAGCGCCGTGACCAAGGGCGGTGACCACGAGTCCCGCGAGGCCGATCCACGTCTGCGTGCCACTGGATTCGTCTTGCAAGGGCAGCTCGAAGACTCGATCGCCGACGTGGTGGACGACCCGCACATCTTTGAACGCGGGGGTCGACAAAACGACCTTGTCGCCGACCGCTTCCCGGATCGCCTTCCGCATGCGGGTGAATTCGGACGCTTCGTCATCGTCGATCTTTGTCGCCTTGACCGCCGAAGCCCCCAGATCGGCATACGCCAGCATCGCATTCACCGCACGCGCGTCGACCTCGTGGCCCTTGGCCCCCTGACTCAGATGCAGGGGGAAATGCAGGCGCGGCTCGAAATCGGAGTCGTCGGCGCCCGCCAGTCCGAACTGAAACCAGCGATAAACCTCAGTGAGCCGGGTGTGGCCCTTGGCCGCGGCCACAGACAGGAAGAGACTGTTCGGACGTAGTGCGCTTAGCTCAAACGACGTTGAGTTGGCTCAAACTCGCAGGCTTTCGCGGTTCCCGGAGGCTGCCAACGACGACATCGAGCGTCGCGCTGCGGCCACAGCGCCGGGTAGCGGTGGCCGCAGCGGCTGAACCCGCATTGCTGTTCACACCGGCTGAATCCGAGGCCCTCCCCACAGGCTTGGTCGCGGGCAGGCTCGGCGAAGCGTTGGTAGCCGATCCCTTTCCGCTCATCCCATCGATAGGCACCCCTGGAAGGTTTGGAAATCGCCGGCGAAGCCGAAGCCGCCGGTGCAGGTGGGGGTGGTGGTGCCGGTGACGGCGACAGTGGCGCCGGGGCCGGCGATGCCGATCGACAGGCCGGGGCGCACGCCGTAGGTGGTGACGGTGGCGCCGGGGCCGAGGGCGATGGCGGCTGGGCCGGAGAGGAACTGGGAGCTCGACATGGCGGTGCCGCCATTCTGGGCGATGGCCAGCGACAGGCTGGTCGAGCCCGCGTCGGCGGTGGCGGTGCCGCCCACGCCGTAGGCGGCGGCTGCGGCGCCGTCGGTGCTGCGGGCTGCGCAGCTTCCGGAGGCGGCGTCGACGGAGACCGCGCCTGCGCCGGGGACCGGGCAGGAGGCCATCGATTGTGCGGCGGCGGTGGGTGCGGCGATCAGGGCGGCGGTGGTCAGGGCGGCGGTGGTCAGGGCGGCAGTTCCGGCGGCTGCGGCGAAGAGGGCGCGCACCGGCAGACGGTTGCTCATCGAAGTCTCCTTCGGTTTGTCGACCGTGGCATCCGCGACGGCCGGGGTGTCTGTTCAGCCGGACGAGCGACCGAGGTAGCCGTCCGGTCACTCCTCACGGTACCGGCAAATCGATGCATAAACGATGCATTGTGGCGATCGAGTGCGTAGATTCGAGGGATGAGCATCGAGTGTTCGGCTGTGGTCGCGGTTCCTCGATCCGAAGTCTTCGCGTGGTTCGCGAGGCCCGGGGCGTTCGCCCGCCTGGCTCCGCCGTGGCAGCCGGTGCGGCTGGTCGAGGAGACCTGCTCGCTCGCGGACGGGCGAGCGGTGCTCGCTCTACCCGGCGGACTGCGGTGGATCGCCCGGCATCAACCCGAGGCCTACGATCCGCCGGCGCGGTTCGCGGATCGGATCTCGCGCGACGGGGTGGCCTCGGTTCCCCTGGCCACCGCGCTGCCCTGGCGGCACACCCATGAATTCGCCGAGGTCGATCCCACCCATACCCGCGTGATCGACCGCGTGGATAGCTGGCTTCCTGCCGCGATGCTGCGGCCGATGTTCGCCTATCGGTACCGGCAGTTGACCCACGATCTTGCCGCGCACGCCCGGGCGGCGGCACACGGGTTGGGTCCGTCGACGATCGCGGTAACCGGCTCGTCGGGGTTGATCGGGTCCGCACTGACGGCCTTCCTCAGCGCGGGCGGGCACACGGTCGTTCGCCTGGTGCGCCGAGAGCCCCATGGCCCGGATGAACGGCGATGGAACCCAGACCGTCCGGACGAGGATCTACTCGCCGGCGTGGATGCCGTCATTCATCTGGCGGGTGCATCGATCGCGGGTCGATTCACCGTGGAGCACAAACGCTCGATCCGGGACAGCCGCGTCGCCCCTACTCGCGCCCTGGCCGAACTCAGTGCCGCCGCCGGCGTGCCCACGTTCGTGTGCGCCTCCGCGATCGGCTACTACGGCAGCGACCGCGGCGACGAGGTCCTCACCGAAACCAGCCCGCGCGGAGACGGCTTCCTGGCCGACGTCGTCGCCGAGTGGGAGGACGCCGCCGCAGCGGCCGCCACCGGAATCACCCGCATGGTAACCGTGCGGACCGGCATCGTCCAATCACCGCGCGGCGGCACCCTCCGACTGGTGCGGCCGCTGTTCGCGACCGGACTGGGTGGACGGATCGGGGATGGGCGCCAATGGATGTCGTGGATCGGCATCGACGATCTGATCGATATCTACCACCGCGCACTGTGGGACGGCGCACTGCGCGGACCGGTGAACGCCGTCGCACCCGAGCCCGTGCGCAATGCGGAATTCACCCGCACCCTCGGCCGAGTGCTGGGTCGCCCGACGCCGGTACCGGTACCGGATTTCGGACCCGCGCTGCTCCTCGGCCGGGAGGGTGCGCACGAACTCGCGGCGGCGAGCCAGCGCGTCACGCCGCAGCTACTGCTTCGCGCCGAACATCCGTTCCGGACACCCGATCTGGAATCGGCTTTGCGTCACGTGCTGGGCCGAAGCCATTGACCCCGTGATCGATGCGCCCGTCCACGGTGACCGCCACCGGATCGGCCCCGCCGGCTCCTCGATACTCGACCCGTCGGCTACAACGGCCTGCCCTGCAGGTGCGCGCCACCGCACCGGTATCGGGCTGCGGCTCACCGACGACGAGGCGGTGCGGGCGTGGGCTCGCGACCGGAGCAACTATCACCGCACTGCACCCCCTTGTCGAGCTCCGCCGGCCGCACCACCAGCCGGCAAGCGGAGCGGCATGCCTCAACCCAATTCGGCCGCAATCGCGCGACCGGCCGCACGGCCGGAGAAGATGCACCCACCGAGGAATGTGCCCTCGAGCGCGTTGTATCCGTGCACCCCGCCACCGCCGAAGCCGGCGACCTCACCGGCGGCGTAGAGGCCGGGCAGCGGTTCGCCGTCGGGGCGCATGACCCGCGATTTCAGGTCGGTCTGCAAGCCGCCGAGGGTCTTGCGGGTGAGGATGTTGAGCCGGACTGCGATCAACGGGCCCGCCGCCGGGTCGAGGATGCGATGCGGTTTGGCGACGCGGCCGGCCTTGTCGCCGAAGTACTGGCGGGCGTTGGTGATCGCCATCATCTGCGCGTCTTTGGAGAACTTGTTGGCCACTTCGCGGTCGCGGGCCACGATCTGGCGTTCCAGGTCGTCGTAGTCCAGTTGCGGGCCGCGAGCGATCTTGTTCATCCCGTCGACGAGTTCGCGCAGGGTATCGGCGACGACGAAATCGGCACCGTGCTGTTTGAACGCCTCGACCGGGCCCGGCGCGCCCTTGGCCACCCGGCTCTTGAGGGTGAGTTTCATGTCCTTGCCGGTGATATCGGGATTCTGCTCCGAACCCGAGAGCGCGAACTCCTTCTCGATGATCGACTGGGTGAGCACGAACCAGGAGTAGTCGTGGCCGGTGGCCAGGATCGCCTTCATGGTGGTGTTGGTGTCGAACCCGGGGAAACACGGTGCGGGCAGGCGTTTTCCGTTGGCGTCGAACCACAGCGACGACGGTCCGGGGATGATCCGGATGGCGTGGTCGGGCCAGATGGGGTCCCAGTTGATGATGCCCTCGGTGTAGTGCCACATCCGGTCCCGGTTGACGATGGCGCCGCCCGCGGCCTCACTGATGCCGAGCATGCGGCCGTCCACATGGGCGGGCACGCCGGAGATCATCGTCTTCGGGCACGGCCCCAGCCGATCGGCGGGCCAGTTCTTGCGGATCAGCTCGTGGTTGTGCCCGATCCCGCCGGAGGTGACGACCACCGCTTTTGCGCGGAAGTCGAACTCGCCCACCACGGTCCGCGACGAGGCCTTGCCGCGTTCGAGGTCGGTCGGCTCGAGCACGCTGCCCCGAACACCGGTGACGGCGCCGTCCTCGACGACCAACTCATCAACGCGATGCCGGAATGCGAAGCGCACCAGCCCTTTTCGTTCGCCATCCAGCACGGGTTCTGCGAATACCCGTACGACCTCGGGTCCGGTACCCCAGGTGAGGTGGAAGCGGGGCACGGAGTTGCCGTGGCCGTCGGCGGTGGCGCCGCCACGTTCGGCCCAGCCGACCAGCGGTGTCACCCGCAGCCCGAGCGCACGCAGGTAGTCGCGCTTTTCGGTGGCGGCGAAGCGGACGTATTCGCGCGCCCACTGCCGCGCCCAGTGGTCCTCGTCGTCGCGGTCGAAGCCGGCCGACCCCATCCAGTCCTGCAGCGCGAGCTCATAGGAATCCTTGATACCGAGGCGGCGCTGTTCGGGGCTGTCGACGAAGAACAGTCCACCCAATGACCAGAACGCCTGACCACCGAGGTTGTTGCGGTTCTCCTGGTCCAGCACCAGCACCCGCCGACCGGCCTGGACCAGCTCATAGGTCGCGACCAATCCGGCCAGCCCCGCACCGACCACGATCACTTCGGCGTCGAACGCCGAGTCAGGACTGTTCTGTGTCATGTTGTTCCTTCGCATCGTCGCACCGACGGCCGGCGGTTACTGGGCCGCCCATCGCCTGCGTTCCAACCTAAGCACCTCGCAGTGCCCGAGCGGGCACAATCGCCGACCTTCTCGCCCCCACTCGACTCCCCGCACCGCGCCTCGGCCCGACCGACGATCGGTGCCGCGACGCTCGATGAATACACGGGGGATACGTTATCGCATCAGATTCACATCTGCATCCAATGCATTGGATAAGATCACGCTCGGACAGAGAGGACACGCCGTGCCACCTTCGGAAGAGGTCGCCGCGACAGCGACGAACGGACAGCGCGCCACCGGCCGCCGAGTGACCAAGCGGCGCGCCGAAACTCGCCAGCGCTTGCTCGACGCGGCCTACGAGGTCTTCGCCGAACAGGGCTTCGGCCGCACCAAACCCGACCACATCTGCGAACGCGCGGGCTACACCCGCGGCGCGTTCTATTCCCAGTTCACCTCCATGGACGAGCTTTTCCTGGCGATGTGGGAGCAGCAGTCGGCGCAGCTGCTCAGCGATGTGACGGCGATGCTGCGCGAGGATCCGGGCACCGACGTTCGCGAGGTGCGCGAGGTGGTCGAGCATTTCCTGCGCGCGGTCCCGCTGGATGACAAGTGGCAGCGGATCAGCCTGGAGGTGACCGCGCACGCCCTGCGCAATCCGGAACTGCGGGACCGGATGGTCGCGCGGGAGGAGGCGATCATCGCCGCGCTGATGCCGGTGGTGCAGACCCTGCTGAACCGGATCGGCCGCACGGTCACCGACCCGAAGGCCTTGGGACGCGCGTTGATCGCGGTGCACGACGGGACGACGGTGCAGGTGCTGATGGAGCCCGACAGCGCCGAGGCCCAGGAGCTGCGGGTCGACCTGGTGCTGCGGGTGATCATGTCCTACACCCGCGAGCAGTGACGGCCGCGCTCACACTCCCGGGTTGACCGGCGAACGGCGCAGGTATTCGACGTAGCGGTCCCGCATGTGGGCCGCGGCGGCGTCGGGGGCGGGATCGCGATAGTCGCCGGGGATGATCCACCGACGGCTGTCGATGTCGCGGCGGGCGGCGCGAACCCGTTGGCTCCAATGCCGCGTGCCTTGTTCTCGTAAGGCCTGGCCCAGGGCCGAGACGATGCCGGGCTCGACACGGCGCAATTGGAGCGGGTCGAAGATGGCCAGCAGGGGCGCGTCGGTGTACGGCGGATCGGCGCAGACGCCCACGTGACCGGCGTGGGTGAGCAGGGTGATCGGTGCGGGGTCCTCGGCGGTCGCAACATCGATGACGCGATCCCAGCCTTGGTCCCGATGCCAGGCGGCCATGTGCTCGGCGACGGCGCGTGGTTCGTCGGTACCGAACGAACGCACGAGCGCAGGCACCAGCGTCCAATAGGCTTCCTCGGCTTCCAGGATGGCCGAGCGCAGCGGGCCGAGCGCATTGGCGGCGAAATCCGCGGGCAGGACGATCGAGAACGGTTCGCCCGCGGTGTCGGAGAAGCGCAGACCGAGCGTCCCGTGCACGGTGACGATTTCGATTCGATCGACCACGATGTGCGGGCGACCGATCGGCGCACGTCCGCGCGTACCGGTGCGGTTGCCGGATTTGCGGTTCTGGCTGATCGCGGACTCCTTCGTGAGAACCCTCGGCGAACACAGCTTGCCGGGGGTAGAACGGATGGCCATCAGTAGCGAACGTTGCGCGGGTAGATCCCGGAGCGGACCGGAGGTCGCGACGGCCACCGGCCCGGATCCTCAGATCTAGGGCAGCGCACCGCAATTCGACGGTGCCGGCCTACCCGCGAGCCGATCGGTGATCCACTGCTGCGAGGAATCCAGTGCCGGGAAGAACGCCAGCACATGGGTGCCCGCGACACCGGTTATCGGGGGAATCGAGGCATTGGCCTCCAACTGCACCGCCGCCCCGCCACCGCACCAGTCGGCCGCGGTGGCGTGAATCGGCGGGAACGGCGCACCCTCATCGTTGTGGGCCGCGGCGATGAGCACCGGGGCCGACGGGGTGAGCGAACCGACGCGTTGTTCGGCGAACGCCGCCCGCAACGCGGGATTCCGGTCGATCACCGCGGCCAGCGGCTGACCGCTGCTGGTCCACTGCGCGGTATTCGGATGGTTTTGCGCCATTCCGACGGGCATGGCGCACTTGCTTTCCGAATCCCGCAGGATGGCCTTGCCGGTGTCGTTGAGCTCGGCGTCCAAGGCCGAACGCACCTCCGGATACGCCGCGGCCATCCCGTTGAGGATCCAGGCGTGGGTGGGTGCTGCGGCGGCCCGTCCGTCGTTGTGGGCGATGAAGGCGCGGTCATCGACCACCGGTGCGCCGACGTAGGCGCCGCGCACATTGAGATCCGGGGCATAGCTCGGATGCAGTTCGGCGGCACCGGCAGCGGCCATACCGCCCTGGGAATAGCCATAGAGCAGCACCGGCGAATCCGGGCCGAGACCGGTGCCGGGCAGCCGCAACGCCGCTCGCGCGGAGTCGAGCACCGCGTGGGCCTGCTCTTTCCGGTTGAGGAAGCCGTGCACGGCCGGCGTGCCGAGCCCTTGATAATCGGTGATCACCACCGCCATGCCACGCGACAGCAGCGAATACAACGCGACCACGTCGTACTCGAAGATCAGGTTGACCGGCGGCTCGAAATGGATGAACTGGGCGAGCAGTTTCGAGGGCGCGCACTGATCACCCTGCCCCTTAGTGCCACCCGCGTAGGCAACCAGCGGCCGCGGTCCCGGTCCGGTCCACGGCATCGCCGGCATCAGGACCGTACCCACCGCCGCGGCCGCAGCGCCATGGGTGTCGCTGCTGGTGTACATCACCCGAGTCGCCGACGCCGGCATCGCACCCATCGACAACGCCAGGTGCGACGGCTCGGCGCGCACGATGGTCCCCGGGCCACCGGGCAGCGGGGCGGGCGGGATATAGAACTCGGCGCCGGCGATCCCGGTCGCCGGCTGGGCCACGACCTGCGGGGCGCAGAGCGCGCCGCCGACGAGAGCGAGGGAGCAGGCCAATGCCGCGGTCAAGCCACGTGCTCGACTCCTCACGATTCGATCCTTCCGACGATTGGGAGAGCCAATGACATCGCGAAAGCGGATACAGCATCGAGAGCTGATACATCGTGAATCGGATACAGAGGATAGTCGCGGGGTCCGCCGGTAGGTACCACCGGCACCAGAAAGGAGCGACCGCGGGCGAGGGCACCGCTGCGCCGCGCGGTGGAGCGGCGCGGGACAGCGTGTCCGGCAGGTTCAGGCCAGCTGGCGAGCGTCGACCGCCGCATCCGGCCGCGGACCGTTGACGCGCGCGATCAGCGCCGAGCGCAGGTACCACAGGCCCTCGGTCGGCGAGAGATCCACACCGGTCAGCTGACCGATGCGGCGCAGTCGGTAGTCGACGGTATTCGGGTGCACATGCAGGATCCGCGCGGTGCGTTGCCGGTTGAGATCCATCGCGAAGAACACCCGCAGCGTCTCCATCAGCTCGGGGTGATCGTCCAGCGGCGCCAGGCGGGCGTGCAGGATATCGCGGCCGATACCCGGGCGGGTGAGCTGATAGTGCAGCGCCAGCTCGGCGAACCGGTACAGGCCGGGGCCACGGCCGAGCTGGTGCACGGTGTCGAGCAGATCGTGCGCGCGGTCGGCGGCCGAGGCGACGTCATCGGCGGCGGCGGTGAGCACGGTGGCGCGGATCGGCACGAGCGCGGCCTCCGACAGCTTGCGCACCATCTCGTCGAGCTCGGATTCGGCGCACGCGGTGGCCGGGACCAGGATGGTGCCACCGTCGACCGACAGCAGCGACAGCGCGGTATCGCCGAACTGATCGGCCAGCGCGGCCTGCACCCGGCGCAGCTTGCGACGCGCCACGACGTGCGGGTCCAGGCGCGGATGACTCTCGTCCGGATGCGAGGGCAGCGACACCGCGAGCACGAAGTACTCGGCCGCGATCTGAATTCCGCACTCGCGCGCCATCTTCGAGGTGGCATGGCCGCCGAGCAGCGCGGAGGTCAGGGTGTGCACCGCGGTGTGATGCTCGGCGACGCCGGCGCGGTGCTCACGGACGTAGGCCTTGCTCACCGTCGAGGTGATGAGGTTCAGCAATTCCAGTGCGGCACCGGCGCCGTCGACGATATCGCCGCTGCCGGTCGGCTCCGTGCGCGCGAACAGCAGGTCGAGGCCGGCTTTGAAACCCGCGTGCACGGCGTGCAACACCGCATCGATGGGCACGCCGTCCTTGGCCCACTTGGCCGCAGCGGCATTGATGCGCTCGGTGGGCACGGGGTGGTCCTCGCCGTTCATCCGCTGGATGGACCACTCCACACAGACCCGGACCAGGGCCGCCACATCCCCGGCCATCACCTCGGCCTTCAGGGTGGTGAACGGCGGTACCGAGCCGGCCAGATGGTCCACCAACCGGCGCGACAACCGGCGGACATCACGCACGGGCGGTGAGATGGACCGTCCAGGGGTCTGGCATCCGGGGCGAATCGCGTTCTCGATCGTCACGTGTGACCTCCTCGTCACCTGTACTACGCAACGAACACTAATGCGAGCGCGCGCTCACCTTCCACTCCTCTTTGCACAACTTGCACGGCACCGGATAGATCCACATCTACCAGGCATTATGTCCGAGATATCGCAGAAAACGGGCGGCCGAACGGAGCGATACCTGGGCAACCGCTCACTTTTTGCGACCGGCCGCGACGGGCCGGCGGCGGGACTTCTCACCGAGCCCGGTGAAGCGGGAATCGCGAAGCCCCCGTGCGACCGCCTCGGTCTCGAACCAGGCGCCGAGCATGCGCGCGGTCATCGCGATCGCCTCCTGGCGTTCCTCGATTCCCACTTCCAGGGCTGAAGCGCGCAGTACGGCAGCGAAACCGGTGTTGAGCACCACGAAGGTCATCACGTCGTACTCGTGATCGTCGCCGGGACCGAGCACTTGGATCAGCAGCACCTTGACCAGCAGCCGCAGTCGCGGTTCGAATTCGGGGATGCCGCTGTTGTAGAACTGGACCCCGGCGACCAGTGCGCGCACGAGTTCGGCATTGGCCACCAATTCCTCGGTGATCACCTCGAGCACGCCGATGGTCAGGTCCTCGATCGCGGTCTCCTTCAGATCGAAAACCCTTTGGGTGAAACGTCTTTCGATGTCCTCGAGCAGCCGGCCGAGCAACTCCTCCACGATGACGGTGCGGTCGGAGAAGTAGCGGTAGACCGTGCCGATGCTCAGTCCCGCCTCTTGGGCGATCCGGTTGGTGGAGGTGTTGGCGATACCGCGCTCACCGAACAACCGCGCCGCGGTATCGAGAATGTGCTCCCTGGTCGCCTTGGCCCGTTCCTGGCTGGGCCGTCGACGCTGACCGACTGTCTTCGAGGGCATGGCGCTCCCCTGCCGTTCTCGCTGAAGATGAGTTGATGCTCACTTTAGCGATTACGCCAGGCCGCCGTGGCAATTCCGATCTCGGTGACCGGCGGTTCGTCATAGAGCCACTCGCGGGCGATGCGATGCCAGTTGTTGGTCGAGCCCAGCTGTCCGAGCGCGGCATAGGTGAACAGGTCGGCCCGGCGGGAAAACACATGCTCGGGCGGCAGCAGCTGATGCCGCATGCCGCGGAACTCCGAAGCGCGCGGGTCGACGGCGAGCACCACGGCTCCCGTGGCCAATTCGGGCGTGATGGTGATGCGCTCGTCGAGCAGATGCCAGCCCGCCGCGGCCCAGACGTATTCCAGGCATTCCTGCGGGCTCACCCCCGCGGCCGGATCGATGATGCCGCGCCCCACCCAGGCCTCGTAGAGCTCCTCGGCACGGTGTTCGCCGGCGAAGCGCAGACAGGCGCGCTCGAAGTCGGCGTGCACCGGGTCCATCCGGTTGTAGAGCCCGAAATCGACGAAACCGACCCGGCCGTCGTCGGCGAGCAGAATGTTGCCCGGATGCGGGTCGCCGCAGAATTCGTGGTCGGCGAACAGCGAGCTGACGTAGAAACGGTAGATGAGTTCGCCGATCCGGTCGCGGTCGGCCTCGGGTAATTCCCGGATCTGCTGGAACTGCCTGCCTTCCACCAGCTCGGTCACCAGCACGTGGCGCCCGCACAGTTCTTCGACGCTGTCGGGCACCACGATGAAGGGATGGCCGCGATAGCGCTCGGCCACCCGATGCTGGGTGCGGGCCTCGCGCGGATAGTCCAGTTCGCGTTCCAGGTTGCGGGTGATCTCCTCGAGCACCGCGGCGTCGGCGGCACTGGGCAGGATGGATTTCCACATTTTGGAGAAGAACTCCAGATTGCGCATATCGGCGGCGATCGCCTCGTCCACGCCCGGATATTGCACCTTGACCGCCACCGCGCGACCGTCGTGCAGGCGGGCCCGGTATACCTGGCCGATGGAGGCCGCGGCCATCGGCGTCTCGTCGAAATCGGCGAAGGCGCGTGACAGTGGGCCGAGATCGTCCTCGATGACCTTGCGCATCTGCGCGAACGACACCGCGGGCGCCTGATCGCGCAGCTCGGCGAGCTTGACCCGGAACAGTTCGCGATGCGACTCCGGGACCATGTCGATATCGAGCACCGACAGCATCTGGCCCAGCTTCATCGCCGCGCCCTTCATCCCGCCCAGCACGGTGACGATCTGCTGCGCGGTTTGCAGCGCCGACCGTTCGGCCAGCACCTGCCGCGCTTCTTCGGTGCGCCCCACCATCGACAGCCGGGTGCCGACCCCGCGCACGGCCTGCCCCGCCGCCAGCCGGCCGAGCCTGCTCCCCCGCGCGAAACGACTCTTCGGCACGCGACCGGCCACCATCTCCACCTCCTCGGCCCGCGCCGTATGACGCGCGTCACGATCCTCTCCCGGCCCGGCTGATCTTGTCGACCACCTGAGCGAAATCTGTGCTCGATCACTGCGCCCGGAACAGCGCCCGTTCGGCTCACCCGCAGCGGATGAACAATGCCGCGGGCCCTGTCCAGGGGCGCCGTGCGGTGGTTGACTGGGCGGGTGCCGACCGGGTTCGGACGGTCGGTCTTCCGACTCGACTGCCAGGGAGGTTCTGCTGATGCCAACCCGCGACAAGGCCTGGCCGGAGGGCACGCCGTGCTGGGTGGACTGCCAAGTCGACGATGTGGCTCGCGCTCGCTCGTTCTATGCCGATCTGTTCGGCTGGGAGATCGGCGACAGTCCCCAGCACGCCGGGGGCTACCTGATCGCGCTGCGCAACGGGCGGCCGGCGGCGGGGATCGGGCCCAAGCCGGCGGGTATGCCGATGCCGTCGGTGTGGACCACGTATCTGGCCGCCGACGACGCCGACGCCGTGGCGGCCCGGATCGGCGCGGCGGGTGGGACGGTGATGATGCCGCCGTTCGATGTGCTGGATGTCGGCCGCATGTGCATCGCCGCGGACCCGACCGGCGGCGTGTTCGGCGTCTGGCAGGCCGAGGCCCATCTCGGAGCCGGGATCTACAACGAGCACGGCGCCTACTGCTGGAACGAGCTGCACACCGGCGATTACCGGCGGGCCCAGCAGTTCTACGCGGAGGTCTTCGGCTGGCAATACACCGAGATCGGCGACGGCGAGAACCTCGTCTACTCGACCTTCGGCTCCGCCGGCAGCGACCATCCGCTCGGCGGCATCAACGACGCCCGCTCCGGCGACAGCTCCGCCTACTGGCTGACCTGGTTCCAGGTCGACGACACCGACACCGCCCTCACCCGCGCGACCGAACTCGGCGCACGGGTGGTCAGCGGACCTGGTGACAGCCCGTTCGGACGCCAAGGTGTGGTGCGGGCGCCGCAGGGTGAGACGTTCGCCGTCATCGATCCGACGACAACCGTGGGCGCGCCGCCGACCGGGGCCTAGCTCTGAGGGCGCAGACGCGTGTGGCGTCCGCGCGCCTCAGTCGCAGACCGCGCCGAACGACGCAGATCCCACCAGCTTCGAGTATTTCGCCAGCACCCCACGGGTGTAGCGCGGCGGCAGCGGCGCCCAGCCCTCGCGCCTGCGGGCCATTTCCTGCTCGTCGACCAGCAGGTCGAGGGTGCCGGCGGCGACGTCGAGGCGGATCTGGTCGCCGTCGCGGACGAAGGCGATCGGCCCGGCGTCGACCGCTTCCGGTGCGACGTGGCCGACGCAAAGGCCTGTGGTGCCGCCGGAGAACCGGCCGTCGGTCAGCAGCAGCACGTCCTTGCCCAGGCCTGCGCCCTTGATGGCGGCGGTGATGGCCAGCATTTCGCGCATGCCCGGTCCGCCCTTCGGGCCTTCGTAGCGGATGACGACCACATCGCCCGCGGTGATGGTGCCGTCCTCGAGGGCGTCCATCGCCGCCCGCTCGCGGTCGAAGACCCGGGCGGTGCCGAGGAAGACATCGGAATCGAAGCCCGCCGACTTGACCACGGCGCCGCCGGGGGCCAGCGATCCGCCGAGGATGGTGATGCCGCCGGTCGGGTGGATCGGTTCGGCCAGTGCTCGCACCACCTTGCCGTCCGGGTCCGGCGGCGCGATCGTGGCCAGGTTCTCGGCAACGGTGCGGCCGGTGACGGTGAGGCAGTCGCCGTGCAGCAGACCGGCATCCAGCAGCGCCTTCATCATCACCGGCACGCCGCCGATGCGGTCGACGTCGGTCATCACGTGCCTGCCGAACGGTTTGACGTCGGCCAGGTGCGGCACCCGGCGGCCCACCTTCGCGAAATCCTCGAGCGTCAGATCGACGTTCGCCTCATGCGCGATGGCCAGCAGGTGCAGCACCGCGTTGGTCGAACCGCCGAACGCCATGACGACGGCGATCGCGTTCTCGAAGGCCTCCTTGGTGAGGATGTCGGAGGTGGTGATGCCGCGCCGGATCAACTCGACCACGGCCTGGCCGCTGCGGCGGGCGTAACCGTCGCGGCGGCGGTCGGTCGCGGGCGGGGCGGCGCTGCCGGGCAAGGACATACCGAGCGCTTCGGCGGCGCTGGCCATGGTGTTGGCGGTGTACATGCCACCGCAGGCACCCTCGCCGGGACAGATCGCGCGTTCGATGGCGTCGACGTCCGCGCGGCTCATCAACCCGCGCGAGCACGCGCCGACGGCCTCGAACGCGTCGATGATGGTGACCTCGCGTTCGCTGCCGTCGGACAGCTTCGCGATACCCGGCAGGATCGAGCCGGCGTAGAGGAAGACGCTGGCCAGGTTCAGCCGGGCCGCCGCCATCATCATCCCGGGCAAGGACTTGTCGCAGCCGGCGAGCAGGACCGAACCGTCGAGGCGCTCGGCCTGCATCACCGTTTCGACGCTGTCGGCGATCACTTCCCGCGAGACCAGCGAGAAGTGCATGCCCTCGTGTCCCATGGAGATGCCGTCGGACACCGAGATGGTGCCGAACTGCATCGGAAAGCCGCCGGCGGCGAACACTCCGTCCTTGCAGCCCTGGGCCAGCCGGTCCAGGGACAGATTGCACGGGGTGATCTCGTTCCACGACGACGCCACGCCGATCTGCGGCTTGGCGAAGTCGTCGTCGTCCATGCCGACCGCGCGCAGCATGCCGCGCGCGGCGGTTTTCTCCACGCCGTCGGTGACGTCGCGGCTACGGGGTTTGATATCGGGTTGCTCGGTATGGTCGGCCACGTTCGTCATCATCCTCGCCCGGCCCCGATTCCGGCGGCGATCCACGCCGATCGCGGGCGAGGCTGCCGGTCAGTAGGCGCTACCGGTGGGCGGGAGCACGATCACCGGCCACAGGTAGTAACCGCCGTAGTTCGGGTAGCTGTACCCGCCGTAACCGCCATAGCCATAGCCGTAGCCGCCGTAGCCCGGGTAGCCGTATCCATACCCGCCGTAGCCCCCGTAGCCGTAGCCGTAGTACACGGCGTCGGCGGAGGCATCCGGCGCGGGCTCGGCGGATTCGATCGGCTCGAGCATGAGCGGCTCGGCGACGGCGGGCGCCACCATCACGGCGGCGGGCGCCAGGGCGATCGCGGCGACGGCGGCCGCACGCGCGAGGCCGCGGCGGGTGCGGGCGAGGGCGGTGGTTCGGTTCATCGGAACTCCTGGTTCGGATCGCAGCGCCTGCTTCGGCGATGCCTGGTCGCGGTCCCGGGAGGGCGGGACACACGGTGCTGATCGTCAATTAATGTACCGTTAAACAACGGCACGTTCAACAGGTTTCATATTGCCGATGTGCGCCCGCGCATCCGGGTGCTGCCCACCTCGGATCTGTGGCAGACTCGGCCCGATCACCCGAGCCGGCCGATAGGCGACCGGATGCGGAAGGTGATGCGGGAGTTGGGATCGCGATGGATCTGAGCGCCGTCGAGCGCCGGGTGGCCACGGATCGACGTGCCGCCATGGACCGTTCGGCCGAATCCGAACTGCAATTGGCGACGTCGCTGTGCGAGCTGGCCACGGCGCTGGCCGCTACCAAGAACGATCCCACCGCGCGCGACCGCTCCGCCGCCGCACTCGAACCCGCCCAAGAGGCGGTGCTGATCCGCCTGCGCTGGCTCACCAGCGGTCACGTCTCGGCCCAGTTCGCCGGGCAGGTTCAAGACGCGTTGCGCATTCTCGAACAGGCCGCACGCGCGATCGGGCATCGGGAACTGGCCACCGCCACCATCCGCGATGCCTGCAATGCCTACCGGCAGGTCGCCTCGACCCACCCCAATGCCGCGGGCGTGTGCGCGGACGGATTGTCGAAATGCGGTGTGTGGCTGTGCCGTCTAGATCCCGGCGCGGCGGTGGCGGCCACCGAGGAGGCGGTGCGGATCCGGGCGCGACTGTTCGCGGCCGACCCCGACCAGTCGAGCAAGTACCTGGCCAGCCTGAACACGCTGCTGCGCACGCTGATGGTGGGCAGGCAGCGCAAACAGGCCGTCGCGATGTATCGCGAGCGCTACGCCGCGCTCACCTCACCGGCGATGACGGCGACCATGCGCGAGACCAAGATCGGCGACATCGGTTTCACCAGCAAGACTCTCACCGCGTTGAAGAAGCTGGACTGTCCGACGCTGGAACGCGCGGGCCGGCTGACCCAGCAGCAGATCCTGTATCAGAGCGCCGGCGATCTCTCCACCATCGAGGAGATCAACTGGAATCTGGCGCTGGTCGGTTTGAAGCCGCTGGCGGCGGGCGCGCTGCCGGATCCGCCATCCAAGCCGGTGGATATCGCCACCTCGTTCGGCGCGCTGGCGGTGCGGTGTTCGGCAGCCGATGCGGTCGCGCAGATCCGGGCCGCCGTCATCGCGGCGTATGCGGCCGACGGTGCCGAGCCCGTCGCGATCTCCGCCTTCCAGGGCGTGGACCGGACGCATTGGAGCACACCGGATCCCGAACTGAACACCGCCACCGCCCTCGGCGATGACCTGGTGCTGATCGAACGGTTGTCGGGCAGCTGGGTCGCGGTGCAGAGCCTGAACTGGGAGATCGCGCCGGTGGGCAGGCATCCGCTGGCGCTACGGCTGTCCCAGCGCTGGCCGGTGGTCAGCGTGACCACGGTGGAGCAGCTGTCCTACGAATTGTGCTGGTACGAGCAGGGTGCGCCGACCCAGTACGCCGCGCTCGGGCGGCCCGCCGAACCGACGCCGCTGGATACGCCGCTGGCGCCGTTGAACTTCGGGGTGCTCGCCGACTACGGGGCCGATTACGCCTCGGAGACGCAGGTGCGGGCGGCATTCGGCAATACGCCGATGTTCGCGAAGCTGACGCAGTTGCCCGCCAGCGGGATTCGGCAGGCGGTGGAGTCGCGGCCGCTGACCGATTACGGCGATCACGCGCTGTCGTTCCGGGGTGCGGGGCGCACCTAGACTGCCGGTGCGCTGCTCCCCACGCAGGTCGGAATTCTCAGCGGGAACCAGGATCGCGGACTTGCTCCGGGCCGTCGACCGCACCGCCGCTGAGCGCGCTCAACCGCACGGTCCGGCCCGGCCGCGCCTGCTCCATCCGCACCGAACCCGCCGAGGCGACCAAATAGGCCGCCGCCGCTGGCATGTAAATCTCTAGAGCGGCGAACCGGTCAGAACAGCGTCATCGGTTCGACCGCAGCCGGCTCCGGTAGCGGTTCGAGTTGCGGGACCTGGGCGCGTACTTCCTCATGGAAGCGGCGCGCCAGGTCCGGAGCGGCGGCGTTGTCCGGGGTGTGCAGGAACACCGTGGGCGAGCGGCCTTCCCGCAACCACTGGGCGACGGTGGTGACCCACGGCTGCCAGCCGGCGATGGTGGGTTCGAGCGCGTCGCGACCGTGGTAGCGGACGATCGGGTACTCGGTGAGGGCGCGCAGGCGACGCGGCAATCGCGGCTTCTTGCCCCAGGCTTCACGTTCGCCGTCGCTGGCCGGAGGTTGGGCGAACAGCGTGGTGGTGTCGAAGGGTATCCACTCCGCGTCGACACGGGCCAGCACCCGTTCCAGCTGCCGCGCCGGGGCCTCGTCGGTGAAGAAGGCGCTGTGGCGGACCTCGACCGCGACGCGGTAGCCCGGCGGCAGCCCGCGCAGGAAGGCGGCGAGCACGCCGAGATCGGTGGGACCGAACGAGCCGGGTAGCTGGATCCACAGGGCGTGGGTGCGCGGGCCGAGTGGTTCGATGGCGTCGAGGAAGGTGCGCAGTTCGGCGTCCGCGCCGTGCAGCCTGCGGTCGTGGGTGATGGTGCGGGGCAGTTTGGCGACGAAGCGGAACTCGGGATCGGTCTGCGCCGCCCAGGTCTGCACGGTCTGGCGGGACGGGACGGCATAGAAGGTGGTGTTGCCCTCGACGGCATTGCAGCGGCCGGCATACCATCCCAGCCGCTCCCCCGGCGGCAGCTGACGCTGCTGCCACTGCGGATGCTGCCACATCGCACATCCCACATGAAGCCGCATGCCCCGACGCTAGCGCACCGATCCGACACCCCTTAATCGGTACATGTAGTATCCTCTTCATGCGGATGGGCGAAGGCGTCGAATGGGGCATCCACTGCTGCCTGACCATTGCCTGGCTCGAGGACCAGGGGCCGATCCCCACCACCCGCCTCGCGCAATGGTTCGACCTGCCACAGCAGTATCTGAAGAAGCGCCTCCAAGACCTGGCGCGCGCGCAGATCCTCACCTCGGTCCCCGGCGCGCGCGGCGGCTTCGAACTGGCGCGCCGACCCGAGCGGATCACCCTGATGGATGTGGTGAGCGCGATCGAAGGACCCGACGAAGCCTTCCGCTGCACCGAAATCCGCCGCGAGGGCGTCGGCACCACGGCCCCGCCATCTCGCTTCACCCGCCCCTGCGGCATCGCCACCGCGATGCGCAAGGCCGAACTGGCCTGGCGACGCGAACTCGCCGCCACCACCATTGCCGACCTGATGGCGCAGACACCCGACAGCACCGTCGAGTGGACCCGGCGCACGTATGCGCAGATGACTTAGATTTCACCGTCTTCCGTGGCGGTGTACGCGTAAGGAGAATGGGGATGCCGAATATCCCGATAAAAGAAGCCGGTTCAGGTTCCGGACCCGGATTCACCAGCCGATCCAACGCCGACCACTACGGCAGGGGTGGACCCGACACCGGTGGGGTCGGTACGGGTGAACCGGGTGGGGGCGGTGGGCTCGGGGCCGTGTGGATGCTCGGGCTCGGGACGTTCGCTGTCGGTACCGATGCGTTCGTGGTGGCCGGGTTTCTGCCGGAGATGGCGGAATCGTTGTCGGTGTCGACGGCGACGGCCGGGCTGTCGATCACGGTGTTCGCGGTCGCGTATGCGGTGGCGGCGCCGGTGCTGGCGACGGTGACGGCGCGAGTTCCGCGGCGGACATTGCTGGTGGCGGCGTTGCTGGTGCTCGCGGTGGCGAATCTCGGGTCGGCGGTGGCGCCGGGGATCGGGCTTCTGTTGGGCGCGCGGGTGGTGGCGGCGCTCGGGGCGGCGGTGTACACGCCGAACGCGGGGGCGGTGAGTGCGGCGCTGGTGCGGCCGCCGTTGCGGGCTCGGGCGTTGGCGATCGTGGTGGGCGGGTTGACGGTCGCCACTGCGCTCGGGATGCCGCTGGGGAATGTGGCTGTGCAGTGGCTGAATTGGCGGGCGGCGCTGGGGATCGTCGCGGGGTTGTGTGTGCTGGTGGCGGTGTGGCTGCTGCGGCTGCTGCCGTCGCTGCCGGGGAATCCGCCGGTTCCGCTGCGGACTCGGTTGGCGGTGCTGGCGAGACCGGCGGTCGCGACGATCCTGCCGGTGACGGTGGTCGGCATGGCGGCCGGCTATGTGGCGTATGCGTACACGGTGCCCGCGCTGGCGAGCGTCGGGGTTGCGGAGCACGCGCTGACGCTGATGCTGTTCCTCTACGGCGCCGGTGCGGTGGCGGGCAACGTGGCCTCGGGTTACGCCACCGACCGCTGGGGACCGGCGCGCGTGCTGGCGGCCGGGTACACGAGCATGGCCGTTGCCCTGGCGGCGCTGGCATGGAGCGCGGCGTCGGGGCACCACGCGCCCGGGCTCGTCGGAGTACTGGTGCTGCTATGGGGCGCCGGCACCTGGTGCCAGACGCCGGCCCAGCAGCACCGATTGATCGACGCCGCGCCAGGCGAGGCGCCACTGGTGGTGTCGCTCAACGCGTCCGCGATCTATGCCGGAATCGGACTCGGCACGGTGCTCGGCGGTGCTGCGGTGACGGCGCCCGACGGCACCATTTTCGGACTCGGCGCGGCGATTGCCGTGGGGGCGTTGACTTTTCTGCTGGTCAGCAGTGGCATGCGCCGTTGACGGAGACAGCCTGAACCTGCCGGTCCCCGCGGACCATGGCAGCGCTGGACCGGCCGGGCCGCGGAATCAGCGGCGCAGGCCGTGGGCGCGGGCGACGGTCTTCTCGATCAGTGTGGCGGGCAGCAGGCGGCGGAGGGTGAAGACGAGCGGGGCTCGGCTTCCGGTGGCGTAGAGAGGCTTCGGCTTGTCGGCTTCGATGGCGCGCTGGATCAGGGCCGCCACCTGTTCCGGTGGGATGCCGGCGCGTTCATTGCGGTCGAGGCGGTCGATCATGGTGTGGAAGTCGGCCAGGTAGGGCGAATCGTCGGCGATGTATTTGGTGCGGCGTTCGCCGATGCCGGTGCTGATCGAGCCCGGCTCGACGGTGGTGATCCAGACGCCGAACGGGGAGGTTTCCAGCCGGGCCGCGTCGGCGAAACCCTTGATCGCCGCCTTGGCCGCCACGTACGAGGAGCGGTAGGCGAGCGGGAAACTCGCCAGCATCGACCCCACCATGACGATGCGCCCGTACCCGCGCGACCGCATGCCCGGCAGCACCAGCTGGGCCAGCCGGACCTGGCCGAAGACGTTGACCTGGAACAGGCGCTCGATCGCGTCCCTTGGCAGTTCTTCGATCGGGCCGGACTGGCTCTCCCCCGCATTGTTCACCAGCACGTCGACGGGGCCGAGCTCGGCGCCGAACGCTTCGATCGAGTCGGGATCGGTCAGATCCAACGCCCGGTACTCCACACCCGCGATCCGGGCCTCCTCGGCGATGGTTGCGGGGTTGCGGCTGGTGCCGATCACCCGGTAGCCGCGCTCGGCCAGCAACTTCGCCGTCGCGCGTCCGATACCCGACGATGCGCCGGTCACCACTGCGGTCTTCGTCATGCTCGCCTCGATCCTCGTTCGCCGGGACACACCGGCCGATTGCGCATCACGCGCCGTTCGATTCAGGAATGTATCGGATGTGTCGGTGCCGCGAAAGCGCTCCCGGCAGCGCCGATGACCACTCTCACAGCAATCGCAAGACCTGCACCCGCCAGCCGCTCCGGCGATCGCGGACGAGGCGGCCCGCCATCGCGAAGGTCTGATCGCCGCGCGTGTAGGTCGCACAGAACTCGGCCGCGCGGCCGTCGACCATCATGACCCGCAACCGCGACGGAACCCCGGCGCCGAGCGAACGGCCGGGCGCGGAGTCGGCAGCGCGCAGCGTCCGCACGACCGCGACGACGACCGGATCGGCGCGTGCGGCGAGCTGCGCGACCGGCCGCCGGCCATCGACGACCTCCAACACGATCCGCACCATCTGCCAGGCGAATTCGCGCGCCCGCCGGTGATCGTCGGTATCGGCACGCGAGGAGCACGCGCGACGCACCGCCCGACGCACACCTGCGGGAGCGGTGCGTGCGGCCGCTGAGTTTCGCAGATCCAGGCGCGCAGAACATGAGCTGCTGGGCCCGTGCACCAAGGACTCCACGGACGTCCCGCCCTCAACCGTCCGAGCTCGCGCATGCGAGGCCTGCGCTCCGGCCCTTGCCTTCGACACGACAGCATCGGCCCCACCACGCCCCAAGACATACGACCTGTCCGGCACGTACGGATAAGCCGGCGGTTCGTAGCGTGGGATCGGCGTGAGCCATGGCCGTTGTTCTTCCATCCCCCGCATCCCCCTGATCTCCGATCGCGCAGCGCGATCAGCTGCCATCAGCATGCCCGAAGAAGATCGGACGGAACAGGCTTCGGGCGGTTCCGGATTCGCTCGCACCGTCGTTACGGCGAGTCCGTTTCCGCCGGGCGTTTCCTGCCTCGACCACGCACCATAGATCCTCGTATCGAGCAGCAACCGCAGGTAGACGAGCGGAAACCGAGTTGTCGGTGGCTGTTGTTAAGTTGTTCGGGCACATGACGGTCCACCGGTTGGGGGGAACAGCACAGAATGCTCGGGCACTCGCATGCCACCAGCGGGGCACTGGCCTTCGCGGCTACTGCGACCATGGCGCCGGTCACCGTCCTGGAGTTGGTGCAGGGTCCGGTGCGGGTGAGTGCGATGGAGCTGGTGCTCGGCACGATCATCACCGCGGGTGCGGCGCTGCTGCCCGATATCGACCATCCGAAGGGCACCATCTCGCATTCGCTCGGGCCGGTGAGTCACCTGCTCTCCCAGGGCGTTTCCGTGGTGTCGGGTGGGCACCGGCACGGCACGCACAGTTTCTTGTTCGTGCTGCTGGCGGGCTGGGGCACCTGGGCCGGGCAGCAGGTGTGGGGCAAATACTTCACCTTCGGGTTGATCTTCTTCATGCTGGCGCTCGGCGCACGCGCCCTGCATCTGTGCCCGTCCGGTGATTCGCTCAAAGCCTATGGGCCATGCGTACTCCTGGCCGGTGGCGGGACTCTGCTCATGGTGCGCTGGCTGCCCGATGTTCCGCCGTGGTTACCGTTCGCGATCGGTCTCGGCGCGCTGATCCACGTGCTCGGTGACTGTCTCACCGACAAGGGCTGTCCGCTGTTGTGGCCACTGGGCACCCGGATCGGAATCCCACTCATCTCGCGCACGGGCAACAAGATCGAGACCTGGCTGCTGACGCCCGCGATGACGCTGGCCACGATCGGCCTGCTCTACGTGCACACCGTGCCGTGAACCTACTGCGCGCGCGAGCGTGACGGCTTGTTCCGGTACATGGCGGTGTCGGCCGCGTGCATGGTTTCGTCCACGGCCTCGGGCGGTTCCTCGAGGTAGACGGTGCCGATGCTGGCGCCGATGGTGATGGGCCGGTCGCCGATCATCATCGGGCGCGTCAACGCGGCCAGCAGATCCACCCGCAATGCGGTGAGCTGATCTTCGCCGGTGCACTGCTCCACCATGACGATGAACTCGTCGCCACCGATCCGCGCCGCGAGCCCCCCGACCGCCGCCACTCCCTCCTGGAGGCGTTCGCCGACAACGCGCAACACCTGGTCGCCGACGGTGTGCCCCCATTCGTCGTTGACCTCCTTGAACCCGTCCAGGTCCAGATAGCAGACCCCGACCGGCGGGGTGGCGCAGGCGAGCCGGTCGAAGAACAGGCCGCGATTGGGCAGGCCGGTGAGCCCGTCGTGGTTGGCGTCGTACCAGAGTTGATCGGCGAGCATCTTGCGATCGGTGACGTCGACCGCGACCCCGATCAGGAAGCGCACCTGCCCGGTGTGATCGCGCACCGCCGACATCGACAGGTCAAGGCACGCGATGGTGCCGTCGCTGCGCAGGTGATCGGTTTCCAACCGGAACCGGTCGATGGTGCCGGCCAGCAGTTGTTTCATCTGCGCGTAGGCCTGCCCGATATTGGCCTCGCCCACCAGCTCGGCCACCGGACGCCCCGGCATGGATTCCGCCGACAGTCCCAGCATCTCGGCGAGCGCCGCGTTCACATCCAGCACCCGGCCGTTGATGTCTACGGTGCCGATGCCCACCGAGGCCCCGGCGAATACTGCCGCGAAGCGCGCCTCGGACAGCTCCCGCCGGGATTCGGCCGTCTGCGCGGCGCCGAGCGCCGCGGCCAGGGTGGCTTCCTGTTCGGTCAGGGCGGCCGAGCGCAAGGCGGCGGTGAAGCCGGTGGCGAATTCGGCCGCGACCAGCACGGCACGCTCGCGCACCGTGTCCAGGTCGAGGCCCGCATCCCGGGCCGCGTGCTCGGCCATGGCGCCGAAGATCACCGGGATGGTGCGCCCGACCACCTGCGGATCGCGATAGTTCGCCGCGACGAGCGCCGCGGCCGTGTCGCACATCGCCTGCGGTTCGACCTGCGCGCGCAGCGCGGCGACCAGCCGGCCGGCCAGTTCGGCCAGTAGTTCTTCGATCCGGGCGCGGTTGAGCGTCGGCGCCACCGCGCCGTCGAGCGCATCGGCCCACACCACCGCGAGCTCATCCGCACCCACGCTCACACCCCCTGCCCGATCCCCTGCCGCCCTGGTTCAGGCCTTGCGCGCGAGCCCCGCCAAACCGAGCGAGCGGCCCGGTGCCTCGTGCTGATCGCGCTCGGATTCGGGCCGCCAGGCAGGCAGCTCCACCACACCCGGCTCGACCAGGTCCCATCCTTCGAACATAGCCTCGATGGCTTCGCGGGAGCGGAAGTGGATACCCACCCGGTTGTCGTTGGCCGCCGAGGCACCCAGCTGGGCGGCGTCTTCGGGCCGTAGCGCCGAGGTCAGATGCGAGATCGCGACGTAGCTGCCGGCCGGGACGGCGGCGCGTAGTTCGGCGACCTTGCCCGCCGGGTCGTCGACATCGGCGACCAGGTGCAGCACCGCCACCAGCAGCACCCCGACGGGACGGTCGAAGTCGATGAGGCCGGTCGCACGGACGGCGGCCAGCAGATCGGCGGGTTTGCGCAGATCACCTTCGATGGCCGCGGCCTGCTCGGTATCACCGAGGATGGCGCGCGAATGCGCGACGGCGACCGGGTCGATATCGACGTAGAGCACCCGGCAGCTCGGATCGAGTTCCCTGGCGATCTCGTGCACATTGCCGGCCGTCGGGATGCCGGAGCCGATGTCGAGGAACTGGGTGACGCCGGCCTCGACGAGATAGCGCACCGCCCGGCGCAGGAATGCCCGGTTGCTCAAGGCCAGCCGCGGTAGGTCGGGCACCAGCTTGGTGCCCATCTCGGCCGCGCGCCGGTCGACCTCGAAGTTGTGCGAGCCGCCGAGTAGGGCGTCGTACATCCGCGCCGGGCTCGCCTGCTGCATATCCACGCCCTCGGGCGCCCACGCCGGCCTGTCCATCGATACCCCTCTGCCTCGACGATCGCATTCGGCCCCCGCCCGCGCCGAACGCGTCACGGCCTGTGTGCCCGTTCACCCCGAACGAACCAAGCGAATGATAGCCCGGGCCACCGACAACTGCGCTGCGGCCCGGATCCTTGCGGATTCAATTACCGTGCGCTGGTCCGCAATTCATCGGCACGACAGCAGCTGGATCAGCGCGCGGACGACGCGACGGGCGTCCGCACCGCCGAACGCGGCGTCGGTGCGAGGGTCTTGCCGAGATCGGTGCGCATCGTGGTGGCGGAGTCGAGCAGATAGTTCTGCCGCACCTTCCACGGATGCCGGTCACCCTGGCGCGGGAAGTCGCCGATGGAGCGCTGGATGTAGCCGGATGCCAGATCCAGCAGCGGACGTTCGTCGAGCCGGCCGTCCGGGCGCGGTTCGACGGCCGCGTAGCCGTTGCGGTCCATGTGGTTGATGACCTTGCAGACCAGCCGCGAGGTCAGATCGGCGCGCAGGGTCCAGGAGGCATTGGTGTAGCCGATGCAGACGGCGAAGTTCGGCACGCCGGTGAGCATCGCGCCCTGCCAGACGAACTGCTCGGACAACTCCACCCGGCGTCCGTCCACCACCGGCGTGATGCCGCCGAAGGCGAGCAGTTGCAGCCCGGTGGCGGTGATGACGATGTCGGCAGGCAGGGTGCGGCCCGACTCGAGCCGGATGCCCTCGGGGACGAAGGTGTCGATCCGGTCGGTGACGACCTCGGCCTTGCCCTTGCGGATGGCCTTGAAGAAGTCGGCGTCCGGCGCCGCGCACAGCCGCTGATCCCACGGGTTGTAGCTGGGCGTGAAGTGTTCGGCGACGGCCTTGTCGTCCTTCAGGATGCGGGTGGTCAGGCCGGTCAGCAGTTTGCGGGCGGCTTCTGGACGACGGCGGCAGTACTGGTAGAAACCGACGTTGAACAGGATGTTCTTGGTACGGATCAGTCGATGCGCGAGGTTCGGCGGCAGCGTGGCCCGGATCCGGTCGGCCACCTTGTCGCGGCCGGGTACCGGGCTGATCCAGGTGGGTGAGCGTTGCAGCATGGTGACCAGTTCGGCCTGCTCGGCCATCGACGGCACCAGGGTCACCGCGGTGGCGCCGCTGCCGATGACGACCACGCGCTTGCCGGTGTAGTCGAGGTCCTCCGGCCAGAACTGCGGGTGCACCACGGTGCCGGTGAAATCGTCGATGCCGGGGAATTCCGGCGCGTGCCCGTGGTCGTAGTTGTAGTAGCCGGCACAGGCGTAGAGGAACTCGCAGGTCAGCTCGCGGTGTTCGACGGCGCCGTGCTCGTCGCGGTGCTCGAGGGTGAGCGTCCAGCGCGCGGTCGCGCTGGACCATTCCGCACCGAGCACCTTGGTGCGATAGCGGATCTTGCGGTCGATGTCGTTCTCGGCGGCGGTCTCGGTGATGTAGCGCAGGATCGAGGGACCGTCGGCGATCGACTTGGCATCGCGCCACGGCTTGAACGGGTAGCCGAGAGTGAACATGTCCGAATCGGAGCGGATGCCCGGGTAGCGGAACAGATCCCAGGTTCCACCCATGGCGTCGCGGGCCTCGAGCACGGCGTAGGACTTGCCGGGGCATTCGGTCTGCAACCGGTAGGCGGCGCCGATGCCGGACAGGCCGGCGCCGACGATCACCACATCGAGGTGTTCCGGAGCAACAACGGTCTCGGTCATGGTGTCCAGTGTGCGGGTCGGCGGCGGCCGCCACTTGACTTCACACGACAAGTATTTGATTCTGGGCGACATGTCGGTGATTCGCTCCGCTGGTCTGCGTGGTTTCCGGGCCACGGTCGCCGAGCTGGGCGGCGATGCCGAGGAGTTCGCCATCGCCTGCGGGCTGCCGGTGGCGGCCCTGGACACCGACGACATGCTGGTCCCGGACCAGGCGGTGTCGGCGGTGCTCGAGCTGGCCGCGCACCGGCTGGATTGCCCCGACCTCGGGCTACGCATGTCGGCGCGGCAGGATCTGGCCATGCTCGGCCCGCTGGCGCTGGCCATCCGCAGCTCCCCCGCCCTGGCCGACGTGCTCGAATGCAGTTCCCGGTATCTGTTCGTGCACGCCCGCTCGCTGAGCCTGGTGCTCGAGCCCGACCCGTACGGCGATCGCGGCGTAGCGGCCTTGCGCTACGGGGTGCGGGCCGCGGCGGCGATCCCGATCCAGGGCACCGATCTCGGGCTCGCCTTCGTGCACCGCACCATCCAGCGGTTGATCGGCGACCGCTACGGCCTGCGTTCGGTGGAGCTGCCGTACCGGCCGCCCGCACCGCTGTCGGTGTACGAGGAGTTCTTCGGCGCGCCGGTGCGGGCCGGGCGCCGCGACGCGCTGCTGCGGGTGCCGAGCAGTCTCGCCGCGCGTCAGCTCAGCGGCGGCGACGAGAACCTGCACCGGCTGGCCATGGAATTCCTGGCCCAGCAGACCGCGGCGACCGGCAGCTCGGCGGTGCCGACCGTGCGCGCCGCCGTCAAACAGCTGCTCGGCACCACCCCACCCGAAATCGGCGTGGTGGCCGGGCTGTTGACGATGCATCCGCGCACGCTGCAACGCCGCCTCAGCGCCGAAGGCACCACCTTCGCCGCCGTCCTCGACGACGTACGCCGCAGCGAAACCCGCCGCTACCTCACCACCACCGATATCGCGATGAGCCAGATCGCTTCCCTCGTCGGCCTCACCGAACAGGCCACCCTGACCCGCTGCTGTCGCCGCTGGTGGGGGCACCCACCGACCGCGATCCGCAAAGACCCCGCGCTCGCCCGTGAGCAGACGTCCGTGCCGGCGACCGCATTGACATAGGCTGCGGCTATGGACGCATCGAGCGAGCTCGACGGCGCGGCACAGCACCCCGGCGAGCCGCACACCGAAACCCTGGCGACGCGGCTGAACTGGTTGCGGGCCGGCGTCCTCGGCGCGAACGACGGCATCGTCTCGACGGCCGGCCTCGTGGTCGGTGTCGCCGCCGCGAATACCGCCACCAGCACGATCGCCACCGCCGGGATCGCCGGATTGACCGCGGGGGCGATCTCGATGGCGGTCGGCGAATACGTCTCGGTGAGCACCCAGCGCGATTCCGAGCGGGCACTGCTGGCCAAGGAACGCCGGGAATTGCGGGACGAACCGGAATCCGAACTCGCCGAGTTGACCGCGATCTATCGAGCCAAGGGCTTGACACCGGACACCGCGCGCCGGGTGGCCGAGGAACTCACCGCGCACGACGCGTTCACCGCGCACGCGGAAGCCGAACTGGGTTTGAATCCCCGCGAACTCACCAACCCGTGGCATGCGGCGTTTTCCTCCGCCGTCGCCTTCACCATCGGCGCGCTCCTGCCGCTTCTGGCAATACTGCTGCCGCCCAACGATCTCCGCATTCCGGTGACGTTCGCGGCCGTGGTCGTCGCGCTGGCGCTCACCGGTTCGATCAGCGCCCGGCTCGGCGGCAGCCGTCGCGGCCGGGCGGTGGTGCGGGTGGTGGTCGGCGGGGCGCTGGCGATGGCGATCACCTATGGCATCGGGCAGCTCGCCGACGTTTCCGGGCTCTGAGATCCAGATTTCCGCGGCATGCGCGGGCGCGGGCGGCCGGTCGGTGCTGTACTGGGCGGGTGAGTTCAGTGTTCGCCGTTTTGCCCGCCGCCGGAACAGGTTCGCCGGAACAGGCTTTCGGGCAGTACCGGGCGATCCTGGAACATTCGGAGCCCACCGCGCCGCTGCCGGTGGTCGGGATCGTCGTCGCGCAGTTGCGGCGGCAGGCGGGGCCGCTGTCGGTCGTGCGGCCGCCGGATGGACGCGGGTTGTTGCTCGAGGTCGAGTCCGGCGATCACCTCACCGGGTTGTGTACCGCATTGCGGCTGACCGCGACTCGCGATCTGGCCGTGTTCGAAGTCGACGCCCGCCGCCTGCATCATCCGCGCACCGCCGCGCGCGTTCCTGTCAAAGCCGGACCGCACAGCTTCCCTACGGTGACCGAACCGTTGGTGGATCTGCTGATCCCGAACACGCGCGATATCGACGGCCCCGCGCTGACGCTGGCCCATGATCGCGACACCCAGCTCCATATCAGACAGTTGCCCGACGACATTCTGGAACTGACCCACCACACTGCCGGCGAGCATTTCCGCCTGCTCACCGATGACGCCCGGCTCGCCCGCAAGGTCACCTGGTCCTGGGCTCGTCACGATTCCTGGTGGCATGAGGCCATCTCGTGGCAGCCCTGCGATCCACCGGCCGGCGACGCTCCCGTCACCGACGAGGCCGCCGCCCTGCTGGCCGAACTCGAAGAACTGCGCGCCGAGGTCGACGGACTCGAAGCGCTCGATATCGGCGCGGCCATGAACGAACTCGATGCGCTGACTCAGTCGGTGCTGGACATCGACATCCCCGACCTCGACTTCTGAGGCCCCTTCGCCGGGTTCGTTCGGCCCGGCGTCTGAGAAATTCCGCGAAAGGGCTAGCGGGTCACCCGGGCGATTGTTACTGTCTCAGACAATTCGCTTCGCCTGCGTAGGAACGTTGGCGATGCGCGGGGGGGTTGAACGCGCTCTATCCAGCCAAAGGCGGCTATATGACCAGCACTGGAGCCATCGCCGATCCAACCGATCGGCAACGAGCGATCAGGTTCGGACTCGACTACTGGCGCGACCATCCACAGAAGTCGGTGGAGACCGCCGGACGTCAGGTCACCATGACCGGCCGCGCCTTCGCCGAGTTGTGCACTTCGCTTGTCCGACGGCGGTTTCCGGGCCGGGAGTTCCTGCAGCAAGCCGCGTTCATGGCCAATGTGTCGGCCGCGCCGACGCTGCTCATCGCGATTCCCATCGCGGTGGTGGTGTCGATTCAGGTGGGGTCGCTGGTCAGCCAGGTCGGCGCGACCACCTTCATCGGGGCGGTGAACGGGCTCGGCATCATCCGGCAGGGTGCGCCGCTGGTGGCGTCGCTGATGATCGCGGGCGCGGTCGGTTCGGCCATGTGCGCCGACCTGGGCTCGCGCACGATTCGCGAGGAAATCGATGCGATGCGGGTGATGGGGGTCGACCCGGTGCGGCGGTTGGTGGCGCCGCGACTGCTGGCGGCGGTGCTGATCAGCATGCTGCTGTGCGGATTCGTCGTCTTCGTCGGGTTCGCCACCGGATATGTGTTCAACGTCTACATCCAGGCCGGGACCCCCGGGTCCTATGTCAGCACGTTCGCCTCGTTCGCGGTGGCCGCCGATCTCGCCGTCGCGATCGTGAAGGCCGCGATCTTCGGCGCGCTCACCGCGATCATCGCCTGCGATACCGGGCTCAATGCCAAGGGCGGTCCGGCCGGGGTCGCGAATGCGGTGAACTCGGCGGTGGTCACCTCGGCGATCGTGCTGTTCGCCACCAATATCGTCATCACGCAGATCTACAACACGCTGTTCCCGGCGAAGGTGCTCTGAGATGAGTTCCTACACACCGCCGCTGCTGCGTCCCGCCCGCGCCCTGGTCGCCGGGCCCGCGCACACGAGTGTGCGACTCGGCCACATCGGGCTGGTGCTGGTGCAGTCGATCGCCGCGATGCCGTTCGTGCTGCGCCACTACCGCAAGGAACTACTCCGCCTTATCACCGACGTGACCTGGGGAAACGGTTCCCTGGTGGTGGGCGGTGGCACGGCGGGTGTGGTGCTGATCCTGTGCGGGTTCGGCGGCATCACCGTCGGGATGGAATCGCATACCGCACTCGAGCTGCTCACCATGACGCCGCTGACCGGTGCGGTATCCGGCTTCGCCACCACCAGGGAACTGGCTCCGCTGCTGGCCACGCTGGCCTTCGCCGCGCAGGCCGGCTGCCGGTGCACCGCGCAGCTCGGTTCGATGCGGATCTCGGAGGAAATCGACGCGCTCGAATCCATCGCGATCCGGCCGCTTCCCTACCTGATCAGCACCAGAATGCTGGCGGCGCTGGTGGCGATCGTTCCGCTCTACAGCATCGGCCTGGCCATCGCCTACCTCACCACGAAACTGTCGATCCTGTTCCTCGGCGGCACCACCCTCGGCACCTTCGATCACTACTTCCACCAGTTCCTCAACCCGGTGGACATCGCGTATTCGGTGCTGAAGGTGGTGGTTTTCGTGCTGCTGGCGACGTTCATCCAGTGCTACTACGGGTTCGTCGCCTCGGGCGGGCCGGAGGGCGTCGGCGTCGCGGCCGGAAAGGCCATCAAGACCACCATCATCGTGGTCGTCTTCGCGAATCTGCTGTTGACACTGGCGGTCTGGGGGATCGACCCGGGTCTGCGGATTTCCGGGTAGGGGCAGGCGATGATCATCGATCCGAGTGGGCGCGGGCCGTCGAACCGCGCGCTGGGCTTGGGCGGGGTGGCCATGGCGGTCGTCATCGTCACGGGGGTTGCGCTGCTCGGTCTGCGCTACACCGGCGCGTTCGACGATCGGGTGCCGGTCGTCGCGCTGCTGACCAGCAGCGGGGACGGGCTGCCGGAACGGGCGGATGTGAAGTTCCGCGGGATGCTCGTCGGCTCGGTCGCCGGGGTGGACATCGTCGCGAAGGGTGAGCGTCAGCGGGTGGAGATCGACCTGCTGCCCGAGGCCGCCGAGGCGATACCGGGCAGCGTCACCGCGCGGGTGGTGCCTTCCAACATCTTCGGTGTCACCGCCGTCGAGCTGGTCGACAACGGTACGGCACCGCTCGGCCTGCGGGCCGGCGCGACCATCGAGCAGGACACCAGCCGCGCCACCACCGAACTCCAGACCACCCTCACCACCCTGCGGACCGTGCTCGACCACATCCAGCCCGAAAAGCTCGGCCGGGTGCTCGGCACCCTCGCCGACGCGCTCGACCCCGCCGCCCGGGTACCGGGCTCGACCATCGAACGCCTCGACCTCTGGACCACCCAAGTTCGCGCGATCCCCGAAATCGGTGACCTGCTCGGCGATCTCGGTGCCGCGACCAGCGCCATCGGCGCCTCGGCACCCGAATTGATCGACGTGCTGGCCGAATCGGTGACCTCGGCGCGCACCATCACCGAACGGCGCGCCGGCGTCGTCGCCCTGCTCACCGGCGCGAGCAGCGCCATCGACGCCACCAACGCCCTGTTCGCCCGCAACCCGGACGCCGGTAAGGAATTGGTCGCCGGACTCGACGACACCTTCGGCGCTCTCGCCGCCGACCCGGACGCCCTCCCGGTGTCGGTGGCCAACCTCAATGCGGCGCTCGGCAAGCTCGCCACGGTCTTCAACTGGGGCCCGAGCGAGCAGATGAGCTGGGCCATCGACGTCACGTTCACGCCGTTCCAGCAGTACACGGCGCGGGATTGCCCGCGCTATGGGGAGCTGGCGGGGCCGCGGTGCGGCGATGGGACCGTGCCGAATACCGCGCCGCCACAGCAGTTTCCGCCCAGCATGGTTCCGCGCCATCTCGATGCTGCGGGGCCCGCGCCATCCGCACCGGGCGCGCATGGGGTGCCTGGGATTCCAGCGATGCCGCAGTTACCGGGTATCCCCGGATTTCCGCTCTTCCCAGGCTTGCCCGCGTTGCCTATGCCGGTCCCGGGCGCGGCCGTTGCGCCGCCGCAGGAAGCCGCGCCCGGCTCTGCGCTACCCGACAGTGCGCCTCCCGCGACTCCTCGTCCGGCCGCAGCGCTTCCAGGAAAACCCGCTCCGGCCGCCGCTCCAGAGGCCCAGGGCACTTCGCCGGCCCCGGGAACCTTCCCTGCCGACGGTGCCGCGACCCTCGGGCAGCATCCGCCATCCGGCACCAACCCGCCCCTGCGCGGCCGTGCCGCCGTCGCCGCCCTGGTCGGCGGCGAACCGAATGCCGCGCAGCTCATGCTGCTCGGCCCGATCCTCGCCGGCGGTTCGCTCACCGTCCGGGAGACCTCGGCGACCGTGCCGGACGGAGGACGTTGACGTGCAGTTCTCGAGCGCAGCGATCGGCACCAGCGGTGCACTCCCCCGCGCCGCGTGCGATCCACTTCGAGTCCGCCAGGGAGACGAACCATGAATTCCCGCAGAGCAATAGTCGGCCTCGCCATCTTCGTGACGCTGGCGCTGGGTGCGACATACACGATCTGGTCCACCCTGCAACGCTCGGTGTCCGGCGAGACCACCGGCTACTCCGCGACATTCACCGACGTACTCGGCCTGCGCGTCGGCGACGACGTGCGCATGGCCGGGGTCCGGGTGGGCCGGGTCGATGCCATCGAGCTGGACCCGCAGCGCAAGGCGCGCGTGGAGTTCTCGGTGCAGTCCCGGCAGAAGCTCTACACCACAACCAAAGCCCTGATCAGGTATCAGAATCTGATCGGTCAGCGCTATATCGCGCTGGCGCCGGGTGAGGGCGAAGGCGTGCGGCTGACAGCCGGTGCCGAGATTCCGTTGGAGCGCACCGAATCCTCCTTCGACGTCTCCACCCTGCTGGCCGGGTTCGAGCCGTTGTTCAGCATGTTGCAACCGGACGAGGTGAATTCGCTGTCGGAGACGATGGTGCAGGCCTTGCAGGGTGACGGGGTGTCGCTGTCGGCGCTGATCACCCGGGCGGCGAGTCTGGCGAGCACCTTCGGTGAGCGCGACGAGATCCTGGGCGCGGTCATCACCAACCTCAGCGGCGTCATCGCGGGACTGGCCCATCGCAGCCATGAGCTGGAAACGCTGATCACCCAGTCGCGGGCGCTGGTCACCGGCCTGTACGAGCAGGGCGAGACCTTGAAGGGCGCGGTCACCCAGGTCGCGGATTCCACCGCCGAGCTCACCGAACTGATCGGCCAGGTGGCGCCGGGGATGGCGCAGGCGCAGCTGGATGCGACCGCCGGGGTGAATCTGCTGCTGTCCAACGGAGCCCGGCTCGATCGCGCGGCTGTCGAGCTGCCCGACGTGCTGGCCGGTCTGGCCAGGATCAGCGGCAACGGGACCTACATCAATTCCTATGTCTGCGGGCTCGATGTGTCGCTGTGGGGCGTGCTGTTCCCGCAGGGCGTGTTCTCGCAGGTCGGCGGGAACGCGCATACGGAGGTGTGCCGGTGATGGAGAAGTTCTTGGGACGCTTCGGGCTGGTCAACCGGGTGCTCGTGCGGTTCGGGCTGCCGACCATGCCGCAGATGTGGGCCGCCATCCCGAGTTATTCGCAGAACCGGCACTGGTGGCTGGGCCTGGCGGCCGGTGTGGCGGTGCTCGCGTTGCTGGCCGGTTCGACGCTGCTCACCCAGGCCGGGATCGGGCACCGGACGGTGCGCGCGGAGTTCGCTCAGGCCGCGGGGTTGCGTCCGGGTGACAGCGTGGACGTCGCCGGGATCGAAGTCGGCACGGTGAAGGCCGCCCACCTGCGGCGCGACCGGATCGTGGTGGAGCTGTCGGTCCGCGACGATCTCACCCTCGGCCCCGACGCGGGTGCGGCGATCAAGATGTCGACGATCCTCGGCAAGATGCATGTCGAGCTGAACCCCGGCACCGGCAGCGGCCTGCCCGGCGAGCTGATTCCGCTCGACCGCACCACCGTCCCGTACAACCTGTCCAAGGTCATCGATGATCCGGCCTACGAGAACTCCTTCGAGCACATCGAACGCCTCGATCCGGACAAACTGCGGGCCGCGCTCGAGGCGGTGCACCAGCAGATGGGTGATTCCCCCGAACTCACCGCGCAGGCACTCGACAGTGTGGGTGTGCTGGCCGGAGTGATCGCGGATCGCCGCGCCGAGGTGGACGGCCTGCTGAAGAATATGGACGCCGTCGCGCAACTGGTGGCCGACAACCAGAACGGCGTGCTCATGCTGCTCACCCACGGCCAAGCCATCGGTGACGCGGTGGCGCGGCGGCAGGAATTGATTCGCGGGCTGCTCGACAATATCGCCGCCGTCTCGAAAACCTTGCAGGACATGGGTGTGCAGAACAACGGCCAGCTGGGCCCGCTCATCCAGAACCTGAACACCATGTCCGAGGGCCTGCAGAAGAACCGCGGCAACCTCGACGCCCTCTATCAGGTGATGCCGGTGGCGTTGCGGCAGTTCAACAATGCCTTCGGCAACGGACCCTACGGCGAGGTCTATCTGCCATGGGTGTTCCCCGACAACTGGCTGTGCCTGGCACACGCGGTACAGGAGTGCCGATGAACCGCAACACCATTCGTCTCGCCGTACTCGCTGTGGTCGCGGTATTCGCCGCCGGCTGCTCGGCGCTGCCACACAGTCTGACCTCGCTACCGGACCGCCTGCGCGGCAACCTGCTGCACATCAGCGCCGATTTCGAGAATGTCGCCGGGCTGTATGTCGGCAACGAGGTCTCGGTGCTGGGTCTGCCGATCGGCCGGGTCGACGAGATCGAGGCCAAGGGCGCCTTCGTGGAGGTGCGCATGACCATCGACGATGTGGGGCTGCCGGCCGACACCAGGGCAGCGCTGATCTCACCCCAGCTGATCACCAATCGGCACATCGAACTCACCCCCGCCACCACCGCCGACGCGCCCGCTCTGGCCGACGGAGCGCACATTCCGCTGGCCCGCACCAGGACTCCCGTCGAACTCGATCGGATCCTGCGCAATTTCGAACAACTCGGCGAGGTGCTGAAGGGCAGCTCCACCGAGGGGCCGATGGCCAGCCGGGTGCTGTTCCCGATGCTGGACGGCAATGGCGACAAGATCCGCGAAACCCTCAACGCGCTGTCGTCGGCATTCGAGGTGACCCTCGCCAACAAGGACCAGATCTCCAACACCATCGTCCGGCTCAACGACATCACCCAGATCGTCGCCGAGAACGACCGGACCGTCCGCGATTTCAGCGCCCGGCTCACCGAACTGGTGACGCTGATGAGCGATCAGGCACCCGGCTTGCAGGCGGTGCTCACCCAGCTCAACGACTTCGTCACCAATACCAGCGCCGTCGTCGCGGAGAACCGTGCACCGCTGACGGCGGCGCTGCACCGGCTCACCACCATCACCGCGCAGATGCGCGCGCACGCGCGGGGGCTGACCGAGATCGTCGATGTGGGGCCGCTGTTCTTCCAGAATTTCGCCGCCGCGATGAGCCCGGAGCATCGGGCGCTGCGGCTGCATCTGCTCACCGACAAGTCGCTGCTGGACAACGAGGCACTGGCGTTGTTCTGCGAGCGGGTGCAACTGCGCTCGGATGGGTGCCGCACCGGGCGGCTCGCGGATTTCGGGCCCGACTTCGGGCTGACCGCCGCACTGCTGGGGTTGACGAAATGAGCGCGATGTCCGGCCTCCGCGCCGGCGCCTCAGCACGAGCCGGCGTGGGCATACGCATCGCCCGGATGACCAACGCGGGCATACGCATCGCCCGGATGGGCGCCGTTGGCATGCGTCTCACCGCGATGACCGGCGCGGCGGTCACGGCGCTCACCCTCGGCGGCTGCGCGGTCACCATCGACAACCTCCCACTCCCGCAACCCGGCGTGGACGCGCCGAGCTACACCCTGCACGCGGTGTTCGACGATGCCCTCAATCTGCCCGAACGCGCGCGGGTCAAGATCGGCGGCACCGACGTCGGCGTGGTCACCGAGATCGACACGCTCGATTTCCGCGCGGAGGTGGAGTTGGAAATCAGCAGCGAGATCCAGCTGCCCGAGGGCACCCGCGCCGAACTGCGCCAGGCCACACCGCTCGGCGATATCTTCATCGGCCTCACCCTGCCCGAGAAACGCCCGGATGCCGCGCTGCTCACCGACGGCGACACCATCGACCGCGCGCACACCTCGGCCGGTGCGTCGGTGGAGCAGTTGATGATGTCGATGTCCATGCTGCTCGACGGCGGCGCGCTCAATCAGGTCGCCCGGATCACCAGCGAGATGAACTCGATGATCGGAGGGCGCGGTCCGCAACTGGCGCATCTGCTCACCGAACTGACCGCGACGCTGGACGCCTTGAATCAGCGCACCGGCCAGATCGACAGTGTGCTGCACGGGCTCACCGGGCTCACCGCCGTGCTCAATGCCCGCAAGGCCGAATTGGGCGCGGCCGCGGAGCAATTCCCGCCGCTGATCGGGGTGATCGCGGAGAACAATCAGGCCATCGTCGACCTCACCGCGAAGGTGTCGGTCACCATGGCCGCGCTCGGCGATTTCACCACCACCACCGGCGAGCAGTTCCGCAGCCTGTTCGACAGCGTGCAGCAGTTGATGGGCGGGTTCACCCGGATGGGCGACAACCTGGCCGGCACCCTCGACGGCCTGCACACCCTCTACCCGTCGCTGCAGGCGACCACCGAGGGCACCGCGCTAGCGGTGGGTGCGCGGATCTCGTATCTGAGCCTCGGCGCGCTCACCGATCCGAGGGGTAGCCGGTTGCCCGACGGCAGCGATCCGGCCGCCTTCGTCGGAAGTCTGGCGCAGGTGCTGGCCCGGGTCCAGGAACGTTTGCAGGGCGGTCACCGATGAAGCGACGCCTGGTCTACCCGCTGCTGCGGATGCTCGATGCGGCACTGCGCCTGGCGGATCGGTGGCTCGAGCGTGGCGCGAGCGTGCTGGTGCGGGTGGCGACGTGGCTGGCGGCGCGGGTGACGGTGGTCGCCTCGATCGGCCTGGTGGCGATGCTGTTGCTCGGGTCCGGCTATATCGCGGTGGATATCGTGCGGTTCAACCCGCTGCGCGAGACCTATCGGGTGACGGTGATGCTGCCGGTGTCGGGTGGGCTGCTGGCCGACAACGACGTGACGCTGCGCGGGGTGCGGGTGGGCACGGTGCGGTCGGTGGAGCTGGCCGATACCGGCGTGGTCGCTGTTGCCGAGATCGAGGCGGGGACGCGGATTTCGCTGGACACCACGGCCGCCGTCCAGCGGCTGTCCGCAGCCGGTGAGCAGTACCTGGACCTGCGGCCCAGCACCGGTGAGGGCCCCTACCTCGCCGACGGTTCGGTCATCGACGCGGCGCGGGTGACGACGCCGGTGACGATCGAATCGTTCCTGGCCAATACCAGCGGGCTGATCTCCGGGCTGAATCCGCAGCGCCTCACCGTCATCGTGGACGAACTGGACAAGGCGCTGGCCGGCGGGCCCGACCGGTTGCGCAACGTCATCGCGGGCATCAGCCAGGCCATGGCCGGGCTCACCGGCCTGCTGCCGCAGACCACCCAGCTCATCCGGAACCTCAGCGTGATCGCCGAAACCACCTCGCACGCCCAGCCCGATCTCGGCACCCTGGTGCGCGGCTCGGGGGTGCTGTTCGACCAGTTGACCGCCGCCGACCAGGAGGTGCGGCGCCTGCTCGACCTGGGGCCGGGCCAGCTGGCCACCCTCGGCGGCGTCATCGCCGAGACCACCGACCCGATCACCGACCTGGTGACCAACTTCGTCGCCATCACCCGCGCCGCCCGCCTGCGCACACCGGCCATGCGAGCGCTGTTCCCGGCGATCCGGCTCGGCTCCGCCGCCATGGCAATCCCCGCCCACGACAACGCTTTCCACACCCTCACCGATATCTGGCCGCGCCCCACCTGCGAATACGACACCATCCCGGTCTCGCCGACCCAGGTCTCCGACGGCCGCGTCCGCCTCTACAACTACTGCGTCACCACCCGCCCGGAGATCCAGATCCGCGGCTCCGCCAACGCTCCCCGCCCGAACCTGCCCGACAACGGTGCCGGTCCCCCACCGGGCGTCCGCGGCGACGAACTCTCGATCCCGCTGCCCGCCAAGTGAACCGCACCCCGACCCAGGAGTTCTGATGAGCACCACCGACCCGAAATCCAGCCGGTCAGACGAACCGGCGCTGCAGGCTGAGAGGCGCGCCGTCATGGCTTCCGACTCCGCTCCGTCCCTGGCGACCGGCGCGCCCACGCGTACGGCCGACACCACCCACGCCATCGACAGCAGCACCGACGAAGCCGCCGGCGCAACCCGCGACGACGACGCCCCTGACAGTGGCAAGCCTGGCAAGCGCACGAGCAATTCCGCGGGCACGCGAAGCTCTGCACGCCGCACTCGAATAGCTTGGGCGGCCTGCGCCGCCGTCCTGATCGGCGCGCTGGGCGCGGCAGCGTACTTCGCGGTGCGTGCCGAGCAGGTCCAGTCGCGCGCGGACGCTACCGAGGCGGCGCGGCTGGCGGCGTGTGAGTACGCGCCGGTGCTGGCCGATTACAACGCGCAGAATCTGGACACCTACTTCGCCGCGGTGCTCGACGGTGCGACCGGGGATTGGAAGCAGGAATTCGACGCTACCAGCAAGGATCTGCGCGAGGTGCTGGTGCAGGGGCAGGTGGTGTCGAAGCCGGGTGAGGTGCAGTGCGCCATCGAATCCGGAGATGAGCACAGTGCCCGGGCGGTGGTCGTCATCGGGCAGTCGATCAGCAGCGTCGGCACGAATGGGCAGCCGCGGGAAGGGCAGCTCGCGGTCACCTTGTCCATGCAGAACGTGGAGGGGTCGTGGCTGGTCAGCGAAGTCAGCTCGCCGCTGCTGCCGCAGTGAGCGCCATCCATCGAGGGAGACAAATCATGAAACAACTCGTGATCATCGTGGCCGTGCTCGTCGTCCTCGGCGCCATCGCCGGCCTCATCGCGCTGGTAGTTCTGCGGGCGAGAGCGCGAAAGCTGTTGTCCACCAGAGCAGAACCGGAATCCGAGACTGTGCTGCGTACGCTGCTTGCGCGCCGCCCGACCTTCGAGATGACGGCGGTCTGCTGGTTCGACGCACCACCCGACCGCGTCTACGACGCCCTGACCGCAGGCGCGTTCTCCTGGTTCCCGCTGATCAACGGCATCCGCTACCAGGGCACCGATCGAGGTATCGGCGCTCTCCGGACCCTCGACGCCCTGCTGTTCGCCTCGGTCGAACAGGTCACCCACGCCGAGCCGGGGCGCAGGCTGACGGTCGCCGGCATCCGTACCTCGGTGCCGCTGGCGGTGCTTACCTACCGGCAGGATTTCCGGCTCGCGCCGACCGCGAACGGTGGCACCGAAGTGTCGTGGACCGTCGGCGGCCGCCCCGCCATCTTCGCGTTCCTGCCGGCGAGCTGGGCCGCCCCGTTCGTCCGCCCGTTCGCCCGCTTCGCGCTGGGCCGATTGTCCACGCGGGTGTCGGCATGAACCGCGGCCTCGTCATCCGGATCGAGGATGATCCCGGAGCCGAACGACGTCCGGCTCACTCGCACCGACACGATCCCCACACCGCTGAGGGCACTACCGCAAGCCGCGGAACGGGAGCGAACGGATGACCGAAACCATCACCGGACCGCGGACCGGCTCGACGGACCCACACCCCGACAGCTTGCTGACCAGCAGCTACCGAACACTGATCACCCTGTGGAAGTGGTTGCGGCGCAAGGCACTCGCCCTCCGCGCCGACCTACTGGACCGCCTGCAGATCGCCCTCCTCGGCGCCCTCGCCCTGGGCGCCGCCACCATCATGCTGGCCTGCGCCGGCTATCTACTCCTCGCCGCCGGCGTCGAGATTCTGGACCTCTGGGTGCCCCGATGGGCCGCCCTGCTCATCGAGGGCTGCGCGCTGCTGCTCCTCGCGGCGGGTGCGGCGGGCATGGGCCTGTGGCTCCTGGCCCGGGCGCGACGGCGACGAGGGACTGCGGCCAGTCGCCGCGTCCCCGGCTGAGGACGGCTCCCCCCGAGCCCGGTCGGCAAGCGGCACGGGCCGTACTGCGGTACCGGTCAGGACGTCGCCCGCTGCCGATCCCGGGCACCCGCATCGGCGATCAGACCCACGATGCGCAGCGAGCGGGCGGCCATCTGTGCCGCCGACTGCTCCGGATGCCGCAGCCACCACCGCACCACCGAGCCGACCATCCCGGTCCACACCTCGGTGAGCACGGCCAGGTCGTCGGCGTCGACGGCCTGCTCGCCGGCCTCGCCGACCACCGCCGCACCGCGCGTCGCCAGCTCGGCCAGGCGCTGACGCACCGTGGTCGCCTCCGCCAGCGCCTCCCCGTCCTCGGGTAGTCCGCGATCCCAGATCAGGTGCCAGTCGTTGGGCCGTGGTTCCAGGGCGGTGAAGATCGCGGTGAGCACGTGCGCGGGCAGTTGCAGGCCCGGGGCGTCGTCGGCCATCGCGGCTTCGATGTGGGTGGTCAGGTTGTCGCCGGCGCGGCGCACGCAAGCCGAGTACAGCCCGTCTTTGGAGGCGAAGTACGCCAGCACCATGGGCTTGGAGACCCCGGACCGGGCGGCCACCGCCGCCAGCGAGGTACCGGCGTAGCCGTGGCGGCCGAATTCCTCGGTCGCGGCGTCGAGGATCTGCCGCTCCCGCTCCGCGCGCGGGACACCTTTCGTACCTGCCGTGCCCATGTCCCCTATCAGACCACAGGGCGAACAGGATGTCGGTCACTATTACTTCACGCACTAACTATTAATGCGCTAACGTGGTGGGCATGAACGGACAGCCGACGCAGATGGAGATCGATGATCCGCTGCGCCTCGATCGTCAGGTGTGCTTCGCGCTCGCGGTGGCCAACCGAGCGGTGCTCGCGGTCTACCGCCCGCTGCTGGAACCGATGGGCCTCACCCACCCGCAATATCTGGTGATGCTGGCACTGTGGGGTTCGGCGCCGATGTCGGTCAAGGAAATCGCCGAGGCCATCCAGCTCGACTCCCCCACCCTGTCGCCGCTGCTCAAGCGGCTGCACAGCGCCGGGCTGATCACCCGCCAACGCGATCCGCGCGACGAACGCAACCTGGTGATCGACCTGACCGAGCAAGGCCGCGCGCTGCGCAAGCAGGCCGAGGCCATCCCGCCCGCGGTGGTGCAGCGACTGGGCGTGAGCCTGGCCGACCTGGAGGAACTGCACACCGTGCTGACCCGGGTGAACCAGGCCGCGCGCCGATCGGTGCTCACCGAGCCCGAGCCCGCACCGGACTCGCCACCCACCGCGCTCGCCGAGCGCGACCACACCGAAGGAGCGCGCCCATGAGCCGCGAACGCCGTCGCCCGAATCCGATCCAGTGGCTCGGCTACGCCTGCGGGCGCCGGCTGCCGGATTCCATGCGCGACTGGGTCCGCAACGATCTCACCGGCAAGTACGCCTTCCCACGGCATGTGTTGCGTGGGCTGGTGCCGTTCGTCCCGCTGTTCGCGGTCTTCCTGTTCTTCCCGGGCGAACTGTGGTTGCGCGGATCCATGGTGTTGCTGGCCCTGCTGCTCGCGCTGTTCTACACGGTGGCCTTCATGCCGATGAACCGCGCGCACCGTCTGGCCAAGCACGGGCTGCCCGCCGACCTGGAAAACCCCGAACGCGCCGACCGCCGCGCCAAGGAACGCGCCCGCTACGCCGCCCAGCACCCGCACTGAGCGTCGAGCGTCACATGAGCGAGGCATTTCCCGAGTAGAGCCCACGCTCATGTGGCTCTCGGCGGCCTATTTGACGGTGACCCGCACCTTGACGGCGTCGTCGGTGGTGGATTCGAGCGCCTGGGTGATCAACGCCGAGAGATCCACCTGCGGGCCGGTGGTGGTGACGGCGTCGGCCAGCGGTTGCAGGCCGGGGAGCAGCGAGGCCAGTTCCGGTCCAACCTGCCGAACCCACTCGGTGAGGCGTTGCAGGAAGGGCACCAGGCCGTTGCCCTCGAGGTACATCTCGGGGGCATTGCCGGTCTGGATCAGCCGGCCCACCGATTCGACCAATTCGTCGAGGCGCTGCGCGAATTCGGCGAACTCGGGTGCGGCGGCCGCGGTGGCGGGGCCGGCCCAGTCGATGTCCTGGGAGACGGTTTCGAAATCGTTGAGCAGCTGGGCGATCTGCGGTTCGCGGGAGATGATGGTCGATGCGAGCAGGTCGGCGGCGCGGGTGAGTTCGGGCATCACCTTGTCGGTGCCGTTCAGCGCGACGCTCATCGTCTCGGCCAGCGAACCGACCACCTCGGGATCGAGCTGGTTCATCGTATTCGTCACCATCCGCGCCGCCTCGGGGATCGACAGCGGGGTGCGCACGTCCTGCGATTGCAGCCGCTGCCCGTCTTCGAGGTACGGTCCCGCACCGGTTTTCGGCCGGAACTGCACATACGGTTCACCGAGCGCGGACAGATGCTCGATGGTGACGATGCTGTCTGTGGGCACCTTGTGCTCGGCGCCGACGCGCAACCCCACCTCCACACCGGCGGCGGTGCGGTCCACCGAGGTCACCCGGCCGACCTCGATGCCGGTGAGCAGGATCGGCGAACCCACGCCAAGCCCACCGGAGTTCTTCAGCACCATCGACGCCTCGGTGTAATCGGCGAACGGATCGACCTGCACCACACCGAAAGTCAGATAGCTCGCGCCGAGCACGGTGATGGCGGCGATGCCGCCGAGGGAAGCCAGCGGGCCGATCTTCATCGGATGGCTCCGATCATGCGCAGGGTCTGGATGATCCGGTCGACCTGATCGTCGGCCGAAATCGGGGCACCGCCCGCCGGAGTCACCTGAACATCGGCGATGTTCACCTTCGCACCGCGCTCCACGAACGGAATGATCTTGTCCCGCAACAGGGCGGTGAGCAGCGCCAGATTCGACGGCGACGCGGTGTTCAGCGGCGCGCCGGTGGCCAGCGGCGCGAACGCCAGCGCGGCCGCGTCACCGGCCTGCAGCAGCGGCGTCAGCCAGGTCATCGACGCACCGACCGGCGCGAGCGCGCCGAAGATATCGGTGACGCCGCTGATGGAGGCGGTGGCATCGGTCATCTGCTGCACCGACTCCGGGCGCAGAATGTTGTCCAGCTCGGGCTGGATCTTGTGCAGCACACTCGAATTGGTTTCCAGGCCGTAGAGCAGCCGGTCCACCTGATCGAGATTGGCGGCCAGGTCGACCACATCGCCGGCGATCACCTGGGTGATGCGCTGGGTTTCCATCGGATCCTGCGGCAGCACCGAATTGAACCGGTTGATGATGTCCTGCAACTGGCCGACCGCACCGCCCTGCACGAACACCGCCATCGCGGCCATCGTGTCCTCGAGCTGCACCGGCGGTTTGGTGTGGTCGAGGGTGATGGTGCCGCCGCGCGGCAGCAGCGAGTCGAACCCGTCGGGCGGGGTGGTGAGCGCGATGTGGATATCGCCGAGGACGGTGTTCTGCCGCAGTTCGGCGATGGTGGTGTCGGGCAGGCGCACGTCATCGGAGACCTCGATGTCGACCACCACGTACCCGCCGCGGCCCTCGGGCGCCTCGGCCGCGGGCACCACCCGCACCGAATCCACCGTCCCGACCTGGGCGCCGTTGGCGATCACCTTGGCCCGCGCGGGCAGATTCAGCACGTTCTCGAACTCGATGCTGACCTTGTAGGTGGAGCCGGACACCGACGTGCCGGGCACCGGAACCTGGGCCGGGTCGAACGCGCAGCCACCGGCGAACAGCGCTGTCGCCGACGCCACCGCGATCGCGGCAGTGCGCACCCGCCTACCGAGCAGCCTGGTCATCGCGTACCTGCCAATCCCAGCACCAGCTGAACGAGTTGGACATCGACCATGCCGTTGCCCGCGCCGGCGCAACGACCGGGCGCGACGGCATTGATGGCGGCGCAGACCTGCTCGGCGTCACGCTGGGCGATGGCGACCTTCGGCGGGGCGTAGACCAGGCCGGGCGCACCCGTCGCCGGATCGGTCACCGAGCGGAATGCCGAGGTCAGCGCGGGTGCCATGAGGACGATGTCGCGCAGCGATCCGACGTTGGCGCGCAACATCTTCACCAGCGGCACCAGACCGTCGAGGGTGCCCATCAGCGGGTCGGCCAGGATGGTGGTCAGGTCGTTGAGCACGGGCAGCAGCTCGCGCAGCCCGTCGAACAGGGCCGCGCCCGGCACCAGCAGATCGTTGCTGGCCTGGTCGAGCACCGGCGCCAGCCGGGTGAGCATGGTCTTCAGATCGCCCCAGTGCGTGCTGACCTTCTGCGACACCGAGGAGAACGCGTCGAAGATGCCCGCGAGATGGCCGATATCGGCGTCCGGGGATTTCAGCGTCGAGCCCAGCCGCATGATCAGGTTGTTGATCTGGGCGCCGGTGCCGGCGGTGGCCGAATCCAGTGCTGCCAAGCCGCCCGACAGCGCCTCGGGCCGGGTCTGCTCGGTGCCGCCGATCTCCTCGGACAACGCCGCCAGCGCGGTGATCGTTTCGGTGAGGCTCTTGGGTGTCAGGGTTTTGGTGATGCACTGCCCGGCATCCCACTCGTCGGTGGTCTTGCCGCTGGCCAGCACCGCGAGTTCGCGGTCGGCGACGACGCTGTCGGAGAGCGTGGTCGCCGAGGCGTCGGCGTAGACGGGGTATTGGGCGTCGACGTCGAAATCGACCCGCACGGCCGCACCTTCGGGCCGGATGCCGGTGACGGTGCCGACGTCGATCCCGCGCATCGAGACCTTGTTGCCCTCGTACAGGCCCACGCTGTCGGGCATGATCGCGCAGTAGGACCGCGTTTCCTTGATCGGATCGAAGGCGATCACATAGCCCACCACGGCGAGCAGCGCGAGGGCCAGCGCGCCGGCGATCGACATGAACGCCTGCGAGCCGAGAATCCGCTTCACCATCAGCACACCTTCCCGGGCACCGGAACGCAGATCGGGCCGAGCGCCGCACCGGGATCCAGCCCCGGTGGCGCGGTGACGGTTTCGCCGGAGCGGTCGATCGTCACGGGACCGTCTGGGATCACCAGCCCACCCATCCGGTCGCCGAGCCCCTGCACGGCGGTGATCAGCGGCTCGAGCTGGGTGCCGAGCTCTTGCAGTCGCGGCAGCGCGTCGGCGAGCTGCTGGGCCTTCGGCTTCAGGGTGTCGTCCCAGGCCGGAGCCAGTGTGGCCAGTCGCTGCACCACCGACGACAGCAGTCCGACCGCCGCCTTCAACTCGGCGCGCTTGTCGATCAGCACCGTCTCCATCAGGTTGACGTTGTCCATCAACCGGCCGAGATCGGCTTTCGCGCCGTCGTACATGGTCACGTACTCATCGGCCACCGCGATCGCGTTGGACACCTGGGTGCGCTGACGTTCGATGGCGTCGAGGTACTGGCCGAGAGTGTCCAGCGTGGTGCGCAGAGTGTCGGGGGCGCCGTCGATGGAGGTCTCGATGGAAGCCAGATTGCGGCGCAGGGTGTCGCCGTCGGTAGCCTGCAAGGGCGCAGTGGCGTCCTGGAAGGTTTCGATCAGGCTGTAGGGCAGGCGCACGCGTTCGGCGGGAATCGGCTGGTCGCCCAGCGGCTGGTCGCCGGCCGGGAACAGCGCGACGTAGTGGCCGCCGACGATGGTGAGCATGCGGATGTCGAGCGAGGTCTGATCGCCGACGAACACTTCCGAGTCGACGGTGAAGCGCATGAGCACCCGATCCGGTTTCAGCTCCAGCGATTCCACCGTGCCCACCGAGATCCCGGCCAGCCGCACGTCGTCGCCTGCCTTCACCGACTGCGCTTCGCTGAGTTCGGCGGTGTAGGTGGTCTTGCCGAACGGCACCACGTACACCACAGCCGCGGCGACGGCCGCGATCACCAGCGCGACGGCGCCGATGATGCCCAGCCGCAACTCTTTCCGCAGCCGGGTGGGCTCGTCCATGATCGGGGTGTCGCCGCTGAACACGCGGCGGATCCGGTTGAGGCCGGGCAGTTTCACGCGTTGCATATCGCGACCTTCTGTCCGCCGATGAGCACCTGCACCGGCTCGGGCAGTTCGGCTTGTCCTTTGCTGCACTCGGGCTTCCAGCCCGCGACGGTGCGCGGCAGGGCGTTGTCGACCGCGGCGAGCAGGCCGGGCAGCCTGCCGAACACCTCGACCGCTTCCTGCGGATCCGGGAACAGGGACCGGATCATCGCGTCCACGTCGGTGCTGCCGTCGGTGGTCAGGCCGAGCGCGTCGAGCAGGCGGTCGATCGGACCGAGCACCGAGGGCGCGGTCATGGCGAATTCGGCCAGCCCACCGACGTTGGTGCGCAGCGCCTCGAAGATGTCGGACAGCCGCGCCAGCAGCGGCACCAGATGATGCACCCGGCCGCCGACCCGGTCGGCCAGATCGGACATGTTGCCGACCAGCGTGGCGATCACTTCCTGCCGGTTGCCGACGTGCTCGCTGAACTTGCCGATGGCGTCGAGCGCCGGCCCCAGGCCCGCGCCGTCGCCTTCGATCACCGCGAGCATGCTCTCGGTGAACTGGTTGATCGCCTCCGGGGACATGGTGGCCAGCACCGGCTTCAGGCCGTTGAACAGGCTGGTCACATCGAAGGACGGCAGCGTCATGTCGGTGCCGATGCGCGCGCCGTCGGGCAGCCGGTTGCCCGGGTTCGGCTGCTGTTGCAGGTCGATATAGCGCTGGCCGGTGAGGTTCTGGTAGCGGATGGCCAGCACGCTGTTGTCGTAGATCGGGGTGGAGGTCTTGACCGTCAGGCGCACCTCGGCCTGATAGCCGTCGAGCTCGATGCCCTCGACCTTGCCGACCTGCACGCCGTACATGCGCACGTCATCGCCGACCTTGAGGCCGTTGGCGTCGGTGAACAAGGCGCTGTGCGCTTCGGTGTCACCGCCGACCGGCCGTTTGATGGCCGTGATCACCACCAGCAGGATCGCCACCATGACCGCGGCGAACACCGTCAGCCGCCAGGCCGCACCACGCACCGTCATCGGACACCTCCCTTGGCCGGCAGTCCGAGCAGCGGCACCGCGATACCGGGCACCCCACGCAACTCCAGCTCCAGATCGAGCACCGGGCCCTCCGGGGTGTCCTTCATGGCCGCACCGAGCCGGGTCAGCAGGGCGCGCAGCTCGGCCGCCGACTGCTGCGGGGTCGACACCGTGCGCGCCAGCACCGTGAGCATCGGCGCGAGCATGTCGGTGTAGCCGGAGAGCTGACCGGCCTCGGTGAGAGTGGTGGCCAGCGCGGGCAGGATCTGCCCGGTCAGCGCGGCCACCCCGGCATCGAGCTTCTCGCGATCGGTGTTCAGCACATCGATCTCGACGATCTGATCGATCACCTCGATGGTGGCGCCGGCGAACTTGCCGCCGCCGTCGAAGGCGCCGCCGAGGCGGCCGACCAGCTCCGAGGACGGCATGGACTGGTTGTCGGCGACGGTGCGCGCGGCCGCGATCAGCGCCTGCGCCAGCGGAGTGAACGCCTCCACATCGGCGGCGGCCTGCGCGATGACGGTGGCCATCTGCGGGGTGAACACCGTCGCGCCCACCTGCGACATACCGCGCAGCAGGCTGCCCATGGTGGCGTCGTAGACGTCGGCGGCGCGGTCGCCGGTCAGGTCGATCACCATGTCGGCGCGCAGCGGGGAACCGCCGGAACCGGGCAGCAATTCGAGTTCGCTGACGCCGAACAGGTTGGCCGGGGCGTAGTCGACCTTCAGGCTGTCGTCGAGCCCGGACAGCCGGGACTCGTCGAGTTCGAGGGTGATGCGCTGGGTGCCGCGCTCGGCGGGTGCGATCTCGGCGACCTCACCGACCAGCACACCGTCCACGCGCACCTGGGTGCCCGCGATGACGCCGTCACCGATCTGTTCGGTCTGCAAGGCGATGCGCAGCCCGTCCTCGGAGCGCAGTGCGCGATAGCAGACGGTGGCCAGCAGCACCGCGACGACCACGCCGACGATGACCGCACCCACCGTCATCGCACGCGTTCGATCCGCTGCCACTCCGGGCATTCCGTATTTCGGCATCTGTCCTACCCCGTGAAACTGATCGCCGCGTTGAAGCCCCACAGGGCGATGGACAGCACCATGTCGATCGCGATGATCGCCACGAAGCTGGCCCGCACCGCGCGACCGGAGGCGATACCCACGCCCTCCGGGCCGCCGGTGGCGAAGAACCCGTAGTAGCTGTGCACCAAGATCACCACGGTGCCGAAGATCGCCACCTTGATCACCGCGGCGATCACGTCGAACCCGGACACGAACTGGAAGAAGTAGTGGTCGTAGACGCCGGCCGACTGGCTGTGCACCATCGTCAGCAGGCCACGGCAGGCCAGGTAGCTCAGGATCAGCGCGATCAGGAAGGTCGGCACGATCGCGATGGCACCGGCGATGACGCGGGTGGTGACCACGAACGGCACCGACCGCAGGCCCAGCGCCTCGATGGCGTCGATCTCCTCGGAGATGCGCATCGAGCCGATCTCGGCCGTCATCCGGCAGCCCGCCTGCGCGGCGAACCCGATGGCCGCGGCGATCGGCGCCAGCTCACGGGTGGAGGCGAAGGCCGACACGATGCCGGTGACCGGGCCCATGCCCAGCATGTCCAGGATCGCGAACGATTCCACGCCGACCGAGGCGCCCATCACCAGGCCGAGCACGATCATCATCGGCACCGTGCCACCACCGACGATGACCGAGCCGCGGCCCCAGGTCATATCGGTGATCGCGCGCATCGTCTCCTGGCGGTAGCGGCGCAACGTCAGCGGCACCGACGAGAGCACCTGCCAGACGAACACCGCGACGAAACCCAGCGATTCGACACCGCGCAGCACCCGGCTGCCGCGACGGACGTAGCGCGCGGCCCAGCCGAGCCCCTTCGGGACATAGGACGACGTCGACATCTAGACCAGCCTCGTCGGCATGAACATCGCGCTGATCTGCGACATCGCCAGGTTCACGATCACGATCGACACCACCGACAGCACCACCGCGGCGTTCACCGCGTCGGCCACACCGCGCGGACCGCCCTTGGCTTCCAGCCCGCGCTGGCAGGCGATGACGACCACCAGGAAGCCGAAGATCAACGCTTTCAGCAGGGAGACCCACACATCGGCGACGGTGGTGAACGAACCGAAGGTCGCCCAGTACGAACCGGGCGTCACCCCCTGGCCGCCGACCGCCACCAGATAGCCCGCGAGCACGCCGACGAAGATGATCAGCACATTCAGCAGCGGCGCCACGATCAGCATCGCGACCATGCGCGGAATGACCAGGCGGTGGATCGGGCTGATGCCCATGGTGTTGAGCGCGTCGATCTCCTCACGGATGGTGCGCGCACCCAGATCGGCCGCGATCGCCGCCGCACCCGCACCGCCGAGTAGGAAGCCGGTCGCCATCGGCGCGCCCTGCTTGATCACGCCGAGCCCGCCGGTCGCGCCGAGCAGGGTATCCGCGCCCAGGGTGTGGATCAGGTTGCCGACCTGCACCGACACGATCACACCGAACGGGATGGCCATCAGGATCGCCGGAATGGCGGTGACGGTGATCAGCCGCCAGGCCTGGACCAGCGTCTCCTGCCATTGGAACTTGCCGCGCGCGATGTCGCCGGCCGCGCCGGTCACCGATTCCTGCGCCATCCCGACCGCGCGGCCGAAGGTCCGCAGCGACGACACGATCGTGCCGGAGAAGTTCTTGCGCACGATGGCGACGGCCGAATCGCTCGGCGGCTTACGGGTATCCAGCGTCATCAGCGAAGTCCTCGCGCCGCGCTCGCGATGCGATAGCACCCGCGCGGGCGGCAGCGTGTTTCGGGTTTCATGGCGCACTCTCTGCTTTCGGCGTCGATGCCAACCCTCAGGAAGCTAATCGTTACGAGAGGTGACATACAAATTGACAGGGGGGTGACGGTGAACACAAAGAAACCGATTTCGACATCACGCGAGAGGGTTGGTGTTATAGGTCACCATCGCCTGTGGAGTGGTCGGCTCGGTGCCCGGACAGAGGGACCCGAGGCCTACTCCTGGCAGGTTGTTTGCCCAGTTCAGAACGGTTCGCCTGGTTGCGCCGGGAGGCCGTCGGCTCCCACAACAAGCACGCTTGACCGATTACCGCCGTGAGCGAGTGCCAGGGCACACCGGTGATGCTGGTGCGACAGAAGGGGGATCGGTTCGGACGCCGAGTCCGGAGCACGCGACTCCGGCAACCTGCCGGCGAACCGACTATTTCGCCGAGTTTGCTGGAGCGCTCGATGTGTGGGGCCCCGAGCGCTTCTGCGGTAAGGGCAGCGCTGGGAGAAGGGTTCGAGCCGACCACCTTCTCCCGCTGCGCCGGAACGTACCGGCGGGCACGGCTTCTAGTTGTCCGCGTCGGTAGTGCGATCGGCGCTCGTGGCACCGGCGGCCGGCTTCGCGTCGGAACCCGCTTGTCTTCCGGCAAGTTCGGCGGCGGCGGCCCATCTGGCGCGCAGGGCCGAGACTTTCGCGATCAGGCTGCCCGGTTCGACGCCGCGGGCGAGGAGCCATTGGGTGACCGCGGCGAGGGCGGAGATCACCGCGATGGTGGCGGCGGCGACGGCCGAGGGGGTGAATCGTGAGGTTGCCACGTACTGGCCTTGGCTCGCGCCGGGCAGGATGAACTTGCCGTTGCCCTTGACCCAGCTCAGGAACTGCCCGACCTGGCCGCCGAGGTCGTATTTGCGTGCGGTCAGCGCCTTCAGTTCGGCGCCTTTGCTGTCGAGATACAGCATGGTGAACAGCACCAGCACCGCGACGGCCACCGACGATCCGGCCACCAGCCGGGCGAAATACTCCGAGCGCATGCGGAAATAGAGCACCGCCAGGCAGATCGTCAGCACGATGACCGCTGCCGTCGCGAACGCCCACAGCCCGCTGATCTGCGGCGTCTTCGGCGCCGACTTCGACCACACCGTCAGGTATTTGGTCGACACATCGATGCGCCCGAACGCCGTGGACTCCACCGACCCGTTCGCCCCCGTAGCCACCAGCCACGGCCGCGTCATCAGCACCAGCGTGATGAACGCCCCCACCGCCGCCACCAGATACCCCCAGTGCCCACGCAACGGAGTCCCTACCCCGCGTACCGCTGCCGCGCGGGCCCGTACGGCTTCGGCGCGCCGTCTCTTCGGATCCCTGGCGGTCTTCGTTGCGGCGGCCGCACTGTCGGCAGAGTCGTGCGACACTTCCGTCGATACCGACTGGGTTTGGGCGCCTTCACCAGGCTTCTCACCTGACCCGGCGGCCGCGCTCGCTACGGTTTCGACTCCGGCACGCTTGTGCGCACCTGCGCGCGCCGGGCTCGGTTCAACCGCTCCCGCGCCGACGAATTCCCCCGACACCGCGACACCCTCAGCGGAACCTACTCCGAAGATCCCACCGTGGCCGGACCCAGCGGATCCCGGTGTGGCCGGCCGGCCGGAGCCGTGTGCGGACGCGGATTCGCCGGTGTCTCGGGCAGCCTTGGCCTGCCAGGGGTTTGGGCCCGCCATTACCGCAGTTTATGGTGCCTGCACTGCTGGGAATACCGTCTGACTTGGCCGGATCGGCGCCGGCACGTGCGGATCGGGTGGGCAGCGGGCCCCGGATTCGCCGGGGGCGGCAGTGTATCTCGAAACGTCGCGGCAACGAAGATCACGCGATCAATCGACCGGCGGGCTACACATAGGCGACAATTTGGCGCGTGCGGACCCAGTTCACCAATGAGCTCGTCGCGTTGACCGATGAGTTGACGCAGATGTGCCGACTCACCCACGATGCCGCCGAGCGCGTCACCGATGCGCTCGTCGAGGCCGACCTCACCGCGGCCTACGAGGTTTTCGCGCTCGACGAGCGCCTACAGGCCATGTACGCGGCCTGCGAGGAGCGAACGGTGGTGCTGCTCGCGCTACAGGCGCCGGTCGCGCGCGATCTGCGCCATGTGGTGACCGCCATCCAGATCGCCGGTGAGCTGTCCCGGATCGGCTGGCTCACCAGCCGGGTGGCCGATCAGGTGTACAAGAGCAGCCCCGATCCGGTCGCGCCCGAGCCGATCGTGGCGCTGCTCGCCGAGATGGGCAGGCGCGCCTCCCGCGCGACCGCACACGCCCTGCGCTCGGTCGCCGCCGGTCAGCAGTCGGCCGAGGAGCCCGCCGAAGAGCCGGCCGACAGCATGGAAGAGCTCAACCATCAGCTCCATTCCGCCCTCAGCGCCCCCGCCTGGACCGGAAGCACCGATACCGCAATCGAACTCGCCCTGCTCGGCCATCACCTGGAACGCTGCGTCGACCACACCGCCCGCATCGAACGCCTGATCCGCTTCCTCGACACCGGCGTCCCACCCACCGCCCAGCCCATCGAGGAAGAACGGGACTGAACGCACCAGCACCCTCGAAGCGGGGCCGACCACCCAGTCGGCCCCCGGTGAGTGGGCATCGAAGCCGCCCGAGCCTGCCGGACCTTCCGGCCGACTACATGCCCACCCGCCACGCCGTATCGGCCGAATCACCCAGCATCAGCACGCCCGACGGGCCACCTACCGCCCCACCACCCGCACACCCGACAAGCCACCCACCGCGCCGCAGCCCGCACGCCCGACAGGCCACCCACCGTGCCACCACCCGCACACTCGACCGGCCACTTACCGCCCCGCAGCGCCCGACCGCCGCGCGATCGCGAACAGCTCACCCGCCGGTCCAATCGGGCGCGTCCCCGCAGGCCACACCGCACGCAGCACCCGCTCTAGGTCGAGCCCCGTCACCGCGGGCGCCACCAGTGTGCCCGCGGCGACCTCGGCCGCCACCGCTAGCGAGCTGAGCACGGCAGGCCCGACTCCCGCGGCGACGGCCGTTTTGATCGCCGTGGTCGACGACAACTCCAACGCCACAGCGGGCTGCACCCCCGGACGTCGCCGGGCCAGCGCATGTTCGAACCAGTTCCGCGTCCCCGACCCGGTTTCCCGTTGCAGCAGCGGCGTTTCGGCCAATTCGTCGACGCCCACCGTCCCGCGCCGCGCCCACCGATGCCCCGGCGCCACCACCACGACCAGCCGGTCCTTGCCCACCACCCGGCTGTCCAGCCCGGCGAAACTCTGTCGGCTCTCGATGAACCCGATGGCCGCGCGCCCGTCGAGCACCGCCTGCGCCACCTCCACCGAGTTGCCGGATTCGAGCGCGATGGTGAGGTCGGCGGCCGCGGTGCGCAGGGTGGTGAGCCAGCCTGGGAACAGGTATTCGGCGATGGTCTGGCTGGCGGCGACGCGCAGCCGGGAGTCGCGTTCGGCGCGCAGGGTGTCGATGCCGGCGTCGAGCTGGCCGGCGGCGTCGATGACGGCGCGGGCCCATTCCACGATCAGGGCACCGGCGCGGGTGGGCCGTGAACCGAGGGTGGTGCGTTCCAGCACCGGCACGCCCACCAGCTTCTCCAGCGTGCGGATCCGCGAGGACGCCGACGGCTGACTGATCCCGTGCGCCTGCGCGGCCCGGCCGAGGCTGCCGAGCTCGACCACCGACAACAGCAGGTCGAGCGCGGCGAGGTCGGGCACCCGCGGCGACAAAGGCATAGAACCATTCTATGTACCCATAGGCCGATGACGCCTACCCGCCGCGCGGCCCGCACGCGAGCCTGGGTTCATGACCCTCACCGCGACCCACCGGCCCGTCTCCGTCGTCCGCCGCACCGCGTCCGCGCGCACCGGCGCACTCGCGCACGTCGGGCTCAACTGGTTCGCGATCGTGATGGGCACCGGCATCCTCGCCAATGCCGCCGCCACCCTGCCGCTCCAGTTGCCTGGGCAGCGCGCGGCGGCCACCGGCGTCTGGATGCTGGCGACGCTGCTGCTGGCCGCGCTCGGCGTGGCCTGGGCGGTGCGGATGATCCGGCACCGCGGACAGGTCCGGGCCGAACGCGAGCATCCCGTACTCGCCCACTTCTCCGGCGCACCACCGATGGCCCTGCTGACGGTCGGCGCGGGCGCGATGCTGCTGGGCAAGGACGTCATCGGCGAGACCGCGGCGCTGGCCATGGACTGGGTGTTGTGGCCGCTCGGCACCGCCCTCGGCCTGGCCACCGCCGTCGCCGTGCCGTACCGGATGATCACCCGCACCCCGGCCGGCGCGCCCGATGCGGCGTTCGGCGGCTGGCTCATGCCCGTGGTGGCGCCGATGGTTTCCGCCGCCACCGGCGTCCTGTTGCTCCCGCACACTCCTCCCGGCCAGGCCCGGTTGACGTTGCTGGTCTGCTGCGGCGCCATGTTCGGCCTGAGCCTGATCGCCGCGCTGCTCACCACCACCATGATCTGGTCGCGGCTCATGCATTTCGGCGCGCCCGCCGCCGGGCTGGTGCCCACGCTGTGGATCGTGCTCGGCCCGCTCGGCCAGTCGGTGACCGCCGCGGGCGCGATGGCCGACGCCGCACCGGCCGTCGCGCCGCCCGCCCAGGCCGCCGGATTGGTCTTGGCCGCCACCATTTTCGGCATCGCCACCTGGGGTTTCGCCATGCTGTGGCTGACGTTGGCGCTCGCGGTCACCGCACGCACCGTCCGGGCGGGCGCGCTCGGCTTCTCGCTCACCTGGTGGGGTTTCACCTTCCCGCTGGGCACCTGCGTCACCGGCAGCACCGCCCTGTTCGCACACACCGGCGCCGAGTTGTTCGCCGTCGCGGCGGTGGGGTTGTACCTGCTGCTGGCGGTGGCGTGGTGGACGGTCGCGCCGCGCACCGTGCTCGGTGTCCGCGACGGTTCACTGCTGCGCCCGCCCGCGCCCGCACCGGTGTGATCGTGCCCACCACAAAACCCCAGCTCACCGGATTGCCGTCCGGATTGTGAACCGGCGAACACCCAGCCTGCCCACCATTTCCGTACCCGCACCGTAGATCGTCCGGCGAGGACTTGGACAAAACTCCCAATCATGGGAAGTGGGTACGGTGTTTGCAGAGACGAAATCGGACATCTACTATCCGATTACGTAGATGAAAGCTTGGTCTGGGTCGCTCCCGGACCGCGAACGTCACGACGAGTTCGCGCTCGTGCGACACGACACCCCGGGACTACCCCCTCATCAGCCTCGAGGTGTCGTGGCCGCGGCCGGTCTGGACAACCGGTCGCCCCTCAGTCGCGCGGGCGGTGATCGAATTCGCCCGTGGCACGCCATCCCCGGCCCGGCGCCGGCACGCCGGTCCGGGGATGGTCCACGGTTGTGCGTAATCTCATAGGTGTCACTGCCTTCGACGGCACGGGGCACCGGGTAGCTTGACGCCCGGTAATTTTCGGGCGTAGGGCAAGGAAGTCAGTTGAGTTTCACCGCACTCCAGATCGGTTCCTCCGTCCGTATCGAGGTCGCGCGGTGAACGATCTGCTCGCACGCACCTCCGGGCGCACCCGCACGATCATCGCGGCCGCCGTCTGCCTGATCGCGCTGGCCATCGTCGGCTACGGCTATGTCGACGACCTGTTCGCCAAGCGTGGCGCCGGTTCCGCCGGCGCGGCAATCACGTCCGGGCGCGACGTCAGCGAACTGCTCGGCCGCCTCGCGGTATCGACCGAGGGTTCGATGAACGGCTACAGCCGGGAGAAGTTCCCGCACTGGGATACCAACAAGCCCGAACACGGCTTCGGACCCGAATTCGCCCAGTACGCCAAATGCACCACCCGCGAGGTGATGATGCTGCGCGACGCCACCGGCGCGGTCACCCTCGACCCGAAGACCTGCGACCTGACCATCGGCGCCGACGGCGGCTGGCGCGATCAGTACGGGTTCACCGACCGCAAGACCGGGCAACTGAAGCCGTACAAGTGGATGACCGATCCGGCCTCCGTCGACGCCGAGCACATCGTCCCGCTCGCCGAGGCCTGGCGTTCGGGTGCGGACAAACTCGACGAATCCACCCGCCGCCGCATCGCCAACGACGCCGGCAACCTCATCGCCTCCGACCCGTCGGCCAACCGCTCCAAGGGCGATCAGGACGCCGCGCACTACCTCCCACCGGGCACTTTCCGGTGTGGCTATATCGATCACTACGTCAAGATCAAGGTAAAGTACGGCCTTACCGTCGATCCCGACGAACAGAAGGCCCTCCGCACCGCCGTCGACGATTGCGTCAAGCGAGGAGAATTCCGATAGCCGACATCATCGAGCTCACCGCCGCGGCTGCCGTGATGACCGAAGAGGAAGGCACGGTATCCGGCAAGCTCGACGTCACCGTCGACGAATCCGGTAAGGGCTTGGTGCGTTACCGCGATACCGACACCTGGTACACCATCGGCAACCTCGACGCCGAACCCCCGCGCACCTGGAGTTCGGTCGCCGAGTTGGTCACCGCGATCGAGGCCGGGATCGGTGCCCGTGACGCGGCGGGCAACACGATCCCGTTCGAGGCGTGAGCACCGCACCCGCCCACCGGATCTACCTCAGCGCACCGCCACCGACCGCAGTTCCGCGCCCACGGGTGCGTCCCAATCGATCACATACCGCTGCTCGATGCCCATCGTCTTCTGTTGCCCTTTCAGCAGTTTCATCATCACCGGCATCACCGCCCGCATGATCCGGCCCGCGATCGGCCCCGGCGTCTTGGACCGGTTGATCTTCGCCGCCCGCGCCGCGACGCCCTCCACCCGCGGCCGGCGCAGCGACTCGTAGGCGGCGAAAGCCTCGCTGGGATCGGCGAGATCGCGCAGGCAGCGCGCCAATTGGATGGCACTCTCCACCGCCAGCGACGCCCCCTGTCCCGAGCTGTTGGACGGTGCGTGCACGGAGTCGCCGACCAGCACCATCCGCCCGCGATACCAGTGCGGGACCGGCGGCATGATGTGCAGCGCGCCGGTGATCTGCAACTGCTCGGCGGTGGTGGCGCGGGCCAGTTGGCCGCCTGGGGTGTCGTCGGCGTAGGTGTCGCGCAGGATCTTCAGCCAGTGCTCGGCCGGGATCGCGCGAGCATCGGTGAGCGACAGATACTGCTTGTGCGGCAGGTTGGCGCCCCACGCGATGGTGCCCTCGCCCTCGGGCCAGTAGAGGTAGTACGCGCGTGTGCCGAACGCGAAAACCATCGTCTCGGGCGGGGTGTCGATGGCGCATTCGGTGAGCGCGCCGAAGCCGAGCATGCCGGTGTATTCCGGGCCCGGCGCGTGCGGGTCGATCAATCCGCGCACGGTGGAGCGGATGCCGTCGGCGCCGATGAGGACGTCGGCGGTGGCGGTACTGCCGTCGGTGAAGTGCGCGGTGATGCCGTCGGCGTGCTCGTCGACGGAGGCCAGTCGCTTGTCGTATTCGATCGGCACGCCCGCCTCGAACGCATGCTCGTGCAGCACCCGATGCAGTTCGCTGCGGTCGACGACCTGCATCGGCTCCACATCCGGCAGCGTCGGCACCGCCATCCGCTTGCCGCCGACCGACAGGTTCATCTTCGGGATCGGCACCGCGATCGCCCGGACGCGGTCACCGGCACCGATGACGTCGAGGGCCGCGAGACCGTTGGGCGCGAGCGCGAGCCCGCTGCCGATATTGAACGACGGCCCGGGATAAGCCTCGTAGACGCGGGCATCGATACCCGCCTTGCGCAAGGCGGTAGCGGCCACCGGGCCTGCGATACCACCGCCGATGACCAGCGCGGAACGAATCGGGGACATGGGTAACTCCTGATGGGGTCGTGTGCGTACGGCGAACCGCGCGACCGATCACCCACCCGGTTATCCTGTGGTTGCCAAACTCTGGCCGGGTGTGCGAATGCGGGCACGGTCCGAGACGGTTCCCCGAGTTCGGCGGCGGTGTTGGGAGCACCTCCGCCGGACTCGGTCTCGGTATTGCTACTGCTGCGCGGTCCCCCCTTCCATGAGATCGCCGGCCTGGGCCTGGTTCATGCCTTCGGCGTGCCAGGTGCGCCAGCCGTCCAAGCCCGGGAACTTCCCGGATACCAGTTCGTCGCGGAACGCCGCGGTCCACGCCCGTTCGGCTTCCAGCATGGCCAGGCCGTATTCGGTCTCGACCATGAACAATCGGGGCAGTGTTCCGGCGGCGGCCTCGAATTCCGCGCGCACAGTCGCGATCTGCTCGTCCAGGACCTCGACGCGACGGCCGAGCAGGTCGATCACCTCGTCGGGCGGCAGCGCGGCCAGAATCGACAGTCCGGCCACGTATTGCCGCTGCTCGGGCTGCGGTTCGGCGATCAGTTCGCGGGTCCAGTCGATCAGTTCGGCGCGGCCGGCGTCGGTGATCCGGTAGATCACCCGCTCGGGCCGCGCGCCTTCACGTTCACTGCCGACGACCTCGAGGAATCCGGCCTTGGCCATGTTCTGCACGACCGTGTAGAGCGAACCCCATTTGATGTCCATATCGCGGTCTTTGCCGCGGTCGCGCAGCGTGGAGGCGATCTCGTAGCGGTGCATGGGGCGTTCGATGATCACCGAGAGCACCGCCAACGCCAGCAGATTGCCGACCTTGCGTTTGGTCGCCATGCACACCTCCTTACTCGTCTACGAATATACGTGAGCGAGTATCGGGCTGGCAAGGGTCGGTGGTGTCTCGATGCAGGGCCGATCAATGCGCCGGGACGAGTTCCCGCACGTCCTGAAGTCGAGCAGTTTGGTCGCGATGCTCTCCAGCGCCTGGTCGAGCAGCATCCGGTCGGCGGGATCGGTGATGTCCCAGTCGTCGAGGCGCACGTCCAGCCAGCGCCGCCACGCCGCCTTGATGCGGTCGATCTGCGCCTGGCCGGCCGGGGTGACGGTGAGCAGCGGGCCATCCTGGGTGAGGTAGCCGGCGTCGCGGACCTCGGCGAAGACCGGTGCGATCACCTCGTCGGGCAGCCGGTGCACCCGCGCGATCGACTCGATGGTGGCCTGTCCGCGAATCCGGTTGTGCAGGTAGACCTGCCCGAGCGCCCAGGCCTGACCTCGGCTGAGTTCGGTGCCTGCGTCGGCGAGGATGACCGGGCCGATCGGGCCTTCGGCGCGCGCGGACCGCATGGTCGCGGCGATGGCGCGTTCCAGCAGCACCACCCGGTCGGCCGAATCCGGCACCGAGAAGCCCTCACCCACATCGCTCGCATCGGCGCGGGCGCTGTCGCGCAGCGGCACTTCCTTCAGGAACCAGGCGACGACGAAACCGGCCAACGCCACGGGAACCACCCACAGGAACACGTGGTCGATGGCGGCGGCGTAGGCGTCGATGATCGGATCGGCCTGCTCCGGCGGTAGCGCGCGCAGCGCTTCCGGATTGGCAGCCACTTCGGGCGGCACCACCCGCACCTCGGTGAGCGCGCCGGCGAGTTCGGGATCGAGCTTGTTGGTGTAGAGGGTGCCGAAGACGGCGGTGCCGAACGCGCTGCCGAGGGTGCGGAAGAAGGTGACGCCGGAGGTCGCGGTACCCAGCTGCGCGTACGGGACGGTGTTCTGCACGACGATCGTCAGCACCTGCATGGCCAGGCCGATGCCGAGACCGAGAATCAGCATGTACAGCGACTCCAGCCAGATGCTGGTGTTGCGGCCCATCGTCGACATCAGGAACAGCCCGATGGCCATCACCGCCGTGCCCGCGATCGGGAACCAGCGATATCGGCCGGTCTTGCCGACCACTTGGCCGGACAAGATCGAGGTGGCGAACAGGCCGAAGACCAGCGGCAGCGTGCGCACACCCGACGCGGTGGCCGATACTCCGTCGACGTATTGCAGGTAGGCGGGCAGATACGTCATCGAACCGAGCATCGCGAACCCGACGATGAAGCTCAGGATCGAGCACACCGTGTACACCTGGCTGCGGAACAACCCCATCGGCAGCATCGGTTCCTGCGCCCGCAGCTCCACCCACACGAACGCCGTCAACAGCACCGCCGCCGCCACGAACAGGCCGATGATCTGCGCCGAACCCCACGGGTATTCGGTTCCGCCCCATTCCAAACCGAGGATCAGGCTCGACACACCCAGCGCCACCAGGCCGATGCCCGCGTAGTCGATGATCGGCTTGGCCATCGCCTTGACATGCGGGATGGTGCGCGCGGCCAGCGCGATCATCAGGATCGCCAGCGGCACGTTGACGTAGAAGCACCACCGCCAGCTCGCGTGGTCGGTGAACAGGCCGCCCAGCGTTGGCCCGATGACGGTGGTGACGCCGAAGACCGCGCCGAGCGCACCCTGATACTTGCCGCGTTCGCGCAGCGGAATGATGTCGGCGATCAACGCCATCGAGGTGACCATCAGCCCGCCGGCCCCGACCCCCTGAATCGCGCGGGCGATGATCAGCAGCAGCATCCCGTTCGCGAGCCCCGCCACCATCGACCCAACGATGAAGATCAGCGCACTGAGCTGGAAGATCAACTTCCGCCCGAACAGATCACCCAACTTGCCCGCCAGCGCCGTAGCCACCGCCTCGGCCAGCAGATACGACGTGACCACCCACGCCATATGCCCGGCCCCACCCAGATCGGCCACGATCGTCGGCAATGCCGTGGACACGATGGTTTGATCCAGCGCAGCCATCAACATCCCCAGCACGATGGTCCCGAACACCACATTGGTCTTCGCCCGGCTCATCGGCTCAGGTGGTCGTTCAGCGACTGCCACCGCACCGCTCATCGGCCCAGTATGGTCCGCGCTCCCATCCTCCGGAAGGCAGCGACACGGCAGCGAATCACAGCTACGTCGCCTTCAGCCGCCTGCCGTTCTTCGACTGCGGCCCGCTACCGAGACCGACTCGCGTGGTCGGACCAGAGCGAAGTCACGGCGCCGCCTTACCCAGAACGTCTGCCGCACAGACGGCGCGAAGCATCGCGACCGGCGCAGCAACCGTTCGGCACCGAATCCGGTGCTTGTCCCCGGTGCCAAGTGAACGACAAGATGCGGGCGGTCCGCCCTGGGTGATGCGGGTGTTGTCAGCGGTGTCCGGCTACCCGAGTTCATCGGCCCGGCATGCGCCGGTCAGCGGACGACGACGATCTCGGGTTCTGTAGGCGTCCGGTCCAGCGCGGTGTCCTTGCGATCACGCAGGAACTTGTCGAACATCGCGGCGACGTAGGTGCGGGTCAGGGCGGACGCGCGGTCGGCGGCGATGGGACCGATGTAGGTCTTCGCGGCGTCGCGGGCGGGTGTGGGCACGATGAGGGGGAAGTCGGTGAAGTCGTAGTGCGCCGAATCGCGCATGGTCAGCTGGCGTTTCCAGCCGGTGGAGGTGCGCCAGAACTCGTCCAGGGAGGGATGGGCGTCGCCGACCTGCTCGGCCTGCGCGCTCGTCATCACCAGGACGGGACGGTCGACGCCTTCGGTGACGGACTTCCCGAACGCCGCGTCGACGCCGATCTGCCCGTCCAGGTTCACCGCGGCGTCGATGCGGCGATCCAGGTGCATGGATTCGACCGCGACGTACCCGCCGGACGAATGACCGGCCATGCCGATGCGGTCCAGGTCGATCCCGCGGTCGAGCCCCGCGGGCAGTGTCCGCTGCCCGGCGTCCGGATTCGTGCCCCGTGCCAGCCGTTCCAGCGAGTCGAGCACGAAGCGCACGTCGGGCAGGCGTGCGTCGACGTACTTCTGCCGCAGCGCGGTATCGAACTGTGCCGCCGGCTCCCAGGCGACGATGCGGCCGCCCGGGAACTCCACCGCGGGCGCCTCATAGGTGTGGTCGATGGTCACCACCACGTACCCGCGGCTGGCCAGATCCTCGGCCAACCCGGTGCCGAGCAGCCGGGTGACGCCGGCTCCCGGGCTGTACAGGACCACCGGATGCGCGCCGTACGCGACCGGCGCCCCGGTGTACGAATTGGTGTGCAACCCAGGCAATTCGACGCCGAATCGCTGTTCCAGCGACGGCATCAGCTCAGTCGAGACGTAATGCGCACGCGGATGCCCGTCGACCTTCGCCGCCGGATAGAACACCGAGACCATCAACTCGCGCGGGCGATCCGGTTCGAACGGGTCGGGGCGCGCGTGGTCGACCAGATGCAGAACCGTTGTGCCGACCGGCGATTCACCGCCGGGCTGCGGAAGCACGGTCACGCCGAGCGGTTCCGCGGCGGCGACGTTCGCGGACAGCACCGCGACGGCGGTCAGAACGATGACGGCGAACCGACGCAACAACACTCCCCCTGGGCCCGACGGCAATTAACACCGGTTGCCCGAACGGACCATAGCACCAACATGGTTGCCGCACAGATGATCAGCATGGAGAGGTCACCATGCCGGCCGGCGCTGTGGGCACACCCGATGGGCCGCCGGATAGCGGGTGCCGCGGCGCGCGCCGGGCTACCGGCAACGGCATGACACGACGATTCACAGCGTGCGGCTACCGGCCGCGCCGGCGATCAGCGCACGGCATAGGTTCCGAGGCCGGGTTCGAGCGCGTCGAAGGCGACCGTGATGTAGCCCGTGAGCGCGGCGGCGATCTCGTCGTTGGACTGGCGGGCAAGGGTGCGGCGCATGGTTTCGTCGAAGAGCACGCGGTGCACGCCGCCGAGTTGGGCGGCGGCGATGCGCGGGGTGATGTCGTCGGGGCCGACGCCGGTTTCCTCGGCGAGCGTGCGGGCGAGGGCGGCTTCGCGGTCTTCATGGAATTCACGTAACCGGGCGACCAGGGCGGGGCTCGCAGCGATCATTTCGGCGAAGGCGGGGCCGGAGAAGCCGACGACCGGGTCCTGTTCGGCGGCGGCGGTGAGATAGGCGCGGCGCAATGCCGCCAGCGCGGATTCGCCTGGTTCGCGCTCGCGGACGGTGCGGGCGAGCTGATCGACGAACACCTCCCCCAGGTCCAGCGCGAGGTCTTCCTTGCGGGGGAAGTAGTTGGTCACCGTCATCTTGGCGACCTGGGCGGCCGCGGCGACGTCGGCGATCGTCACCTTGTCGAAACCGCGTTCGAGGAACAGCAAGGTGGCCTGGTGCGAGATGTTTTCCCTGGTCTGCTGCTTTTTCTTGGCGCGAAGGCCCTGCGGTTCGGCGGTCTGTGCGGTCATGCGAACCACACTACCTGAACTCGTCATAAATTTATGCTTGACATATTTTTGGGTCTGCCCTAAATTTGTTCTCGCGTCGCCACGGCGGCGCCGACAGTCGAAGGAGAACGCGCATGACTCACGGCCCCGACAGCACCGCCCGCCCCGCCACCACCGACCGAAACGGAGCAGTCACCTTGGCCGAGAAGTGCAGCCCGCAGTCCGCGTTCGATGCCGCGATCGAGCAGATGATCACCGCGAGCACCCAGCCACCCGTCCCCGCAACCACCCCGCGCACGCGCCGCACCGACACCGGTTTCCCGATCACCGGACGCCGACGCAAGGCTCGGGATGAGCGCAGCGTCGCCCGCAGCCAGCAGTTCCGGGCCGCGCCGCATCGCCCGCTGCGGATTCCGGGGCGCTGACATCGGTGGCGCCTGCGGACTTTCATGTCTTGCAGGCGCCATCACCAGCCCTGCTTCGCTGTGCACCCGCCATCGCGAATCCGGTCACGCGGCCTGCGATCGCCACCATCACGACCGGTCCGGTATCGCCCGCTCAGCTACCGCGCCACCAGCTCCGCTGAGCGCACCCATGACCGCGAGCCCTCACGCGCAGTAGGTGATCCACGGTCAGCCTCCGATGCCGCCCGCACTCCCGACTTTCGAGAGGAATCCTTTGACCACCCGATGCCTCCCCGCCCGCCGCACCGCCTCCCCCACCCTCGGCACCGTCAGCGACGACCCGATCCGCGACTACCTGCGCGCCATCGGCCGCACACCACTGCTCAGCGCGGAAGAGGAAGTAGCGCTGGCCGAGCGGATCGCGGCCGGTGTCCTCGCCCGGCAACGGCTGGACGAAGCCGGTGGGCTCCCGCCTGCCGAGCGCCGCGCACTTCGCCGCACGGTAGCCGACGGTGCGCGAGCCAAGGAGCACATGATCCAGGCCAACCTGCGCCTGGTCGTCTCAATTGCCAGGCGTTATCCGACCAACACCGGCATGTCGCTGCTGGATCTGGTGCAGGAAGGCACCTTCGGCCTGATCCGGGCGATCGAGAAATTCGATCACCGGCGCGGGCTCAAACTGTCCACCTACGCCACCTGGTGGATCCGCCAGGCCATCGGCCGCGCCCTGGCCGATCAGGGCCGAACCATCCGCATCCCGGTGCACGTGGTGGACGTGCTCAACCGGGTGATCCGCACCCAGCGCACCCTGTCCCAGCAGCTCGGCCGCGACGCCACGGCTGCCGAGATCGCCGCCGACCTGGAGATGACCGAATCCCAAGTGACCGAACTACTTCAGCAGGCCCGCGACCCGATCTCCCTGCACACCCCTATCGGCGAGGACGCCACCGAATACGGCGCACTCATCCCCGACACCGCCCCCGGCCCCGACGAACTCGCCACCGCCGCCACCATCGCCACCCAGCTGCGCGCCATGCTCGGCGCTCTGTCCGACCGCGAAGCCGAAGTCCTCACCCTCCGCTACGGCCTCGACCACGCCGAACCCCGCTCCCTCGCCGATATCGGTGCCGCCCTCGGTGTTTCGCGCGAGCGTGCGCGCCAGATCGAGGCGAAGGGTTTGTCGAAGCTGCGCACACCCGGCCGGGCCAAGGTGATGGCGGGAATGCTCGGATAGCGCTGCGCGGCGCGCAGACGATCGCCGGCAGGCTCGCGCTACTGCCGAACCGGGCGTTCAGCATGATCATGAATAGCCGGCGAAACACCACCTCAGCGCCGCTGATGCAGCGCCTCCTTCGCCGCTCGCGCAACGGTTTCCGCGACGAGCGCGAGAGCGGGAACGTCCAGCTTCCACTGCTGCCAGTACAACGGCACGTCCACCCACTTGCGACGGCCGAGCTCCACCAACGCGCCCGATCGCAGCAGCGGCACGGCTTGCTGTTCGGGAATCAGGCCCCAGCCGAGCCCCGCCACGACGGCGTCGCAGAACCCTTGCGAGGTGGGTATGTAGTGACGCACATCGCTGGCAGCCGCCTCACCGGCGGTGATGGTGCGGACGTAGCGGTCCTGGAGTTCGTCGCGCCGGTCGTAGACGATGACGGGCGCCTCGGGCAGGTGGCGGCGTAGCGTCCCGGAGCCGAAATGCCGGGCGACGAAGTCCGGGTTCGCCACCGGCAGGTACCGTGCCAGGCCCAGCAGTCGCGCGGTGCATCCGGTCACCGGTTCGGCCGACGACGTCACCGCCGCCATCACCTGCCCCTCTCGCAGCAGGGTCGCCGAATGCGATTCGTCCTCGCGGTGCAGTTCGAAGCAGATCGGCGGATCCTGCGGGACCCGGGTCAGGGCGGGCAGAAACCAGGTGGCCAGCGAGTCGCCGTTCACGGCGATGGACAGCCGCGCCGGACCCGATTCGTCACCGATCCCCAACTCCCGCTGCGTATCTCGCTGCAACGCGACGACCTGGCGCGCGAATTTGACGATCACCTGCCCGGATTCGGTCGGCTGCGCGGGCTTGGTGCGGGTAAGCAGCACCCGCCCGGTGCGTTGTTCGAGCGCCTTGATGCGCTGGCTCACCGCCGACGGCGTCACGTGCAGGGCGGCCGCCGCGGCATCGAAGGTGCCCTCGTCGACGACCGCGAGCAGCGTGCGCACCTGATCGAACGGCAGCTCCGTCATCACGATCGCTAATGATAGTTAAGAAACTTTAGCTGTACTGATTCCGTCAAGGTTCCTAGCGTCGGGTGACGTGAACAGCGGAATCTTCCCGGCGGCGCTCGCCGGATTCGGTGCGGGCCTGTCCCTGATCGTGGCCATCGGCGCGCAGAACGCTTTCGTCCTGCGTCAGGGCGCGCGCGGGCACGCCGTGCCGGTGGTGGTCGCGATCAGCGCGATCTCCGACGCGCTGCTCATCGCTCTGGGCGTGGCCGGGTTCGGTTCGGTGATCACCGCCTGGCCTGCCGCGCTCACCGTCGTGGAGCTGGCGGGCGGGGCCTTCCTGATCTGCTACGGCGCCCTGGCCGCCCGCCGCGCGCTGCGACCGCCCGCGGACCACGCCCTGACCAGCGCATCCGGCTCCGCAGGCACCCTCCGCAAGGTAGTGCTCACCTGCCTGGCCATGACCTGGCTCAACCCACACGCCTACATCGACACCGTGCTGCTGCTCGGCACCGTCGCCACCCACCGCGGTTCGCTGCGCTGGATTTTCGGCCTCGGCGCCATGCTCGCCAGCCTCACCTGGTTCACCACCCTCGGCTACGGCGCCCGCCTCCTCGCCCCCGTCCTGTCCCGCCCCACCGCCTGGCGCCTCCTCGACACCCTCGTCGCCGCCACCATGCTCACCATGGGCACGGCCCTGGTGGTCCGCGCGCTGTGAACCGCGTGCCGCACGGCGAGGTTCCAACGGCAGCCGTGCATCACGGCATCCAGGCCCGCTCCGGTCGGTCGACGTAGGCTTTCGGCCATGGGGAAACTGGCCGAACTCGTATCGTTGTTCAGCGCAGCGCTTGTGGCCGTAGGAGTTGCGGCAGCGCCCGCGCAGGCCGAGGCCGGCGCCGGATGTGCCGGCTGGCAGGTCGAGACCGTGGCCGAGGGCCTGGGTGAGCTGGAGAATCTCGAGCCCGACGGACGGGGCGGGTTCTACGTGTCCGGGAGTTCGGACATTTCCCACATCGATGCCGACGGCAAGGTCAGCCCGGTGCTGACGGGGTTACCGGCGCCGGGCGGCCTACAGCTGTCGGGCGGGAATCTGTTCTACATCACACGCGGCGACGGCAAACTCTGGCAGCTGGATACCGCGAGCGGCGACGTCACCGAACTCGCCGCGCTCGACGGGCACGGCCTGCTGCGCCTACCCGGCGGCGATCTGCTCACCACCTGGGTCGGCACCGATATCGGCGCGCCGTCCAAGGGGCTCACCCGATACAGGGTCGACTCCCGCGAGGCTGTGCCGAATTGGTCGGCAGTGCCACGTTCCGAGGGCCTAGCGTTGTCCCCGGACCGCAAGGCCGTCTTCACCGACGACCTGTTCACCGGCGAAATCGTCCGTGTCCCATTGGATTCGCCCGAGCGCTGGTCGGTCATCACCCGGATCCCTGGCGTATTTCCCGGCGTCGACGATCTGACCATGTCGGCGGCGGGGTTGCTCTACGTAGCCGCCCACATCGAAGGCTCTATCTATCGCGTGGACCCGGAAACCGGCGCGAGCTGCGTCATTGCGGCCGGTCTGTCCAGCGGCTGGACCGGTCCGAGCTCGGTCCGGATCGCCCCGGACGGACCCGGATGGGCGCTCTACGCAACCCTTTTCGACGGATCTCTGCGCCGCATCCGCCCGCCGGCCGGCGTCGACCTGGCTCCGGTGCGATAGCCGGGCGGCCCCTAGATGGTGAGCGGGGCTGCCGGCGGGAAGGTGACCGGAAGTTCGGCCAGCGCCCGGTGGAAGGGGCCGGGGCGCCAGGTGGGGGTGCCGTCGGGGAGGTTGAGGCGTAGGTCGGGGAGGGCGTCGAGGAGTTGGTCGATGGCGTCTTGGGCGATCAGGTAGGCCAGGGATTGGGCGGGGCAGGCGTGCGGGCCGACGCCCCAGACCAGGTGGGCGCGGTTGCCGAGCAGTTCGCCATTGCGCACGGCGGGGTCGTTGTTGCAGGCGGCCATGCTGATGACGACGGGCTGATGCGCGGGCAGCCAGACCTCGTCGATCAGGATCGGCTGACGCGGATAGGTGATCAGCAGATTCGCCAGCGGCGGGTCGTTGAACAGCACTTCGTCCAGGGCGTCACGCGAGGACAGGTTCCCGCCGAGCACGCTGCCGCCGAAGCGCTCGTCACTGAGCACCAGCAGCAGGGTGTTCGCGATCAGGTTGAGCTGGAATTCGATTCCGGTGCCGTACACCTGGGAGACGTGGTGCGACACCTCCACATCGTCGAGCGCGGATTCGTGTTGCAGCAGCGCGGAGGTGATGTCGTTGCCGGGTTCGGCGCGTTTGAAGGTCACCAGTTGCATCAGGGCCTCACCGAGCAGCTGATTGCCCTTCTCGGCGTCGACCCCTTCGAGCAGCGCCGCCGTTCCCGCCGCCACCCGCTGACCGATCTCGGCGGGGCAGCCGAGCAGGAAATTGACCACTTCGAAGACCAGCGGAAAGACATACTGGCGGATCAGATCGGCTTCCCCGTCGGCGCAGAACGTGTTGATCAGCGGAACAGCGATGTTCTCCACGACGCCGTTGAGCGCATACAGATCGACGTTGTCGATGCCTGCGGTGATGGCCTGGCGGTAGCGCACGAAATCGGCGCCCGAGCTCCGGCTCGCCATCGGCCGCCATTCCAGCAGCGGCAGAATCGGGCAGTCGGCCGGGACGTTCTTCTGCCATGCCCGCGGGTCGGCGGGAAAATGCTCGGGATCGTTGAGGATGCGCACCGCGGTGCTGTAGCCGATCACCAGGGTGGCCGGGACGTCAGGTGCCAGCTCGACCGGCGCCAACGACCCGTAGCGCCTGCGCATTTCGCTGTAGTGCCGGTGCGGATCGTCGGCGAATTCGGGCGAATGCAGCGAGACGCGCGGACCGAGGGTGAGCGTGGGCGATCCGTGGGCCACCGGGCACGAGGTGACCTGCGCCCAAGGGGTGGAGGTAGTCACGCGGGAACTCCAGACTGTTCGAATTGTCGGTCAGACGCCGAGGGCATCCAACGAGTCGTGATCGTCCAATGCGGTGGTAATGCGTTCCAGCAGGGTCAAACATGTGTCGACGGACTGCATCTTCGGCTGGTAGGCAGCCCGCCCGATGGTGAAAGCCCATGCCGCGTAAGCGAACATGGACTGCTGCCGGTAGGCCAGCCAGGCATCGTCGAATGACGGCGCCGATCCGCGGACCTCGGCGAGTTCGTCCAGATAGGCCTCGAGCAGGTGGCGATCCCATGCCCGCCGGTCCTGCGGCTCGCATCCGGAGTTCACGGTGTAGGCGAAATCGTGTGCCCAGCCGCCCCGCATCACGACCTGCCAGTCGACGAACCCCATCCGGCCGTCACCGGTGACGTAGGTCTGTCCGATATGCGGATCACCGTGCAGCAGCGTCGGCGGAAGGTCGTCGGTGGCCAGCTCGATCGCCCGCTCGACGCCCGCCCACAACCGTTCGCTCTGTCCGCGCAGCGATTCGGGAATCACCGCCTCGGCCCGTTCCAGCCCGATCGCGCAGCGCTTCTTCATATCAATCGCGGCGAGATAGGCCTGGAGCATGTAGCTCGGGGTGTTGAGGACGGCGATCGAGGGATGTTCCCAGAAGGTGCCGTGCAGGCGCGCGAGATTGCGCACCAGATCCTCCATCTGGGACTTGCTCACCGAGGTGGTCGCCTCGACGAACACCGCACCGCGGGTGCTGGCGATGTCCTCCATCAAGGCGATGGAACGCCAGGATGATTCGTCGGCGGCGCCCCAGTATCCGACCGGCGCCTCCATTTCGACCTCGGGCCGGAAGTCACGGAAGAACCGGGTCTCGCCGGTGATCATCTTGCCGCCGCCGAGCAGGATGCGCTGGCTGAAGGCGGTGGTCGTCTTCGCGAACAGCGCCGTCGGCAGCCCCGCCTGCTGGCCCGCCTCGTTGTATTCGACCTCGATCGCGACTCGGGTCGAGGTGCCGCTGCTGCCATTGGACGTCCCGCAGGAGACGACCTCCGCGCCGGGGACATCGCGGCACAGCACCGCGGTGAGCCAGGCCGGTGTGATCGTCTCCCCGGAGACCGGAACGTCGTCGATGGTTCGCGCCTTCGGCCGGAAGACCTTCTCCCGCAAGATATGCCCGCCCACCGCGACCGATCGCCCGAGCAGCCATAGCTTGTGGTTCATTCGCTTGCCTCGATTTCCGAATCATGACGAACTGGTACGAGCGGCCTGCTTCGAATGCACTGGCCCGGACGACAGTACGCGAGGCGAACGAAAAATATTGAATGACAATGTATTAAGACTGACCGCCCTGTTTGTTGTGGGTCTCGGATCGGCGGATGCGCACCCCCTCAGAACCTATCGATCCCGGCGACGAGCGTCGCGATTCCCGACACCAGCAGCCCGGCCACCAGCAGCGTGGCACCCAGCCAGACGCTGATGATCATCCGGTTCGGCCGCTGCGGGTCCCGGCCGAGCACCGAGAGGAAGAAGCCGAGCGGCATCAGGATGGCGGCGACCAGCACGGCGATCGCGCCGCCGTCGGCCCAGCCGGTGCTCGCACCCGTTGCGTTGCCGAGGACGGCGAGCAACAGGCCGAGCATGACCAGCACCCCGGCGTGGGCGTGGCCGGCGCGGAAGAAGGATTTCTGCAGGTCGTTGGTGTCGTGGGCGCCGGTGAAGACGCGCAGGAGGAAGGTGCCGCCGAAGGCGATGGTGACCACAGAGAGGATGGTCGCCCCGAGCACGATGCTCATGAACGGCGAGATCAGCGAGGTATCCATGACTGCTTCCTGGCGTTGATTCAATTGGATAGTACAACTACCCAATAATGGATAGTTAGACTATCCAATGTCAAGGGCGAATTGAGGAGGAGCAGACGCGATGCTGATGTCGGAGCTGGCGGCCCGCACCGGAGTGCCGGTGCCGACGATCAAGTACTACCTGCGCGAAGGCCTGCTCATGCCCGGCCGCGCCACCAGCGCCACCCGCGCCGAATACGGCGAATCGCACATCAAGCGCATCGCCCTGGTGAAAGCCCTGTCCGGACACGGGTTATCGCTGGCGAAGATCAAAACGATCGTCGGCCTGATCGATGCGCCTGAGGAATCCCTGCTCACTGCCCTCGGCGCCGCCACCTCCGCACTCCCGCCGTCACCCGAGCCGGGCACCGACACCGAATTGCCGCGCGCCCGAGCCGCTTTCGCCGCCCTCGGCCGGCCACTCCCCGCCGACCTCCCCGCCGACCTCCCCGCCGCCGCCCAACTCGAACAGGCCCTCGCCGACGCCGAAGCCGCAGGCCTGCCCATGACCGACGACCGCCTACGCGCCTACGCCCCCCACATCACCGCCATCGCCGCCTACGAAATCGACCGCATGCCCCTCGACTCCCCCGCCGCCGCCATCGAATACGCCGTCCTCGGCACCGTCCTCTACGAACCCATCCTCGCCGCCCTGCGCCGCATCACCCACGCCGAACTCACCGCCCAGCGCCTCGCGGACCAACTCGAGGCGCCGAGAGCTACATGAGCGAGGGGCGCTCTCGACGAATGCCTCGCTCATGTAGCTCTCGGCGAGGGATCGGGAGCTGGGCCGGGACACATGCGGGTGACCGACGTGGGTGCCGGGGGCCCGCGTCCTGGACGAAAGATCGGGTGGAACCGGATGCCGGTATGGTGCGTCCTATTCAGTGTCGGTCTTTTCGCACCGAAAGCAGGAGGGGTATGCGTACCGCGAGTAGTGCACACCGAGGGGTCGCGGTCCGCGCGATGCTGGGCGGAATCGCCGTAGTCGGGCTGGTCGCCGGGTGCTCGACGTCGGTGGATGGGGAGCCGGCGGCGCAGGGGGCGAGTGAATCGACGCGTGAACAGACCGTCCAGTGGAATCCGTGCACTGAGCTGCCGGATGAGGCGTTGACGGCGACCAAGGTGGACCCGGCCTCGAAGGAGGCGGTCACGGATGCACCGACAGGGGATGTGACCTACCGGATTTGCCGCTGGGATTCAACCGAGGGTCCCTACCTCCTGTACGTCGGGTCTTCGACATACACGCAGGCAGACGCCCGGGCGAACACCAACTTGACTGGTCTGAAAGACGTTCAGATCGGCCCACGCTCCGGCCTGACGTACGGCGAGAAATCGGACGAGGAGCGCTCGACCTGCTGGGTGAACCTTCCGTGGGAAAAGGGGACGCTCGAAGTGTCGGTCAGCTGGCTCTATGGCGAGGAAGAATCGATGCCGGAATCACCGCCGTGCAGTGTGGCAGTTCGACACGCCACCGAGCTCGAGCCTTACCTGCCCAAGTGATGGTGGCTGTGAACCTCCTCGCGAGCAAGAACAGGTTGGCCCGTCTACAGAAAGCGTTGGGAGGGAAACTGTGACGACACCTGGCAATTCTGAGATGCCCGGATTGCTGAGCCACTGGAAAACGTTGAAAACCCAGGCCGAAAACGGCGAATTGCGCATGGACCCGGAAATCGGGAACGCACTGAAGGGCCGCGCAGAAACGTTGCTGACGGAACTGCGCAAGATGGTTGGGGACACCAAGCAACTCGAGCATGTGGCAGGCTTCGGCACCTTGAAGTCGGCCGAAGCGCTGAGAGGGAAGTTCGCCGCCAAAGCGGTCACAGACGAGGACTCGGCCCAGAACCGGCTGAAGGAGAGCATCGAGATCGTCACGCTCATGAGCGAGACCTACTCGCTCGCCGTCCGCCGCATCGAGGAAACAGACCAGTCGACAGCTGGCGCACTCGGACAGGCAGGGGCGCAGTAATGGGACTCGACTTTCCCGAGTGGGTGGACCAGGTTGGCCACATCGCCAATCGGGCAGGCCAAGAGATCGGTGAGGCCCTAGGTCTCGGCGAAGCCGACCAGAACAAGCGCGATGATCAGCAGCGAGCCAACGATGAGAAGGCGAAGTGGGATGCCGACCGAGCGATAGTCGATACCGAGTGGACCGGCCTACTCGGTGAGTACGGTAGTGATCAGTTCGCTGGTCGAGCCATCACCGTAAAAGACCCCTTCGAAACGATGTCACATCAGGAGATCTACGACGCGGTAAAAGACGTAGATCCCGCCGCGATCAACACGAAGGCCGACGGTTGGCGCAACCTCACCAAGGACGCTCGCGATGCGATCGAAGTCTTCTCCAAAGGCGTCGAGGCCGACATCACCGCTCACTGGAACGGCCAATCCGGCACCGCCGCGATCGAAGGCACGCGCGCTTTCGCAACCTCGTTCACAACGATCGCAGCCTGTTTCCAGATGATCGCCCACGGCCTAGACCTAATGGAAGGCCATCTGGCCCAAGCCAAGAACTCCGTCGGCAAACCCGACGACACCACCGTCGGCGACAAAGTCATCAACGCCCTACCGTTCCAGAGCGTCATCAAAGGCCCTGAATACCGGGCCACCGAGGCGCAGGAAAACGCCCGGTTCGTGATGACCAAGTATTACCGCCCGGGCGCGGAAGACGTCGACGGCCATACGCCGAATCTCCCCAAACCCAAGAACCCCGTCGACGACAAGGAGGGCTGGAAACCCCCGGTCTATCCTCCCGGCAACTCGGTCTGGCCGCCGGGCGGTGGCGGCGGTGGTGGCGGCGGCGGGGGCGAGAACGGCGGCGGCGAGGAGAACACCAGCAACGGCGAAGAGTCGAATCCCACCGACGACACCTCGGACGATACGACTCCGCAGTCCACCACCCCGGCCTCCACCACGCCTGCCTCGACAACTCCGGCGGGCACCCAGCTCCCGACCTCGGATCTTCCGCGCGGTACCTCCGGGCTGCCGGGCGGAGTGGGCACCGGCGGTCTGGGTTCCGGTGGCGGTCTCGGCGGCAGCGGTGTGCCGTCGACGCCGGGCGCGGGTCGCAGCCTGCCCGGTGGCGGTGCGGGCACGCAGGGTAGGGCGGCCGCGTCGACGGGCGCGGGCGCGGGTTCCGGGCGTAATGGCCGGATGGGGATGCCGGGCATGGGCATGCCCGCCGGACGTGGCGGCGGCAAGGGCGAGGACGACGACGAGCACAAGACGCCCGACTATTTGATCTACGACCACGGCGATGAGCTGCTCGGCAGTCAGCCGCCGGCGTTGCCACCGGGTGGAGTGATCGGCGGATGAGCGAGTCACGTTGGCGGATGGATGGTTTGATGTTCACCCTGGCGGTGAACGCGTTCGGCCGTGACCGGTTGCCGTATCCGATCAAGTGGGAGCCGGAGCGCCGTGTTCCCGACGAACCGGTCCCCTACGACGACTATCAGCGGATGCGCAAGGAGGCCGCGCAGCGACTCGCCGCTATTGCCGATCAGCGTCTGCACCGGGCGATTTCGACGCTGCTCGAACCGGAGGTGCGGGTGGAGGTGCACGGCTTCTTCGGCCAGGATTTCCGGCAGGTCGTGCGGATTCACGCGGGCATCGTCGGACAGGCGGCCGCGCTGGCGGTTCAATTTCCCGGCCCCACACAGGCTTACGGCCGCGATGTCGTCTTGTCGATGCTTCCCGCGCAGGCCCTGGCCGGCCAGGTGGTGGCGCATCTACCCAAGTGCGCGGGCGGTAAGTACGAAGGGCTGCGCGCCCGTGGCTCCGATGTGAGCCGGGTGGAGTACGCCAAACATCCGACGCGCCTGTCGCTCACCGAGAAGATCAACCGCATCGTGCGCCGCCCGCGCTCGAGCCTCGGCGAGGTCGGTGTCTACGCCGGCGGCGCGATCGACGGCCGCCCCACCCCGGATGTCCGCGGTTTCACCTGGATGGACTACCAGCCCAACGACGGCCGCTATCTCCTCCAACACCACCCCCACGACGAATTCACCCTCGCCCCGGCCCCACCCGAGGAAATCGTCCGCGCCCTCCAGCACACCATCGACACCACCCGCCGCGCCACCGCCCCCGCGTGGTGAGCCGACGAGGGGTACAGGAAACCGGCGACACGCCGCGATCAACAGCCTCATGTACCCCTCGTCGCGGTACTCCGCGCTCCTTGGTGGCGTCGGGGAGATGCCGTAGTCGGTGATCGTCACCGTGCCGTCGTCGGCCACGGGCGGCTTTGGATTGCCCGGCTGGGGATCGATGGCGCTTGCGCTGATCCGGCGGCCACACCGCCGATGGGGGGCGGGCCTACGTCTTCGAGTCCGCCGGGGGTTGCCCCGCGGCGGCGATGTGAACGTGGCCGGCCTCCCTTACTTCGCCTGCTGGCGCCTGACCATTTCGTTGATCCAGATGGGGGCGTATGGGGATGTGCAGCCCGGGGAGGTCGGGTAGTCCTTCAGGACTTCGAGCCGTTCGCCGATGTCCAGCGCGCGGGCACGGTGGTCGGGGTGGGTGATGCCGATTTGGGCCAGGCAGGTGTTCATCGCCCATTGGAGGCGGTCGGGGGCATCTTTCATCTGCGCTTCGATGATGTCGAGCAGTTCGGTGAGGTCGAGTCCTTCGGGGTTCTTCACCACGCGTTCGGCGGTGAGCGCCCAGCCGGCGCCGGCGACCAGCGGGTCCGGGTCGGCGAACCAGGCGCGGCGCAGGTCTTCGGCGTGCGGGTTCTTCTTCACCACGTAGTTCACCAGCCAGTCCTGCACCTTCGGCGCGCGGGCCTGGCGCATCATGGCGTCCAGCTCATCACGCTCGAAGGCCTTCGGGCGGCAGATCAGCAAGGCCAGCAGGCGGGCGGCGGTGTCGCCGGTGGCCCAGAGATCGCGGGCGAGGTCCTGCTGGGTCTTCAACCGCTTGGCGACCGCACGCAGCTTGGTGAGGTTCACGCCGTGATCGTCACCGTGCTTCTCGTTCACCGCGCGCATCTTCGGGTCGTCGAGGGCGGCCAGCTCGGCCAGCACCTGCGACACCGTCGTCTCGGTCGACGTCGTCTCGGCCACGGCGCAATCCTCCTGTCCAGCATCTGAGGGTTTCAGGCTACGACGGCAGACGGAACTGTTCGACCGCATCGCCGCGGCCACGCCCCTGGGCAACCAGCAATTTCCCAGCATCGGGAAGCTTCTCACCGGACTGCGGTGGAGGATTCTTGACGGATCACGTATCGGCGGACGGTCACCGACCGCCATCCGGTGCCGTGATCGCTCGATTGTTTCTCGGAAGGAAAACTACAAAGATGCGCGTGTTCGAACACGGAGCCAGGTTGGGCCTTGCCGTCGCGGCAATCCTCGCTGGATCACTGACCATGGCCGCCCCCGCGAACGCCGCAACGCCGGCCTCCGTGTGTGGCGGCGGTAGCTACCGAGTCATCGACACCCACGATCTGGGCAGTCTCGCCACCATCTACCTGCTCTACAACGGCCGCACCAATTGTGTCGTGACGTGGAAGAACGCCTACGTCGGCACGAAGACACCCACGAGGGCTATGGTCGCAATCTGGGGCCAGCCCAGCAGCCATAGGCAGGACTACGATCACTACGCGTATTACGCCGGTCCAGTGAAAGTGGATGCCCCCGGCAAATGCATCGCGTGGGGCGGTAGCGCACTCCGGCCCGGCGACATCGTGAACGGGGGCGGGATCCATTGGGATTCGCCGGGTCCGAGCCACTGCGGCTGAGCCCCGCACAACGATCGGCCGGCCCCCTCGATCACACCGGACACGCAGCCTTGACAACGCGGACGGACGCAGGGCACGGCCGGGAAATCCATCGACCAACGATCACCGACCGGTATTCGGCGGTCGATCTCCTCAGAAAGTACGAACACATGCCAGTGCTGAAAAGCGGCGCGAGGCTGGGCCCTGCCGTCGCGGCGATCCTCACCGGATCGCTGGCCATGGTCGCCCCAGCAAACGCAGCGACCCCGGCCTCGGTCTGCGGCAGCGGATACCGAGTCATCGACACCCACGACCTGGGCGGCCTCGCCACCATGTACCTGCTCTACAACGGCAGGACGAACTGCGCGGTCACCTGGAAGACGCAGGGGGTCGGCACCAGGACCAGTACGGGAGTCTCACTCGGAATCTGGGGATCGAGCGGCCCCGCGCAGGTGGATGCCGGCATGTTCACTCATTACGCTGGCCCGGTGAAGGTCGATGCTCCCGGCAAGTGCATCGGCTGGGGCGGCGCCGCGACGAGCACCAGCGGCAGATCGGTCAGTTGGAACTCGCCGGGACCGAGCCACTGCGGGTGAGCGGACAGTCCGGTTGGCGGGCGCGAACTACCCCTGAGCGCTCGCTGATCAGGCCGGTCACCCCGGCCGATGACCGTCCGCGCAGACCGCGTGGAAATATGAGCGCCCGTGCGTCAGCCCGAAACAGGCTGAGGCACGGGCCGTCTCATTGGGTCAGGCCGTCTGGCCGGTGCGGTGTCGATCAGTGGTGGTCGAAATGCCCGGCGCGGGTGTGGGTCAGGAATGAGGCCCACTCGGCGGGAGTGAAGACCAGGGCCGGGCCGGTGGGATTCTTCGAATCACGGACCCCGATACAGCCCTGACCGAGGTGCGCGACCTCGACGCAGTCGTTCCCTCCGACGCTGCGACTCGATTTGAACCACCGCGCGCCGTCTACTCCGCTGCCCATGCTGTGCTCCAATCAGATTCAGCGAATCAGCCGTGGTCGAACACGCCGGAACGTGCCTGGGTGATGAACGAGTCCCACGCCGATGGCGCGAACACCAGGGCCGGGCCGGAGGGATTCTTCGAATCGCGGACTCCCACCCTGTCACGTTCCAGGTGTGCAACCTCGACGCAGTCGCTATCTCCCACGCTGCGACTGGACTTGAACCACTTGGCCGTCCTCTGCTCAACGCTCACGCTCGTACTCCTTCGCCCTCGTTCGCAGTAGGCACTTACTGCCGACCGGATCCAACGCTACTGCCTGCATCATGGTGAAGGCCCGTCGATAACGGTCAACAGAATCAGGCCTGTCGTAGTACAAGTTGGCCGTGTAGGACTCGACGTATACCGTCGTCGGCTCATTTGTTGGGGCGGCGAAGTCAAGCACTGTGAACGGACCTGGGGCCTTGCCGGTCGGCATCCCGCACCCGAATGGCAGCACTCGAACGACGACGTTCGGCGGCATGTCAGCGAGATGGCGAAGTTGGGCTGCCATCGTCTTTCGACCACCGACTGCTCGATGGAGCACAGCTTCGTCCAGTATCAGGGTCACCGAGACCGGGTTTCGCTTGCGCTTGAAGATCTTCTGCCGCCCCATCCGCCGACGAACTCGTCGCTCCAGCTCTTCGAGCGAATCGCCCGGAGCATATGCCCGTTCCAAAGCCATTGAATACCCGGCAGTTTGGAACAGCCCACTGACCATGTCCGGTCGGTACACCATCAAGCTGGTCGCGATCGCCTCCATCCCCACATACAGCTCGAAGTCCGCCGGAATCAGCTCCCCGAACTCATGCCACCATCCGCCGTTCCTCGGCTCCTCGTCGGCCTCCTTCGCCAGCCCCAGCAGCGCATCCTGCTGCTCCACCTCGTCATACAGCTCGCACAACCCCACGATGTCCGGGATGTGAATCTTCCCGGGATGCCCCGTCTCCAACCTTTGTACCGTCCCGGCCCCGCGCCCGATCTGCCGCGCGGCTTCGGCGATGCTCAAGCCCGCCGCCTGGCGCATTTCGCGCAGGTGCTTACCCAGTTGACGTCGTGGCACCGTGTTGCCCGATGTGGGCATAGTGATCCCCTCCTGCGAATGGCACCCCTGCCGAGCACACATTGTGGCCCAATCCTGGACGCGGCACAGGGAAAACGCGAACATCGGTGCGATCTGCCTATCATCGCAGGTCGGCACCCATTGTGGCCTGGTTTCCTCGCTTCCGGCATCGGAGTCCGGGCCCGCCGTCACCACGCCCCTGCCGTGGCGGCGCATCCGGTATCGGCCATGGCGGCCGCGCTGGGTGGCGATCCGTATCGCCCCGGTCTCCGATGCTCCATACCGGGCCGAGGAGCGCACTGTGAACGATCAGCGTCCGAGACACACTTCACAGGGAACTTACCCAGGAGTAAGGTCGGTGCATGGCGTGGAAACCTGAGCAGATATCCGATCAGACCGGGCGCACCTTCGTCGTCACCGGAGCCAATGGCGGCCTCGGTGTCGAAACCACGAAGGTGCTGGCGAGCAAGGGCGCGACGGTGGTCATGGCCTGCCGGAATACGGCCAAGGCCCAAGAGATCGCCGACCGTATCGACGGCGATGTGAAGGTCGCGCCGCTCGATCTGGCCGACCTGTCCTCGGTGCGCGAATTCGCCGGCAACTGCGGCGAATTCGATGTCCTCATCAATAACGCCGGCCTGATGAACGTGCCGTTCTCGCGCACCAAGGACGGTTTCGAAACCCAGTTCGGCGTCAACCACCTGGGTCACTTCGCCCTCACCGGCCTGGTGCTCGACCGCATTCGCGACCGGGTGGTGTCGCTGGCCAGCATCGCGCACAAGCAGACCCCGAAGCTCTGGATCGACGACCTGAACTACGAAAACCGCCGCTACCAGCGCAATCTCGCCTACGCCCAGTCCAAGCTGGCCAACCTCATGTTCGCCCGCGAACTCCAGCACCGCCTCGAGGAGGCCGGCTCGTCCAAGCGGTCCTACGCGGTCCACCCCGGCGTGTCGGCCACCGACCTGTTCGCCCGCACCGAGACCCCGCTCGACCGCATCAGCAAACCCTTCATCCGCCTCATCGGCCACCCGCCCGCCAAGGCCGCCCACTCGACCCTGTTCGCCGCCACCGAACCCGACGCCGACCCCAACACCTACTGGGGCCCCACCCGCCTCTTCCAGTCCCAGGGCCCGGTCGAGCCCTCCCCGTCGACCAAGCTCTCCAAGAATCGCGACCTCCAACGCCGCCTCTGGGAAGAATCCGAACGCTTCACCGGCATCACCTACAAGTTCTAGGGCCGCACCAGGTCGGGCCAGCAAGTCACTGCGGCCCGCCTGACCCGGATGCCGCTGTTCGCAGTGGTCAGCGCCTGCGACGTACCGCAGCTCCAGCGGGATGCCATGTTCCGGTTCTGGCAACGTGGTTGGTGCGCTCGAGCGCCGCAAGCCAGCGGCGCGGCCGGTCCAGTTCCGGCCAGGTCCAGCGCACCACCATCCAGCCCAGTGCGCGCAGCGCGTCTTCGCGCTTCTTCTCGGCGATCACCACCGACTCGGGCGCCCGAGCAGTCTTGCGGTACTTCACCATGCCGTCGAATTCCCCGACAATGCCGCGATCCGGAAACAGGAAGTCGACGCGGGCGACGAATCGGGCTAGATCGTCGAGAACTGTCGCCTGCAACTCCGGCATGGGCAAACCCGCCTGGGCCATCACGACGCGACTCAGCGATTCGCCGGGACTCTCGGATCGGCCGTCGAGGAAGCGCACCACCCGACGAGCAGCGGGAAGCCCTCTGCCGCTGCGGGTACGCGACATCAGCTCGGCGAGTTCCGCTGAGGTGGTCCGGCCAGTGTGCAGCGCCGCGTCGCCGACCACAACCGCCTCCGCGAAAGGCACAGATCTCGCAAGGTCCACGACCGTGCGGGCAACAGAGGTGACTGGCAGCCCATCGACCTGCACCACATCGCCCTGTTCGAGGTGTGCTGCGTGCACAATGAGTCGCTCAGCGATGCGAGCACCGCTGGCACGATTGCGAGTCACGTGCACCTTCTGGATCGGCAAGCGCCACACCGGCAGATCGTGGGCGAGCGCCGCCGAGACGTGGCTGATTACTGCTCCAGAGCTCAGCCTGTCGAGGGCAGCCCTGGCCGCTACCAAATGACGGTCGGTCGCGCTGAGCTCACCGACCCTGTGCGCAGGCAGATAGTGTCCGCGGCATACCCGCTGCCACCTCTCGCCACGCAGTTCATGGGGGGCGACTCCCTCTTGCAGGGCGAGCCTGCGTGAGATCGGGTCGGGTATGGCCACCCCCCGATGGTGCCGCCTGAAAGCCCCCGCCGCTTTCGTCCACCCCGCCCCTGTGAACAACTCCCCCACCTGTGGACAAGTCTGGGTTGGGAATCGCACAGGTTATTGCTAGTTCGCACAAGTCCTAACCTTCGCGAACTCGCCACAACTTGTGCGATAGCCGAGCGAGGAGGCAGTGGGGGCTGGACGGTGGCCGCTCGGCTGGTCGGTGGCCCGACTATCGGGAGGCCGGTGCTGCCTCGGCGGCTGCCTTGATCCCGCGTAGGTGGGTCTCCCACATGCTGCGGGAGTGGGCTGCTTCCTGCTCGTCGGCGTTGTTGTCCTGGGTGAGGGTCAGGTGGGTGGTGGTGTCGCCGGTCAGTTCGTAGGTGAGGGTGTGGTAGTTCGCCGGGGTGTCGGGTTGGCCGGACAGCGGGCTGTAGTGGGTCAGTTTCAGCAGTCGGCCGGGGTCGGCGGCCAGGATCTCGCCCTTGTCGGTGTAGGCGCGGTTCTGGTACTCGCCCTGCCAGACGATGGGGCTGCCCACCTTCCAGTCGGTGCGCACCTCGGCGCCGAACATGAAATCGCGGATCTGTTCCGGGTCGGTCAGGGTCGCCCACACCTGCTGCGGCGAGGCATCGATGTCGATCTCGACCCTGGCGGTGAAGCCGGTCATCGCTCTCAACTCCTCTCGCTCGATACCTCGACCGTAGGACGCGCTCGATACTTCGACCGTAGGGCGCGAGCGGGGAGGAATCTTGCAGAAAGGCGTCAGACGCCGAAATCGCGCTTGACCTGCTGGGCGTTGCGGTGCTCGACGAAGAACGACAGCAGCGGGATGGTGCCGGCGAGCAGGGTGCCGACGGTCCGGCCGGCGGGCCAGCGCACCTTGACCGCGAGGTCGGCGGTGAAGATCAGGTAGATGAAGTACACCCACCCGTGCACGACGGCGATCCAGCGCGGGGTGTCGACGCCGAAGCCGTACTGGGCGATCATCTCGGCGGTGAGCAGCAGCAGCCACAGACCGGTGGTCCAGGCCAGCACCCGGTAGCGCAGCAGGGCGTTCTTGATCTTGCCGGTGTCGGCGGAGGCCTTGGCAGGGGTGGCGGGGGTGGCGCCGTGGGTCAGCGTGGTGTCGGTGGAGTTGTCGCTGGCGCTCAACCGGCGCTCCTCTCGGTGTCGCTGGTGTCGAGGCCCGCGGCGCGGACCTGTTCACCGATATCGTCGGCGTGCAATTGCGCCAGGTATTTGTTGTATTCGGCCAGCGCGGGATCGCTGCCCCGCTCGGGCCCGGCTTTCGGCCGATCGACCCGGGCCGTCGGCCGCTCGGGCAGGATGCCCGCCGGGATCTCCCGCGGCGCGGCCTTTTTCGCCTTCGCCGGTTTCGGTGCGGCTTCAGCGGGCGCGGCCTGCTCCTCTTCGGCTTCGCTCTCCAACCGGACGAACCGGAAATACGCGAACACCGCGAACGCCGCGAACAGCGGCCATTGCAGCGCATACCCCAGGTTCTGGCCGGTGCCGCTGGACGACTCGAACCGCTCCCACTGCCACCAGCCGAGCGCCAGACACGCCACCGCGGCCACAACCACCAGCGCGATCAGCGCGGGCCGATTATGCCGGGGGCGATGCTGCGCCGAACGGCCGGAAGGAGCGGACACGCCTACCACGGTACCCGTCTACTACAGCGGCCGTAGGAGTAGGTGGGCGCTCTCACGCGCCCGATCCACCTCCCGCACGCGCCGGCGGCTCCCCGGGCGGGAGCCTTCAGCCGACGAGGGCGGGAGTACAGGGAGCGGCCGCGGCAACGCCCGACCCCGAGCATCCAGCCGACCAACGCGTTGAGCGCGGGCAGCAGCGTGGTCAACGCACCGCCCGAGCATTCAACCGACCAAAGCAGTGGAACGCAGGCACCAACCTCGTCAACACACCACCCCAGCGTTCAACCGACCAAAGCAGTGAAGCAGGCACCACGCTCGTCAACGCACGGCCCCGAGCGTTCAGCCGGCCAGAGCTTTGAGCGCAGGCAGCAGCTGCTTCAATGCGCGGCTGCGGTGGGAGATGGCGTCCTTTTCGGCGGGCGTCAGCTGGGCGGCGGTGGTCGCTCCGCCTTCGGGGATGAACAGCGGGTCGTAGCCGAAGCCGCCGTCGCCGACCGGCTCGCGGCCGATCGAGCCGGGCCATTCGCCGCGCACCACGATCTCCTCGCCGCCGGGGACCACGAGCGCGCAGGTGGAGACGAAGCGGGCGCCGCGGCGCTCGTCGGGGACGTCGCCGAGCTGAGCGAGCAGCAGCGCGTTGTTGGCGGTGTCGTCGCCGTGGCGGCCGGACCAGCGGGCCGAGAGCACGCCGGGCATGCCGTTGAGGGCGTCGACCTCTAGGCCGGAATCGTCGGCGACGCACGGCAGGCCGGTGGCCGCGGCGCCGTCGCGGGCCTTGGCCAGGGCGTTCTCCTCGAATGTCGCGCCGGTTTCGGGGGCTTCGTCGTAGGCGGGGACGTCATCGAGGCCGACGATCTCCAGCCCCGCCACTCCGGCCTCATCGAGAATGCGGCGCAGCTCGTTCAGCTTCTTGGCATTGCGACTGGCGACGAGGACCCGGCCCATCACTTCTTCTTCGGTTCGGCCGGCTCGGGCAGCACACCCGGGTACGGCAGCGCGAGCGCTTCCTTCTGGATGGCGAACAGCTGCTCGCAACCGGCGAGCGCGGAATCGAGCAGCTTGTCCAGGGTGGAGCGCGGGAAGGTGGCGCCCTCACCGGTGCCCTGCACCTCGACGAGCGTGCCGGTGTCGGTGGCGACCACGTTCATGTCCACCTCGGCGCGCGAATCCTCCTCATACGGCAGATCCAGACGCACCCGGCCGTCGACCACGCCGACGCTCACCGCGGCGATAGCGCAGGAGATCGGCTGCGGGTCGGCCAGCTTGCCCGCGGCCGCCAGATAGGTGACGGCGTCGGAGAGCGCGACATACGCACCGGTGATCGCGGCGGTGCGGGTACCGCCGTCGGCTTGCAGCACATCACAGTCGATGGCGATGGTGTTCTCGCCGATGGCGGCCAGGTCGATGCAGGCGCGCAGCGAACGCCCGATCAGGCGGCTGATCTCCTGGGTGCGGCCGCCGATCTTGCCCTTCACCGACTCCCGGCCGCTGCGGGTGTGGGTGGCAGCGGGCAGCATGGCGTATTCGGCGGTGAGCCAGCCCAGTCCGGTATCGCGCCGCCACGCCGGCACGCCCTCGGTGACGCTCGCGGTGCACATCACCCGCGTCTGACCGAACTCCACCAGCACCGAACCGGCTGGATGCGTGGTGAATCCACGGGTGATCCGTACCTCGCGGAGCTCATCGTCCGCCCTGCCATCGGCTCGTCTCGACACGGGGTCAGCGTAATGGGGTCGGGTACTACCGAGTCGGCGGGGGCGTGAGCGCGTCTCACTGAGTGGTCACGAGAGCCGGCCCGGGCGAGGTCCGGTAGTCGACCAGACCGTAGCGCTACGGCCTGCGAACCGCAGATGACCGGATGGCGACAACCCGTGCGTACAGATCCGAGCCGACGTCCCCGTCGGCCGCGCCGAACACCATCAGGCCGTGATGGCCCGCCGACCTCGCCGAATCACGAGGCCGGGGCAGTCGATGGGCGGAGTCGGCGATACCGGACCAGGGCTGATCCCCATCGCCCTGCCCGGCTGCCGGGCGCGGACTGAACTCAGAGGTCGAAGGTCTCCCCCGGCGCGACCGCGTGCACGGGTCCGGTGAACTCGGCCTTGGCTTCGGCGATCACGTCTTCGCGGGAAGTCCACGGCGGAATGTGGGTGAGCAGCAGCTCCTTGACGCCCGCCTCGGCCGCGATCCGGCCCGCCTCGGTGCCCGAAAGGTGAATGCCGGGAGGACGATTGGCGGGATCGTGGGTCCAGGAGGCTTCCGCCATCAGGATGTCGGCGCCCTGGGCGAGTTCCTGCACCTGGTCGCACATGGCGGTGTCGCCGGTGTAGACGAAGGTGCGCCCGGCGGCGGTGACGATGCGCAGGCCGTAGGACTCCGGCGGGTGGAACATCCGGCGCGCGGTGACAGTGTGGCCGGGACCGAACTCGACCGCCTCGCCCTCGGCCCAGGGCCGCATGTCGATCACGTCGGACCAGTCGTCGCATTCGCCGCCGACCTCGGCCGAGGCGTTGCCGATGCGCAGCGAGGTGTCCGACGGGCCGCGCACGATGGCTCGGCCGACGGGCGGGGTCGGGTGATAGCGGCGCCAGACCAGCAGACCCGGCAGGTCCAGGCAGTGGTCGGCGTGCAGGTGGGTGAGGAAGATCGACACGTCGCCCGGGTTGGCGTAGCGCTGCAACGCGCCCAGCACGCCGGGACCGAAATCGATGACGACCGGCTGCATATCCGGGCCGGTGAGCAGGTACCCCGACGCTGGGGAGTCCGGGCCGGACACACTGCCCGAGCACCCGAGGACGGTAAGGCGCATCCCACCATGCTGCCACGACGAATTCTCGCTCAAGAGCCGATCCCCCAAAAAGCCGGGCCGCAACCGCTGGGACCGGAAACTCGCGACGAGACCGGTCTGCGCCGCACGACGGTGTGGACGTTCATCACCAGAGAGTACCCAGCGAGCGCACTGTCCACCCCATCCAGCCGAAAGGGTGAGGGTGCCAAGAGGTTCCGCAGCCGACCTGGCCGCACCGGCACCCTCGAGGAGGCCGGGGCCGAACACAGCGGCCGGCGCATGCAGGCCGCCTGCGGCGCACCGGTCGGCAGCGCACGCCGAATCGACTGACGCCCGGGCGGACGAGCAGCACTCAGCACGGCTGGACGATTGCTACGTCAGCGCAATCCCGACGGCACACCCGCACCCGGCGGCACCGCACGCCGACGATTGCGCTCATCCCCCGACAGCATCCAGGCCGCGAGCACACCACCGACCGCGCCGAACAGATGTCCCTGCCAGGAGATGCCCGGCGGCCCCGGCAGCACACCCCACAGCAGCGACCCGTATACCGCGAACACGATCAATCCGATGACGATCTGGCCGACGTGCCTGCCGAACCAGCCGCGCAGGATGATGAACGTCAGCCAGCCGAACACCAGCGCCGACGCGCCCAGATGCACCGTGCCCGATCCGCCGGTGAGCCAGGTGCCGACGCCCGCGACCACCCAGATGATCGCCGTCGCCGCGAGCCCGCGGCCGATGCCGGACACCAGGGCGAGGAACCCGAGCACCAGGACGGGCAGGGTATTGCTGATCAAATGCGCCCAGCCGCCGTGCAGGACCGGGGCGTAGAGGATGCCGGTGAGTCCGTCGAGCTGACGTGGTTCGATACCGGCCTGATCCAGGTCGACGCTGGAGACGGCGTCGAAACCTTCGATCACATACAGCGACGCCGTGAAGCCGACGACGATCATGGCGGCCTGAGCCCACACCGCGCCGAAGCGGCCGGGCTTAGCCGGCGGCCGTGGCGGTGCGGCGCCGGGCATCGGTGGACGTGTCTGCTGGGCGCGCAGCGCCGCGATCCGCTCGGGATCGAACGAGGCCCCGATTCCGGTACCACCACCGGTCACCGCCATCACCTCCTCGCTCGGCGCCGGAGCGATGCCCGGCGCCGGCTACGCGGTCCGTCGGCGGCGCGACACCGCCGAACGCACCTTCGAGGGTACCGGCGACCTCATGCCCAGAGCTGGCCGTCGAGGCGTTCCTCGGCCTCTTCCAGCGTGCCGTCGTAGGCGCCGGTGGACAGGTATTTCCAGCCGCCGTCGGCCACCACGAACGCGATATCGGCCCGGGTACCGGCCTTGACGGCCTTCCGCGCGACACCGAGCGCGGCATGCAGGATGGCGCCGGTGGAGATGCCGGCGAAGATGCCCTCCTCGAGCACGAGTTCCCGGGTGCGGCGCACCGCGTCGTAGGGGCCGACGGAGAAGCGGGTGGTCAGCACCGACTCGTCGTAGAGCTCGGGGATGAAACCCTCGTCGATATTGCGCAGGCCGTATACCAGCTCGCCGTAGCGCGGTTCGGCCGCGACGATCTCGATGTTCGGCACCTTCTCGCGCAGGAAACGGCCGGTGCCCATGAGCGTGCCGGTGGTGCCGAGACCGGCCACGAAATGGGTGATCTCAGGGAGGTCGGCGAGGATTTCCGGGCCGGTGGTCTCGTAGTGGGCAAGCGCGTTGGCCGGATTGCCGTACTGGTAGAGCATCACCCAGTCGGGGTTGTCGGCGGCGATCTGCTTGGCCATGGCGACGGCCTGGTTGGAGCCGCCGGCCGCCGGTGAATCGATGATCCGCGCGCCGAACATGGTGAGCAGCTGACGCCGCTCCACCGAAGTGTTCTCCGGCATCACGCACACCAGCTGATAGCCCTTGAGCTTGGCCGCCATGGCGAGCGAGATCCCGGTATTGCCGCTGGTCGGCTCCAGAATGGTGCAGCCGGGCGTCAGCAGACCGTCACGCTCGGCCTGTTCGATCATGCGCAAGGCCGGGCGATCCTTGATCGACCCGGTGGGGTTGCGATCCTCGAGCTTGGCCCACAACCGCACCGGATGCTCGCCCTCCCACTGCGGGGACAGGTTGCGCAAACCGACCAGCGGGGTGTTGCCGAGGGTCGCGATCAGCGATTCGTAGCGCGCCACTAGGGACTAGCCTCCGGCGACGGCGGGCAGGATGGTGACGCTCGCGCCCTCGGGGACCTCGGCCTCGAGACCGCCGGCGAAGCGCACGTCCTCGTCGTCGACGTAGATGTTGACGTAGCGGTTGAGCTTGCCGTCCTTGAGCAGCCGCTCCTTGAGCCCGGAGAAGTTGGCGTCCAGGTTCTCGATCAGTGCCGCCAGCGTGGCGCCCTCGGCCTCGACCCGCTTCTCACCCCCGGTCAACGGGCGCATGATGGTCGGGATGGACACGGTTACCGGCATCGGGGAACTCCTCGGGTTACTAACGAATATCGTTGGTGGTCAGTTGGTTTCGTAGCTGTCGACGATCTTCACCGGCTCCTCGGTGACCTCGCCGTCCAGGATCCGGTAGCTGCGCAGCTCGTGCCGCTCCGGATCGCGGGTGGAGATCAGCACGTAGTGGGCGTCCGGTTCGGAGGCGTAGGAGATGTCGGTGCGGCTCGGGTAGGCCTCGGTGGCGGTGTGGGAGTGGTAGATCACCACCGGCACCTCGTCGGCGTCGTCCATGGCGCGCCACACCTTCAGCTGCTCGGCCGAATCGAAGCGGTAGAAGGTGGGTGAGCGCTCGGCGTTGATCATCGCCACGAAACGTTCCGGGCGATCGGAGCCCTCCGGACCGGCAATGATGCCGCAGGCCTCGTCGGGGTGGTCGGCGCGCGCATGCGCCACCATCTCGTCGACGAGGTCGGCCCTGATCACGAGCACAATCGAACCCTTCCGCCTATCCGCACAGCCGTCACCGACCTGACACAGCCGTCAACGAGTGAGGATATTCGGGTATTCCGGGCAGGGTGCATCTGGCTCCTGACGGGGCCGTGACCAGCGGGGATCGGCGGCGGGATCCGCGGGGCAGGTTTCGGTGACGGGCGGCGGGCCCCGCACCCGGAACAACAGCGGCGCGGGGGCCGACAGCAGCAGCGCGGGACGACGGTGTACCGGGCCGGTGCCGGTGCGCAGAGCGGCCCAGGCGGGTAGCGGCAGCGGCAGCGGAGACGATTCAGCCGGGTAGTCCCTAAATCGGGCCGGCGTTCGCGGGTGGGCCGATCCGCGCGGCGGCAGTCGGGATCGACGACATGCGCGTGCAGGCACCACCGGCGAGACAACTGGCAGCGGAGGCAGGTCAGCCCGGGAACAGCTCGCGGTATGCGGAGATGCCCGCGATCGAGCGGGCCGAGAGGATGGCGTCGACGATGGCGCGTTCGACGCAGACCGCGGCGGCGGTGCACAGCTGGTCGATGAGCAGCAGGTCGGTGGGGAAAGCCGGGGGTAGCGGCGGGGGTTCCGGGGCGGTGGCGGTGCCGGTGGCGAGGGCGAAGATGGTGTCGCCGTCGAGCGGGGAATGCGCCGGGCGGATGGCGCGGGCCAGGCCGTCGTGGGCGGTGGTGGCCAGGCGGCGGGCGGCGAGGGTGTCCAGCGGGGCGTCGGTGGCGACGACGCCGATGGTGGTGTTGAGGATGGTGCCCTTGACCGGGAGGGCGTTGGCGACGGCGAGTTGTTCGGGGGTGGCGGGGGTGAGGCCGAAGCGTTCCGGGCCGTCGGTGCCCGCACCCCAGAGCAGGCCGGTGCGCGGATCGAACACCGAGCCGACCGGGTTGGCGACCATCAAGGCGGCCACCGTCATCCCGGCGGCGGGGCCGTCACCGAGGACAATGCTCGCGCTGCCGATCCCGCCTTTGATGGCGCCCGCTCGCGCGCCGACTCCCGCGCCGACGGTGCCGCGCTCGAAGTCGACAGCTGCCTCGGCGGCGGCGCGATAGCCGAACTCAGCGGTGGGCCGAATGTTCCAGTCCCCCACCGGAAGATCGAAGATCACAGCGCCGGGAACGATCGGCACCACCCGGCTCGGGTCGGCCGGATCCATCGGAATTCCGGCGCCGTTCTCCTCGTGCCACCGCATCACCCCGTCGGCGGCCGCAAGCCCGTACGCGCTGCCGCCGGTGAGCAGCACCGCATCCGCCCGCCGCACCGTGTTCAGCGGATCCAGCACATCGGTTTCCCTTGTGCCCGGTCCACCGCCGCGCACATCCACCGCCGCCACTGCCCCGCCCGGTACCCGGATCACCGTGCACCCGGTCGCCGCACCGGAACCGACGGTGGCGTCGTCATCGAGGATATGGTGATGCCCCACCAGCACGCCCGGCACATCGGTCAATGAATTACGCGCGCCCGCCACCGCATTCACGAGAACTCCTTGTCGCCGGTCCTGGAGGCGACGCTACCGCCCGCGGCGTAGACGTGCTGACAGCTCGGGTCCCGCCTGTGCGCGGGCGGCCGCGGCATACACGCGCTGACAGCCGGGGTCCCCACTTCCGTGCTGGCGACCGCGACATTCGCGCGCTGTCAGCCTGGTTCCGCTGGAGTGTGGGCGGCCGCGGGGAAGGTGTCGTGAGCGGCCTTCTCGACGGACGCCGTCGAGCTGTGGACCGCAGCTGACACTTGATCAGCGGGTTCGGGGTTCGAGACCGACCGAGCGAATGTGAGTTCGCACCGGTCTAGGGCGCGAGCGCCTGCAGCAGCGAATCCTGCATCCAGGTCAGCCAGTGGTAGACGTCCAGGTGCGGGGCGCGGGGGTCGTCGGGGTCGAATTGTTCGGGGGTGTCGGCGTCGATGCCGAGGACGGCGCCGAGGGCCAGGCGGACGTCGGTGAGGGCGGTGAGCCAGGCGTCGGCCTGTTCGGGGGTGATGATGATGCGGCCGCCGTCGGAGGGGCAGGTTTCCAGGACGACGGCGCCTGCGGCGAGTTTGGCGTCGATGATCTCGGGTTCGTGCAGGCTGCGCAGGGCGCTGTTGAGGTCGGCGCGGTCGGCGTCGGGGGAACCGGGTTCGCTGCGATGGAAGTCGGGCAGCAGCCGCAGCAGGCGGGGGTCATCGGGCGGGGCGGCGTTACCGGTGCGCAGGCCGGTGAGGGCGGCCAGGTCGTCGTCGGGGGCCGAGGACGCGCGCTCGGTGAGCAATCCGGAGACCGCACCGACCAGCGAACGCAGCACGCCGGCTTCCCGGGCGTCCATTTCGGATCGCAGTTTCAGACCGCTCAGCGAATTCTTCCGGCTCCACTTTCGCACGTCGCTACGGTAGCCGTCCGGATCAGTCGTCCCGCTGCATGGTCGCCCACAGGCCCGCGGCGTGTAGCCGGCGGACGTCTTGTTCCATTTTGTCCCGCGAGCCGGACGATACGACCGCCTTGCCCTCGTTGTGCACCTTGAGCATCAACTCGGTCGCCTTGGCTTTGCTGTAGCCGAACAGCTTCTGGAAGATGTAGGTCACGTAGTGCATGAGGTTGACCGGGTCGTCCCAGACGACCGTGACCCACGGCCGATCTTCCGCCTCCAGGATCTCGGTGTATTCCACCGCCTCGGGCGTCGCCTGTGCCGACAGCGTCGCGTTCGCGGCGACCGCGACGGCGCCGGCCGGGGCCGCGTCCGTCCGATAGCGGGGTGCTGTATTGCACAAGGCCATAACGTCAAGGGTACGACTAGCGACCGGATACACAACACCCGAGCATGATCGAATTCGCCGTTTCGGCCGTGATACGGGGCTCGCCTGCCTTATCATGCCGATTCGGTTCGCCCAGGTCGCGGCGGTATTGCCATTACAGTGGCAGCGTGGATCGCCGCGATGAGGTCACCAGCACCGCCCTGCTGACCGATCAGTACGAACTGACCATGCTCGCCGCCGCGCTGGCCGACGGTTCCGCGCACCGGCAATGCACCTTCGAATTGTTCGCCCGGCGATTGCCGCACGGGCGCCGCTACGGCGTCGTCGCGGGGACGGGGCGGCTGCTCGAGGCGCTGGGCGAGTTCCGTTTCGGTGAACCCGAGCTCGAGATCGTCTCCGGATTCCTGGACCGCGAGACCGTCGAATGGCTGCGCGATTTCCGCTTCACCGGCGATATCGACGGCTACGCCGAAGGCGAACTGTATTTTCCCGGCTCGCCGATCCTGTCGGTGCGCGGCAGCTTCGCCGAATGCGTGCTGCTGGAAACCCTCGCGCTGTCGATCCTCAATCACGACAGCGCCATCGCCTCGGCGGCCGCGCGCATGGTGAGTGCGGCGGCGCGGCGGCGGATGATCGAGATGGGGTCGCGGCGCACCCATGAGCTGGCCGCACCCGCCAGCGCCCGCGCCGCCTACCTGGCCGGATTCGACGCCACCTCGAACCTGGAAGCGGTGCGCCGCTTCGGCGTCCCCGGCGCCGGTACCAGCGCGCACGCGTTCACCCTGCTGCACAGCGGCGCCGACGGCGCGCACGAGGCCGCCGCGTTCCGCAGCCAGATCGACGCGCTCGGCATCGGCACCACCCTGCTCGTCGACACCTTCGACATCACCAAGGGCGTGGCCACCGCCATCGAGATCGCCGGACCGGAACTCGGCGGGGTGCGCATCGACTCGGGCGACCTGGGCGTGCTGGCCCGGCAGGTGCGCGATCAACTCGACGAACTCGGCGCCACCAAGACCCGCATCGTCGTCTCCGGTGATCTCGACGAGTACGCGATCGCCGCCCTGCGCGCCGAGCCGGTCGACGTCTACGGCGTCGGCACATCATTGGTCACCGGCTCCGGCGCGCCAACCGCCGGGATGGTCTACAAGCTGGTCGAGGTCGACGGCGTGCCGGTGGCCAAACGCAGCAGTCACAAGGAGTCGCGCGGTGGCACCAAGCGGGCGGTGCGGCTGGCGCGGCGCACCGGCACGATCGTCGAGGAGATCGTCTACCCGGCGGCGGGCGAGCGTCCGTCGGCGAACGGGTTCGAGATGCGCGAGTTGCTGGTGCCGCTGGTCCGTCAGGGCAAGGTCCTCGACCAGCCGAGCCTGACCGAAAGCCGCGACCTCGTCGCCCAGGGGCTGGTCTCGCTGCCGTGGGAAGGTCTCAAACTGTCCGCGGGTGACCCGGCCATCCCGACTACCTTCCTCGCCTGACCGGCACATCAAGGGCGCACGGGCCGTGGAGGTGCCTGCCGATCCACGCGAGGGCAGAATTGTTATATGGGTCGAGCACTGGTGATCGTGGACGTGCAGAACGACTTCTGCGAGGGCGGTTCGCTGGCCGTCGCTGGCGGAGCACGAGTGGCCGAGCGGATCAGCGCGCACGCGCGCGACCACGCCGACGAGTACGCGGCGGTGGTGGCGACCCGCGATTTCCACATCGATCCCGGCGCGCACTTCTCCGAGCAGCCCGATTTCGTGGACAGCTGGCCGCCGCACTGCCGGGTCGGCACGGCGGGCGCGGAGTTCCATCCGAACTTCGACACCACGCCGGTGCAGGAAGTGTTCTCCAAGGGCGCCTATGCGGCCGCGTACTCGGGATTCGAGGGCGCTGCCGAGGACGGCACGGCGCTGGCCGACTGGCTGAAAGCGCGCGATATCGACACGGTGGACGTCGTCGGGATCGCCACCGACCACTGCGTGCGGGCCACGGCCATGGACGCTGCGGCGTCGGGATTCGACACCCGTGTGCTGCTCGGGCTCACCGCGGCGGTCGCGCCGGAGACCACCGAGAAGGCGCTCGCGCAGCTGCGCGCGGCGGGCGTGGAGCTCGAGGGCGCGCTGGACGGCTGATCCAGCTCGAGCCGCATCGCACGATGCAGTGTGACACCGGTACTCGGCCGGCCGGGCGGCCGCGCAGCCGAGCGCATGTACGTCGCAGCGCCGACCGCCGGATCGGCATCGGCCGCGTTATCGGCGGGTAATCGCCAAACCGGGCGTGCGCGCGCCGACCGGGCACGGCTTGTCGGTGCCGCGCAGTAGGCTGCCGGGGTGCCCGAACTTCCGCCCGTCCCGGCCCTGTTGTCCGCTGCCGTCACCGCGCTCGGCGGCAAGGAACGGCCCGGTCAGGTGGCCATGGCCGCCGCGGTCGATCACGCCATCGACACCAAGGAACACCTGGCGGTGCAGGCCGGCACGGGCACCGGGAAATCGCTGGCCTACCTGGTGCCGAGCCTGCGGCACGCGGTGCGCACCGGGCGCACGGTGGTGGTGTCCACGGCGACGATCGCGCTGCAACGTCAGCTGGTCGATCGCGATCTGCCCCGCCTCGCCGACGCGCTCACCAAGCCCCTCGGCCGCACCCCGCAGTTCGCGATCCTCAAGGGCCGCAACAACTATCTGTGCCTGAACAAGATCAACAGCGCGATCCCGGACGAGCCGGCCGAGGCCGAACTGTTCGACGCGTTCGCGGTGTCGCGGCTGGGCCGGGAGGTGCAGCGGCTCAACGAATGGGCCTCCGACACCGAGACCGGCGACCGCGACGAACTCGCCCCCGGCGTGTCCGACCGGGCGTGGCGGCAGGTCAGCGTGTCGTCGCGGGAATGCCTGGGCAAGACGCGCTGCCCGTTCGGCCAGGATTGCTTCGCCGAAAAGGCCAGGGCCGAATCCGCGCAGGCCGATATCGTCGTCACCAATCACGCCCTGCTCGCCATCGACGCGATCAGCGGCATCCAGGTGCTGCCCGAACACGATGTGGTCGTCGTCGACGAGGCGCACGAACTGGTCGACCGGGTCACCGGCGTCGCCACCGCCGAACTGTCGGCCCTCGCGATCACCGCCGCCGCCCGGCGCTGCGCCAAGCTCATCGATGAACAAGAGGTGGACCGGCTCGAAGCCGCGGGCGACGCGCTGCACGCCGCCCTCGACGATCTGCCCGCGGCGCGCTGGGACGCGCTGCCCGACGGGATCGCGCCCGTGCTCGCGCTGGTCCGCGACGCCGCGTGGAACGCGCATACCGCGCTCGCCCCGCAGGGCAGCAGCACCCCGCAGGGCGATGCCGATACCGCCGCCGCCCGCACCCGCGCCGTCGCCGCCGTCGAGGAGGTACACGACGCCGCGGTGCGCGCGCTCAGCACCTTCGACGAACCCGATCCGGCGGCCCGCCGCGATGTGGTCTGGCTGGCCGCCGACGAACTGCGCGGCGTCACCCGCCGCACCCTGCGGATGGCGCCGCTGTCGGTGGGCGGGCTGCTGCGCAGCCGGCTGTTCGGCGCGTCCACGGTGGTGCTGACCTCGGCGACGCTGCAGATCGGCGGTTCGTTCGATGGCCTCGCGATCACCTGGGGGCTGCCCGCGCAGTCGTCGGGACGCACCGATACCGCCACCGCCAACGGCGCCGAAGCGCCGTCGGATACCGAGACGGTGCGCTGGAGCTCCCTCGATGTCGGTTCCCCGTTCGACCATGCGAAATCCGGCATCCTCTACGTCGCCAAACATCTGCCCGCACCCGGCCGCGACGGCCTGTCCCCCGCCTACCTCGACGAGATCGAACGGCTGATCACCGCGGCCGGTGGGCGCACCCTCGGCCTGTTCTCGTCGATGCGTGCCGCCAAGGCCGCCACCGAGGTCTTGCGCAACCGCCTGGACACGCCTGTGCTGTGCCAGGGCGAGGATTCCACCGGCGCGCTGGTCCGCAAGTTCGCCGACGACCCCGAGACCTCGCTGTTCGGCACCCTGTCGCTGTGGCAGGGCGTCGACGTGCCAGGCCCCTCGCTGAGTCTGGTGATCCTGGACCGCATTCCGTTCCCCCGCCCCGACGACCCGCTGCTCACCGCACGGCAGCGCGCGGTCGAATCGCGCGGCGGCAACGGCTTCATGTCCGTCGCCGCCAGCCACGCCGCCCTCCTACTGGCCCAGGGCACCGGCCGCCTGCTGCGCAGCGTCGACGACCGCGGCGTGGTCGCCATCCTCGACCCCCGCCTCGCCACCGCCCGCTACGGCGGCTACCTGCGCGCGTCGCTGCCGCCGTACTGGGAGACCAGCGATCCCGAGGTCGTCACCAAGGCGTTGCAACGGCTCACAGCGGCCGCCAAGGTCTGAGGCCGCCGCTCGGTGCCGGCGACTTGGTGCACCGCCGCGCAAGGACCAGCAGGCCGGAGAGCCGCGCGCCCACCGGACAGCTGCGCACCCACCGGATGGCACCCCACCGATCCGGCCGAACACCCACCCGATCGGCTGCGCCCGGTGCCCGATCAGCCGCACGCGCCGGATCACACGCACACCCACCGGGTCAGCCGCATACTCGCCCGATCAGCTGCACCTCCGCGGGATCAGCCGCACACGTGCCGGAGCCTCCACGCGTTCAACGGATCAGCCACACGCCCGCCCGACACCCGCAGGGTCGGCTGCGCCTGCCGGGGTCAGCCCCGCACGTGCAGGCCGAACCCGGTGCGACCAGCTGGTTCCAGTCCGGGCTTCAGTTGCAGCGACGGCAGTTCGTAGTCGCCGAAGTTCTGGGGGCGGAAGGGAATCGGGTCGGTTGATTCCAAGGTGAGCAGGCGCTGCTCCCATGCCTTGGCGGCGTCGGCGTAGGCATCGCTGGTCAGGCGATTGGCGCCGTAGACCACGAAGGGCGGCAGGACCTGGATGCCCGGGTAGTAGAGGATGCCGTGCTGGATCGGAAACAGCAGGTCGTCGATCGGCCCGTTGATTCCGCGTGGGCCATAGGAGGATTCCGGGCCGCCGATGGTGACCGACAGCAGCGCTCGGCGGCCGGCGAGGGTGCCTTCGCCGTAGCGTTCGCCGTATTTGGTGTCGCTGTGCTCGCCGACGCCGTAGGCGAAGCGGTAGGTGAACACCCGGTCGACCCAGCCTTTGAGGATCGCGGGCATCGAGTACCACCACAGCGGGAATTGGAAGATGATCGTGTCGGCCCACAGCAGTTTGTCCTGTTCGGCGCGCACGTCGGGGGTGAGGGCGCCGGTTTCGAAGGCCCGGCCGGAATCGCGGGCGACTCGCAGCGGGGTCGAGGCGGCGGAGCCGTAGTCGGCGGCATCGACGGCCGGTTTCCAGTTCATCGCGTACAGATCGCTCACCCGCACTTCGTGCCCGGCCGTTTCCAGCGTGGTCACCGCGAGGTCCTTGAGCGCGCTGTTGAGCGATGCCGGCTCTGGGTGGGCGTGGACGATCAGCGTCTTCATGAGAACTCCTTCGGATCGGATGGGTTCGATCCTGGGCGCCTCGACGCTCGGCATTCAGGGGCAGCGCGTCCGTCGGACGGGACTTCCTGGTATCGGCAGGACCACCTTCGCGAGCGCGGCCGCGGCCATACTGGGGCCATGGATGATCTGGCCGGCTTCTTGCGGACCCGGCGTTCCCGGGTCGACCCGGCGGACGTCGGCATCCCCACCGATCGCCGCCGCCGCGTCGTCGGGTTGCGGCGCGAAGAGGTCGCGCATCTGTCCGGGGTCAGCGTCGACTACTACGTGCGCCTCGAACAGGGCCGCGCCACCCAGCCCTCCGAGCAGATCCTCGACGCGCTCGCCCGCGTCCTCGGCCTGGACGAGACCGAACGCGAACATCTCTACCGGCTCGCACGCCAGCGCCGCCGCCGCGCGAAGGTGCCCGCGGCCCGGCTGCGACCGGAGCTGTTGCGGGTGCTCGACCTGGTCGCCGACGCGCCCGCGCTGATCATGGACCATCGCCTCGACGTGCTCGCGGGCAACCGCCTCGCGGAATTGCTCTACGGACGACCGCTGGCGGGCCTGAACACCGCCCGGCACATCTTCCTGGAAGAGGAGCACCGCGGCCTGTACGCGGACTGGGAGACCTGCACCCTCGACGCCGTCGGTCACCTGCGCCTGGCCGCAGGCAAATACCCCGACGACCCGCGCCTGGCCTCGCTCATCGGCGAACTCGCCATGGGCAGCGAACGTTTCCGCAAACTCTGGGCCCGCGCCGACGTCCGCGCCCGCACCCACGGCCGCAAGGCCTACCACCACCCGCTGGTCGGCCTGCTCGAACTGCACCAGGAGAACTTCGCGCTCCCCGACGAATCGGGCATGGAACTGCTGGTGCTGTCCGCCGAACCGAACAGCCCGACCGAAGACGGGCTGCGTCTACTCGCGGGCCTCGGCGCCCCCGCCGCCGACGCCGTCGCCGAGAGTCACATCACCGAGGCATCGCCCGAGTAGCGTCCTCGCTGATGTGACTCTCGCGCGGCGATCCACTATTCGCGCACTGCGACCGCATCTACCTCGAAGAGCATGCCCGGCAGAGCGAGGGCTGCGACGCCGGTTAGCGTCTGGGTGGGTGGCTGCTTGCCCCAGATTTCGGCGATCTTCTCCCCGAGCACCGCCAGTTTGGGCAGGTCGTGGTCGACGATGTGGGTGCGCAATTGGGCGACGTCGGCGTAGTCCAGGCCCACCGAACGCAGGGCGATGCCGAGGTTGGCGAACGCGCGGTCGACCTGATCGCCGAAATCCTCGCTGGTGGTGTGGCCGTCGGCGTCGGAATCGTATTGGCCGGCAATGAAAACCAGTTCGCCGCGCACTCGCGCGACATGGCTGTAGCCGAATCCGGTCGGGTCGTGCAGGCCGTCGGGGTTGCTGATCTCGATGCTCACCATCGTCTCCTTGGTCAATGTCGGTCGACGTGGAGATGACGACGCAGCGCCGGCGAGTGTGACACCGGGCCCGATCAGGCCAGCGGCAGTGCCTTCCACCAGTCCATGAACTCCTCCGGGGTCTTGAATTTCCCGGCGGTGTAGAGCAGGTATTCCTCGCGGTCGGCGATCGGGAAGCCGGTCACCATGGCGTGTTCCTTGGGGTCTTTGCCCGCGAGGTGATAGTTCTCGTAGATCACCGAGCCGTTGACGTCGCTGGTGATGTCCATCGGCCGCATCGCGTCGAGCACCTGCCGAACGTCTTGTCCTGACCCATATTTCAGCAGGTAGTAGTCGGTGCGGCCGTCGTAGCAGTGCCAGGCACCGGCCCATTCGCCGAAATCGGGTCCGTCGGCGTTCTGCCCTTTCCACAGCTCTCGCCCCTGGGAAGGGTCCTGGGACATGCAGGTGTGGCCGTTGAACCCGATGCCGAGATCGGTGCCGGGCACCAGGTTCGGGAACTCCTCGCTGATCGCCTCGATCGCGGTGGGGCCCTTATCCCCGGGGAGGTTCGCGACGACAACGGCAGCAACCAGCGCGACGACCACCGCCGCCACCGACAACCCGATCAGCAAACCCTTGCGTGAGCGCGCCGCGACCGACCGCCCCTGCGGTACCGCATTCGTCGCGGCACCTGCTGGCTGCGACAACGGCTGTGACCTCGGCGAACCGGGCGGTCCACCCGGCCGCCCGCCCGCCCCGACAGGCCGCGCTGACGGTTGCGCCACGATCGGCTGCCCGTGCCCGGTCGCCATCGGCGCCTGCATCGCTCCGGCCGCCCGCACATGCGGCCCCGACGCCGCCCGATGCGGAGCCGACGGGTGCGCGAGCGATCCCGACGAATGTGCGAGCGGTCCCGACGGATACGCGTGGGGCCCTGACGGATACGCAGGCGAACCCGACGGATACGCGTGCGCCCCCGACGAATACCCACCGGCCGCCCGCCCGGACGCCGAAGGGTGCACCCCACCACCCAGCGCCGCCCGCACCGCGTCCGCGAATTCGGCACAGCTACCGAATCTTTCCCCCGGCCGCTTGGCCAGCGCCCGCGCCATCACCGCATCGAGCGCCACTGGCAAACCATGCCGGACGCTGCTCAATGCCGGCGGCGGATGCTGCAGATGACCCTGGATGACGGCCACCGGATGCGGCGAGGAGAACGGCGCGGTGCCCGTCAGCATCCAGAACAGGCTGCACGCCAGCGAATACTGATCGGTGCGGTGATCGAGCGGGGCGCCGGTGAGCTGTTCGGGCGAGGCGTAGGCGATGGTGGCGGTGAACGAACCGGTCTGGGTGAGGTGACCGCCGTCGTCACGGAGCCGGGCGATGCCGAAGTCTGTGAGGTAGACCCGTTCGGGCCCGGTGTGCGCGCTGGAGAGCAGGATGTTGGCCGGTTTCACGTCCCGGTGCAGCACCCCCATGCTGTGCGCGAAATCCAGGGCCTGCGCGGTATCGGCGATGATCTGCACCGCGCGCAGCACCGGCAGCGTATTCGGGTCCAGCGACGCGGCATCGACGCCGTCGATGTACTGCATCGAGATCCACAGCTGCGCGTCCTCGACGCCGCGGTCGTAGACGGTGACGATGTTCGGATGGTCGAGCTGGGCGGCGAGATCGGCTTCGCGCTCGAATCGAGCCCGGGTTTCCTTGTCGTCGAACAGGTCCGGATTCAGCAGCTTGAGCGCGGTGCGCCGGGGCAGGCGCGGATGTTTGGCGAGGTAGACCGATCCCATCCCGCCGCGGCCGAGCCGGCGTTCGATCTGATATCCGGCGAAGACCGAACCCGGTTGCACGTGCGGCCCCTCCTAGTCCGATCTGTCGAGCACGCCGATCCTATCGGTCGGGCCACCTCGCGGCCCGCCCGCCTGCTCGCGCCCTCCCCGCAAACGCCGATGCGGCGCGGTGATCGCCTCACCGCGCCGCATCGAAAACCTCGGTTACAGCAGACCCTTGAGGATCAGCGTCAGCACACCGGTCGCGACGGCCAGCGCCACCGCACCGACGCCCCACGCGAAACCGGCGCGGTACCAGGCGCGCCCGTGATCGAGCGAGAACCGGCCCGGTCCGGTGAAGGCCACGGCCACCGCGACGGTCGCGAACAGCAGGCCCATCTCGTAGCCGGCGGCCGCGTCCAACATGCCGCCGCCCCACATCACGTGGATGACGTTGATCATGGTGCCGAGCACGACCGCCGCGGCCAGCGGGGTGAACAGGCCCAGCAGCAACAGCAGACCGCCGAAGAATTCGCTCAGCCCGGCCAGGGTGCCGAACAGATCACCCGGGTTGTAGCCCATGGCCTCGAAGTTCGCGTTGTTGGCCGACAGGCCGGGGCCGTCGAACCAGCCGAACAGCTTCTGGGCGCCGTGGGCGGCGAGCAGGCCGCCGAAGACGACCCGCAGCACCAGCAGACCGATATCGGAAGAGACGTTGTCGTAGCGAGTGGTGACGTTCAGACGCTCGAGCGTCGAGTTGGTGGTCATAGGTGGTGTCCTCATCATCGTGCGGTCTGATCGAACCCGTTAGCTTCGCAAAGCAAGCGGACTACGGTCCGATTGTTTCACTGGACACACCAACCACGCGACCGGAGAACCTATTCCGCGAGGAAGAAGAAGTATCCGAGGAAAATCACCATCAGCGCCCACATGGCCGGGTGGACCTCTTTGATCTTGCCCTTGGCGACCATCACCACCGGATAGAACAGCATGCCCATGGCCAGGCCGTTCGCGATCGAATAGGTCAGCGGCATCATGATGATCGTGATGAACGCGGGCACCGCGAACTCGAGCCGCTGCCAATCGATCTCACCGAGCGAACGCGCCATCAGCACCCCGACGACGATCAGCGCCGCCGACGAGACCGCACCGGACTTCGCGACCACCTCGAACACCGGGAAACAGAACATCGCCACCGCGAACCAGCCCGCCGTCGCCACCGCCGTCAGCCCGGTGCGCCCACCCGCGGACACGCCCGCGGTCGACTCCACATAGGCCGTGGTGGTGGAGGTGCCGATGATCGCGCCGGCCGTGGTGCCCACCGAATCGGCGGCCAGCGCACTGGCCGCGCGCGGCAGCTTGCCGTCCTTGTCCAGCAGCCCGGCCTGGTTCGCGACGCCGATGAGAGTGCCGGAGGCATCGAAGAAATCGACGAACAGCATGGTCAGCACCACGACGATCATCTGACCGGTGAAGGCATCGGGCAGATGGATGATCGCCTGGCCGAAGGTCTCGTCCAGCCCGCGCGGCAGCGCGGCGATGCCATCGGGCAGATCCACCAGCCCGCTGATCATGCCGACGATGGTGGTCAGCACGATGCCGTAGAGCACCGCGCCGTGCCAGCCGAGCACCACGAACACCACCGTGACCACCAGACCGAACAGCGCGAGCAGGGTGGTGCCCTTGGTGAAATCACCGAGCGCGACGAAGGTGGCCTCGTTGGCGACCACGATGCCTGCGTTCTTCAACCCGAGGAACGCCACGAACATGCCGATACCCGCCCCGACCGCGAGCTTCATCTGCATCGGAATCGCGTTCAGGATGCGTTCGCGAATCTTGGTCACCGCGAGAATGAAGAAGATGACACCCGACAGGAACGTCCCCGACAACGCCACCTGCCACGGAATCCCCATCCCGAGCACCACCGAATAGGCGAAGAACGCGTTGAGGCCCATGCCCGGCGCCAGCGCGACCGGATACTTGGCCCACAACCCCATCACCAGCGTGCCGAACACCGCCGCCACCGCCGTCGCGGTGAATACCGCCTGGGTGGGAATGCCCAGCTCACCGAGGACGCCGTGGTCGCCGAGCACCGACGGGTTCACCGCCAGCACATACGACATGGCCAGGAACGTGACGGTGCCCGCCATCAGCTCCCGTTTGACGGTCGAGCCGTTCGAGCTGACACCGAAATAGTTATCGATATGACCCCGGGTTCGGGTCAGCACGTCGATGGCCATGGAGGTACTCCAGTCGGGAACGAATGAGCGGGGTGCTCCGAGACGTTATCCGATACTGGACCAACAAGCCTGGTCAGGCACCTGAAACAGTGATATGCGCGACCCGGAGTCCGCCGGACCGAGCCGCCGAGCCTCACGCGCTGGGTGCGGCGACCAACCCCAACTCGGCATCAGAGGCCAGCAGCTCGCTGTGTGGCAGCACCCGCACCGTGTAGCCCACCGCCCCCGACAGCGACACCGGCGTTTCGATCTCGAACAGCTCGAGACCGGAGTCGGAACCGGTGTGCTTCATCGGCATGGTGGTGACATCGGACAGGTCGTCGGCCGGCGAGACCCGCCCGAGCACCGCCTGCACCGTGACGTCCTCCGGGGCCAGCCCACCGAGATCGATCCGCGCCGTCAACGACAGCGGCGCGCCGATGATCGGCGTGTCCGGCAGGCCCGCGCTGTCGACCTGCACCACCCGCACCGACGGCCACGCCGACTCCACTCGCCGCCGGTATTCGGCCACGGCGCGGGCACCGGCGAAATCATCGGCGACCGCGCGACGGCCGGCGGCCGCGGCGGGCGCGTAGTACTCCAGCGCGTAATCGCGCACCATCCGCGAGGCCAGCACCTTCGGGCCCAGGGTCTGGAGGGTGTGGCGCACCATCTCCACCCAGCGCACCGGCATCCCGGTCTCGTCGCGGTCGTAGAAGCGCGGGGCCACCGAGCGTTCGAACAATTCGTAGAGGGCGGCGGCCTCGAGGTCGTCGCGGCGGTGCTCGTCGCGGATGCCGTCGGCGGTGGGGATGACCCAGCCGTTCTCCCCGTCGTACATCTCGTCCCACCAGCCGTCCCGGATGGACAGGTTGAGCCCGCCGTTGAGCGCCGACTTCATCCCGGAGGTACCGCAGGCCTCGAGCGGGCGCAGCGGATTGTTCAACCACACATCGCAGCCCCAGTACAGGTATCGGGCCATCGACATGTCGTAGTCGGGCAGGAAGACGATGCGGTGGCGCACCTCGGGATCGTCGGCGAACCGCACCACCTGCTGGATGAGCGCCTTGCCGCCGTCGTCGGCGGGGTGGCTCTTTCCGGCGACGACCAGCTGCACCGGCCGGTCCGGATCGAGCAGCAGCGAACGCAGGCGGTCGGGGTCGCGCAGCATCAGCGTCAGCCGCTTGTAGGTGGGCACGCGGCGGGCGAATCCGACGGTCAGTACCTCGGGATCGAATACGCCGTCGATCCAGCCCAATTCGGCCTCGGCCGCCCCGCGCTGCAACCACGACACCCGCAGCCGGCGGCGCACCTCGTCGACCAGGGTGGCGCGCAGGGTATTGCGGGTCGACCAGAGTTCGGCGGCGTCGACGTCACACAGCTTCTCCCAGCCGCGCGCCTCCTCCACCAGCTCGGCACCGATCCGCTCGCGGGCCTTGTCGATCCACTCGCGCGCCGCCCAGGTGGGCGCGTGCACGCCATTGGTGATCGAGCCGATCGGCACCTCCGCGGCATCGAATCCGGGCCACAGCGCGGCGAACATCTCCCGGCTGACCTCGCCGTGCAGCTGCGACACCCCGTTCGCGCGCTGCGCCAGCCGCAGACCCATATGCGCCATGTTGAACACCGACGGATCCGACTCACGCCCCAACCCGACGATGCGATCCACCGACAACCCGGGCAGCAACGCCGATTCGGCTTCCCCGTGCGGGCCACCGAAATACCTGCGCACCATCGGCATCGGGAACCGGTCGATACCCGCGGGCACCGGCGTATGGGTGGTGAACACGGTGCCGGCCCGCACCGCCGCCAGCGCCGCGTCGAAATCCAATCCGGCCGCGACGTATTCGCGGATCCGCTCGAGCCCGAGGAAACCGGCGTGGCCCTCGTTCATATGGAACACGTCCGGATCGGGCAGTCCCTCGGCGCGGGTGAACGCACGCACCGCGCGCACACCACCGATGCCGGCCAGGATCTCCTGTTTGATGCGATGGTCCTGATCGCCGCCGTAGAGCCGGTCGGTGACCGCGCGCAGCTCCGGATCGTTGTCGGCGATATCGGAATCCAGCAGCAGCAGCGGCACCCGCCCGACCTGTGCGATCCACACCCGGGCCCGCAACACCCGGCGATCGGGCATGCCCACGTGGATCAGCACCGGCGAGCCGTCGACGGTCAGCAGTCGCAGCGGCAGACCCTGCGGATCCAGCGCCGGGTAGTGCTCGGCCTGCCAGCCGTCGGCGGTCAGCGACTGCCGGAAGTATCCCGAGCGATACAGCAGCCCTACCCCGATGAGCGGCAGACCCAGATCGGAGGCGGCCTTGAGGTGATCGCCCGCGAGGATGCCGAGGCCGCCGGAGTAGTTCGGCAAGACCTCGGTGACGCCGAACTCCATCGAGAAATACGCCACCCCGCGCACCTCGGTCCCGCGCCGCTGGAACCAGCCCGGGGTCTGCAGGTACTCGCGCAGATCCGCGGCCGCGGCATCCACCCGGGCGGTGTAGCCGGGATCGGCGGCCAGCTCGTCGAGCCGTTCGGCGGGTACCTCGCCCAGCATCCGCACCGGGTCGTGGCCGACCTCGAGCCAGCGCGCCGGGTCGAGCTCGGCGAACAGATCCTGCGTCGGACCATGCCATGACCAGCGCAGATTCGTCGACAATTCACCCAGCGCCGACAGACGCTCGGGCAGATGGGCGCGGACTGTGAACCGACGCAGTGCCTTCACCAGCCGAACCCTACCCAACAATGTCAGCCCGGGTAGACCGGCCGGATCGGCGCATGGGCGCTCATCACGTCGATCGCGCCGCCGACCGGTACGGTTGGGAACGTGACCGGCCGCATCGCTATCGATGACACTGCCCCGTTCATCCCCGGAGGCCGGCCCGCCAAGGCCGTCGTCGGCGAGGTGTTCCCGGTGCGCGCGGTGGTGTGGAGTGAAGGACACGCGGCCGTCGCCGCCACGCTCGCGGTGCGCGGACCCGGCTCCTCCCGCACCACCCGCATCCGGATGACGCCGGACTACGAACCCGACGTCTTCAACGCCACTTTCACCCCGAACGCCCCGGGCACCTGGACCTTCCGCATCGAGGGCTGGCGCGATCCGATCGCCACCTGGCGCGCCGCGGTGGAGGCGAAACTGGCGGTCGGCCAGAGCGCTGCCGACCTGGCCAACGATCTGGAAACGGGCGCCCGCCTCTTCGATCGGGCCGCCCAGGCGGTGCCGAAGAAGCAGTTCGAGCGGTTGCGCGCGGTCGCCGCCGCACTGCGCAGCGATGACCAGCTACCGGCCCGGGTGGCGCCCGCGTTCACCGACGAGGTCGCCGAGATCCTGCGCGTGACGCCGTTGCGCGACCTGGTGACCCGCGGCCCGCAGCACACCGTGCTGGTCGAGCGGCAGCGCGCGCTCTACGGCGCATGGTACGAATTCTTCCCCCGCTCCACCGGCGGCCGCGACGCCGACGGCAAGCCCGTGCACGGCAGCTTCGCCACCGCCGCCAAGGACCTGCCGCGCATCGCCGGCATGGGTTTCGACGTGGTCTACCTGCCGCCGATCCACCCCATCGGCGAGGTCAACCGCAAGGGCCGCAACAACTCGCTGACCGCCGAGCCCGGCGATGTCGGCTCGCCGTGGGCCATCGGTTCGGCGGCGGGCGGGCACGACAGCATCCATCCGGAGCTGGGCACCGAGGACGATTTCGCCGAGTTCGTCGCCGCCGCCGAACGGCTCGGCCTCGAAGTGGCGCTCGACCTGGCGCTGCAATGCGCCCCGGACCACCCGTGGGTCCGCGAGCACCCGGAGTGGTTCACCACGCTGCCCGACGGCACCATCGCCTACGCGGAGAATCCGCCGAAGAAATACCAGGACATCTACCCGGTCGACTTCGACAACGACCCCGACGGCCTCTACGCCGAAGTGCTGCGCGTGGTGCGGCATTGGATCGGGTTGGGCGTGAAGATCTTCCGCGTCGACAACCCGCACACCAAACCGGCCGACTTCTGGGAGTGGCTGATCACCACGGTCCGGCGCACCGACCCCGATGTGGTGTTCCTGTCCGAGGCGTTCACCCGGCCGGCCCGGCTGTACGGGCTGGCGCGCCGCGGATTCAGCCAGTCCTACACCTATTTCACCTGGCGGGTGAACAAATGGGAGCTCACCGAATTCGGCCTGGAATTAGCCGCCAAGGCCGACGAGGCCCGCCCCAACCTCTTCGTCAACACCCCCGACATCCTGCACGAGAGCCTGCAACACGGCGGGCCGGGCATGTTCGCCATCCGCGCCGCCCTCGCCGCCACCCTCGCCCCCACCTGGGGCGTGTACTCCGGTTTCGAACTGTTCGAGCACCAGGCGGTGCGCCCGGGTAGCGAGGAGTACCTGGATTCGGAGAAGTACGAGCTGCGCCCGCGCCCCTTCGCCGAGGCGCTGGCCCGCGGCGAATCACTGGAACCCTGGCTGACCAGGCTCAACGAGATCCGCCGCGCCCATCCCGCGCTGCGTCAGCTGCGCTGCCTGCACTTCCACCACGTCGACAACGACGCCCTGCTCGCGTACTCGAAATTCGATCCGGCCACCGGCGACGCCGTCCTCGTTGTGGTGAACCTCAACCCGTTCGCCGCCGAACAGGGCATGCTCTCGCTGGACCTGCCCGCCATCGGCCGCGAATGGCACGACCACCCGGTGGTCTACGACGAGGTCAGCGGCGAGGAATACCACTGGGCGCAGACCAACTACGTGCGGCTGGACCCCACCAGGGCCGTCGCGCACATCCTCGCGCTACCGCCGATCCCGCAGGCTGCGCGCACCGAACTGGCCTACCGCAGGAGCTTCTGATGAGCGGGGCCCGGCGGTGAAGCGCCGCGACCTGATGCTGCTCGCGGCGGGCACCCACCCCGACCCGCACACCGTCCTCGGTGCCCACCCGCACCCGGACGGCACCGTCGTCCGGGTCCTGCGCCCGCACGCCGACACCGTGACCGCGCGCGTCGGCGACGAGGAGCACCGGCTCGATTCGCTCGGCCACGGCGTGTTCGCCGGTGTGCTGCCGTATCCGGAGCTGATGGACTACCGGATCGTCACCACCTATCCGGGCGGGCAGACCGTCATCGGGGCCGACGGCTACCGGTTCCTGCCGACCCTCGGCGAACTCGACCTGCACCTGATCGGCGAAGGCAACCACCAGCGGCTGTGGGAGGTGCTCGGCGCGCATCCACGCCGCTACACCACCCTCGACGGTGAGGTCCACGGCACCTCGTTCGCGGTGTGGGCGCCCAACGCGCGCGGCGTCAGCGTGATGGGCGATTTCGACGGCTGGAGCGGGGCCGGCACACCCCTGCGGTCGCTGGGCAGCTCCGGTGTCTGGGAGGTGTTCGTGCCCGGCGTCGGGCCCGGGACCCGATACAAATACCGGGTGCACGGCGCGGACGGACGCATCGTCGACCACGCCGACCCATTCGCCTTCGCCACCGAGGTCCCACCCGCGACGGCGTCGGTGATCACCGAATCGCAGCACGTGTGGACCGACGACGCCTGGCTCGCCGACCGCACCACCACCGAACCGGCCCGGGCACCGCTGAGCGTCTACGAAGTGCACCTCGGCTCCTGGCGGCCCGGTCTCGGCTACCGCGAACTCGCCCGGCAGCTGGCCGAATACGTGCGGGCGGCCGGCTTCACCCATATCGAACTGCTGCCCGTCGCCGAACATCCCTTCGGCGGATCCTGGGGCTATCAGGTCACCTCGTACTACGCGCCCACCTCGCGCTTCGGCACACCCGACGACTTCCGCGCCTTCGTCGACCATCTGCACGGCCAGGGCATCGGCGTGCTGCTCGACTGGGTGCCCGCGCATTTCCCGCGCGACGAATGGGCACTGGCCCGCTTCGACGGCACCCCGCTCTACGAACACCCCGACCCGCGCCGCGGCGAACAACCCGACTGGGGCACCTACGTCTTCGACTTCGGCCGCAACGAGGTCCGCAACTTCCTCATCGCCAACGCCCGCTACTGGATCGAGGAATTCCACATCGACGGCCTGCGGGTCGACGCCGTCGCCTCCATGCTCTACCTCGACTACTCCCGCCCCGACGGCGAATGGGAACCCAATGTGCACGGCGGCCGGGAAAACCTCGAGGCCGTCGACTTCCTCACCGAACTCAACGACCGCATCCACAGCGAACACCCGGGCGTGCTCACCATCGCCGAGGAATCCACCACCTGGCCCGGCGTCACCCGCGCCACCGAGGTCGGCGGGCTCGGGTTCTCCATGAAATGGAATATGGGCTGGATGCACGACACCCTGGGCTACCTGGGGCGCGACCCGATCCACCGGTCCTGGCACCACAACGAGATCACCTTCTCGCTGATGTACGCCTGGAGCGAGAACTACGTGCTGCCGATCAGCCACGACGAAGTGGTGCACGGCAAGGGCACGCTGTGGACGCGGATGCCCGGCGACGATTACGCCAAAGCCGCAGGCGTGCGCGCCCTGCTGGCCTACATGTGGGCCCACCCCGGTAAACAACTGCTGTTCATGGGCCAGGAGTTCGGTCAGTTCCGGGAATGGTCACACGATCGCGGGCTGGACTGGCATGAGCTGGACAACCCGCTGCACCAGGGCGTGCAGCGGGTCGTGCGCGACCTCAACGCCGTCTACCGGGCCCGTCCGGCGCTCTGGTCGCAGGACACCACCCCAGGCGGGCATTCCTGGATCGAAGCCGACGACCGCGAGCACAATGTGCTGGCTTTCCTGCGCTACGGCAGCGACGGCTCCGTCATCGCCTGCGTCTACAACTTCTCCGGCTCGGCGTACGACAAGTACCGCATCGGCCTGCCCACCGCCGGCCGCTGGACCGAGATCCTCAATACCGACGCCGTCGAATACGGCGGGTCCGGGATGGGGAACCTCGGCGCGGTCGTGGCGGATGAGCAGCCGTGGCACGGGCGACCGGCGTCGGCGGTACTGGCGTTGGCGCCGTCGAGTGCGGTGTGGCTGGCGGCGGATTCCTCGTAGCCGACGACGGCACCGAAACAAAAAACGCCCGCACTCCACCAGGAGTGCGGGCGTTCGAGTCGCTTGTGCCGTTCACGGCTCTCCGCCGCAGCGGCGGACCGATCGCGCTCAGTACAGCGCGGCCGCCAGCTTGCGACGCGCCGCCACCACGAACGGTTCGGCTTGGTCGAACAGCTCGAACAACTCCAGCAGCCGGGTGCGGACCTTGGTGCGGTCGTCGCCCGCGGTCCGCTTGACGACGCCGATCAGCCGATCGAAGGCCGCCTCCGGGCGCTGGTGGAACAGTTCGATGTCGGCGGCGTCGAGCTGGGCGTCGACATTGCCCGGGTCGGCGTCGGCGGTGGCGATCACCGAATCCGGCAGCTGCTGGGCGCGAGCCAGGAAGCGGACCTGCCGCACCGCGGCCTTGGCCTCGGCGTTGTTCGGCTCGGCCGCCAGAATCGACTCGTACGCCGATTCCGCACCGGCCAGATCACCCTGCTCCAGCAGGGCTTCGGCGGTCGCGAAGCGCGGGTCCTCGGCGGGCTGGGGCTGCCCGGCCGGGCCGCCTTCCAGCTTGCCCGCGACCGCGTCCACCACGGCGGCCAGCCACTGGCGCACCTGCGGCTCCGGCTGCACACCCTGGAAATCGGCCAGCGGCTGCCCGCCGGCGACCGCGATCACCGTCGGGATGCCCTGCACCCCGAACGCCTGCACGATCCGCATATTGCTCTCGGCCTCGACGGTCGCCAGGTCCCAGCTGCCATCGCCGTCACCGGCCAGCCGCTCCAGCAGCTGCACCAATTCGACGCTGCCGGGGCTGCGCTGCGAATACAGCGCCACCACCACCGGCACCTGGGTCGAACGCCGAAGCACCTTGGTTTCGAAGTCGGCCTCGGTCACCGCGTATCCGCCTTCGGGGCCCGCACCCGCGGGCGGCTGCTTCAGGCTGGACAGATCCACCGCACCGGACATGGCGGCGGCGACGGCTGGCGAAGGACGACGAGCGGATGGTCGAGTCACGACGTCCAGTTTGTCACGAAGAGACGCGTGCGGGTGCCGGGGCGTCGCTCGCAGCGCCGGTCTGCTCGAGCTTGCCGGTGCGCACCGCCCAGATCTCGAAGATCACCGTGCAGAACGGCGGAATGCTGGAGGCCAGCGCCAGCACGGTGGTCTTCCAGTTCCAGTTCAGCTCACGCGAGGCCAGCAGCGCGCTCAGCACGAACAGGATGAAGATGCCGCCGTGCACCGGGCCGAAGATCTTCACGCCGATCTCGTTGCCCGGGTCGGGGATGTACTTGAACGCCATGCCGATCAGCAGGCCGGCCCACGACACCGCCTCGAGGATGGCGAAGAACCGGAACCTGCCCGCGACGGTACGCAGATCGTAAGAACCCATGGCCCCCATTGTGCCGCATGCACTACGACGGGTCGTAGTTGAACCGGTCACAAACGATGCTGCCGGACGCAGTCCGCCCATAGACCGCGCATGGCCGGAGCGAATGCGGAGGTACGCACAGAACGGACACGCGGCTTCGAGGCCCGTAATCGAACAGCGCCGGCGCACCCTCGGGCACGCCGGCGCATCCGGACGAACTACACCTTGATGATCAGCGCGTCACCCTGACCACCGCCACCGCACAGCGCGGCCGCACCCACGCCACCACCGCGGCGCTTCAGCTCCAGCGCCAGGTGCAGCACGATGCGCGCACCGGACATGCCCAGCGGGTGACCGATGGCGATGGCGCCACCGTTGACGTTCACCTTCTCCGGATCGATGCCCAGCTTGCGGGTGGAGGCGATACCGACCGCGGCGAACGCCTCGTTGATCTCCACCAGATCCAGCTCCGACGGCTCGATGCCCTGCTTGGCGCACGCCTTGGCGATGGCGTTGGCGGGCTGATCCTGCAAGGTCGAATCCGGACCGGCCACCACGCCCGCGGCGCCGATCTCGGCGATCCAGCTCAGCCCCAGCTCCTCGGCCTTGGTCTTGCTCATCACCACGACCGCGGCGGCGCCGTCGGAGATCTGCGAGGCCGAACCGGCGGTGATGGTGCCGTCCTTGCGGAACGCCGGGCGCAGCTTGGCCAGCGATTCGGCGGTGGTGTCGGCGCGGATGCCCTCGTCCTCGGTGATCATGATCGGATCGCCCTTGCGCTGCGGCACCGCCACCGGGACGACCTCGTCGTCGAACACGCCGTTCTTCCAGGCCGCGGCCGCGCGCTGGTGCGAGGCCGCCGCGAACGCGTCCTGGTCCTCGCGGCTGATCGTGTCGGCGTCGTTGCGGGTTTCGGTGAGCGCACCCATCGCCTGGTCGGTGAAGATGTCGTGCAGTCCGTCGAAGGCCATGTGGTCGCGCAGGGTCACATCGCCGTACTTGAAGCCCTCGCGGCTCTTCTCCAGCAGATGCGGCGCCTGGCTCATCGACTCCTGGCCACCGGCGACGACGATCTCGTACTCGCCGGCCCGGATCAGCTGATCGGCCAGCGCGATGGCGTTGATGCCGGACAGGCACACCTTGTTCAGCGTCAGCGCGGGCACATCCATCGGGATGCCGCCGGCGACGGCCGCCTGCCGGGCCGGGATCTGGCCCGCACCCGCGGTGAGCACCTGTCCCATGATCACGTAGTCGACCTGGTCACCACGCACACCGGCCTTCTCCAGCGCCGCCTTGATGGCGAAACCGCCGAGATCCGACCCGCTGAAGCCCTTCAACCCGCCGAGCAGGCGGCCGACCGGGGTACGCGCACCGGACACGATCACGGAGTTGGTCACGACGAGCCTCGCCTTCTCAGTTCACTGCATTCGTGGATCAGCGTCTGCCCGCGCGCGAGCGGCGCCGACAGCCTCGTACTCAACGGTAGCGGGTCCGGCCGCGACGGCCCCGCGCAGGTACGCGCTACGTTCGAAGCGTGAGCACTGCAACCGACTCGAACGAATTCATCCCCGCGGACTACGTGGTCGCCGTCGACCACGTCGGCATCGCGGTGCCCGACCTCGACGCCGCCGTCGCCTGGTACACCACCAATCTCGGCATGGTGGAAACCCACCGCGAGGTCAACGAGGCACAGGGCGTGCAGGAGGCCATGCTGTCGTGCCCGGCGGCCGCCGACGACGCGACTGCCTTGCAGTTGCTGGCCCCGCTGGACGAGACCTCCACCATCGCCAAGTTCATCGAGCGCAGCGGTCCCGGCCTGCAGCAGCTGGCCTACCGGGTCACCGATATCGAGGCGGTTTCCGCACATCTGCGCAGCCGCGGCCTGCGTTTGCTCTACGACGCCCCGCGCGCCGGAACCGCCGGGTCCAGCATCAATTTCGTGCATCCGAAGGATGCTGGTGGTGTGCTGGTGGAGTTGGTGGAGCCGAACCCGAATGTTACGCACTAGTACCAAGATCGGGCGGGAAGATCTCGTTGCGATGACATTCGCAGTCGACTCACCATGCACCCGGATCAGGCTGTAGTTTGTTGGCCATGTCGTCACCTGAGTCCGATCGCAATCGCTTCGTTGCACTGCCCTTCACCGTTGTGCGCAAGGGTTATGCGCAAGACGAGGTGCGTAACTATTTCGACCGCTTCGATGCCGAACTGAGGGTCACCGCTACCGATCGTGACGCGGCCGCCGCGCAGGCTCGTAACCTTGCGAGCCAGCTCGAGGACGCGCGCGACGAGATCGATGAGCTCCGCAAGGAGGTCGACCGGCTGTCCGTGCCGCCGACCACCGCGGAAGGCATGAGCGACCGTATTTCTCGCATGCTGCGACTGGCCTCCGACGAGGCGTCCGAGGTCCGCGCCCTGGCGCAGGCCGAGGCCGCGGAAATGGTGTCGATCGCCGAGCAGCAGGCCACCGAGATGCGTGGCAAGTACGAGTCGCTGCTCGCCGAGACCAAGGAAAAGCGCGAAGCGCTCGAAATCGAGTTCGAGCAAACGCTGGCGAACGCGCGCACCGAAGCAGCCAAGATCATCGAAGCCGCCCAGGCCGAAGCCGACCGCATCGGCAAGGAGGCCGAGGCCAAGCGCAAGGCCACCCAGCAGGACTTCGAAGTCACCATGGCCGAGCGCCGCACCAAGCTCACCCGCGCCATGGAAGAGCTCGAGGCCACCAGCCGCGCCGAGGCCGCGCAGCGGATCAAGGACGCCACCGACGAGGCCAACCGCCTCATCACCTCCGCCACCCAGACCAGCGAGCGCAAGATCGCGCACGCCAAGGAACTGGCCGAAGAGATGCGCGTGCTGCGCGGGCGGGTGCTCGCCCAGCTGCTCGGCATCCGTGGCCAGCTGGATTCGGTTCCGGCGATGCTGGCCGCGGTCAACCGGGAGAGCGAACTGCTCGACGGTGTGCCCGACCAGCAGCGCAAGTCGATCAGCGGCAACAACACCAAGTCCGTCACGGGTTCGCGCACCAAGGCCATCCCCGAGGTCACGAACGAAGAAGACGACGTGGTCGACGAAGAGCGTGAGAACGCCGAGATCAGCAACTAACTGATTTCGGGCCCGCGCGGCGACAGAACACCATCAGCACCGAAGGCCGCCCCCATGGGGGCGGCCTTCCTCGTATGTGTGGCCTGGTCGGCCCCGGGCGGGGGCGATGTGCTGACTGCTCAACCCACCGCGACCACCACCTTGCCGAACGCCGCGCCCGAACGCAGGTGGTCGTAGGCGGCCGCAGCCTCGTCGAAACCGAACTCACGGTCGATCACCGGACGCAGCCGGTGCTCGGTGATCGTACGATTCATCGCCTCGAAGTCGGCCCGGCTGCCCACTGCGATCCGTCGTATCGACAGGTATGACGAACCGAAGGGGTTGACCGGCAGCCTGGTTCCCGGTTCCGGCATCATCGCGCCGATCATCGTCACCGTCGCGTTGTAGGCGCCGGCCCGAACCGACTGCTCCAGAGTCGGCAGCCCGACGGCGTCGACAATGTGCTCGACACCGTGCCCGCCGGTCATGGCGAGTACGGCCTCGCCCCAGGCCGGCGTGACGTTCCGGTCGAGCACCGTGTCCGCCCCGAGTGCACGCAGTCGCTGTGCCTTGGCCGGATTCGAGGTGATTGCGATGACCTCGGCGCCCAGAATCTTCGCGAACTGGATCGTGAACAGCGCGACCGCGCCGCTGCCGACCGTGAGGACCCGATCGCCCGGAACCACCGGCGCCGCAGTGGTGAGCGCCGACCAGGCCACCAGACCTGCGCAGCTCAGCGTGGCCGCCTCGGCGTCGGTCAAATGCTCGGGCACGTGCACGACCGAATCCTCTTCCACCGTCGCGTACGTGGCGAGGAAGCCATCGCGGTTGGCGCCGTACTGTTCGGCCGCCAGCGCCGGAGTCTGCGGCCCGTCGACCCAATGCACGAAGTAGCTCGCGGTGACCCGATCACCGAGCGCGGCGCGGGTGACACCTTCGCCCAGCGCGATCACCTCACCGACGCCGTCGCACAACGGAATGGTGTCCGGCGTGAGCGGCAGCGGATAGGTGCTGTCGAGCAGCATCAGGTCACGCCGGTTCAGCGAGGCCGCGCGGACCCGGACGACCACTTGGTGTGGGCCGGGTTCAGGCCGCCGCTGGGCGCCTACGGTGAGGCCGTGCCGCGGATCCGCCCGATAGGCCAGGGCATTCACCGCGACCCCTCGATGAACTGGTGATCGGAGACGATCCGGCCGTCGGCATCGAGTGCGAGCAGATCGAAACCACCGCCCTGGGGCGTACCGTCGTCGCGGCGGTTCATCGTCCAGGCGACGCCGACGGTGTTCGCCGGCAGTTCGACAGCGGGTCCGGCCGCGGCGAAGACGTATTCGCCGCTGGCGAGGAACATTTCATACGCTCGAGTGACCCGGCGGTCGAGCGCGTCGTAGCCGTGCACGCCGAGCGGTGGCGCGGGGATCGCCAGTTCGGCAGCGGCCTTGCGGGCTTCGGCCGGGGGGTCGACCAGGACCTGCATGCCGTCGACGGCGAACAGCTCTTCGATCCGGGTTCGGCGAGCGGTGGGCTCGGCTTCGTTCCAGAGGGCTACATAACGGGTAGCGATGTCATCGGTGCTCATGGCGGCAAACTCTGCCGAGGCGAACGCCGTACCGCGATTCCCCGCGGGGAATGACACCGCCCGCGTTCGCGCACCTCGATTCATACCCTGGCGGGAATGGCGCGCGGTGCCCGCACCGGGTTGACTCGCACCATGACTACCGCGCAGACCGCCGCATTCGGCCCCCAATTGCGGCATTGGCGCACGCTGCGCCGGGTCAGCCAGCTCGAACTGGCGATTCGCGCCGAGACGAGTCAGCGCTACGTGAGCTTCCTCGAGCAGGGGCGGTCCCAGCCGGGCCGCACCATGGTCGTCCGCCTTGCCGAATCCCTCGAGCTGCCCCTGCGGGATCGCAACAACCTGCTGCTGTCCGCAGGTTTCGCGCCGGTGTTCCCGGAAAGCGATCTGGCCGCACCCGAGTTGGCGCCGATCCGCGAGGCGCTGGCCGCGGTCCTCGATGGGCACCTGCCCTACCCGGCGCTCGTCGCACGCCCACGCGGCGAGCTGGTCACCGCCAACGCCGCGTTCGACCTGTTCACCGAGGGCGTCGCCGACCACCTGCTACGCGCACCGATCAATGTCCTGCGGTTGGCCCTGCACCCCGACGGCGTCGCACCCCGCGTCATCAACCTGCCGGAATGGGGCAGGCATATCGTCGACTCCTTGCGCAGCCGCGCGGCCCGCACCCCCGACCCCGCTGTCGAGGCCCTGATCACGGAACTGTCGGGCTACCTGCCCGCCGCCACCCCCGGCCCCGGCCATCTCGGCTTCGCCGTCCCACTGCACCTGCGCAGCGTGGATGGCGAGCTGCGCCTGATCACCACGCTCACCTCGTTCGCCACCGCCACCGACGTCACCGTCGCCGAACTCCAGCTCGAGGCCTTCCTGCCCGCCGACGAGCAGACCGCGCACATCCTGCGTCTGCGCGCGGCACGGCGTTGAGCGCGATCGGTCGCTTCAGGACCAGCGCCGCGTGATGCCTCGCGTCCGCCTGCCGTTCCAGCAGCCGCGATGCCAGTGCCTGCGGTCGTCCTCGCCGCCATAGGCCGGCCACGCGACGATATGCGCGACACCGGGCATGATCTCGTGGTCGCACCCCGGACACCGATACGTCTTCACCGCGCGCGTACCAGGGATGGTGCGCACCACGTACATCTCGTCGCCGGGCCCGGGTTCGGTACGCCCGAACACATCGCCCAGCGGGCGCTCGGACGGCGCATCCGTCCGGCGCGCTGGACGCGGTTTACGGCGAGGCATGGTTCCAGCTTAGAAGAGCCGGAACTCGTTGCTCTCCGTGCCGCGCAGGGCATCGTAATCCAGCGTCAGGCATCGGATTCCACGGTCCTCGGCGAGCGTGCGGGCCTGCGGCTTGATCTGTTGCGCCGCGAACACCCCCGCGACCGGAGCCAGCAGCGGATCTCGGTTGAGCAGTTCGAGGTAGCGGGTGAGCTGTTCGACGCCGTCGATCTCCCCGCGCCGCTTGATCTCCACCGCGACCGTCGCGCCGTCGGCGTCGCGGCACAGCAGATCCACCGGTCCGATCGCCGTCATGTACTCGCGCCGGATCAGCGTGTAACCGGGGCCGAGGGTCTGCACGTGCTCGGCCAGCAGCTCCTGAAGATGAGCCTCCACACCGTCTTTCACCAGACCGGGGTCCACCCCGAGCTCATGCTTGGAATCGTGCTCGATCTCCTCGACGGTGATCCGCAGCTCCTCGCCGGCCTTGTTGGTGACCACCCACAGCGCAGCCGCCCCGTCGCCGTTGCGCTCCTCCATCCAGCACGGCGGACTCATCCAGTTCAACGGCTTGTAGGACCCGCCGTCCGAATGCACCAGCACCGACCCGTCCGCCTTCATCAGCAACAGCCTCTTGGCCATCGGCAGATGAGCGGTGAGCCGACCGACGTAGTCGACCTGACAGCGAGCAATCACGAGGCGCACCGGGACGAGTGTAGGGGGCGCGCTCGGTGCCGATCGAACGGGCTCGGTGCCCGGTCAGTTCGGCAGCGCGAAGCAGTAGGTCGCGTTCTCTTCCTTGTGGACGAAGTGGAACTTGCCGATCAGGATCATGTCCATCCGGCGTCCGGCGTCCTCGGTGGGCGTCTCACAGACCTCGGTGTCCTGCACTCCACGGACAATGCGGTCGAACCGCGCGGAACCGTCGGTGCACGCCGGGTCATAGGTGTAATCACGGATCGATGCCTGGTAGCAGTGTCCGATGATCACGTTGGGCGCGGCGCACGAATGTGCGGTGACGATGTCACCGTGATGCTTGCCGGTCGTGATGATCAGGCTCTGGATGTCGGTGCACTGGACCTCCCGATCGGTGTCGGTGACGATCTCCGACGCCACGATCTTCTTCGTCGCAGCAGGATTCGCACAGTCCAGCGCTGGGATGGCCTCGTGCATGACATCACCGCCGTGATGGTCGATGCAGGTGCCGACCGCAGGATACGCCAGCGGCCCGGAATCCTCCGACTCGGCAGCCATGGACGATACAAACAGGCGCAGCCCGATCAGCGCTCCACCCAGCACGACGACCACACCGATCGCCGAGATGATCAACCACTTCGGCGTGCGGCTCGGAGCGTATCCGGGCGCCATCCCATACCCCGGCGGCGGTGCCGAGTGGACCGGCGGCGGAGCCGAATATCCGTACGGCGCAGCCGCATACGGCGCCACCGGCGGGACGGCAGGGTACCCGGCACCCGGGGCCGCAGGCGGAACGCCGTACGGCGGCGATGGGTGTCCATATGCGGGCGCGGCAGGCGGATGATTCACGCCAGGTGCCGGATTCACAACGACCGTCGCACCCGGATCGCTCCCCGGCTGATTCGGCTGCTGCCCGGAACCGGCATCGGCCGGACTCGCCGGCGGTTCCTTCGACAGTCCGATCGGACGCCCATTCTTACTACCGTCATACGGGTTCGACACGAATCCCCCTTGCTCGAGCCGGCTCGAATTCGCTGGCCCCGCAACCCTATCGATAAACCACGAAAACGACGAAAGCCCCCGACCGTGGTCGGGGGCTTTCGCGAAAGGATGTTCCGGCGGTGTCCTACTCTCCCACACCCTGTCGAGTGCAGTACCATCGGCGCAGGTGGCCTTAGCTTCCGGGTTCGGAATGGGACCGGGCGTTTCCCCACCGCTATAGCCGCCGTAACTCTATGAAACTGTCACACCGTGACGGACCAAGGGTTTTCGAGGGCCTGGCCCTCGAGCACCCGATCCGGAGAGAAAACCTCTCTCCTCCCGGGGGGTTCGGGGGCATCGCCCCCGGGAAACCCAACCCCGATCCCTCGGGGTTTGAAAGGGGCGCAGCCCCTTTCACCTGGATCACACGGTTCGTGTGTTGTTTCAGATACTGCACAGTGGACGCGTAGCTTCTTTGTTGGTAAGTCCTCGGCCTATTAGTACCAGTCACCTCCACCCGTTACCGGGCTTCCAGTTCTGGCCTATCAACCCCATGGTCTGTAGGGGGCCTTAACCCATCGAGTGGGTGAGAAACCTCATCTTGGAACAGGCTTCCCGCTTAGATGCTTTCAGCGGTTATCCCTTCCGAACGTAGCCAACCAGCAGTGCCCTTGGCAGGACAACTGGCACACCAGAGGTTCGTCCGTCCCGGTCCTCTCGTACTAGGGACAGCCTTCCTCAAGTTTCTGACGCGCGCGGCGGATAGAGACCGAACTGTCTCACGACGTTCTAAACCCAGCTCGCGTGCCGCTTTAATGGGCGAACAGCCCAACCCTTGGGACCTACTCCAGCCCCAGGATGCGACGAGCCGACATCGAGGTGCCAAACCATCCCGTCGATATGGACTCTTGGGGAAGATCAGCCTGTTATCCCCGGGGTACCTTTTATCCGTTGAGCGACACCGCTTCCACATGCCGGTGCCGGATCACTAGTCCCGACTTTCGTCCCTGCTCGACATGTCTGTCTCACAGTCAAGCTCCCTTGTGCACTTGCACTCGACACCTGATTGCCAACCAGGCTGAGGGAACCTTTGGGCGCCTCCGTTACATTTTGGGAGGCAACCGCCCCAGTTAAACTACCCACCAGGCACTGTCCCTGAACCAGATCATGGTCCGAGGTTAGAGGTCCAATACGATCAGAGTGGTATTTCAACGACGACTCCACGAACACTGGCGTGCCCGCTTCACAGTCTCCCACCTATCCTACACAAACCGTACCGAACACCAATACCAAGCTATAGTGAAGGTCCCGGGGTCTTTTCGTCCTGCCGCGCGTAACGAGCATCTTTACTCGTAATGCAATTTCGCCGAGTCTGTGGTTGAGACAGCAGAGAAGTCGTTACGCCATTCGTGCAGGTCGGAACTTACCCGACAAGGAATTTCGCTACCTTAGGATGGTTATAGTTACCACCGCCGTTTACCGGGGCTTAAATTCTCAGCTTCGCAACCCGAAGGTCGCTAACCGGTCCTCTTAACCTTCCGGCACCGGGCAGGCGTCAGTCCGTATACATCGTCTTACGACTTCGCACGGACCTGTGTTTTTAGTAAACAGTCGCTTCTCTCTGGTCTCTGCGACCACCCCCAGCTCACGGAGTAAATCCGGTCACCAGGCGTGGTCCCCCTTCTCCCGAAGTTACGGGGGCATTTTGCCGAGTTCCTTAACCACAGTTCTCTCGATCGCCTCAGTATTCTCTACCTGACCACCTGTGTCGGTTTGGGGTACGGGCCGTGTACCAACTCACTAGAGGCTTTTCTCGGCAGCATAGGATCACTGAATTCGCCTCAATCGGCTACGCATCACCTCTCAGGCCATATGTTGTGCGGATTTGCCTACACAACGCCCTACAGGCTTACACCAGTACAACCACTGACTGGCCCAGCTACCTTCCTGCGTCACCCCATCGCTTGCCTACTACCAGCGAAGGTCCCATGCAGCCCCTTCAGGTTCTCCGAAGAGAATCCGTCCGGATTTGGATGGTTAGTACCACTGATTCAGCATGGGCGCGGATACACGGGTACGGGAATATCAACCCGTTGTCCATCGACTACGCCTGTCGGCCTCGCCTTAGGTCCCGACTCACCCTGGGCGGATTAACCTGGCCCAGGAACCCTTGGTCATTCGGCGGACGAGTTTCTCACTCGTCTTTCGCTACTCATGCCTGCATTCTCACTCGCACAGCCTCCACAACTGGTTCACACCGCTGCTTCCCTGGCTGTACGACGCTCCCCTACCCACCCCAACCACTGCACCATCCCCCGCAGGAGATGATGGATGTCATGTTGGAGTGCCGCGGCTTCGGCGGTGTACTTGAGCCCCGCTACATTGTCGGCGCAGAATCACTTGACCAGTGAGCTATTACGCACTCTTTCAAGGGTGGCTGCTTCTAAGCCAACCTCCTGGTTGTCTTCGCGACTCCACATCCTTTTCCACTTAGTACACGCTTAGGGGCCTTAGCCGGCGATCTGGGCTGTTTCCCTCTCGACTACGAAGCTTATCCCCCGCAGTCTCACTGCCACGCTCTCACACACCGGCATTCGGAGTTTGGCTGACTTCGGTAAGCTTGTGGGCCCCCTAGGCCATCCAGTAGCTCTACCTCCGGCGTGAAACACGTGACGCTGCACCTAAATGCATTTCGGGGAGAACCAGCTATCACGGAGTTTGATTGGCCTTTCACCCCTACCCACAGCTCATCCCCTCAGTTTTCAACCTAAGTGGGTTCGGGCCTCCACGACGTCTTACCGTCGCTTCACCCTGGCCATGGGTAGATCACTCCGCTTCGGGTCTAGAACACGCGACTCAAACGCCCTATTCGGACTCGCTTTCGCTACGGCTACCCCACCACGGGTTAACCTCGCCACATGCCACTAACTCGCAGGCTCATTCTTCAAAAGGCACGCCATCACCCCCAGCAGCAAGCTGCTCGAAGGCTCTGACGGATTGTAAGCGCACGGTTTCAGGTACTATTTCACTCCCCTCCCGGGGTACTTTTCACCTTTCCCTCACGGTACTAGTCCGCTATCGGTCACCAGGGAGTATTCAGGCTTACCGGGTGGTCCCGGCAGATTCACAGCAGATTTCACGGGCCCGCTGCTACTCGGGAACTCACTACAACAGAGCACGTGTTTTCGCTTACCGGACTCTCACCGTCTATGGTTGGCCGTCCCAGACCAATTCAGCTAACACGAACTTTTCTGACTGTTGCTCGCCACGGCAGTAACGAGAAAATGAGCCCCACAACCCCGCATAGACAACGCCTGCCGGCTATCACATCTACACGGTTTAGCCTCTTCCGCTTTCGCTCGCCACTACTCACGGAATCACTATTGTTTTCTCTTCCTGTGGGTACTGAGATGTTTCACTTCCCCACGTTCCCTCCACACGCCCTATACATTCAGGCGCGGGTAACACGACATCACTCGTGCTGGGTTTCCCCATTCGGACATCCTCGGATCTCAGCTCGGTTGACAGCTCCCCGAGGCTTATCGCAGCCTCCTACGTCCTTCATCGGCTCCTGGTGCCAAGGCATCCACCGTACGCTCTTACACACTTACTAACAAAGATGCTCGCGTCCACTGTGCAGTTCTCAAACAACACACAAAACCTTCTCACTACTGCGGCACCAGCCAGAGAACCTCTGCGGTATGTCCGCGAAGAAGATTTCGTCGTTTTTTGCCTGGAAAGAACGTCTGTTCTTTCAGGACCCAACAGTGTGTCGATATATCCTCACCGCCGACCACAGGGGATCGAGCGTTGATGCGAGGAGGTTGTCAGCGTTCCACCCATGAGCTTCCGCAGTTCCACGATTGGGAACTAAACGGTCTCTGCCACAACCACATTCACCTGTGTGAAGCGTCGTGGAGATGTGCTCCTTAGAAAGGAGGTGATCCAGCCGCACCTTCCGGTACGGCTACCTTGTTACGACTTCGTCCCAATCGCCGATCCCACCTTCGACGGCTCCCTCCCACAAGGGGTTAGGCCACCGGCTTCGGGTGTTACCGACTTTCATGACGTGACGGGCGGTGTGTACAAGGCCCGGGAACGTATTCACCGCAGCGTTGCTGATCTGCGATTACTAGCGACTCCAACTTCACGGGGTCGAGTTGCAGACCCCGATCCGAACTGAGACCGGCTTTAAGGGATTCGCTCCACCTCACGGTATCGCAGCCCTCTGTACCGGCCATTGTAGCATGTGTGAAGCCCTGGACATAAGGGGCATGATGACTTGACGTCGTCCCCACCTTCCTCCGAGTTGACCCCGGCAGTCTCTCACGAGTCCCCGCCATTACGCGCTGGCAACATAAGATAAGGGTTGCGCTCGTTGCGGGACTTAACCCAACATCTCACGACACGAGCTGACGACAGCCATGCACCACCTGTACACCGACCACAAGGGGGCCTACATCTCTGCAGGTTTCCGGTGTATGTCAAACCCAGGTAAGGTTCTTCGCGTTGCATCGAATTAATCCACATGCTCCGCCGCTTGTGCGGGCCCCCGTCAATTCCTTTGAGTTTTAGCCTTGCGGCCGTACTCCCCAGGCGGGGTACTTAATGCGTTAGCTACGGCACGGATCCCGTGGAAGGAAACCCACACCTAGTACCCACCGTTTACGGCGTGGACTACCAGGGTATCTAATCCTGTTCGCTACCCACGCTTTCGCTTCTCAGCGTCAGTTACTTCCCAGAGACCCGCCTTCGCCACCGGTGTTCCTCCTGATATCTGCGCATTTCACCGCTACACCAGGAATTCCAGTCTCCCCTGAAGTACTCAAGCCTGCCCGTATCGACCGCAAGCTTGGGGTTGAGCCCCAAGTTTTCACGATCGACGCGACAAGCCGCCTACAAGCTCTTTACGCCCAGTAATTCCGGACAACGCTCGCACCCTACGTATTACCGCGGCTGCTGGCACGTAGTTGGCCGGTGCTTCTTCTACAGGTACCGTCACTTGCGCTTCGTCCCTGTCGAAAGAGGTTTACAACCCGAAGGCCGTCATCCCTCACGCGGCGTCGCTGCATCAGGCTTTCGCCCATTGTGCAATATTCCCCACTGCTGCCTCCCGTAGGAGTCTGGGCCGTGTCTCAGTCCCAGTGTGGCCGGTCGCCCTCTCAGGCCGGCTACCCGTCGTCGCCTTGGTAGGCCATTACCCCACCAACAAGCTGATAGGCCGCGGGCCCATCTCGCACCGATAAATCTTTCCACCAAACACCATGCGATGTAAGGTCATATCCGGTATTAGACCCAGTTTCCCAGGCTTATCCCAGAGTGCGAGGCAGATCACCCACGTGTTACTCACCCGTTCGCCGCTCGTGTACCCCGAAGGGCCTTACCGCTCGACTTGCATGTGTTAAGCACGCCGCCAGCGTTCGTCCTGAGCCAGGATCAAACTCTCCGTTGAAGACTCTCGAAACACCCGAAGGTGAATCAGAAATATCTCACTAGAGTCCGAAAACCTAGCAAACAAAACGCCAGCAAAAATGTTTGCTGACTAAATGTCCGACCCACAACACACGGGGGTATGAGGGGCCGGAACCAATAAAATATTGGCACTGACATTCATCGACACACTATTGAGTTCTCAAAGAACACACGCACACACATCCACACCAGAATCTTGCTGGAGCTTCCGTGAGGCAACTTTTACAGCTTAGCTCGACCACTCACCCGAAGCAAATCGGGGTACTCGGTCCAGCCAGTGTGATCGTCAGGCGCTCCTCGTCCTACCTCGTTTCCCTGGCCGCACGCTCAGCGTTTCCGCTCAGCTCCTGGGCCCCGGGTCGGTGTCCGTGTCGCTCTGACTTGGATAAAGTTACGTTGCTCTATTTGCAATGTCAAATCGCCTGGTCAGAAAGGGTTTTCAGCGCGGTTTCGCGCACCGTTCCCGCTTCCGTTGCCCGACCGACGATCTGGAGCCGGTCATTCCGCTGCGCCGACCCGCACCACTTGACCGCCCAGCGCCTGGAGCTGCTCGACGAAATTCGGATAACCGCGGTCGATATGGAAGACGTCGTGCACCTCGGTCGTACCGTCGGCGACCAGACCGGCCAGCACCAGTCCGGCGCCGGCGCGGATGTCGGAGGACCACACCGGCGCACTGGACAACCGCGGGATTCCGCGGACGACCGCGTGATGGCCGTCGGTGCGGGCGTCGGCGCCCAGCCGGATCATCTCCTCCACGAAGCGGAATCGCGCTTCGAAGATGTTCTCGGTGATCATCGAGGTGCCGTCGGAGATGGCCGCGAGGCCGATCGCCATGGGCTGCAGGTCGGTGGGGAAACCGGGGAACGGCAGGGTGGAGAAGTTCACCGCACGCGGACGCTCCGGCTGCACGACACGGAAACCCTCGGGTTCGAAGGAGATCCGGGCGCCGGCCGACCGCAGTTTGTCCAGCACCAGCGACAGATGCTTCGGGTTCACCCCGGTGACGCGCACATCGCCCATGGTCATCGCCGCGGCGATGCCCCAGGTGGCCGCGACGATGCGGTCGCCGATCACCCGGTGGGTGGTGGGCGAGAGCCGCTCGACGCCCTCGATGGTGAGCACCGAGGTGCCCGCGCCGCTGATCCGGGCACCCATCTGCACCAGCATGTTGCACAGGTCGACGATGTCCGGCTCGCGCGCGGCATTGTCGATGACGGTCTCCCCCTCGGCCAGCACCGCGGCCATGAGGATGTTCTCGGTGGCACCGACGGACGGGAAGTCGAGCCGGATCCGGGCGCCCTGGAGCTCGTCGGCGCGGGCCACCACGCATCCGTGCTCGATCTCGCTGGTAGCGCCGAGCAGGCGCAGACCGGCCTGATGCATATCCAGCGGCCGGGAGCCGATCGCATCGCCGCCGGGCAGCGCGACGACCGCGCGCTTGCACCGCGCCATCAGCGGCCCGAGCACACAGACCGAGGCACGGAACTGGGTGACGGCCGGGAAATCGGCGTGATACTTCGGTTCGGCGGGGGTGTCGATGGTGACGACCGACCCCTCGATCGTCACATCGCAGCCCAGGCCACGCAGCACGTCCGCCATCAACGGGACGTCGAGGATGTCGGGGCAGTTGGTGATGGTTGTGGTGCCCTCGGCCAGCAGGGCCGCGGCCATCAACTTGAGGACGCTGTTCTTGGCGCCCCCGACCGCGACCTCACCGACGAGCCGATTGCCGCCAGTTACCAGAAAACGTTCCATGCCGCCTCTCCGCGTCTTCGGCGCACCACTGAGTGCAAGGATAATGCTCTACCGGCTCCCGGCGATCGGCCACCGAGCAGTGAACTAGTCGCTTTCCGCGGACTCGGCGCCCCCACCGGGCTGCCACAGCACATCGCCACCGGGATTGGCCACCCGGCCGAGGATGAACAACAGGTCCGACAGCCGATTCAGGTACCGAGCGGGCAGCGTACCGGTGTCGTCGGGGTGGGCCTCGACCGCCGCCCAGGCCGAGCGCTCGGCGCGGCGGACCACGGTGCGGGCCACATGCAACTGCGCGGCCAGCGGGGTGCCGCCGGGCAGGATGAAGGAGTTGAGCGGGGCCAGGCCCTCGTTGAACTCGTCGCACCAGGATTCCAGCCGGTCGATATAGGGCTGGGTGATGCGCAGCGGCGGATATTTCGGCGCCTCGACGATCGGCGTGGACAGATCCGCGCCCGCGTCGAACAGATCGTTCTGCACCTGACGCAGCACCTCCCGGATCCGCGTCGGCGGCTCCCCCACCGCGAGGGCGACGCCGATCGCGGCGTTGGCCTCATCGCAGTCGGCGTAGGCGATCAACCGCGGATCGGTCTTGGCCACGCGGGAGAAATCGCTCAGCCCGGTGGTCCCGTCATCCCCGGTCCGGGTGTAGATCCGGGTCAGGTGCACACTCACACGACCACCTTAAACGCTGGCCCGCCGCACCCGGCGAGCGCTGTCAATGCCCGCGCAGCCGGCGCGCGCGATCGGAAGGCCGCGACTCCACCCATGACAAAAAGGCAGCCAGCGAGCCGCGGTCCAGCGCCAACTCGTAGCTGCCTTGTTTATCCGAGACCGCGATTACCGCGATCTCATCGGTCATGATGTCGTACTCGTCGCCGCGCGGGCCGCGCCGCTCGCCGACCTCGATACCGCGCCGGTGGATCACCGAATCCGGACCGAGCTTGAGGCTCGACAGCTTGAAGAACACCAGCCGGTCGCCGTCGTAGCGGATCAGGCCGTGCCGCCAGCGCTCACCGCCGCGGGCCGGGAGTACCCGCAGGATCGCGGCCGTGCCGCCGCGGCGCAACATCACCAGGCGATAGGTGGAGGCCAGGGCGAGGGCGACCAGCAGGCATACCAGAATGATCAGAAGAACCATCCCGGTCTGCAATGCCGTCCATCCCTTCGTTCACGGAACGATCGAACCCCCACCCCGGTCGACCGAACCCGGTCATTCAATCACGGACTCGAGTTTACAAACGGGGCGGGCTTGTCGGCGAACATATCGCCCCCGTCACCCGATCGGCCGCTGCGGCCACCGAAACGACACTGCCGGCGGCGAGATCGCCACCGGCAGTGTTGTATTCGATTGTGTTGTGCCGCTTGGACGCTCACCGCGTCCGGGCGTCAGGCGTGCGCGTTCTGCTCGACCGCGCGCACCCGGCCCTGCGCCACCCGCTTGTCTTCGTCGGAAGCCGTCGCTTCGGCGAGCACCCGGCGGGCCGCTTCGATATCGACCTCGCCGGCGAACTCGGCGGACTCGGCCAGCACCCGGACCGAGTCGGCGGTGACCGAGAAGAACCCGCCGTGCACCGCCGCGACGATGCGCTGACCGTCGGTATCGACGATGGTCACCGTGCCGCCCTCGACCAGCTGGCCGAGCAGCGGCTCATGGCCTGCCATGATGCCGATCTGGCCTTCGGTGGTCTGCGCGCTGACGAACGACGCCCGGCCGGACCAGAGCAGCCGTTCGACGGCGACGAGATCAACTGACATATCGGCCATCGGTGACTACTTTCCGGCGATCTTCTTGGCGGCCGCCTCGACGTCGTCGAGACCACCGCAGGAGTTGAACGCCTGCTCCGGGTAGTGGTCGAACTCGCCCTTGCACACGCGGTCGAAGTCGTCGATGGTCTGCTCCAGCGGAACCACCGAACCGGGCTGACCGGTGAACTTCTCGGCGACGATGAAGTTCTGACCCAGGAACTTCTCCAGGCGACGGGCGCGGCCGACGAGGACCTTGTCCTCTTCGGAGAGCTCGTCCATACCGAGGATGGCGATGATGTCCTGCAGTTCCTTGTACTTCTGCAGGATGCGCTTGACCTCGTTGGCCACCGCGAAGTGCCGCTCACCGACGATCGAGGCCTCGAGAATACGAGAGGTCGAGGTCAGCGGGTCGACGGCCGGGTAGATGCCCTTCTGCGAGATCGGGCGGGAAAGCTCGGTCGTCGCGTCCAGGTGGGCGAAGGTGGTCGCCGGCGCCGGGTCGGTGTAGTCGTCGGCGGGAACGTAGATCGCCTGCAGCGAGGTGATCGAACGACCACGGGTCGAGGTGATGCGCTCCTGGAGCTCACCCATCTCGTCGGCCAGCGTCGGCTGGTAACCCACGGCGGAAGGCATACGACCCAGCAGGGTCGAGACCTCGGAACCGGCCTGGGTGAACCGGAAGATGTTGTCGATGAACAGCAGCACGTCCTGGTGCTGCACGTCGCGGAAGTACTCGGCCATGGTCAGGGCCGAGAGGGCGACGCGCATACGGGTGCCCGGCGGCTCGTCCATCTGGCCGAAGACCAGGGCGGTGTCCTGGAGGACGCCCATCTCTTCCATTTCCAGGCGCAGGTCGGTGCCCTCACGGGTGCGCTCACCGACGCCGGCGAACACCGACGTACCGGAGAACTCACGCGCGATACGGGTGATCATCTCCTGGATCAGAACGGTCTTACCGACACCGGCACCACCGAACAGACCGATCTTGCCGCCCTTGACGTACGGGGTCAGCAGGTCGAGGACCTTGACACCGGTCTCCAGGATCTCGGTCTTACCCTCGAGCTGGTCGAAGCTCGGCGGCTTGCGGTGGATGCCCCAGTTCTCGCCGTCGCGGCCCAGGCCCGGGCTGTCGAGGCAGTCACCGAGGGCGTTGAACACGTGCCCCTTGACGACGTCGCCGACCGGCACCGAGATCGGCTTGCCGGTGTCGGTGACGTCGGCGCCACGGACCAGGCCGTCGGTGGGCTGCATCGAGATGGTGCGCACGATGTTGTCACCGAGGTGCTGGGCGACCTCGAGGGTCAGGGTCTTGGCCACCGAGGACAGGGTGATCTCGGCGTGCAGAGCGTTGAACAGCTCGGGGATGGCACCACGCGGGAACTCGACGTCCACGACGGGGCCGATGACCCGGATGACGCGGCCTACAGCAGCGCCGGTCCGGCTCGAGTTGTCTTGTGTGACAGCTGCGGTCATTTGGATTGGTTCTCTTCCTGCGCTTTTAGTCGCGGTCCGAGCTCGACGCCAGCGCGTTCACGCCGCCGACGATTTCGCTGATTTCCTGCGTGATCTGGGCCTGACGCACCGAGTTGGCTTCGCGCTGCAGCACGCTGGCCAATTCGTTGGCGTTATCGGTGGCCGCCTTCATTGCGGTGCGCCGAGCCGCGGACTCGGATGCCGCTGCCTCGAGCAACGACGCGTAGATACGCGTATTGACGTACTTCGGCAGCAGGGCCGCCAGCAGCACATCGGCGTCGGGCTCGAATTCGTACTGCGCCTGCGGTTCGGCGGTGGCCGAATCGCTGAACGAGTCCTCGCCCATGTCGAAGTTCTCGTCGACGAAGCTCACCTGGATCGGCGCCAGCCGGCGCACCTCAGGGGTCTGGGTCAACATCGACACGAAACGCGTGTACACGATGTGCAGTTCGTCGACACCCGAGATATCGCCGGTCCCGTTGGGATGCGGCACGGTACCGTCGGCGCCCGCCATGAAGGCGTCGACCAGGTGGCGGCAGGCCGCCGAAGCATCGGTGTACTTCGGCTGCTGCGAGAAGCCGGTCCAGGCCGACACGAACGGGCGGTTGCGGAAGGTGTAGTACGTGAGGCCCTTGTTGCCCATCACGTACAGCACCGGCTCCTTGCCCTCGCCGCGCAGGGTGGTCATCAGTTCCTCGGCGCGCTTGAGCACGTTCGAGTTGTAGCCACCACACATGCCGCTGTCACTGGTGATCACCAGCACCGCGGCCCGGCGTGCGTTGGCACGCTCGGTCAGCAACGGATGCGACAGGTTCTTCGACGCGCTCGCCAGCTCGCCGAGGACCTTGGTGATCTCCTCCGCGTATGGCTTGGCGGCCGCGACCCTGGCCTGGGCCTTGGAGATGCGCGAGGTCGCGATCAGCTCCTGGGCCTTGGTGATCTTCTTGATCGAATTCACACCACGAATGCGGGAGCGCAATTCACGCAAACTTGCCATCGGTCACACTCCCTTCATTCGCCAGAAGAATCGAATAACGCATTGGTCGTCGCCCGACTTACTTCTCGACGTGCTTGCGGGTGACCGACAGCGACTCGACCTCTTCGTGGTCCAGCTCGCCGGCGGCGGCCTCGTTCACCACACGGCTGCCGTCGGAAGCGAGGAAGCCCTGCTTGAACTTGTCGGTGGCCGCCTTGATCTGCTCGGCCGCGTCGCCGTCGAGCGGCTTGGCGCCACCCTGCAGCGCGTCGAAGGCCTCGGGGACGCTGCGGTGCAGGTCCTCGAGCAGCTCGCTGTTGAAGCGGCGGATGTCGGCGACCGGAACCGAGTCGTAGTAGCCGGCGTCGACCAGGTAGATCGAGACGATCTGATCCTCGACCGCGACCGGGGAGTACTGGTCCTGCTTGAGCAGCTCGACCCAGCGGGCACCGCGCTCGAGCTGAGCCAGCGAGGCCGCGTCCAGGTCGGAGGCGAAGGCGGAGAACGCCTCCAGCTCGCGGTACTGCGCCATTTCCAGACGCAGCGAACCGGCGACCTTCTTCATGGCCTTGGTCTGGGCGGCGCCACCGACACGGGAGACCGAGGTACCGACGTTGATCGCCGGGCGGACACCCTTGTTGAACAGGTCGGACTCGAGGAAGACCTGGCCGTCGGTGATGGAGATGACGTTGGTCGGGATGAACGCCGAGACGTCGTTGGCCTTGGTCTCGATGATCGGCAGACCGGTCATCGAACCCGCACCCATCTCGTCGGACAGCTTCGCGCAACGCTCCAGCAGACGCGAGTGCAGGTAGAAGACGTCACCGGGGTAGGCCTCGCGGCCCGGCGGGCGACGCAGCAGCAGCGAGATGGCGCGGTAGGCCTCGGCCTGCTTGGTCAGGTCGTCGAACACGATCAGCACGTGCTTGCCCTGGTACATCCAGTGCTGGCCGATGGCCGAGCCGGTGTAGGGGGCCAGCCACTTGAAGCCGGCGGAGTCGGAGGCCGGGGCCGCGACGATGGTGGTGTACTCCATCGCGCCGTGCTCCTCCAGCGCGGCCTTCACGCCCGCGATGGTGGAACCCTTCTGGCCGATGGCGACGTAGATGCAGCGCATCTGCTTCTTGGGGTCGCCGGACTCCCAGTTCGCCTTCTGGTTCAGGATCGCGTCGATGCAGACCGCGGTCTTGCCGGTCTTGCGGTCACCGATGACCAGCTGACGCTGGCCACGGCCGATCGCGGTCAGGGCGTCGATGGCGGTGATGCCGGTGGCCATCGGCTCCTCGACCGGCTGGCGCTCCAGCACGGTCGCGGCCTGCAGCTCGAGCACACGGCGCTCGTCGGCCTCGATCTCACCGAGGCCGTCGATCGGCTGACCGAGCGGGTTGACCACGCGGCCGAGGAACTTGTCGCCGACCGGGACCGAGAGCACGTCGCCGGTGCGGCGGACCTGCTGGCCCTCTTCGATATCGGCGAACTCGCCGAGGATGACCGCACCGATCTCGCGGTCCTCGAGGTTCAGCGCCACACCGAGCACGCCGCCCGGGAACTCGAGCAGCTCGTTGGCCATTGCCGAGGGCAGGCCGGAGACGTGCGCGATGCCGTCACTGGTATCGGTGACCACACCGACTTCTTCGATGGAGGTCTCGGGGGTGTAGCTCTGGGTGTAGCTCTCGATCGCGCTACGGATCTCGTCGGAGGAGATCGTCAGCTCCGCCATGTTCTTCCTGCTCTCGCTGTCTGGTCTCGAATGTCGGGGGGTGTGGCGGGTTACGCCAGTTCGCGGCGCAGCCGCTCCAGTCGGCCCACGGCGCTGCCGTCGATCACGTCGTCACCGACGCGCACGACGAGCCCGCTCAGCAGACTCGCGTCGACCTGCACGTGCACCGTGACCGGCTTGCCGTAGATGCGCTGCAACGAAGCGGCCAGCCGCTCCTTCTGCTGCGGCGTCAGGGCGATCGCGGCCCGCACGTGCGCGACGATCTGGTCGCGTCGCGACGCTGCCAGGTCGGACAACTCGTCGAAGGCCGCGCCGAGGCCGGTCTGCTGCCGGATCACCGTCTGCTCGGCGAGCGTGACGGTGATGGGCTCGGCCTTGCCGGTCAGCAGGCGGGTGATCAGGTCACGCCGCGCCGAGGCCGGCTTCGCGCGATCCGACAGAGCCTGCTCCAGGTCGGGGTTGTCGGCGATGATCCGGCCGAGCCGGAACAGCTCGTCCTCGACCGCGTCGAGCCGGCCGCTGTCGGCGGCCGACTCCAGCAGTGCCTCCTGGCCGAGCAACTCGAGGGTGTCGACCAGGTCGGCGGTGCGGGACCAGTCCTGGGCCACCGCGGTGGTCAGCACCGCCAAGGTGGCGGGGCTGACCTTGCCGCCGAAGACCCGCTCGCTCAGTTCGGCACGCGCCGAACCGGGCACCGACACGTCCGCGAGCGCAACACGCAGCGAACGCTGGCTGTCCAGCACGGCGACAACGGCGAACAGTTCCGAGCCCGTCGTCGCGGCAACACTGTCGCTTCCGGTCAGAGCGGCCCGAAGCGCCTCCCGCGAACGGGAGCTGGCCTCGCGGCTCGCTGCGTACATGCTTCTCACTTTCGCGTCGTTACCTTCCGACCCCGATGCCGGCGTCGGTGTCGTCGAGTTCGCTGAGGAACTTCTCGATCGACGCCGCCTGCTTGGCCTCGTCCGAAACCGACTGTCCGATGACCTTCTCGGCCAAGTCCACCGCGGTGCGGCCGACCTCGGAGCGCAGTTCGGTGAGGATCTGCTGGCGCTGGGCTTCCAGCTGGGCGTGGCCCGCGGCCACGATCCGGTCGCTTTCGGCCTGGGCCTCCGTGCGCATCTGCGCCAGGATCTGCTGGCCCTGGGTGCGCGCGTCCTCACGGATGCGCGCGGCCTCGAGGCGGGCGTCGGCCAGCTGCTGCTGGTACTGCGCCAGCGTCTGCTGTGCCTCTTCCTGCGCGGCCTCGGCCTTGGCGATACCGCCTTCGATCTTCTCGCTGCGCTCGTCGAGCACCTTGGTCAGGCGCGGGACGACGAACTTGTAGAACAGCACCGCGATAACCGCGACACAGACGATCGACCAGACGATGTCGTACGTTTCGGGGATCAGAGGATTGATGTCCTCCGAACTCTCCTCTGCGAGCAAAGAAATCGCGTTCATCGGAATCAGAAGATGAAGCCGGCGACGAGGCCGATCAGGGCCAGCGCCTCGGTGAACGCGATACCGAGGAACATGTTGGTACGGATGGTGCCCTGCAGCTCGGGCTGGCGGGCGATACCCTCGATCGCCTTACCGACGACGATGCCGACGCCGATGCCCGGGCCGATGGCGGCCAGGCCGTAGCCGACGGCGCCGAGGCCCTTCAGCGTCGACTCGTTGGCAGCTTCCTGGGCCAGGTACGAGAGGCTCATGAGTCTTCTTTCCCTTTCTGTTGCTCACCCGCCGGTCGGCGTGGTGTAGCAGGTCTCCAGTGATTTGTAGTGCGGTCAGTGGGAATCTGCGTGCTCGGCCAGGCCGATGTACACGGCGGTCAGCAGTGCAAACACATAGGCCTGCAGGAAGATGACCAACATCTCGAACATCGTGAACCCGATTCCCGCCAGCAGCGAGAACGGCGAGAACACCTTCATCCAGTTCGCGGCGTCGAACAGGAAGAACCAGGTGGAGCTGAAGAACAGCACCAGCATGATGTGACCGGCCAGCATGTTGGCCATGAGTCGGACGGTCAGCGTGAACGGACGCAGGATGAAGGTCGAGACGAATTCGATCGGAATCAGCAGCACATGCAGCGCGGGCGGCACGTTCGGCACCACGATGCTGCTGCGCATGTACTTGAAGAAGCCGTACTTCTTGATGCCGACGTAGTTGAACGCGATGTAGGCGATGACGGCCAGCACCAGCGGCATACCGATCCGCGCGTTCGAGGAGATATTCAAGAACGGGACGATGCTGGAGAAATTCAGGAAAAGAACCGTGAAGAAGATCGTCGCGATCAGCGGGAAATACTTGCGGCCGGTTTCCTTACCGAGGACCTCTTCGCAGATCTGCTCTTTGACGAAGACCAGACCGATCTCGGCGACATTCTGCAAGCCGCGCGGAACGATGCGGGGCGAACGGAAGGCCAGTGCCATGAGGCCGATCAGGACCGCCGACATCAGGATGCGAATGAGCATCAAGCGATCGAGTTCGAACGGCGTTCCCTCGAACAGCACCGCCGGAGGGAAAAAGTCGGTTAGCGATGGCGCGTGAAATTCCGCGGCCAAAGTGGTGACGCTCAGCGTTCTCTCCCGTGTTCGGGCCGCGGGTTCGGTCGTTCCCGCGGTTCGATCGGACATTGACGATCAATGTGGGTCGACTCAGGTCGGCTCGAAGTTCGTCAGCAGCTGCGCGGCATTCCCGCTCGGGCGTCTGTACGTGTGTCGGCGACATCGTCGACATGCAGAACCGGAACGGAGCCCGGCACGGCAGTAGCATAGCGTCACCTGGCGGGATCGTGGTGATCCCCCCGCTGGTCGCTTGCTTACCAAGACTTTACCAAGTTATCTACGACAGCGTGTAGCTGGGTGCGATTTGTTACCGATCGGTACCTGGACCAGCGTCGCGATCGGGCACCGTCACGTACGGAACCTTCTGTCGCAGAACGCCGTACGTCTCCGCGCCGAGCACGATGACCAGCGCTCCGATGACGGTGAGGAACAGCGCGACGCGGTCGTAGAAATCGAATTGATTCAAGATCGCGATCACCACCATGGCCACCAGCAGCTTGCCCGCCCAGCTGACCAGCATCACCAGTCCGGCCGTGGTCGGGGGCAGTTTCGCGCCGAAGAGCACCACCGCGGCGGTGGTCAGGATGAACCCGCCGCCGATCGCTGCGCCCAGCAGCGCGCCCCAGACGCCGGCGACGCCCGAGACCGCACCCGCGATCGCCACTGCGAGCACGGTCAGCACGACCAGCCCGACCAGGCCGTAGCGCAGCGCGGCGCGTAGCGGAGCGTCGGGGCCGGGGTCTGTGTACGGTGTCGAACTCACGAGCCGCACTCTACCCGTGCCGGTTGTCCTGCGCCGATGCCCTCATCCGGCGGCCTCGGGCGGCTCGCCGGGATGCTCGGCGTGTTCGGCGGCGGCCGCGCGTTCGCGGCGCAGCCCCGGAACCGCCGTCGCGACCAGGGCGAACACCAGTCCGCCCGCCATCAGCAGCACCACGACGCGCCGGTCCATCAGGGAGGTGCCGACCGCGCCGAAGGCCAGCACACCGACCCACAAATAGATGAGCAGGACCACACGCCGCTGCGAATGACCGATCTGGAGCAGCCGGTGATGCAGGTGCATTTTGTCCGGGGTGGAGAAGCTGACGCCGGCGCGCACCCGGCGCACGATGGCCAGCAGCAGGTCGAGCACCGGGATGAACATCACCGCGCCGACCAGCAGCAGCGGCGAGAGCAGGCCGACGATGTCGCGCGGACCGTAGCCGGTGAGCGGGATGCGCCCGGACGCGCTGGTCGAGACCGCGGCCAGCACCAGCCCGATCAGCATCGAGCCGGAATCGCCCATGAAGATCCGGGCCGGTGAGAAATTGTGCGGCAGGAAGCCGAGGCAGGCGCCGGCCAGCGCGGCGGCCAGCAGCGCCGGCGGGTAGGTATCGACCGAACCGCCCTGTTCGGTGAGCAGACCCACCGAGAAGGCGAAGACCGCGATCGAGGAGATCAGGCCCAGGCCCGCGGCCAGGCCGTCGAGGCCGTCGACGAAGTTCATCGCGTTGATCAGCGTCACCGCGACCGCGACCGTCACCAGGGCGCTCTGCAAGCCGTCCAGCACCACGGTCTCGTTGTTGAACGGGTTGTAGATGACGTACCAGCTGAGCCCCATCACCGCCATCACGCCCGCGGCGGTGACCTGACCCGCGAATTTGGTGAGCGCGTCCAGACCCCAGCGGTCGTCGACGATGCCGACCGCGACGATGATCGTCGCCGCGACCAGCACCGCGGCGATATCGGGCCGGTAGTCGAAGCCACGGCGCAGCGCGGGCAGCTGATGGGCGAACAGCACCGCGGCGACCACGCCCAGGTACATGCCGACCCCGCCCATCCGCGGGATCGGCTTGACGTGCACATCGCGTTCGCGCGGGACCGCGACGGCGCCGAAACCGATGGCCAGCACCCGGATCCCGCCGGTGGCCAGGAAGGTCACCACGGTGGAAACCAGCAGCACCAGCAGCAGCTCGCGCAGCGGGACGACGGCACCGGAACTTCCCAATGCGTGTACCGCGATCACTCGCGATACCGCCCGCTCATCCGATCGATCATCCGGTCACCGGGTAGCGGGGCCCGACAGCGCCTCGGGCGCCATCCCGAGCACCTCGGCGATATCGGCGATCGAGACCGCGCCCTCGCGCAGGATGCGCGGCTGATCGGCGGTCAGATCGACGATGGTCGAGGCGATCGCGTGCTCGGCGGGCCCGCCGTCGAGGTACACCCCGACGTGCTCGCCCAGCTGGGCACGCGCTTCGGCGGCGGTGGTGGCGGGCGGCTGTCCGGAGACGTTGGCGCTCGACACCGCCAGCGGGCCGACGCCGCGCAGCAACTCCAGCGCGACCGGATGCAGCGGCATCCGCAGCATCACCGTGCCCCTGGTGTCGCCGAGGTCCCAGGCCAGCGAAGGCGCCTGCTGCACAACCAGACTCAGCCCGCCGGGCCAGAACGCCTGGATCAGGTCGCGGGCCTGCGGACGCACCGAGAACACCAGGCCGTCGATGGTGTGCCAGGAACCGACGAGCACCGGCACCGGCATATCGCGCCCACGTCGTTTGGCGGCGAGCAGCTCGGCCACCGCCTGACTGTCGAACGCGTCGGCGGCTATGCCGTAGAGCGTGTCGGTGGGCATGACGACGAGCCGCCCGGACTTCAGGGCGCTGGTCGCGGCGGACAGTCCGGCGGCGCGCGAGTCGGGATCCGCGCAGTCGTAGACGGTACTCACGGGCCCCATCCTGTCACGCGGGCGTCGCGGCGCCGTCGGCCCCCGGGTAGAACGCGAATTCGCCACGCGCCACGGGCAAACCAGGACCCCTGGATACCTGGTAAACCCGGCACCGACGCGGATCAGGGTCAGGTGCGTACCGCGGCCACGAACCGTGGTTTACCCGCCAGATCGGAATGCTCGGTGATCTCGGTGAACGCGCCGGTTTCGGCGAGCAGAGCCGCCAGCTGAGAGCCATTGGAGTCGTCGTGTTCGATGGCGGTGCCGCCGCCGGGGCGCAGCAGACGGGCGACGGTCGGTATCAGCCCGCGGATGACGTCGAGGCCGTCGGCGCCGCCGAACAGGGCCCGGTGCGGATCGTGGTCGGCGACCTCGGGGTCGAGTTCGGCGCCGACGGGGATGTAGGGCGGATTGGACACCACGATGTCGGCCCGGCCGTTCAGCTCGGTGAGCAGCGCGGGGTCGGTGGCGTCGTCGGCGTAGAGGGTGATCGGGGTGTCGCCGGCCGCGATCCGCAGGTCGGCGTTGTGCCGGGCCCACGTCAGGGCGTCCGGATCGAGTTCGACCGCGCGCACGTCTGCGTCGGGGCGGGCGTGCGCGATGGCGAGCGCGAGCGCGCCCGAACCCGTGCAGAGATCCACCACGACGGGCGGGTGATCGTGACGCACGGCCTCGAGGTGGGCCAGCGCCCACGCGAACACCAGCTCGGTCTCCGGGCGCGGGATGAAGACGCCGGGGCCGACCTCGAGGTCGATCCGGCCCATCGAGGCGTGGCCGATCAAGTGCTGCAACGGGATTCGCTGCGCTCGCCGCCGCACCAGCTCGTGCAGGCCGGCGAGCTGTTCGGGCGTGAGCAGCGGAGCGAGCAGCAGCCGGGAACGCGGGACGCCGAGGACATGGGCGGCCAGCTGTTCGGCGTCCGCGCGCGGGCTCGGCACGCCCGCGGCCTGCAGCGTTTCGACGGCCTCGGCGAGCACGGGCCGCAACGGTGTGCGGGTCATGGCCTCGACTCTGCCCGATGACGGGTCATGGCGGGAACTCTTCGCCGCACCGGATCACCCTGCGTGGTCACCGTGGCCCGCCTGGCGCTCGCCGATCATGCCGGGCAAGCACCTGCCCATCACTCCGCGGCCATGCGGGCTTCGCGGTCGGCCTTGCCGAGCGCGTCGAGCAGGGCGTCCATATCGCCGTCGAGCACCGCGTCCAGGTTGTGTGCCTTGAAGCCGATGCGGTGGTCGGCGATGCGGTTCTCCGGGAAGTTGTAGGTGCGGATGCGCTCGGAGCGGTCCACGGTGCGGATCTGGCTGGCGCGGCCGGCCGCGGCCTCCTGTTCGGCCTGCTCCTCGGCCAGCGCTTGCAGTCGTGCGGCCAGCACCTGCATGGCGCGGGCCTTGTTCTGCAACTGGGACCGCTCGTTCTGGCAGGTCACCACGATGCCGGAGGGCAGATGGGTGATGCGAACGGCGGAGTCGGTGGTGTTGACGCCCTGGCCGCCCTTACCGGAAGAGCGGTAGACGTCGATGCGCAGATCGGTTTCGTCGATCTGCACCTGCTCGACCTCGTCGGGCTCGGGGTAGATCAGCACGCCGGCCGCGGAGGTGTGCACCCGGCCCTGCGATTCGGTCACCGGCACCCGCTGCACCCGGTGCACGCCGCCCTCGAACTTGAACCGCGACCAGACGCCGTCGCGGGCGGCGTCGCGGCTCTTGATCGACAGCGTGGCTTCCTTGTATCCACCCAGGTCGGAGTAGGTGGCATCGAGGATCTCGACCTTCCAGCCGTGCCGTTCGGCGTAGCGCACGTACATGCGCGCCAGGTCCGCGGCGAACAGTGCGGACTCCTCGCCGCCTTCACCGGACTTGACCTCGAGCACCACGTCGTCGCCGTCGTGCGGGTCGCGCGGGGCCAGCAGGTCGGTCAACGCCTGTTCCAGCTCGCTCACCTGCTGCTCCAGCTCGGGCACTTCGGCGGCGAAGGCCGCGTCGTCGGCGGCCAGCTCGCGGGCGGCGGCCAGATCGTCGCGGGCGGCGCTGAGCTTGCGGTAGGTCGACATCACCGGCGCGAGCTCGGCGAACCGCTTACCGACGCGGCGGGCCGCACCCGCGTCGTTGTGCAGCGCCGGATCGGCGAGCTGGGTCTCCAAGCCCGCGTACTCGGCCAGGATGTCGTCGATCGCGGACGGCTGGGTCACGGTCGGCTTCCTCTCGTGCGTGTTCGGTATCGGTGGTCGGGCCGAGAAAACACCGACGCCCGGGCCTGCGGGGCAGGACCGGGCGTCGGCGAGGAAGCTACTTGGAGTCGGCCTTCTTCTCGGCGCGCTTGCCGTAGCGGGCCTCGAAGCGGGCCACGCGGCCGCCGGTGTCCAGGATCTTCTGCTTGCCGGTGTAGAACGGGTGGCACTGCGAGCAGACCTCGACGGTGATGTGCCCGGATTCCTTGGTGGACCGGGTCTGGAACGTATTGCCGCAACCGCAGACGACGGTGGTGTCGACGTAGGTCGGGTGGATTCCTGCCTTCATGGGTGTCCTCTCGAAAATGGCGCCGGGTCGCTCGCGCGGACAGCGTCGAACGTGAACCGGAGCCGACTAGGCGGGATTGTCCGCGAACAGCGCGGACGCACGGCGATCCAGTATGCCAGATGCACCGACACGTGTACGAACGCCCCCGCGAGCCCGGTTGTTCCCCGGCGAGTAATCCCCCTTCGCTATCGCCCCAGGAACTGGGGGGACGCGCACCGGCCGCACTCGAGGAACCCTGAAGTCGGGTAGTCGGCTACTCAAGAATACGAACAGCTCCGTTCATAGTGTTGGAATCCGATGCACGTCGGCGTGCCGAGACATGGAAAGGAGAATCCTTTGAACAGCCGGATGAACAACCGTGTGGCCTTCGCGGTGCTGGTCGCACTGGTCGTGGCTGTCGCGGCGGGATGGTTCGCCGCGCCGGGTGGTATGGACTCTCCGTCGTCGTCGGCGGGACCGGACCTGCCCTCGGCATCGGGTTTCACGACGGAGATCCAGGCCCCGGTCCACCCCGTGGACCAGCAACGACAGCCCGCACCAGCATCCGACACCGCCCTCACGGCAACCGCGCGACGCTCCTCGTTCGACGGCGCCGCGCTGATTCTCGCCTTCCTGATCGCGGGTGCCGCCGCCATCGGCCTCGTGTTCTTCTCCCCCGCCGCGATCCGAACCCCACGCGCGGCCCCGCAAACGGCTCGAGGGCCCCACCGCAGTGGAGCCCTCGAGGCCGTGCTCATCGCCGCGCGGCGGTCGGTCGACTCATTCGTCGAGCGCACCCGGCGCGGTCTTGGAGACCTGCATGAGGAACTCCAGGTTGTTCTTGCTCTTCTTCAAACGATCGATGAGCAGGTCGATCGCCTGATGCGAGTCCAGGCCGGACAGCACGCGACGCAGCTTGTGCAGCACCGCGGCCTCGTCTGGGCTCAGCAGTAGTTCGTCCTTACGGGTACCGGACGGCGCGACGTCGACCGCCGGGAACACCCGCCGCTCGGCGATCTTGCGGTCCAGCTTGAGCTCGGCGTTACCGGTGCCCTTGAACTCCTCGAAGATCACCGTGTCACCGGTCGAACCGGTCTCCACCATGGCGGTGGCGATGATCGTCAGCGAGCCGCCGTTCTCGATGTTGCGGGCCGCGCCGAGGAACCGCTTGGGCGGGTACAGCGCGGTGGAATCCACACCACCGGAAAGGATTCGGCCCGAAGCCGGCGAGGAGTTGTTGTAGGCGCGGCCCAATCGGGTGATCGAGTCGAGCAGCACGACGACATCCTTGCCCATCTCCACCAGGCGCTTGGCCCGCTCGATGGCGAGCTCGGCGACCGAGGTGTGATCGGCCGGCGGACGGTCGAAGGTGGAGGCGATGACCTCACCCTTGACCGAACGCTGCATATCGGTGACCTCTTCGGGCCGCTCGTCGACCAGCACCACCATCAGGTAGCACTCGGGGTTGTTGACCGCGATCGCGTTGGCGATGTCCTGCATGATCGTGGTCTTACCGGCCTTGGGCGGGGACACGATCAGCGCGCGCTGGCCCTTACCGATCGGCATGATCAGGTCGATGACCCGGGTGGTCAGCTTGTTGGGCTGAGTTTCCAGGCGCAGCCGCTGGTTCGGGTACAGCGGGGTGAGCTTGTTGAAGTCGGGCCGACGCTTGGCCGCCTCGACATCACCGCCGTTGACGGTGTCCAAACGGACCAGCGGATCGAACTTCTGCCGCTGATTCGACTGCTCACCGTCACGCGGGGCGCGCACCGCACCGGTGATCGCGTCACCGCGGCGCAGGCCGTTCTTGCGGACCAGGTTCATCGAGACGTACACGTCGTTCGGGCCGGCCAGGTAGCCGGAGGTGCGCACGAACGCGTAGTTGTCGAGCACGTCGAGGATGCCGGCGACCGGCTGCAGGACGTCGTCCTCGCGGATCTCGAGCTCGCGCGCCTCGCCGCCGCCACCATCGCGGTCGCGGCTGCGCCGGCGCTCACGGAACCGGCGTCCGCGCCGTCCGCGCCCGCCTTCCTCGTCGTCGCCGCCGCGGTTGTCGCCGCGTCCGCCGGCGTTCTGGCCGCGGTCACCGGACTGGCCCTGCTGCTGGCCACGGTCACGACGACGTTCGCCGCCGTCGCCCTCCGGCTTGGCCTCGTCGGTGCGGGTCTCGGTGGCGGTGTCGGTACCACCGGCGTTGCCGCGCGCCTGGTCGTTGCCGCGCGCCTGGTCGCGGCCACGACGCTGCCTGCCGCGACCGCGCTGGCCCTGCTCACGACCGGACTCGTCGGAGTTCTCGGCGGCGGGCGCCGCGGCGTCGGCGTTGTCGGCGGAATTCTTCTCGGAAGACTTGGCGCGCGCGTCCTTGGCGGCGTCGCCGGCCGGGGCCTGCGGGGCCGCGGCGGGCTGCGAATCCTTGGCGGGCGCGGTGTTCTGCGCGGCGGGTTCCTGCGCGGGCGCGACGTCCAGCGTCGGCTGCTCGGCGCGGGTCGCGGCGTTCTTCGCCTCGGTCTTGGTGGCGGACTTGGCCGAAGCGCGCGCCGGCTTGTCCGCGGACGCCGCCTTGCCTGCCTGATTTTCCTTGATGGCGGCGATCAGATCGCCCTTGCGCATACCGGAGGTCCCTCGGATACCGAGCTCCCCCGCGAGTGCGCGCAACTGCGGCAACAACATTCCAGTCAGCCCCGATCGTGCGACGTCGGTGTGTTCGCTCATCTTCGAAATCTGTCCGGAGTCACTATCGCGGTCTCCCGAGGCCTGCGGGTTGGAATCCACCCCGGGTGTCGCGAGCAGGTCCGTATCTGTCACGGAGATCCTTTCCTTCCCTCGAAGGCCGTCTGCTGTGTCGAGGGTTCGTTCCGCAGTCCGGTCGCTGTGCCGGGCTCGGATGTGTAGCCGTATCGCCTGCTCCGTCGGAGTCGGAGGCTTCGCCACCGATCATGAAAAAGGTGGGAGAGATCATTCCAGTTGCGCAGCTCCGCAACACCCCCATGGCCTGGAGGCTCGAGCCTGGAGCCTGCTGGAGCGATTGCCCTGATGAAGCACCGGCGTCTGACGCGCACGATGTACGGACTTGCCCAGGATAGCTGGCAACTGTGAGGCTCGGCAAGGTGGACTCGCCGTCAGTGCACGCCGACGCCCTCGGCGAGTCCCGGCTCGACCACCCGCAGGCCATCGGCCAGGGCCTGTTCGCGCAGCTCGGCCGGGAAATCCGCGGTGGTCAGGGCCAGAATCGTCGGGCCGGCGCCGGACACCGTCGCGGCGATGCCCGCGGCCCGCAACCGGGCGATCCAGGCGGTGGTCAGCGGCAGTGCGGGTGCGCGCTGGGCCTGGTGCAGACGGTCGGCGGTGGCGGGCATGAGCAGGTCCGGACGCTCGGTCAGCGCCACCACGGCCAGCGCCGCCCGGCTGACATTGAACGCCGCATCACCGTGCGGGACCACCTCGGGCAGCAAGCCACGGGTGTGCGCGGTGGAGGAGCGGTCCTCCGGGATCAGCACCACCGGGCGCAGCGCCGGATGCGGAGTCAACCGGACCGCGCGGTAGGCGCGATTGTGGTGGTCGACCGGGGCACCGTCGGGGCCGGCGTCGGCGGGGCGGTCGGTTTCCGACCAGGACACCACGATGCCGCCGAGCACGCTGGCCGCGGCATTGTCGGGGTGCCCTTCGAATTCCGAGGCCAGCTGCACCAGCCGGTCGTCGTCGATGCGCAGCTCGGGATCGAACTTCGCCGCGAGACCGCTACCGGCGGCCAGTCCACCGACGACCGCCGAGGCCGACGAGCCCAGCCCACGCGAATGCGGAATCGCGTTGCGGCACACCACATCGAGGCCGTCGGCCCAGACCCCGGCCGACTCCAGGCCGCGCTCGATCGCGCGGACCACCAGATGCGAAGGGCCCCAAGGCACGTCGTCGGCGCCCTCACCCTCCACCCGGATGGTGAGACCGGTCGAGGTGGTGCGCACCTCGATCTCGTCGTAGATGCCCAATGCCATACCGAGCGAATCGAATCCGGGGCCCAGGTTGGCGCTGGACGCCGGAACCCGCGCGGTCACCGACAATCCGGCGGGCAGCGTCCTGGTCATCACCTGGCTCTCGCGCGCGGTCAACTCAGGCCAGCTCGAGTTCGGCGGCGACCGCGACCGGGTCCACCGGAATCGCCTGGACCTGCGGCATTCCCAGCAGCGCGGTATCGGGGTCCTTGAGCCCGTTGCCGGTAACGGTGCACACCACGGTGAGCCCGGAATCGAGCCAGCCCTCCTTGCGGGCGGCGAGCAGACCGGCGACGCTGGCCGCCGACGCGGGTTCGACGAACACGCCCTCGGTCGCTGCGACCAGCCGGTAGGCCGCCAGGATCTCCTCGTCGGTGGCCGCGCGGAAGGCGCCACCGGACTGCTCCTTGGCCTCGACCGCGCTGTTCCACGAGGCCGGGGCGCCGATCCGGATGGCGGTGGCGATGGTCTCCGGGTCCTTCACCGGGGCACCGTTGACCAGCGGGGCCGCACCGGCGGCCTGCACGCCGAGCATGCGCGGCAGCGAGCTGGTGACGCCGTCGGCCTGGTATTCGCGGTAACCGCGCCAGTAGGCGGTGATGTTGCCGGCATTACCGACCGGAAGCACGTGCACATCCGGCGCCTTGCCCAGCACATCGCAGATCTCGAACGAGGCCGTCTTCTGGCCTTCGATGCGGGCCGGGTTCACCGAGTTGACCAGCCCGATCTCCGGGAACTCGGAGGTCACCTTGCGGGCCAGCTCCAGACAGTCGTCGAAGTTGCCCTGCACCTGGATGACCTTCGCGCCGAGCATGACGGCCTGGGCCAGCTTGCCCATCGCGATCTTGCCCTCGGGGATCAGCACCGCGCAGCTCATCCCGGCGCGGGTGGCGTAGGCCGCCGCCGAGGCCGAGGTGTTACCGGTGGAGGCGCACAGCACGGCCTTCTGGCCGCGGTACTTGGCATCGGTGATGGCCATGGTCATACCGCGGTCCTTGAACGAACCGGTCGGGTTCAGGCCCTCGACCTTGAGGTAGACCTCGCAACCGGTCAGCTCGGACAGATGCGTCGCGGGCACCAGCGGGGTGCCGCCCTCGAAGAGGGTGACCGGCTCCCAGTCGGCACCGACGGCGAGCCGATCGCGGTAGGCCGTGATCAGGCCCGGCCACCGGGAGTGCACTCCGGTCTGGTGGGCGACTCCGGCTGTCGAACGCCCACCCGTCGCCCGGCCACCGCCCCTCACCGAATCGCTTCGCGATGCTGTCGTCATTCTTCGGTGCCTTCCAATCTCAAAACGCTGGTCACGGAGGTGACGGACGGCAATTCCGCCAGCGCGGACACAGTATCCGCGAGGGCCGACTCCGTCGCATGGTGGGTGACGACGACCAGGCGCGCGCCCTCGCCGTGGCCTTCCTGGCGCACGGTCGAGATGCTCACCCCATGGTCGGCGAACTCGCCCGCGACCGCTTGCAGCACGCCGGCGCGGTCGGCGACCTGGAGGTTCACGTGGTAACGGGTGGGAGTATCGCCGATCGGCGCGATCGGCAGCTCAGCATAAACCGATTCACCGGGCGCGCGGCCACCGTAGAACTTGTTGCGGGCGGCCATCACCAGATCACCGAGCACGGCCGACGCGGTGGGCGCGCCACCGGCGCCCTGACCGTAGAACATCAGCCGGCCGGCGTTCTCGGCCTCGACGACCACCGCGTTGAACGCGCCGTTGACCGCGGCCAGCGGGTGTTCGCGTGGGATGAGCGCCGGGTAGACGCGCACCGAGACCCGCTCCTTGCCGCCCTCGTCGGGTCCGGGTTCGCCGGGACCGGCCGGGACGCGCTCGCAGATGGCGAGCAGCTTCACCGTGCAGCCGACCGCGGAGGCCGTCTCCAGGTCCTCGGAGGTGATCTTGGAGATGCCCTCGCGGTAGACGTCGGCGGCGGTGACCCGGGTGTGGAAGGCCAGCGAGGCCAGGATCGCGGCCTTGGCGGCGGCGTCGAAGCCCTCGACGTCGGCGGTGGGGTCGGCCTCGGCGTAACCGAGGCGGGTCGCCTCGGCGAGGGTGTCGTGGTAGTCGGCGCCGGTCTCGTCCATCGCGGAGAGGATGAAGTTGGTGGTGCCGTTGACGATGCCGACCACCTTGTTCACCCGGTCGCCGGACAGCGACTGGATCAGCGGGCGCACCACCGGGATGGCGCCGGCGACAGCGGCCTCGAAGTAGAGGTCGGCCCGGCTGCGTTCGGCGGCGGCGGCGAGTTCGCCGGTGTAATCGGCCAGCAGCGCCTTGTTCGCCGAGATCACCGACTTGCCGGCGTTCAAGGCGGCCAGGATCAGGCCGCGGGCGGGATCGATGCCGCCCATGACCTCGACGACCAGATCGACATCGGCGCGCGCGACGAGCGCTTCGGCGTCGGTGGTCAGCAGTTCGGCCGGAACGCCACGATCGCGGTCCAGGTCGCGCACGGCGACACCGCGCAGCACGACCGGAGCACCGACCCGCGACCGCAGATCATCGGCGTGGTCCCGGAGGATTCGCACGACCTCGGTGCCGACATTGCCCATGCCGAGCACCGCCACCCCGATCGGCCGCTCGTTACCCCAGGTGCCGTTCTTCGCGGCCACAGCCGCATTTGCCTCGGTCATGTCGGTTCCACCTCGCTCATCACGTCGTACATCAGACCTCGAGTCCGATCAGGTCCGCGACGGTTTCGCGGCGCAGCAGCAGCCGGGCCTGTCCATCGCGGACGGCGACCACAGCGGGCCGGGTCAGCATGTTGTACCGGCTCGACATCGAATAGCAGTACGCGCCGGTCGCCGCCACCGCCACCAGATCGCCCGGACCGGCGTCGGCCTGCATCCAGGTGTCGCGGATGACGATATCGCCGCTCTCGCAATGCTTTCCGACCACACGAGCGACCACCGGCGCGGCGTCGGAGGCCCGCGAGACCAGGCGGCAGTCGTAGTCGGCCTGATACAGCGCGGGGCGGATGTTGTCGCTCATCCCGCCGTCCACGCTGACGTAGCGGCGGCGCAGGCCGCCGTCGAGCGAGACGTCCTTGACGGTGCCCACCTCGTAGAGGGTGACCGTGCCTGGCCCGGCGATCGCCCGTCCGGGCTCCACCGCGATGACCGGTTCGGGCAGCCCGGCCCGCTCGGCCTCCTGCGCGACCAGCTTGCGCAGGTTGGCGGCGAACTCGTCCAGCGGCGGCGGGTTGTCGGCCTCCAGGTATGAAATGCCAAGGCCACCACCGAGATCCAGGATGGAGATCTGCGCGGTGCGCTCGGCGCCGAACCTGTCGACGGCATCGCGCAGCAGGCCGAGCATGCGGCGCGCGGCGATCTCGAAACCGTCGATCTCGAAGATCTGCGAACCGATATGACTGTGCAGGCCGACCAGGCGCAGGTTGTCGGCGGCGAACACCCGTGCCAGCGCTTCCATGGCGTCGCCGCCGGCGATGGAGAAGCCGAACTTCTGGTCCTCGTGCGCGGTCGAAATGTATTCGTGGGTATGGGCTTCCACGCCGACCGTGACGCGAACCAGCACGTCCTGCACCACACCGGCCCGGCCGGCGACGGCCTCGAGCCGTTCGATCTCGATCAGCGAGTCCACCACCACATGGCCGACGCCGACCTCGACCGCCTTCTCCAGCTCGGCAACGGATTTGTTGTTGCCGTGCAAGGCGATTCGCTCGGCCGGGAAGCCGCCGTTGAGCGCTACCGCGAGTTCACCGCCGGAGCAGACGTCCAGCGACAGTCCTTCGTCGCGAATCCAGCGCGCGATCTCGCCACACAGGAACGCTTTGGAGGCGTAGTGCACGCGGGCGTTCGGACCGAAAGCGCGCACCATGTCGCGGCAGCGGGAACGGAAATCGTCCTCGTCGATGACGAACAGCGGCGTACCGAATTCGGCCGCGAGTTCGGTCACCGGGATTCCGGCCAGGCGCACCACGCCGTCCTCACCGCGGGTGGCGTTACGCGGCCACACATGCGCGGGCAGCTCGATGAGCTGCTTGGGGTCGGTCGGGCGCTCCGGCAGATTCGGGGCGTGCGGGATTTCGGCGTGCCGGGGACCGGCAGGATGGGCGCTCACGTGTTTTCCTCCATGGCCGGTGCGGTCGATACCTGGTGCTGCGTGCTCACATGCGCTCCGGTGCGGAGACGCCGAGCAGGGCAAGGCCATTGGCCAGCACCTGCTTGGTGGCGTTTACCAAGGCGAGGCGGGCGACGTTGGTCGGCGAGACCGGTTCGTCGCCCAGCGGCAGTACGCGCAGGGACTTGTTGGTCTGGAACGGGTGGTAGGCCCCGGCCAGTTCTTCCAGGTAGCGGGCGATCCGATGGGGTTCGCGCAGGCTCGCGGCACTGGCCACCACCCGGGGGAATTCGCCGATGGTGCGGATGAGCGCGCCCTCCTCCTCGGCGGTGAGCAGCGAGAAGTCGGGCTCGACGGTGGCGTACTCGGGGAATTCGGCGGCATTGCGGCCGATCGAGGCGGCCCGGGCGTGCGCGTACTGCACGTAGTAGACCGGGTTGACGCTGTCCTGCTTGGTCCACAGATCCAGGTCGATGTCCAGGCTCGAATTCACCGAGCTGCGCACCAGCGAATAGCGCGCGGCGTCGACGCCGATGGCCTCCACCAGGTCGTCGAGGGTGACGACGGTGCCCGCGCGCTTGCTCATCCGCACCGCGACGCCGTCGCGCAGCAGGTTCACCATCTGGCCGATGAGCACCTCGACGGTGGCCGGATCGTCGCCGAACGCGGCGGCGGCGGCCTTCAACCGGCCGATGTAGCCGTGGTGGTCGGCGCCGAGCATGTAGATGCACAGATCGAAGCCGCGGGCGCGCTTGTTCTGCAAGTAGGCGATGTCACCGGCGATGTAGGCGGCATTGCCGTCGCTCTTGATGACGACGCGGTCCTGGTCGTCGCCGTACTCGGAGCTGGCGATCCACCAGGCGCCGTCCTTTTCGTACAGGTCGCCGGAGTTCTTGAGGGTGTTGACCGCCTCGTCCACCGCGCCGGAGGCGAACAGTGAGCTCTCGTTGAAGTAGACGTCGAAGTCGGTGCCGAAATCGTGCAGCGTCTTCTTGATGTGGGCGAACATCAGCTCCACACCCTCGGCGCGGAACCGCTCGAGCCGCAGTTCGGGCTCGATATCGAGCACGCCGGGATGGTCGGCGACGATCTTGTCCGCGATCTCGCCGATGTAGGCGCCGGCGTAGCCCTTCTCCGGGGTCGGGGCGCCGGTCGCGGCCGCGACCAGGGATTCGGCGAACCGGTCGATCTGGGCGCCGTGATCGTTGAAGTAGTACTCGCGCACCACATCGGCGCCCTGCGCGGCCAGGATGCGGCCGAGCGCGTCACCGACGGCGGCCCACCGGGTACCACCCAGGTGCACCGGACCGGTGGGGTTGGCGGAGACGAACTCGAGGTTGATCTTGGTGCCGGCGAGGGTGTCGGCGGTGCCGTAGGCCGCACCGGCCTTGCGCACCTGCTCGAGGATCGCACCCTGCGCGGAAGCGGCGAGGCGGATGTTGAGGAAGCCCGGACCGGCGACCTCGGCCGCGGCGACGGCGTCGGTGGCGTCGAGCGCCTCGGCGAGCCAGGTGGCCAGATCGCGCGGGTTGGTTCCGGCCTTCTTGGCGACACGCATGGCCAGATTCGTGGCATAGTCGCCGTGTTCCGGATTACGGGGACGCTCCACGGTGACCTCGTCGGGCAGGACCGCCGGGTCCAGTCCACGTTCGACAAGCACCTTCGCCGCGGTCGCGTGAAGGAGATCTGCAAGGTCAGCTGGAGTCACGAGTCTCTATCCTATGGTCTGGGCAGGTGTGCACCACGAGTGGGCACCAGGTGTTCGCGGTCACGCGGGCACCGCGCACACGACCGTCCACCACGTCGAAAGAGCACGATCAGCGATGCCGAGCAAGACCAGCGCCACTTCGGCCAAGGCCGTGAAGGCCGCGGGAAAGGCGGCGCCCGGCCGGAAAAAGGGCAGCGGCAAGGGTAAAGGTACACGTCAGCGCCAGATTCCCTGGCTGGCCATCGGAGCGGCCGCCGTGATCATCGCGCTGATCGGCGCCCTGGCCTACAACCTGGTCCCGAAGTACCAGCAGGCGGCCGAACTGGAGAAGTTCACCCCCAGCGAGGACAACCAGGACCCCTCCCTCGCCATCGACGGCGTGGTGAAGAAGGACTACCCGGCCGGCCTGCACATCCAGCCGAACCAGCGGGTGGCCTACGACCAGAGCCCGCCCTTCGGCGGACCGCACGACAGCTCCTGGGCCACGTGCACCGGCATCGTCTACGACAAGCCGATCCGGGTGGAGAACGCGGTGCACTCGCTCGAGCACGGCGCGGTGTGGATCACCTACAACCCGGACAAGGTCGACGCCGCCGGCATCGAGACGCTGGCGAGCAAGGTCAAGGGCGAGCAGTACACAATGATGTCGCCCTACCCCGGCCAGGATTCGCCGGTCGCGCTGCAATCGTGGGGTCATCAGCTCAAGCTGGACAACCCCGACGACAAGCGCGTGCGCCAGTTCATCACCGCCCTGCGGCTGAACTCCTACGCCTACCCGGAGGTCGGCGCGGACTGCTCGACGATCGCCTTCGACACCGAGAACCCGCCGCCGTTCGACCCCACTCCCCCGGGCGATGACGCGGTGCCGATGGACGGTGGCGGCATCACGCCGGACCCGACCGAGCTCGGCGGTATGCCCGGTGGGCTGCCGGGCGTCCCGGGCGTTCCCGGACTGCCGGGTGGTCTGCCGGGTATGCCGGGTGGTGTGCCGGTGCCAGGTGGCGCTCCGGTGCCCGGTGGTGCGCCGGTTCCGCCCGCTCCACAGGGTGCGCAGCCGGGCGCGGGTCAGTAGATGGGATCGACGGACCTGCCGAAGGACTCCGAGGAGAACGCTGCCGACCGGTCATCCGTCGCCGCTGACGAATCCGGCGTCGTTGCCGGAGGCAGCGAACCGGAGGCCGGGACCGACGACGAGCGGGGCGGCGACTCCGGGTTCTCCGGTCAGTTCCGGCGCCAGCGCACCGCGTTGCTGGTGCTCGGCGTCATCGGGGCGATGGTGCTCGGTTTCGCCATCGGCGTGCTGGCCCGGCAGCCGCTGGACGGCGATTCCGGGCCGTCACCGAGCGCGGTCGACATCGGGTTCAGTCAGGACATGTCGGCCCATCACGCGCAGGCGGTGGAGATGGCCGGCGTCGCGCTCATCCGGTCCACCGATCAGGACGTGCGCCGGCTGGCCTACGACATCCTCACCACCCAGCAGAATCAGGTCGGGCGGATGCAGGGCTGGCTGCAACTGTGGGGTGCACCCGCGCGCGGCGTCGACGGCTACATGGGCTGGATGACCGAGCACGGCAGCGGCCACGATCATTCCGGCGGCCACGGCGCAGGCTCGGGCCATGACTCCGAGGGCCCCGTGCGCGAAATGCCGGGCATGGCGACCCCCGAGGAGCTGTCCGCCCTGCGTCAGGCCGAAGGTGTCGCCGGCGATGTGCTGTTCCTGCAATTGATGCTGCGCCACCACCAGGGCGGGCTGCCGATGATCCAGTACGCGGCCACCTACGCCGAGACCGCGGCCGTGCGGACCCTGGCCGGCAATATGGATCAGACCCAGCAGGGCGAATCCCAGCTGATGACGGGAATGCTCGCCGCCCGCGGCGCCGCACCCCTGCCGCTGAACTGAACCGCTTTTGGCACACGGCCGACGGATGCGATACGCTTTGCCCGCCCGATCGGACGGCCCTCCCGGCCCCGACCGGCCCGATCCCCGCCCTCGTAGCTCAGGGGATAGAGCGTCTGCCTCCGGAGCAGAAGGCCGCAGGTTCGATTCCTGCCGAGGGCACAGCGGAGTAAGGCCCCCGACCAGCACAGCGCAGGTCGGGGGCCTTACTCGTGGTCGCCCTCCGGGGTGGCCTCGCATCTGTCGGTGGGCACGAATACCCTTGTGCACAGGGGAGGTCGGCGTTTCCCAGAGCTGGCGGGGCCGCCGCCGATCCGTCCCTAGGCTCATCGAGCCGGACACGGACAGCGGTTACCAGGTGTCGTACTGTTCCAGACACACCCGGGGGAAACGGAGGACGAACCACGATGACTTACCCACCAGCAGGACAGCCGCCGCACGGGCAGCAGCCTCCCTACGGGCAGCAGCCGCCCTACGGCCAGCAGCCACCGCACGGCCAGCAGCCGTACGGGCAGCAGCCCCCGCCGTACGGCCAGCAGCCGCAGTACGGGCAGCAGCCGGGCCAGTACCCGCCGCCGGGTGGATTCCAGCAGCCGGGCGGATACCCGGCCCAGCAGCCGCCGAAGAAGAAGACCGGCCTGATCATCGGCCTCGTGGTACTCGCACTGGTCGTGGTCGGTGGCATCACCACCGGCGTAGTGATGACCATGCAGGGCAAGACGCCGCTGGCCTCGGATGAGAAGCAGGTCGAGAACGCGATCCGCGAGTTCTACGACACGATGGAAAGCGACGGCATCATCGCCGCCGCCGAGCTGTCGTGCGCGGCCGACCGGGCCGAGTTCGACAAGGCCTCGCAGAGCGAGAAGGACATGATGGACAAGGCGTCCTTCTCGATCGATATCGACAAGGTCGACAATGTCGTCATCACCGGCGACAAGGCCACGGCGAAGGTCACCGGCAAGTTCAGCATCACCATGCCGGGTGAGGACGCCAGCGAACCGGAGAACACCTCCGACGAAACCCTTGCCAAGGAAGACGGCAAGTGGAAGATCTGCTCGGACGACAACTGAGCCACCGCCGCGCGTGAGCTGCTGCGGACCCTCGCGCCGGAGGGTTCTGGGCGCCCTCGGCCTGGCCGCACTGCTGCCCGTCATGGGCGCGGTGTGGCCCGGCTCGGTTGCGGCCCAGCCGAATCCGATCCTCGCCGGCGATCTCGAGGTCGTCACCGTCACCGATCGGTCGGCCATCCTGACCTGGACCACGCGCGCACCGGACGCGGCCGGGCGGCTGGTGCCGGTGGCCACCGACGGCGAGGTCCGGCTGATTCCCGCCGACAGTCCGCGCGCACCGGTCCCGGTGTGGGCCGCCCAGACCCGGACACCGTTTCACTACGCGCAGGTCGACGGCCTGGAGCCGGGCCGGCGCTACCGATTCGAAGCCTGGTCGCAGGGTGTGCGGGCGGTCCCCGCACCGCATCTGATCACGCATCTACCCGACAGTCCCGAGCTGCTGGGCGAATTCAGCACGCTGGTCCCGCCCCCGGGCCGGCTGCTGCGCACGGTGGCGCTGGCCAATGACGTGCACTACGGCGAGGAGGTCAGCGGGCTCGTCGTCGGCGATCTGCCGCCCGGTTTCCGGCAGGAGCCGGGGTTGCCGCCGTATCCGGAGGTCATGCTGACGGCGCTGCTCGACGATCTGCGCCGCCCCGACCGCGATGCCGGGATGCTGCTGCTGGCCGGAGATCTCACCAGCGAGGCCACCCCCGCCGAGACCCATGGGGTGCGGGCGCACCTCGACGCATGGGGCACAGCGGGCGCCGACTATCTCGCGGTGCGCGGCAATCACGATCGCCCGCACGTCGGCGACGATTATCGGGCGTGCCCGGCGGTGCCCGGCAGCGGGACCCATTTCGATTGCTGGGCACAGGAATTCGGCCCCCGGCAGCAGCTGGTGGAGCAGGATCTCGGCGGACTGCGCCTGCTCGGCCTCGAGACCAGCGAACTCGACGGTTCCGGCGGCACGATCGAACGCCCGCAACTGGACCACGTGCGCGAGATCCTGCGCGCGGACCCCGACCGTCCGACGCTGGTGTTCGGCCATCACCCCGTCACCGTGGAATCGGGGCTCACCAACACCGCGGGCCCCGGGTTCGTACTGAACCGGCGTGACAGCGCCGAACTGCAAGCGCTGTACGAGCGCGCGCCGGGAGTGTTCCTGCACCACAGCGGCCATACCCACCGCAACCGGCGCACCCGCCCGGACGCGGCCTGCGCGGTCGAATTCCTCGAGGTGGCGGCGGTGAAGGAGTATCCGGGCGGCTACAGCCTGGTGCGGATCTACGAGGGCGGGTACATGCTGAACTTCTACAAGACCCGCACCGAGCACGCCCGCCGCTGGAGCACCATGACCCGCGGCGAATATTTCGGCCTGTTCCCCGACTACACACTCGGCACCTTCGCCGACCGCAATCACGTTGTAGCGCGTGATTTCTCGGGCCTGCGCTGACGCCGTCCGGCGCCTCGCCCGGCGGTGACGGAACCGGACGAGACGCCGGGCGACGCACCCGGGCCTGGAGCGAGCGGCGGGAATCGAACCCGCGTGAACGGCTTTGCAGACCGTTGCCTGAACCACTCAGCCACGCCCGCCTCACCTGTAGATAGTGCCGAGGCGGGACCGGCGCGCCCAGGGTTGCGATCAGCGTGATTGCAAGGCGCGGGTCGCGGGTCGACGGCCCGGCGGCGGGCACATGGAATGATCGGGTCCATGTCCAGGTCACGTCCGCTTCCGCTCGACCCGATCCAGGAGGCCCACCGGCAATGGGTGGGCCACGGCTGGGGCGCGGTGGCCGACGGCATGGCCGCGGTGACGTCGCTGGTGCGGGCGCAGCAGATCGTGATGTCGCGGGTGGACGAGGCGTTGAAACCCACCGGGTTGACCTTCTCCCGGTACGAGCTGCTCATGCTGCTCAGTTTCAGCAAGACCGGGGCGCTGCCGATGGCCAAGGCCAGCGCCCGCTTGCAGGTGCATCCGACCAGCGTCACCAATACCGTCGACCGGCTGGAGGCGGCCGGATTGGTGGTGCGGGTACCGCATCCCAGCGACCGCCGCGCCACCCTGATCGAAATCACCGACGCGGGAAGAGAAGTGGTGGCCAAGGCCACCGAACGACTCAATCGCGAGGTGTTCGCCCGTACCGGGCTGCCGCCCGACCGGCTGCGCACCCTGCTGCAGATCCTGGCGGAATTCCGGCACACCGCGGGCGACTTCGACACCGGCGACGAACCGGCCCGCTGGAACGCCACCGATTCGTGAACCCGCACAACGACAAACCGCGCGAATCGCCCAAGTAGCACAAACGACGAAAACCGTACCGTCCATTACTCCTCCGAGACGTCCGCTGGGTAACGTTCCGGCATCCAAGTAGCGAATTTCGCGCCCGTTCGCCTTGGCAAGGCCGCGCCGGTGGTCCACCATGGACCGCATGGTGCTGGTCCTCGGGGTGTCGGCGGGTGCCTGTGGTGCGCGCGCTGTGCTCACCCACTCCGACCAACCCCATCTGGATCCCATCGACCGATGCCAGGTTCCGCGGCGCGCCGGTGCGGGGATCGAAGAGGCGGTGTTCGAGGCCATCCGCAGGATGCGGATGGCCGCCGCGCGGCGCGACGAGCTGATCACCCGGATCGCAGTGACCTGCCGGTGCTCACTGCACGCCGACAGCATCCGGACCGCGGCGGGCGGTCACGAACTCACCGTCGTCGACGAGCCGCTGGCCCAGCTGCGCTACCTGCGCTTCACCGGCGCACTGCCCGACGCGGGCACCGCGATCCTCTACGACCTGGGCAGTTCCGGGCTCACCATCACCCATATCGACTGCCGCACCGACGCCGTACTGGCCTCCCGGCGCAGCACCGTGCTCGGCGGTGACGGCTACGACGCCCTGCTGCGCTGGCAGCTGGCCCGCGGCGGTGTGCTCACCGACAAGCCGACCATCCGCAAGCATCGCGAGGCGCTCAGCAGTGCGCGGGTGGTGACCGCGATGGATCCGGGCACCGACGAACGGGCGGTGGTCACCCGCAGCGATCTGGCCGAATTGTGCGCGGCCGGCATCCATCATTCGGCCTCGTTCGTCCGCCAGCTCAGCGAGGAGACCGGGGTGCGGCCGGACGCGCTGGTGCTGCTGGGTGGTTGTACCCGCAACCCGACCATCCGGGACGAACTCGAGGCGCTGGTCGGGATGCCGATCGTCTACGACCCCGAACCCGAATACGTCTCGGCGCGCGGTGCGGTGCTG